>CAZSQK010000225.1:2061-2554 GCA_964608645.1 uncultured Solibacteraceae bacterium | reverse complement strand
TACGGCGGCGTAATCCCCGGCTACTCCGGCAAGCGCGAGATAGAGCTTCTGGTCGAGGCCGGGTTCAGTTTCCCCGCCGCGCTCAAGATCGCGACACTGAACGGCGCCCGCTATCTGGGCCGCGACGCAACCGTCGGTTCGCTGACGGTGGGCAAACGCACCGATCTGGTGGTGATCGACGGCGATCCGATGCGCGACGCCGCCGCGCTGGAGCACATGCCGCTCGTGTTCAAGAACGGCATTGGTTACAAGCCGGACATCATCTTCGACAGCTTCCGCGGCCACGTCGGCCTCTACTGAGCGACATCTCGCGACAAGTCATCGCTTGACCCGCCGCGCGCGCAAATGCGCTAGTGGCGTCCATGTCCTCACGCTTCCTGATCGTTTTGCCGCTGCCCGGTCTGTGGGGTTGCGGCATGTTCGGCCCTGACCCGCCCCCGCCTTCGAACCCCACTGCCGCCCCCGCCCGCGCAAACGCGACGTCCGGGCAATT
>CAZSQK010000225.1:0-2051 GCA_964608645.1 uncultured Solibacteraceae bacterium | reverse complement strand
CCTCGCTTCCCGCTCTGCGAGCATCGTATTGACTCGCGACTGAATATTGAGAGCCTGAATCAGCGGGTTCGGATTGAAGAACAGCTTCAGGATCGGCTTCAGCAGCCGCCGAATCGCGCGCAACGGTGCGCGATGCGAGTCGAACAGGGTGTTCTCCTCGAAGGCGTAGTTGGGCAGGTCCGGCGGCTGATAAGGCGGCTGCGTTCGTCGAAATTGTTCGAGCAGGTCCGAGCGGACGCCGCGGGTGGACTGGAACCAGGACGGCTGCATGGACTTCAACGAATACTCCGGCACCGCGCTCTCGCGGTTCGCGAAGCTCGACACCAACAATGACGGTCAGCTCACCGCCAAGGAGCTGGGCGGCGGCCGTCCGCAGGGCGCCGGCGGAGGCGGGCAGGGTACCGGCGGCTCCGGCCGCCATGGCGGTCACCATCGTGGCGGCGGCGGCGGACCACCGCCTGGCCAGTAACCACGTCGGCTTGACGCCGCCCGCGCCGCAATGGCGAAGTCGGCGGATGAGGGGCTCTCACATCGCCGCCATGGCCGGCCTGCTGCTCGTCGCCGCCTGTGCCGCGCCGCCGCGCCATTGGTCGCCCTTTGCCGCGCCGCGCTCGGAGAACTGGCACTCCGGGAAAATGCTCATCGCCAATTTCGACACCAATGGCGACGGCACGGTGACGCGCGAGGAGCTGGAAGCGGGCCTCAGGCAGAACTTCTGGCAGGCCGACACCAACCGCGACGGCCGCCTCGACCCCGACGAAGCCGCCGCGGCCAACCAGCGCCGCATCCGGCTCGACGAATCCACCGCCATGCCGGTGATCGACTGGAACGAGGACGGCTTCATCGATTTCCAGGAATTCGCTACCGGCGTGCGCTCCCAGTTCCAGCAGCTCGACCTCGACGGCAACGGCGAGGTGACGCCGCTGGAATTCCGCACCGCCCCGCAATGATGGGTTTTCTTGTTCGCTCGCTTGACAGGGGCTGAGCCCGCGCCCTACACCGGCCCCCTTTCGCGGAAAGGGTCCTTTGGGGCCTCGATGCGGGGGCGTAGCTCAGTTGGTTAGAGTGTCGGCCTGTCACGCCGAAGGTCGCGGGTTCGAGCCCCGTCGCTCCCGCCATTTTCCACCGCGAAGCGGTGGAAAATGGCGTCACGCCGTAGCCCCGAAGGGGCGAAGGCGGACCGTCGCCGTCTTGCAGTAACCCCCTCAAAAGCACCGCAATAAACCGCCCAAAAGACCCCAATCTGTGAGCGGTTGAGCCACTTGCGACTCCCTCGCAAACTCTGCGAAAAATCCTGTTTTGCCGCACCGAATCTTAGTCTAAACCCGCGTGGCCTGCGGGGGTCCGACGCCGATACTGCACCCGCGAAATGGCACGGTTGGCCGCCCGGCCAAGGGGTTGAGGCAAAAGCATGGACAAGATGCTGCTCGAATACCTGCCGATCCTGATCTTCATCGGGATCGCCGGGGTGATCGCCACCGCCTTGCTGCTGGCGCCGGTGCTGCTGGGGCCGTCCAAGCCCGATCCGGAAAAGCTCTCCGCCTATGAATGCGGTTTCAATGCCTTCGGCGATGCGCGCATGAAGTTCGACGTGCGCTTCTACCTCGTATCCATCCTGTTCATCATCTTCGACCTCGAAGTCGCCTTCCTGTTTCCCTGGGCGATCACGCTCGGCGCCACCGGCGCCTTCGCCTTCTGGTCGATGGTGACGTTCCTCGGCGTGCTGACCGTCGGCTTCATCTACGAATGGAAGAAGGGAGCGCTCGAATGGGAGTAGTCCTCCCCGCAGGCCATTCCGCCCGCTCCGCCGTCGAAGGCGCGCGCCCGGTCAGCGACAACGATCCCTATTTCAAGGCGATGCAGCAGGAGATGGCCGACAAGGGCTTTCTCGTCACCAGCGCCGAAGCGCTGGTCAACTGGGCCCGCACCGGCTCCTTGATGTGGATGACGTTCGGGCTCGCCTGCTGCGCCGTCGAGATGATGCAGGCGAACATGCCGCGCTACGACCTGGAGCGCTTCGGCGCCGCGCCGCGCGGCAGCCCGCGCCAGTC
>CAZSQK010000224.1:0-2805 GCA_964608645.1 uncultured Solibacteraceae bacterium | reverse complement strand
GTGAAGAACGACCACCAGATGACGATCCGCATCAGGACCTTGCGCGGGCCGATCCGGTCGCCAAGGAAGCCGCCCGGAATCTCGAAGGCCGCGTACGACCAGTTGAAAATCAGAAAAACCCAGCCCAGTTGTTTGGAGCTGAGGTGAAGCTCTTCCCGGATGGCGGGAGCGGCAAATGAAATACAGACTCGGTCGATATAGGTGATTACGGCGAGCGTCACGGCGAAGACGATCACCCAATAGCGGACATGAGTGGGACGCTCGAGGGTCGGATGCGGTCGGGGCACCATTGGGATAGTGTGCCACAGTGCAGAAGGGCTCCGGCGCAAATGATTCGCGGCGCCGCGAAAGCTAACGCCTTTTCTGTCCTGTCGTCTAAACCCTGATGCTCACCTCATTTCTGCGGGATCTGCGATACGCCGGCCGGAGCCTGTGGCGGAATCCGGGGTTCACGTGCGTCTCCGTGGCGGCGCTGGCGTTGGGAATCGGCGCCAACAGCGCGATCTACACCGTCGTCAATTCCGTGCTGCTGCAGCCGCTGCGTTATTCCAGGCCGCAACAACTCGTCGTCGTGCGCGAGCGGAACCTGAAGGCGGGGTTCCCGCAATTTTCGCTTTCGCCGGGCAACTATCTCGACTATCGCGACCACAATCACAGCTTCTCCGGGTTGGCGGCTTTTGCGGGACAGGGCCTCAACCTCTCCGGCGGGTCCGAGCCGGAACGCCTCCGCGGATCTCGCGTCAGCCCGGAGTTCTTCGATGTCCTCGGGCGTCAGCCCGCTCTCGGCCGTGTCTTCACGGCGCAGGAAATGCAGCCCGGGTCGAACCGCGTCGCGATCCTGGGTCATGGTCTGTGGCAGCGCCGCTTCGCGGGCGGGCGAGACGTGCTGGGCAAGACGGTCAAGCTGAATGAGGAACTCTATACCGTTATCGGCGTAATGCCCGCCGACTTCCAGTTCCCCGCGCGGGCGGAAATCTGGACACCGCTTGCGATGAACCTGCAGAACTGGCAGCAGCGCGGAGGCCACTACCTCGCCGGCATCGGGCGGCTGAAGGAAGGGACGACGCTCGCGGCGGCGCAGGCCGACCTCAATGGGATCGCGGCCCGCGCGGAGCAGCAGTTTCCGGACTCGAACTCGGGATGGGACACGACCCTCGCAAGCCTCCAGGAAGCGGCGGTCGGCCGGATTCGCCCGGCGATGACGACTCTCACGGCGGCGGTAGGCTTCGTCTTGCTGATCGCGTGCGTAAATCTGGCGAACCTGTTGCTGTCGCGCTCGTCGGCTCGGCGGCGGGAGATTGCGGTGCGGGCCTCGCTCGGCGCCGGCCGCTGGAGGCTGATCCGGCAGTTGCTCACCGAAAGCGTGCTGCTCTCCGCGGCAGGGGCTCTCGTCGGACTCGGCCTGGCAGTTGCGGCGACCCGCATGTTGTCGAAACTCAGTCCCGCGATCCTCCCACGCGCGGCGGAAATCGCTGTTGACCTGCGGGTGTTGGCGTTCACCGCCGCCATTGCGGTGTTGACCGGACTGTTGTTCGGCATCGCGCCGGCGCTCCACATGGCGCGGACCGACCTGATCGCGGCCCTGCGCGAGGGGGCGCGCGGCAACGCCATCGGATTCCGCCGCAATCGATTGCGCAGCGTGTTGGTCATGGGCGAAGTGGCCCTGGCGCTGGTGCTGCTCTCCGGCGCCGGGCTGCTGATGCGAAGCTTCTACCGCCTGCAATCGATCGATCCGGGCTACGACCCGCACGGCGTCCTGACGTTCCGCACCAACCTGCCGGGAGCGAAGTACAAGACCGACGAGCAGCAGACGGCGTTCTACCGCCGCGCGCTGGAGAAACTCCGCGCGCTGCCGGGCGTGCAGTTGGCCGGCGCCGCGCAGATCTTTCCGTTGGCGGGCGACGACTATATCCTGTCGTTCGAGCAAATCGGCAAACCTCCGGTTCCCGCCGGAAACCAGCCGAGCGCCGCTTATTACGCGTCAACGCCCGGGTACTTCGCGACGCTGCGCATTCCGATCCGGACAGGCCGTGATTTCAACGAACACGACGACGCGGCGGCGCCGCCGGTGGCGATCATCAGCGAGAGCATGGCGCGGCGGTTCTACGCCAATGAGAATCCACTGGGCCAGCGGATCCGCGTGGGCAACGGATCGAAGCCCGCGGAGATTGTCGGGGTCGCCGGCGACGTCCGGGATCAGGAATTGGAATCGAAGGGGCGCGCCGCGGTCTACGAGCCGGCGGCGCAGATTCCGTTCGGCTCGATGTATTTTGGCGTGCGGACCGCGGGCGACCCGGCAACCCTGATCGCCGGCGTGCGCGCGGCCGTCCGCGAATTGGATCCCGAGTTGCCGCTGGACGCGGTCGGGACGGTGGACGCGCTGGTGGCAACGTCGCTTTCGCAGCGCCACTTCGCCATGCTGCTCATGTCGATCTTCGCGGGGATCGCGCTGGCGCTGGCGATGGTCGGGATTTACGGTGTGATCTCGTATTCGGTGACGCAGGCGACTCAGGAGATCGGCATCCGGATGGCGCTCGGCGCGCGACCCGCGAATGTCCTGAGGATGGTGTTCGGGTACGCGGGAGCGCTGCTGGGAGCGGGACTGGTGTTTGGGATCGCCGGGGCGTTCGCGGCCGGCCGCTTGATCGCCGCGCAGCTCTTCGAAGTGCGCCCGAGCGATCCCCTGACGTACGCCGGAGTGGCGGCGGCGCTGTTGGCGACCGGTCTGATGGCGTGCGCCCTTCCGGCCTGGCGCGCCATGCGGGTCGACCCGCTGGTGGCGCTACGGGACGAGTAAGCGGCGGG
>CAZSQK010000223.1:0-3429 GCA_964608645.1 uncultured Solibacteraceae bacterium | reverse complement strand
TCATTCTACACCCACTGAACTACTGAACTTGTGGGTAATTCTAAGCTGGTAAACCGCTCTTCCTGCACGGCGACGATGCGGTCGAGCCGCGTGTCCCGCGCCTTCCAGACCTCACCCATGCCTCCGGCGCCGATCGCTTCAAGCATCTCGTAAGGGCCCAGAAGTTAACCGGGCGCGGGAGTGGCCATGATCTGATGAATTATATCCGGAAAGAGTCTTGGGAACGGCGGCCGGTAGCATGTAGCGCTTCTATTCCCCACTGGGCGATTTGGCCTCGATTGTTATTTGAATGAAATATTGCGCACGAGATAATGAATTGGGATCATATATCAATTATGAAATCACTCGAAGCGGACTACTGCATCGTGGGCTCCGGCATCTCCGGCCTGACAGCGGCGTATCGGCTGAAACAGGCGGGTAAATCCGTGATCGTGCTCGAAGCCGGGCACCGCTACGGCGGCCGCATTTGGACGGAGAAACTCACCGACGGCCGCACCCTCTTCGAAATCGGCGCCGAGTGGGTCAGCGAACCCAGTCTGCAGCCGGCCATTCGCAAGCTCATGGACGACCTGGCCGGCGATCGCGGCGCTCCCTTCGACCTCTTCGAGCAATATGTCGGCGGCCGGCATGTCCTGGTCGGCTTCGAGGGCGGCCTCAGCTATTACTACGAGGTGCCGCCTAAGGGCGACGACAAATCCGACGGCCTTCCGCATATTTCCTTAGAAGCGAAAGCCGATCTGGCGGCCGCCCTCGCCGCGCTCGCCTATATGTCGCTCCAGATCGACCCCGCGGCGCGCTGGCGCAAGGTGAAATATGACCCGCTGCTCAGCGGCGGCGTCCACGACACCATCGAGGCCGACACCATCACGCTTTACAACTGGATCCAGGACCAGATGAGCGATCGCACGGCCAAGGCGCTGCTGACCGCGACCTTTCGGGGCACCTTCGGTCTGGAACCCCAAGCCATCAGTTTGCTCCATGTGGCTTTCTTCATAAGAAGCTTTGGCAGCGATCCCCAGAATTTTCTGGGCTCCCAACAAGGGCAGGCCCAGCACTTCCGGCTCACCAATGGCGTCAGCCCGATCCTCGACACCATCGTCGACGTAGTGGGCCGCGGCAACGTGATCGTCAACTCCGCTGTGCGCGACATCGCGCAAGACGACACGTCCGTGACCGTCCGTTCCGAAATTGCGACCGTGAAGGCTCGCCGCGTGGTCGTGGCCACCACCACCGCAGCCGCCGGTTTCATCCGTTTCGATCCGCCCCTGCCACCCGACCGCGCGCAGCTCCAGCAGCGCATGGCTCTCGGGTCCTTCTGGAAGATCTGGCTGGTTTACGACGAACCGTTCTGGCGCCCTGATCTGTCCGGAGTGATCGTCTGTCTCAATCCGAAGTCGTTCGTCGCGAACACCCGCGATTCCACGCTGGAGGGCGAAGATCAGCCGGGACTCCTCACCTGCTTCGTCGACGCCGACAAAGCCCGCGAGTTCGGGAGCCTCACCCGCGAAGAGCGACGCTGCATCGTGCTCGACGAGATGGCCCATGCCTTTGGAGAGGAAGCCCGGAATCTCTCCCAGACCGTCCTGTATCCCGCGGTCCCACCGCAGAATCCGCAGCCGGATGGATACTTCGAATTCAATTGGTCTCTTCCGGACTTCATCCGCGGGGACTACGCCGGCACGCCCGGGCCGGGCGTCTACACTGGCTTCGGTTTCGGACCGGCAATCCAGACGCCGTGCGGCCGCGTCCATTGGGCCGGCAGCGACACGGGCACGGAGTGCTACGGGGCGATGACCGGAGCCGTCTCGTCTGGAGACCGCGCCGCGGCCGAGGTCCTGGCGGCGGAAAATGAAGCGGCCCTCCCGGCCAAGGTTTGAGTTGTAAGGACGGTACCGGACAACCGCTGCCCTTAGTCTTTAGTGGCAGCCATCCACAGCCGGACCTTCCCATCACTCGACCCGGCCGCGAGAATTCTGCTGTTTGGAGAAAAGGCCACGGAGTTGATTTCACTTGCCCCTCCCAGACTGCCGACCTCCTGCCTGGTTGCGACATCCCACAGCCTGACCACTTTGTCCCGGCCGCCACTCACCAGCCTCTTGCCGTCAGCGGAAAAAGCGAGAGGTTACAACGTGTTGCCGTGCCCCGACGGCCGTTGACCTTTTAACGCCGCGCAGCGCAGGCTGGAAGGGAGCGTCAGGCTGAACCGCGGCGCCGAGACCATCGTCGCAGCTAGATTTTATGCAGAATAACAAGGTCTGCATATCGGATAATGTAACGAATACTGTAACGATCAGATGAAGAACCGCGATACTCGGCGATATCGCCATCTGCACGAAATCAGCCCTTTAGGCCGCCACGATACCCGGCGATACTCGCTGATTTGGATTCAGGTTCTAGTTCTCGCAAGGGAGTGGAGGTTCAAGTCCTCTCATCCGCACCAAGTTCATAATAAAGCACTTAGCTGCGCTGGATCAAGACTGATTCAGCGCTTTATTTTTGCTCATTGTGCCCGCAATTGTGCCCATGATTTTGACCCCACGTTAATGCGGGGTAATTCGGCAGGATCAAGCCTTGAACCAGTGCCGAGTTTTGTGCCCGTCGAAGCGGGCACAGGCCCTAAGCCCCTCCCCGTTGACTCCTGCTTCCATCAACTTCTTGGCAAAGCTCAAATCATCGGCGTCACGATGTTGCAGTGTCTCTTTCATCGCTGTTTCCATGTCAGTAGAGCAGTACAGGCAGGGGATTCCTTTGGGGTGCACTCTGCCCCTCATAGGCCCGATGTGCGAGAGGGATCATACACTTGGCTGAATATGGACATTCCATCTCGACCGAATCAATCTCTTCGCCATCCTCGCCTCGAATGACTTCGGTTTCCCAATCGTGGCCGAGTTCGCCCGCCAGAGCATCGCACCCTTCCCAACGAACGGTCGTAGAGGTCACCGGCAGGACTACAGCGGAAGCAATGGCGGCGGCGAATGTTCCGGGCGCGTACGACGGGGACCTGAAGAAGATGCGGCCCGACATCCTGGAGCAGTGCGTTGATGGAGTGCCGTCGCCGTGCCGCCTGAAACAGCGGTCTCAATTCCTGCTTTCCGCCGACGAGAAGAGTTCAAGGTCGGCTACGCCGAGACAGTTCTGAAGAATCCTTGAAGTTGTGCTGCGGTTCATCTACCGCTAGTTCGACCGTTCTGCCATGATAAGATCACCTCAAGATCGAGGCTTGACGAGCACCCACTGAAACCGCGGGAGGTCTATGAAGCTCGACTTTCCAGAAGGCGCAAAGGTCGGAAGCATCTTACTTGTGACGTGGCCGGTGTCCGACGCCGGAACGATAGATGGAACCTTTGAGGGGCGACTGCTCGGCGTAAGGGGACCCTGTTGCCGATCATCAGAAAACGTCTTTTTTTGAGCATCATTCGGCAGGGCGTT
>CAZSQK010000222.1:0-3470 GCA_964608645.1 uncultured Solibacteraceae bacterium | reverse complement strand
TCTGCGATATAACCGACGAGCTGATGGCCACCGGCCGCTTCCCGGCCCGCCACGAGGCCATGCTCGAAGCCCAGCGGCAGAACCCGCACCTCGACCGCACCCCGCCCGGCATGAAGCCCATGCGCCACACCGCGCACAGCCAGGGCGGCGGCAACGCCGAGCAGCAGCTTCACGCCGCCGCCACCAGGATCGCCGCCGCCCGGCATATCACCTTCGCGCAAGCCTACGTGCAGGCGCTCAAGGAGAACCCGCGCCTGTATACGGCGTACCTGGAGCAGCACCCGCGCCAGAACGGAGGCGCCCGTGGCTGAGTTCGTCATCCCGCGCTCCGTCCCGAAGTTCGCCGGCGCCCCGCTCACCGCCCTCGACGCCGCCGACCTCCGCTACCTCCTCCGCCACGCCCGCCGCGACCGGCCCCTGGCCGCCGCCGTGGAACGGGAGTTGATGCGCCGTATTCCCCGGCTCCGGACCCGCCGTGCTCCGGCACGCCAAGCGTGATGGCTAGCGGCAGTCAGCCGTCACATTTCGCCCACCTCGCCCATATCCGCCGCCAGCTCCGCGCCGCCGCTGCCCTGATGCCGACCGGCCGGAGCTGGCCAGCGCCAGCATCACACCGGTTTGAGACCCCGAACTCCCCTTCGCCTGGCGCGCCCGTGTGACGCGTAGCTACAATGATCCGTCACAAAATGGCGACGCGCCTGTGGAAAACCGCTGTCGAAGGAATCGACACCGGAAGCGATCTATTCGAAACGTGGATTCCGGACGGCGGCTTCGAGATCCAGCGGAAGAAGACGAGCGACGGCATGGCCGATTGCCTCGTGCCGAAGTGGGGCCAGGCCGACGTGCTAACGTCGCGCCCCTGCCACGAGCAGCCGTGTCTGCACCGGCTGCTGGCCGAGTGCCCGCACGATCGCATCCCCGACTTCGCCGGCGCCTACGGCCTGCTGTCGTTTTCGATCCCGCGCCATCTGGCGGGTCGCAAGCTCCGGGCCGCTGAGATCTTTGCGCCCGAGCCGGTCGCGCTCTGGCACGAGCAGATCCGCCTGCTCCGGTCGGCGGGCGATCTGTACGACGCCATCATCGGTCATGACGCGCACGTCCTACGCCGCCTGCTGCGCCAGCCCGACGATGCCAAGCGCGCCGACCTGCTCCACCATGGCCGAGAACTCCTGGCCCGGAAGGTCGCGGACCGGATGACCGGCGTCCGCTTCGACCTGATCGCCTCACCGGACGGCGATCATCATTTAGCAATCCGCTACCGGCCCTTGCGGCTGATCGACGCCCTCTGGCAGCGCCTCGCGGAGGAGATCGCCGGCAGGATCACATGCGCCCGGTGCCCCGCGCCACAGTGCGGCCGGTGGTTCCTCCGCAGCGCCGGACGCGGCGACCGCCAGTTTTGCTCCCACCGCTGCCAGATGCGCACATGGCGGAGAGAACAGAAACCTTTGACGTGACCGCCGCGCCTGGACCGCATCAAACCGCCTCACCAAAGTGGCTCAGTGGAATGTCTCGACGCGGCATGGCTTCTGGTTGTCGGACGGCGGGCACGAAACAAACGGTCGCGTCAGAAACTCCTTGCTGGAAATTCGGGGGACCGGGACCTCAAAAGCATCGAACTTCGGGCCATCCATATCCCAGAAAAACGGGTCGGTCCTGAGGATTAGGTATGTCCGAATCCCCGTTCGGCGCTCCAGGTCATCACGAATGGCCGCCGCAGTCTCCGGGTCGGGCAGAACCAACGTCCTCAAGAAAGCGGAAATCCATTCACGAGCGCCGGCATGAACACTGAACCCGACGAATGTAACCTCCGTCCCGCGAACGCTCCACTTCCGGGAATCCGCTGGTCCCGAAATCTGATGCTGTTCAACACGGTCCCCGCTTCGGATCATCGCCGTGGCATTCTCACCGACGCACAGGACCTGTGCCACATTCAACCGGCCAACATCCTGGCCAAGGAGAGCTGGATTCGCCAAAACGAACTTCTCAATGGCCGCGCTCGTCATGTCATCGAGAACAAATGAGACATTAATGGCCTTTGCAAGTTCTACCTGGGTCGGGGCGACAATCAACCGCGCGAGTTTCCTCCCTGAGCATTCAGCCGTGGCGAACGCGCGGAACTGCTCAAGCAGCGTGGACGGTGAAAACAGCTTCGCCTCGACGACCCGCCCTTCGTCGTAGACCCTGCTCGATTCGCGTTTATAGGAGACGTCTTGGGTGGACGCCACACACGTTTCGATCAGCGCCCACGCCAATGCCGCCGACCTGAAACTGGAGAACAAAACCAAATGGGCGCGCACGGTTAGATGATCCCCCTCGAACAGTCATTCTTCAGATATTGGGTGATCGCGCCGCTGGCATCTTTCGCGTTCTTGAAATCACCGAGGCCGAGCGTGCCCGCCAGATCAATATCCTTCATACCCGTGTAAGCATGCAGCATCTCGTGCAGCATTCCGGCGATCTGGATTTCAGGATGATCGAAGAAGTACTGGCCGAGAACGATGTCATTGCTCGCCTTCCCGCCGAACTCCGATGTAAAGCCGTATACCCCTGGGTTGGCGAACACTTGGGCGACCGTCCAGTCGCTGTTATCCGACCAGCCGAACTGAGACATCGTCATCTTCTTTACGTCGTCTGTGCGGCCGTCGTAGAACTTCACTGCGTTCGTGTTCGCAGGATCTGCCTTCCCCATCAGGCTGGTGAGGCCGTTGAACAGGTTCCAATGTTCTCCGAGGGCCTCCCTGCATGGCTGAGACATGTTCCGGATCGACTCATGCGCAATGTTTCGGAAATCGATCGAGAACTGTGTCAGTTTTTCAACGTCGCCCTGGACCGGACCATACTTGCCACGCATCTGAGCAGCGGCGATCTGTAAAAACCCAACGTAAGCGTAGCCATCCTCCCAGCCTTCCTCGTTGTCTTCGTCAAGTGCAGACCGGAAAAGGCCTTTCGGATCCCGGAAGTTCACCGGATCCCCACCCGTATACGCGAACCGATTCCAACTCCCCGGATCTCCCATCGTCACACCCCGAAGCCCCAACGGATCCGGCCGATCGAACCGCCCCATCGTCGCCACATAGTTCCTCACCGGCGACTCCAACCCCGCATACATCCCGCCACCCGACACCGACTCCGTCTTCGCCTCCCCATACGGATAATACGTATACCGCTCCCCATTATCCTTCGCCCGGATCGACCCCAGCCGATCCGTCGTCACCCCGGTCCCATCCGAACTCGTCAGCGATCCACCAACATGCTGCGTTCGATCCTGTAACAGCAGACTGAACATATTTGGATTCTCGCTATCGCTCGCATCATATGTGCACTTATAGCGCGCCAGCTTCTGTCCCGTGATCCCGTAAAAGTAGAGCTCGCAATACGCCTGTATGCCGCCCGGCGCGGGATTAACCTCCGCCTTCCAGAACACCTTCTTCCCCGCGTGATCGTACGTCATCCGCCCCGACATCCCCGTC
>CAZSQK010000221.1:0-3578 GCA_964608645.1 uncultured Solibacteraceae bacterium | reverse complement strand
TTCGATTCCCGTTAGCGCTACCAACTTTTCAATAACTTCCAGCAGATTTCATCACACCGCATCACACATTTCCCATGTCGGCCCCGCGCAACCGCATGTAGTTCAATACACCCGTCGTGGATCGGCTGTAACCGACTCCGTGGGAAATCCCGGTCCTTTCCGGCACCGAGCGAGCACGGTATAGTCACACCATGTCCGGACAGACGGACCGAACGTCACGGGGCTGCTACGCACCTGGAGGGCCGGCGACCCGATAGCGCTCAGGGGATTCGAACGAGGCTATCGAGGGCCGGAACGGGCCGCACGAATTCGAGGAGTCGGAGTCCTGGCCGACATCGTCCTCGCAACCTCAGAATCTGTGGCGATTCCACAAACAATCGGCGAGTTACTGAAGAGGACGTCGCGCGCTGCCACTGCGGCTCTCTCAGTCCCTCTGCTGACGGGTCACGACCGCTCGTTGCGGAAAGCAAAACCCAGGACCGGTCTACCGTGTTACTTTTATCAAGAAAAGATGTGAAAACCAGATGGGAAGCAGCCCTGTGCTGGCGGCGTTGACCGCTTCCAATCGGCCTCGCATCTCTGTCGTAATCGTCGCATGAGCAAAACGACCTGTACCCGTGGCAATTGCGCCATTCTCATGGTAACCAACGAAGAATGCTTCGGTGCCTCCATGTTTGGGTGGGTCTGACGTCCGGCTATGATAATCGGTGCTCACTGGCGTGGTAATGGTCCCCCCAGGAAGTTCAAATTTGCGTGCAACCTGAAGGGTGAAGGAGTCGCCTAGTGTAGCCGGAATTGAATACGCGGCTACGGTCATTGTCCCAATTATTTCATCAGTGTCAACTGAATGGACATCACACTGAACGCAGAGTCCCAAGGGCGAACCGCAATTCCCCCGGAAATTAGGATTGGGACCAACAATATTGCCGTAATTATCGAACAGCACATTAAATACCGTCGGTCCCTTTACTGCTACCGCAAATGAATCAGCCGAACCGTTAGCAACTGAGCTCTGTTCACCCAGACCGGGCGGAGCCAAAGCTCCTGCAATGCCGAAAACGAGTGCCAATTCCAAAACTCGTGGAAACTTGATGCATCCTTTCATAGAACCTCCATCTATTTTCCGGCCGGCTTCGGCTTAATCCCGCGAGATCCGGTGCAGTGGTCCCCTTCCATTGGATGCGCATCCTGCCGCGCGCTCACTCAACCTCGATTACGCACTGCCACGTCCTGCCGCCTCGCTGGGCACCAGTTCATTTAACGAAGGGCCTTTGCTGCCGATCTTTCCTCTCACTAACGGCCACCACCATTTGTTTCAGCTTCGTGTAGTGCCGCGCCAGAATTCATGCTGTACAAGAAACCCCGTGCTGTCGTGCTGTCTCTGCCGCCGGGCATCCAAGGTTTCTCTGGAATCAGCCGTCGACTTCCGGCTTGGCATCAACTGATCGATGTCCGGGATCGCGGCCCTGTGGCGGTTCAATACGTCTGGCACTTAGCTGCGCCGAGAGATTCCGCGTCGGAGATCATTTGAGTATTCAACTGCTCTACGAGCGTGGACCTTTGGATTCGCTGACCGATGTGAAGCAGAATTCCCTCGGTCTCCATGATACGCGCTACTGGATTGCGATTTTCACTTCTGGCCCGGCGATCCAGGCCGCGTTCACTTGAATGCTGGCTGCTCCAGAGCTGACACCGGATGGCACTCTGAAATTGACCTGGTAACCGTCGGTCGCGCCTGGATAACCCACTGCTCCCAGCACCTCGGCGGAAACACCGTTTACGGTTACGGAAACAGGCGCGACGACGGACGCCAAAGGCTGGGAAGGAAACGCCTTGCCGGGATCGACCGTGGGCCGAGTCGGTCCCAGGCCCGTTGCGAAGAGAGACAATATCTCTCCGGGCGCGGCGGGCTTCGACGAATTCACCAGCGTGAAATCAGTGGAATGGGTGATGGCCGGCCCGCTGGCAGTCATCGCCACTTGAGGAGGCGATAGCGGGATCAGGTAAAGCGTGGCGTGTGTTTTTCCACCGCCAAAGGTCCGGCGGAGGGATGGGTTCTCGGCAGCGGATGTGATGGGTACGGGTACAGAAGCGTCGGGAGTGTTCTGAAAATAGCCGCCACGCACGCCAAGAAAGGCTCCCGTCCCGCCGACCACCATATAGCCTCCCCGCGTAACGGAGCTGGGAGCGCCGGGCGGTGAAGGCCCACCGCCAGCGAGACCTTGGGCCAGGACGCTCCCAAGATACGTTCCATCCTGATTCATAATTTCCAGGTTCCATTCGTAAAAGGTGCCACGCGTGATATCCGCAATCGCTTGGCATTGCCCGGCCGCAGGAGCAGGCGTCGCGGATACGTCACTGATCTTCTCGAAGACTGTCCCCTTGACTGGAGTTCCATTGATGGAAACAAGGTCCCCAATGGCCAAGTAGGAGGTGAAATTGCAAAAGGGAGAGGTAGCACTGCCGCCGGTGGGACCCCCACCAAAAGTCTGACCACTCAAGGATGTAGAACTGGAGCCGTATTTCGAGGGGTCCACATCGAACCGGTAAATGCGGTGGTTTTCAATCTCGACTCGCAGCAGGGACGCGTTTGCGACTTGCGCCAGTACGGCGGGTGTCAGAACACAGACGCTGATTGCAAGTGCCAGCAGGTTTCTCCGGGTCATATCCTCTCCTCATTCGTTTTTTGCATTTCCGCTTCCCGGAGCATACGCAGGTCGGCGCCGCAGTTGTATGGATTGAGGTAATTTTCGTATAAAATTTTGGTAAATATGGCGATCGCCAGCCAGAGTGTGACAGGAACGGTTCGATTTGGCGACTTCGAACTGGACCTCGTCCGGACGGAACTGCGGAAGGCGAGTGCTGTGGTCAATCTCGCCCCACAGCCGCTTCGTGTGTTGGCTCTTCTGGTTTCTAACGCCGGCGAACTTGTGACCCGCGAAACAATCCGCCAGAAACTATGGGGCGAGGACGTGAGCGTCGATTTCGAGCACGGGCTGAACACGTGCATTCGGCAAATCCGCGCGGCGCTTGGTGACGAAGCACGGTCTTGGCTCTTTATCGAGACGGTTCATCGGCGCGGGTACCGGTTCCATATTCCAGCTCCCAAGGCGAAAATGCAGGGCTTCCCTCATTGGAAGCTTGCCGCCGGCCTGGCGATCGCTACGGCCGCGCTAGGGATTGCCGGTTACCGCATGGTTTCGATCCGGCGTGGCGCGCGTGTGGCCCAAGCTCACGATCTGGTCGTCCAGGGGCGCGTCCTTTCGTCCCGGATCACAGCCGACGCCCAGCGGAGTGCCATTGCTGTTTTCGAGAGGGCACTTGCCCTCGATGCGGAGAACGCCGCGGCACACGCAGGGATCGCGCTGGCTTATGTGGACATGACGTTTGACCTTACCCGCGCGACAAAAGATACGCGTGTAAGAATACAGCATGAGGCGCAGACTGCGTTGGCGCTGGACGCGAGTTTGGCGGATTCGCACGTAGCGGTGGCGATGTTGAAGGATCGATTCGGGCACGACAACCGCGGGGCGGAGCAGGAATTCCGGCGTGCTCTGGCTTTGGATCCCAAAAGCGTG
>CAZSQK010000220.1:0-3675 GCA_964608645.1 uncultured Solibacteraceae bacterium | reverse complement strand
CTAGCTTGACACAGGTAAAGCAGTAGACTCCCTGCCGAAGCCATCGTCTTTCGCCTACCGATTCAGCTGAAACCTCGCTCACTGCTCAAAATGACTGTTTTGGGCAGTGGCGCCCGTGAAAGATCTTCTGGCAGACGTTCAGCACGTGGAAAGAGAACGAATTTGCCACTGTATTGAGCAGTAGTGCCCGCTCTCACCTGGCAGCCTGGCATTCAACCTCAGCCGAAACGCCGCCCGTCCGGTTTCGAACGCCTCTAGCGCCCCCGCCGCCACCCCGAACGGAGGTGTATACTGTCCGGCAACGGGAGTGTATCGGACGACAGGGCGTCCATAAGAAGGGGGGTTCCCATGAGCCATCGCGCTCTCTCACTGCTCGGCGCAGCCGCGGTCATGGCCGCCGCCGGAGCCAATATCGCGGCCCAGACTTCGCCGCGACCCGTCAAACCACCCGCCGCGGCGAAAACCTGGACGCCTCGACGCACCCCGGACGGCCATCCCGACCTGCAGGGGACATGGACCACCGCAACCCTCACACCCTTCGAACGTCCCCAGGCCTTAGCCGGACGGGAATTTTTCACCCCGCAGGAAGCCGCCGAATTCACCCGAACGACCCTGGAACAGACCAATCGCGACCGCCGCGGCGCGACCCCGCAAGAGGACGTCAACGGCGCGTATAACGAAGCTTGGTTCGAGCGCGGAACCAAGGTCGCATCGAATCTCCGCACGTCGATGGTCATCGATCCGCCGGATGGAAGAGTGCCGCCCTTGACGCCCGCCGCGCGCGCCGCGGCGGCCGAGCGCACGGCCATCCAGCGGCGCCAGCCCGAGGGACCCGAAGACTTCCCCTTGCCCGTCCGCTGCCTCCAGTGGCCGACCGCCGGACCCCCGATGGTTCCCGGCCCCTATAACAACAACTATCAAATCGTTCAGACCCGCGATTACGTCGCGATCGACGTCGAAATGATCCATGACGCGCGAATCATCCCCTTGGACGGCCGTCCGCACCTCCCATCCGCGTTCCGCCAATGGACGGGCGATTCGGTCGGACACTGGGAAGGCGACACCCTGGTCGTCGACACCACCAATTTCACCGATAAAACGCACTTTCGCGGCTCCGACCGCAACCTCCACGTGATCGAGCGTTTCACCCGCACCGCCGAGGATACAATCCAGTACCGCTTCACGATCGATAACCCGACCGCGTTTACCAAACCCTGGACGGGCGAAATCATCATGAGCAAAGCGTCCGGTCCCCTCTACGAGTACGCCTGCCACGAGGGCAACTACTCCCTGGCGAATATGCTCGCTAGCGCCCGCGCCCAGGAAAAGGGCGAAACAGGGAAGAAATCGAAATAGCCGCGGCGCCTCGTGGCTGATCCGTCGATAGCCGGGCGCTCAGCGCACGGTGAACGCGAAAACGTTGGAGGCCCGCGAATCGGGGTTCGTCACCTGGACGGAGTAACCCCGCCCGTCGGCATTGTCCGGTGAAGCGCCGCATCGGCCCGCCAATTTACACTTTGATCCGTTCCGCGCCCCTTCCTTTCCTGTCTCAACCCTCGAATGTCTTCTTCACGCACTCAGGAAAGGAAATGACCTATGAAACTTAGACGATTCGGCTTTACCTCGCTCGCCTTGCTTGCCATCCCGTTGGCCTCGATGGGACAAACCGCCGTCGTATCCGGCAATCTTTACGGCTTCGACGTCCTCAACGACACCGGACAGCCGGCCCATGGATTTGAAATCCAGATCGAAGGCGCTGTGCTCGGCGACCTCTATTACACATTCCCCGGCGGCCGCTACGGTTCGCCGTCCGTCGTTCCCTACGCCACCGGAGTTTATGTCCGCTGGCAGTCCCCATACTTTTCCGGTTCCGCGACCTACGGAGCTACCACCGCCGTCGCCAACGCCCAGACGTTCAGTTGGCAGGATTGCTATCAGGGCGGCTTAGGCTACCCGGCCTCGGGATGCGAACACTTCGCTCAGGGCATGCGCACCACCGCCAACACGCTCGTCGTCACCGGCCGCTGGCTGGTCGACGACCCGGCCAATCCCGGCCAGTTGATCGCCGTCAATCCTCCCGCCGTCATTCCCTTTCCAACCTGGCTGGTCGCGCCGCCGCCCACCACCCCGGTCGCCCCCATCGTGATCGCCAAGATCGTGCCCCCGCCGCCCCCGCCCGCCCAGTATGGCGACGCCTATTGGGTCAAGGTGTTCAAGACCGACAAGACGGACGCCGTCAATGGCGATGACCTGGTCGTCGCGAACACCGCCGTCGTTCCGCAGGATTCCACTCAGCTCGAAACCCCGTGGAAGCTCCTCCAGAGCCCGCCGCCCGGCGTTAACGGGAAACACGGATCGCACTCCAACCAGTCCGCCCTCGCCATCGTCACCGGCGCCGTCGTCCGCCGCTACGAACTCTACAAGTACAGCGGCACGTACGATGCCTTGACCCACGAAGCCCTGTGCGCGGACCTCGTCTGCAACGCCCCCGCCACGGGCGAACTCGGCGCCGTCGTGAGCGCCCAAAATTCCGCTTCCAATGTCGTGGCCGACTCGCTCAGCGTCGCCAAGTCCGGAACTGGCGTGAGCAGCGCCGGCGTCGCCGGAAGCAACATCTCCTGTGGCAGCGCCTGTGCGACGTTCGCCACCAACGGCGCCCCCTTCTCGCTCACCGCCAATTTGGGCAGCACGATCTTCGGCGGCTGGACCGGCGCCTGCAGCGGCACACAGCTCACCTGCAGCGGAACCGTCAACGGCAAGACCACCGTCGGCGCCGTCTTCATGTTGCAGCACACCTTGTCGGTGGGCCGCAGCAACCCCGGCACAGTCATCGCCACGCCCAACGGCAACGACCGCGCCCTCAACTGCGGAGGCGCATGCTCCGCCAAATTCACCGACGGCACGGTCGTCACCCTGACCGCCATCCCGCCGGACGGCAAGACCTTCGTCAATTGGAGCGGAGGCTGCACCGGCACAGCCCCGACTTGTAACGTCACCATTACCAAAGACACCTCCGTCCAGGCCGTCTTCAGTAAGTAGTATCGATCGGGGACGGCGGCGCGCCGCCGTCCCTCACTGATGCCGCAGGGCGTGAATCAAATTCACCCGCGTCGCCCGCGCCGCCGGCACATACGCCGCCAACAGCGCCACCCCCGCCACCACCGCCGCCGCGCACACGATGCTCACCGGATCCCACGGCGCAATCGCATACAGTTGGGCCCGCACCAGCCGCGACAGCCCCAGCGCGATCGGAATCGCCAGCGCCACCCCCGCCCCCGTCATGCTCCCCGCCTCCCGCATCACCAGCCCCAGCAGGCTCCCCCGGTCCGCCCCCAACGCCATCCGGATCCCGATCCCCCCCCTCCCCCGCCTCACCCTGTACGCCATCCCCCCGTACAGCCCGGCGGCCGCCAGAATCGTCGCCAGCCCCGCGAAACAACCCGACAGCGTCGCCATCAGCCGCTGCGTCGCCAGCGCCTCCGCCACCTGCTCCCTCATCGTCCGCATGTTCGTAATCGGCAGCGACCCGTCGATCTGTCCCACCTCCCGCCGCACCGCCGCGAACAACGCTTCGGGCGCCGCCGCCGTCCGCACATACATCGCCACCGCGCTCGGATTCGCCTCCTGCGCAACCGCCGTGTACACCACCCGCCGCGCCGGCTCGTCCACTCTCGA
>CAZSQK010000219.1:0-4161 GCA_964608645.1 uncultured Solibacteraceae bacterium | reverse complement strand
TCAATAGGACATTTCTACTTTGCGCAAATAGGACATTATCATTTTGCGGCGACAGTCGAATTCGCGATGTTGACATTCCACCACCGGGGTGATAGTCTGGCCCAGAACGTCGGCGATAGAGTTTCAGAGAAGCCGCCCTTCAGCCCATATGGCACGCACAAGCACTGTGCGTGCCACCCGCTGAAGGGCGGCTTTTTCTTTGATTGCGGGGCCGATTGCCGACGGAAGGGGACGTGTGGATGCCGGGACATAATAAGGTCACGAACGCCGGGAGAGGTTGTATGAATACCGTTCCTCGCAAGCCATTATGCAATCCTCTGTTATTAGTGCTTTTCGTGTTCGCGATCGGCGCGGATTCACAGCTAGCCGCGCAGCGGCGCGAGCCCGATCCACACGACGTGGCGGCGGGCTCCTCCCGGTATCTCAATATCTGCGCATCCTGCCATGGTCAGGACGGCGACCAGGTCAATGGTGTGGACTTGGGCCACGATACCTTCCGGCGCGCCAAGACGGACCAGGAACTCGTCGATATCATTCGCAATGGCGTTCCAGGCACGGGCATGCCTGCCAACCGGATGTCCGAGAGCGCCGCCAGCGCAATCGTTGCCTATCTCCACGCGATGGCTAAGGATCATTCCCAACACAGCGCGACAAAAGGCGATCCCGGCCGAGGGGCTGATCTCTTCCTTGCCCAAAAGTGCAACGGGTGTCATCGAATCGGAACCTCAGGCGGGCGGATTGGACCGGATCTCACGGATATCGGCAGATACCGGCGTACCGCGGAACTCGAGCGTGCGCTGTTGGATCCCTCGGCTGAAATTTCTCCTCAAAATCGGTTCGTAACCGTGACCACGAGCGATGGCAAGCAGATTGAAGGCCGTCTGATGAATCACGACACATTCGTCGTTCTTCTGATGGACCGCGATGAGAAGCTTCGGTCATTCGATCGCACTAAGCTCACAGCAGTGACGATCGAGGACAAGCGGTCGCCGATGCCTTCATTCCGTGGCAAGCTCACCGACCGGGAAGTGGCGGACCTGATCGCTTATCTCGGCGAGCAGAAAGGCATAGAACTCAAATGACTCATGCTTCCAAACGGTTTCTCGGTGTCACAGTGTTGCTGGCGGCCGGCATTCCTCTGGCTGGCCAGGTTACTTTCGATCGTCTGCTCAACGCTGCCAAGGAACCGCAAAACTGGCTGACGTATTCCGGCAGTTTTGCAAGCCAGCGCTACAGCACGCTGGCGCAAATTACACCGGGGGATGTCGAACACCTGGCTACCAAGTGGGTTTGGCAGAACCGTTCGCTCGAGAAATTTGAGGCGACGCCTCTGGTGGTCGATGGCGTCATGTACACCGTACAGCCGCCCAATGACGTCGTCGCGTTGGATGCCGCAACCGGCCGTGTGTTTTGGACGTTTCAGTATGACCCCTCGACGAAATCGCTGCCCTGCTGCGGTCGTGTGAATCGCGGCCTCGCGATTCTCGGCGACACGCTTTATATGGGAACGATCGACGACCGGCTGATCGCTCTCGACGCCAAGACCGGCAAGATCATGTGGGCGATCCGCCCCGAGGGAGTGCATTTCGAGGAGGGCTATTCGTATGTGCATGCCCCACTCATCGTAAAGAACAAGGTGATCATGGGCCAGGCCGGCGGGGAATATGGAATTCAAGGGTCGATTGCCGCTTTCAATGCCCGTACCGGGGCGGAGTCGTGGCGGTTCCATACGGTGCCACATCCGGGAGAACCGGGTAATGAGACCTGGGGTGGCAATTCCTGGGAAAAAGGGGGCGCCTCGGTATGGCTGACGGGATCCTACGATCCGGAAACAAACCTGACGTTCTGGGGGATTGGTAATCCCGGACCCGACTGGAACGGAGACATCCGCCCGGGTGACAACCTTTATAGTTGCTCTGTCGTCGCCCTTGACGCCGATACAGGCAAGCTGAAATGGTATTACCAGTTTTCCCCACACAATGAGTTTGACTATGATTCGGTTCAGATCCCTGTGCTGGCTGATATCGATTGGAACGGTAAACCGCGAAAGGTCATGCTCTGGGCAAACCGCAACGGGTTCTTCTATGTGCTGGACAGGGTGACAGGCGAGTTCCTGCTTGGCAAGCCGTTTGCAAAAGTGAATTGGGCCGACGGCTTCGATGCCAAGGGACGGCCCCACCAGGTTCCTGGAAAGGCGCCCACGGAGGAGGGCACATTGATCATGCCCGGTAATCAGGGCGCTACGAACTACTATTCGCCCAGCTATAGTCCGAGGACCGGCTTATTTTATATCCCTACCTGGGAGAATACCTCGTCCTTATATGTAAAGGGCAAGATCGAATTCGTTCCCGGCCAGTGGTATACCGGCGGTGGCCCCCGTAACCCGGGTGGTCGAGGCGGGGGCAGGCGCGGAGGCGCGAACTTCCGGACCAAAAGCGAAGGGTATGGAGCCGTGCGGGCAATCGATCCCAAGACAGGCGACAAGAAGTGGGATTTCGAAATGACCGAGGTCACCAGTGCGGGAGTATTGACCACAGCCTCCGATGTGCTATTCAGCGGCGGGAACGAAGGCTACGTCTATGCCCTGGATGCCAAGACCGGTCGAGTGCTCTGGAAAGCTACGGTCGGTGGCCCGGTGCAGTCGAGCCCGATTACCTATATGGTGAACGGCAAGCAATTCGTGGCTGTGAACGCAGGCAATTCCTTATTTGCATTCGCTCTTCCATGAAATCCTCCCATACAGCGCCTGTCTCGCGCCGAAACTCATATAATGTCCGGAGTCGGGGCCATGATCTACACTTCTGACTGCGTCAGATCGGGCGCGCAAGGAGACTGAGATGACATTCAAACGGAAGGCGCTAATCGCTCTGTTCATTCTGCTGACCACGCCGGCTGCGGTGCAACGGCTTCAGGCGGCCGATAACAAAGAGATCAAGGCGGTGACCCCTGGAGAGTTCCTCGTCGATCCGCCTACTTTGATCAATCTGGGATTCGAATGGAGGATTGAGGGCGATGACAACCGCAACGCGGCGGTTGAGGTCACTTATCGGAAGAAGGGTGAATCTCAATGGAAGCGGGCTCTTCCGCTGCTCCGGCTGCAAAAGGAAGAAATTTTTCAGGGGGATCGCATGGATGTGATCTCGCCGAACATGTTCGCCGGCAGCATCCTGGACCTCGAGCCCGGCACGGAGTACGAGGCCCGCTTCGTCATGTCCGATCCCGACGGCGTCAAAGGCCAGGCGCAGAAGATCGTGACCGTGCGGACGCGTCCCGAGCCGAAGCCGTACACCAGCGGCAACGTTTACCATGTCTACCCGCACGGCTACAAAGGGGCAAAGCAGGAACCGGCGTTCGAAGGCTTGCTCTGTGCTTATTATCTGACCTGCGCCGGCACCGACTGGGCCACCGCTGCTCGGCCTCGCGTCAAGCCCGGCGACACCATCCTGGTGCACGCCGGGATCTACAAGTACAACCGCTATATCTATACCAACGACTTGTCGATCAGCACGGTCCCGTTCGATGGAACGTACTATCTGACGGCTAGCGGCACTCCCGAAAAGCCGATTGCCATCAAAGCGGCCGGCGACGGAGATGTCGTCTTCGATGGCGCGGGGGCCTTTAATCTCTTCAACGTGAAAGCGGCCAATTACAACTACTTCGAAGGTCTTACCATCCGCAATACGGAAATCGCTATCTGGGCCGGCACGCAGTTCATCGTCGGTTCGAAGGGCCTGACCGTGAAGCACTGCCGGTTCGAAGACATCGGGATGGCGGTATACACCAACTATTCCGGATCGAAGGACTTTTACATCGCAGACAACTACATCATCGGACGCAACGACCCGGACCACATGATCGGGTGGTCGGGGACCTTCTGGGAGCAGTTCGCTGGCGTGGAGGGCCAGGTGTTCCCACCGAAGATGGCGTCCTACATTGCGGTCAAAGTATACGGCTCCGGACACGTCATGGCCTACAACTACGTCGCCAACTTCCATGACGGCATCGACGTCGAGACGTACGGGAACCCGGATGGTTCCTCAGCCGCGGACGGGCCGAAATATCCTTCCAAGGAATTCTGGGACCGCCGCCCGGTTTCCATCGACTATTACAACAACTACATGACCAACTTCCACGACAACGCTTTCGAGATCGACGGAAGTA
>CAZSQK010000218.1:2947-4309 GCA_964608645.1 uncultured Solibacteraceae bacterium | reverse complement strand
ACTTCCCGATAATATGCCGCGCGCTTCTCGATCAGGCGATAGGCATCGTCCGCCGGAGCGTTCGGGACAGGCAGTGAACCTGTGGCGACGGCTGGTGCTGCCGAAAAGGATCGAGAACTGGTCGTTGACCAGCCTGCAGCAGCGGTTGGTGAAGAGCGGCGGCCGGTTGGTGAAGCACGCCCGCTACTAGTAGTACTGCTGGCGGAGAGCCACCTCACGCGGCGGCTGTTCGGCGCGATGACGTGCCGCATGGCGGCGCTACCTGCAACTGGGTAAGGGCGGGACCTCGTGTCGCACAATTCAACAGTGAAAAAGATTTTAAGATCTAAAACTATACAATTCTGGTTACCAGGAAGGCCCCAACTGTCCGGGAAGGCCGATAATGGAAATCCAGCTTAAGCAAAATCTATCTATGTCGGCTTAGTACTAATGCAATTCTATCTATGTAGAAATTAGTACTAAAAGGTCTTTTACTATTTGACAGCAGGTTCATTACTTGCTAAATATAATCGTCGCCATCACGTAGGCACGAGCGAACATCGGGTCCGCTCGCAATTCCCCGCATTAAGCGCATTAAGTTGGGGCGCCGTTCTGAACCGCGCCTCTCCGTGGAGAGAGGCGATCCTCAAGGACCGCCGGCCCCGGCAGCGACCGGATTGCCCGGTCAACCAGGAGAATCGTCATGAGCTCGTCGCGATTCAGACGACGTGCCGTATTTGTGTGCGGTTTTGTTGCTGCAGCGCTGCTAGCCCCCATTCGAGCGCTGCCGGCCGATGCCGGCCCCGCCATTACGGGCGTCTCTGTCAACTATCCCGGGAACTCGATTGCCATCGTTGGAACTAATTTTCGGAACGTCTACTCCATCACGTTGGGGACCACCGCTCTCACTTTGAAGACCGCCACTCCGACTCTGATCGGAGCGGCCTTCCCAGCCGCGTCGCCGGCTTCGGGGTTCACGGGCACTTACCCGTTGACTGTTGTCTTTTTCAATGGAGACGGCAAGAGCCAGAACCCGGACCCGAACTCGGTATTGACTACCGACGTCGCCATGGGCGCTGTTGGCCCGGTCGGGCCGCAAGGTCCGACCGGAGCGACGGGACCGCAAGGCCCGATCGGGTTGCAGGGCTTCATGGGACCTTCCGGTCCAGTGGGAGCAGTTGGACCTTCCGGGCCGCAAGGGCTCAAAGGCGATACCGGGGCGACCGGCGCAACCGGCGCCATTGGCCCGCAGGGGCTCAAAGGCGATACCGGCACTGCGGGCGCGGCTGGTCCCTCCGGGCCGGCAGGACTGCAGGGAGCCAAGGGCGACACCGGCGCGACCGGCGCCCAGGGGCTCCAAGGTCTGAAAGGCGACACCGGCGC
>CAZSQK010000218.1:0-2847 GCA_964608645.1 uncultured Solibacteraceae bacterium | reverse complement strand
ACCGGCGCCCAGGGGCTCCAAGGTCTGAAAGGCGACACCGGCGCCAACGGGCCGCAAGGTATTCAGGGCCCCGTCGGTCCCCAGGGTCCCATCGGCGCCACCGGTTCCCAGGGTCCCACGGGCCCGGCCGGGCCGCCTACGCTGGGCACCTGCTGGAGCAATATGTGTGCGATGGCATTGGGTATCAATGGTGTGGCCACCAACCAGGCACACGTAAGCCCGAACTCGAGCGTCCTTATCGGGTTCTACTGGGAATACGTTTTCTCCTGCAGCAATTGCGAGACGCATTATTGGGTCGGGCTCTCGCCGGATCCATTTACAGGGACAGGTCCCGATACAACCGCTTCCAGGCAGACCTATTGCGTCGCCGCGCAATGGATGTATAGTCCGACCCTCGCAACCAACAGGGGCCAACTGTACCTGCACATCACGGCGCCCAGCACACCGGGGTTATACTATATCGCCATCGACCATGCCGGGGACTGGAACAATACCTATTCAGGCGGTGGTTGCACGGGCAACGACGGCACCTTCACGCATGCCGGTTTTTGGAACGGTGCGCCGACGGCGGACCAACGTATTGGTGCGATCCTGGTGTACTGAGCCGTCCGTAAATCGGCGCCGGCTGCCGGTCAATCACGCATCTGTATCCGCGAGGCTCCTCAACGCAGCCGAACCTTGCGGTCGACCCGGCACTTTTCCCGGCCCGAACGTGACGCCGGCGAAGACGTGGGCACGCGGTGTTCGCACGCCGTGCGGCCTCGCGTCTTCGCCGAATGCGCGGCCCGCAAGCGAGTCGAATCGCGCTGCAGAACCTCGGTCCAGGGTCGGGAGAGGTCAAAACACGAATTCGAGATTAACAGACAAGAACCCCGGAGATCGTTGCGTGCGATATCAGTCGGAAGACCCTCGATACAATGGAGCACAAGTTCGTATCAGTGATAGCCCGTCCTGCGCCACGAGGACGAAGCAGTTCCACAGCAGGTTAGACGAAGAACTGAAGAGCACAGGCCGGCCCTCGTGAGAAGCCGCCGAAAATGGTGGGCGAGCTCTCGATCGAGAGCCGAGCCTGCTCGAAGTCATGACAGCACTCGAACGGCACACCGCTCGGCAGATGGGGCAACGGTACACGGCGGTCTCCGAATGTCGTCAGGTCATTCCAGTTCTAGCAGGTCCGCGATATCGCGGAGAGAACCGAGGTCCACGAAGCAAGAGAGACTCCCGGTTGCCACAGAAGAGAGAACCCTGCTCGAACTAAAAACGGAGAATTTTGTCGCGTATCGCGGGAAGCTCACGAGTTACTGGCCGACCTCATAGCCATCGCCACCAGTTTTTGTCACCAGAATGCCAGAGCCCACGCGGGGGGAACCGGACCACACGGAAAGGGCTATGATCGAATCGATGGCGCAAGTGCATGTGACCGAGGCTGAACTCGCTCGCGACCTTCATGGCGTGCTGGCCAAAGTGCAGCAAGGCGTCGAGGTCGTGGTGGAGCAAGATCATCGACCTGTGGCGGTGATTCGCTCGCCGCTGGCCAAAGGCCGGTTGCTATCCGAGTGCATCGCAATAGCGGAAGCACGCGGCTCCACGGCAACACCGGACGAGGGCTTCATGAAAGACGTCGAGGAAGCAATTCCCGGCCGCGGGTGAACGACGGCGGACTTCGCTCCGGGCAGGTGATACGGGCCGCTTGAAATCGACCGGCCGCTCACCCGCCCTTCCTCAACCGGCAGTGATAACCCATCCCCATCGGCGCGACAGGCCGCCAGTCCGCTTCTCCCGACCGCAGTAACCAATGAGGGCGACGCTCTCGCACACCGGGCATGTTCTTCGTCGAGAGGACGACTCCATGGGAGAAGCGGAGCACCGTCCAGTGCGACGGCTCTTCAATCTCGACCAGGAGCAGCCGTTTCCGTGCCAACCGTTGGATCGCCTTCTCCCGGGTTCTGTCGCGGGATGCCGAATCGGCCAACAATCGCCCATTCAGCGTAAGGCTCCAATCGGAGAGGCTCATCATATTCGAGAGTTCGAACTCGCCGCGCGGTCTACCCGGAGATCCGTCCGGTAGCGGGCGCTTCGGCGTGAGTCGCCCGAAGGACAGGAACAGCCGCGCGGCATACCCTTGCCAAACCTGCGTAACTTTCTCTCCAACCACCGGACCGCGCCAATAGCGAGCCCGCCTCACTTCCCTTTTGCCTTCGCCGACGTCTCCCGCCACGCCGTCTCCAGCGCCTTCCGCGTCAACGGCTTCTTCGCCGCTTTCAATCGCACCATCGTCGCCCCGCCCCGGCCCCACGCTCCGCTGGCCGGCTCGAAGACGTCCGGCGCCGCGTCGAGGAAGTTCTGTTGCTGCTCCGGCGACAGCTTCACCATCCCCCACTCCCCTTCCGGGTGACTCAACGTCGCGAAAATCTTGCCCCGCACACGAAAATCGGGATGGTTCATGTGCGCTCGCTCCTCCGTCTCCGGAAAGCTCAGCGCCATCTTGCGGAAATCGTCGGCGGTCATCTTGACGTCCAGTATATGACTCTTGCATCTTTTTTCCGGATCGCGGCATCTAGTGAATTTAATGATTGCCCTGGACCGCGTGTCCAAGCACTTCGACGGGAAGCGCCAGGTCATCGCCCTCGATGCCATCGACCTGGAAATCTCGCGTGGCGAGATGGTTTCCATTGTCGGACCTTCCGGGTCCGGCAAGTCAACGCTTCTCAATTTGATCGGTGGCCTCGACCGTCCCACTTCCGGCGGCATCCGCATCGACGGGCAACCCGTCGCCTCCCTCTCCGATGACGACCTCACCCGCCTGCGCCGCGACAAGATCGGCTTCATCTTCCAGTTCTTCAACCT
>CAZSQK010000217.1:0-4788 GCA_964608645.1 uncultured Solibacteraceae bacterium | reverse complement strand
ATCGCTCAAGTCCACGTACCGTAGCTGCCACTCCGTGACCTCGCCCGCGGGATCCGCCAGCTTGATCGCCCGCCCGTCCGCCGCCCGGTTCTGCACCGTTCGCCGCCGCATCCGTTTCACAATCGGAAACTGCGTCATTTGTGGATACGCCAACATGGTCAAACCCGATTCTCGAGAATCACCACCGACGTGATCCCGGCCATTTCCCCCGCCGTCCCGATCGTGAGTTCATCGCTCTGCACGCTGCAGTGAGGATACACGTGCCCGTCCCACGGGTCCGTGAATGCGAAGTCTCCGAACGCCCCTTCGTTCGCCGCGAAGAAGTCCGCGATCTTGGCGACCTCTCCCTCGTCCAGTTTCTCTAGCGGAATCTCCCACCGGTGGAGAGGACCCGCGCAGTCCCGGTATCGTTGTTCTTTCCCGTCCACGAACCGGAGCGTCTGATTGCGAAACACCATCGCCCGCCGCGCCGGGTACTGGGCCACGGCGCTGGTCTTCAATTGCGGAAAGCTCGTCATACTCACAAGTCGTTCACCACGTCATTGATTGAATTCAGATTCAGCATCGCCTCGCGCACCGCCGCCGCGATCTCCGTGCTCCGGTCGAGAAACGATCGCGCGTCCATGGCTTTCACGGTCACATGCACCTGCGTCTGCGGCGCGCCGCCGGCCGGCCCGTATCCCGGCGCCGTCATCGGGATCTCCGTCCCGTCAGCCGGCCCGAACGCCGGCGCGCTCCGCCGCGGGTCGAACGCCCGCGGCAACCCCGTCTGGTCGTAGTCCACCCCGGTTAAGCCCGATGGTGTCGCCGCCGCCTCGAAAGCCTGCGCCGGCGGCAGCGCATACTTCACCAGGGGCGGAGGCGTGTCCACTCCACCGCCGTCGAACACCCCGAAGAGCGACAGCACCAGCCCCACCAGTCCCAACCCGCTCTTCAGCGCGTCTTTCGCCACCGTCCCCGCCGCGCTTCCTCCGCTCGACGATCCTTTCGTCGCTGCCTGCGCGCCGCCGCTCGCCACCTGCGTCGCCAGCCCTCCGCCCACGCTGCCGCTCGACCCCTGTGCCAGCGCCGCGAAAATGCTATACAGCGTGTCTTCTGCATTGCTCGCCATCGTTCCTCTCTTCTGCCAGTGCGCTCTCCAAAATGACAAACGCCTCCACCTGCCTGGCGCTCAATTCCCCGAAATTCGTGCCGCCGAGGCGCCGTCGCACCAAAAACTCCTCCACCAGCGCCTCGCTCTCCGCGCGGATCTCCGCCTTCGGACACCGCGTCAGAGCCACGCCCCGTCGCGCCCAGATCACCGGCGCGCGCTCGCCTTCTGCCCGGTGTCCCAGCCACCCGCATCTTCTCTTGAGTTCCAGGCCGGACCTCCGGCACGCGTCGCACTCCCAGCCGGCCTGGTTGGAAAGTTGAAAATGGAAGGCGACTAACAGTTTTTTCGTTCTTCGTCCGTCAACCCGGTCTCTGCCCGCACCGCCGCCAACGCCTCTCGATACAGATCCTCCGGACCGTTCTCCAGCACCAGCTCCGGCGTCGCGTCCTGCTCATCCACCCGCAGTCCTTCGATGCCCCGGAGCCCCCACAGCAGGTACGTCCGGTCGATCTCCGCCCGCAGCAACCCCGCATCCATCCGCTCCCCTGGCGACTCCCCGGCCTCCAGAAACTCCACCCTCCGCGCCAGCTCCCGAACCCGCCGCATCAGCTCCATCCGCCGGCCGAACGACATCCGCGCCACCCGAAATCGGACCCCCGCGCGAACCCGCGACTCCACCACAGCGACACTTTCGTAGTCCATCAATCCTCCTCCATAAGTGCCGATCGGAGCCACGAGCGTTAGCGAGTGGTCTCCCGACACGAGAGCGTAGTCCTGGCAGGCAGCATCCTGCCAAAACCCTTGCATTACGCGAACGCCACCACCACTTCATCGTCCAGAGTCCCCTGCGCACGCCCTCCCCGGAACCGCCACTGCAGCCGGTTCTCTCCGTCGTCGAACTCCGGGACCTCCGGGACCACGCTGCGCAGATACACCCCCATCAACTGCCCCTCGACCTCGCCCAGCTGGAACATCACGCTGATCGGCGATTCCTGCCGCGCCGCCTCGTACAACCCCCGCGTCGCCTCGTCGTCCTGGCTGTACAGATCGAACGCCGCCGTCACCGTCCGTTGCCCCGGAGCGATCGCCCGCGGCACGTTCGACCCGAACTCCCGCGACCGCAGATCCAGTTCGTTCTTCAACACCACCGACGCCGCGCTCAACGTGAAGAACTGCGTCGGCGAAGTTCCCAGCCAGGCCTGTCCCATGTTTCCCGGCACAATCGCATAATCGAACGCAGTCAACGGCGGCTCCTCCGGGAAACTCGTCAGTTCGCCCGCCGATCCTGAACCCGAGAACGACGCGCTGTCGAGCACATCCTGCGCCGCGCCCTTGAACCGGGCCTCGTGGTAGTCCCCGTTCACCAGGATTTCCATCTGATCGATCGCCGCCCCGCACAGCAGCCTCTGCACCGCCGTCGCCGGGCTCCAGTAATCGAAGATGCTCGCGCTCCGCAGGTCCGTCCCCGGCGCATAAGTCATGGTTGCGCCCGCCGTCGCTCCCGCTTGCGGCGCGACGGCAAAGGGCGCGTTCAGAATCGCCGTGCTCCCGTCCACCAGCGCCGCCACGAACCGGATCTCGCCGCCGCATGTCACCGCCTGTCCCACGTGCAGCCCATGCGGCGCCGCGAATCCCACATGCCCCGCCGAGGTGTACGACGAGATGGTTCCCCCCGCGAACCGTTCCGGCTCGCCCCCTAGCGCGGCCTGGAAGAGCGGGCCATAGGCCGGCGCCCCCGACTTTTGCCAGTTCGTCAAATACGTTCGCAGCTCGAACGTCGTGCGCCGCCTTCCTCCCGCCGGTTGGCCGGTAAAGGTCCGGCTCCCGGTCTTGTCCTTCCGCGCGCCCGTCGCCGTCTGCTGTTGCACCGTCAGTTTGACCGCTGGGATCCGATTCTCTGCCTCGACGGCGCCCACACGTCCATAGGCGCTTTCCAGCGTCGTGTAAAACCGGTTTGCGTTAGACGATATATATGAGGACATACTAATTCCTGCTCACTCCAATCTCGAAGGTGACCTTGGCCGCCTGCGTAAAGTTCCTGCCGCCCCGCGCCACTCGCCCGAAGGAAACCGCGTACCCTCCGCCGTAGAACATGCCGTCTCCCCAGTCGCCGCGGCTGGCGCTCAACGCCGCCGTCACCGCGTCCGCCTGCTGCTCCAGCGCTTCCTCTAATCCCTCCAGCCGGTCCTGCGAGTGCCGCACCTCGATGGCCATTTGCGCCGACCCCGAAAAGCTCCGGAACTTTTCCCGAAGATCGTTGACCACCTTTTCGCAGTACACGCTGACGAGCGGATACCGCACCGTCCCGCTTCGCTCCACCAACTCCGCCGCCGCATTTTGCGCGCGTAGCGGGGGGCCCTCGGAAACACCGTCCGTCAGCGCCCCGGCCGTCAGTTCGCCGCCCGGCGGACCGGCGAGCCGCTCCAGCACCTTGCGCGTCGCCGCGCTGCCGATTCCTGTCGACATCAGCCCCTCTGTATCACGCGTGGGATCGCGTGGAAGTAGTTCGCCGCTTGCCCGTTGCCCGGCGCCGCTCCCGGATGAAGCGGCTCCGCTTGCGTCCAGGCCATTGCCGGATCGATCGGCGCGTTGTTCTGCCTCGCCATCGTGTCCGGCCCGTTCCCCACAAAGACGTTCCAGCCGCTTGCCCGCGGCGGCGGCGCGGGCGGACTCGCTTCGAGACCGCTTCCGGAAAGGAGGATCGTTCCCGCCGTCGCGGGCGCTCCCTCCTCGCCGGCCGCGTTCACCCAGGCCATGGTCACGTAGTACAAACCGTCCGGCATTTCCCCCGCCACGGCGCGCAGCACCGGTGGCGCCGCGCGCGGAACCGCCTGTGCCGCGATCCCGATGCCCGCTTGCACCAGCCGGTCGTATGCCCATTTGCTCAGTTCCCGGAATTGCTCCCGCTTGCCCGCATACCGGTCGTTCAACTGGCTGTTGTACGCGTCCCGATACACGTTCTCCAGCGTCCGGTATGTGTGCCAGAGCCGGAGCGGCGGCGTCACCACCACTTGCTCCGGTCCGAATCGGCTCGCCCGCCGCAGGAGCTCCGTCAGCTCCATCCCGGTCATCTCTTGCGTCAACCCCAGCTTCACCGTGAGGTCGATCCCCTCCGAGCTGGCGACGGCCAGAAGTTGCGAATCTTGCGCCGTCAGGTCTTCGATGCTCGATGCCGGACCGTCCGTGAACAACGCCATATTCACCCCTTCGGCTGCGCGGTCCCTTTCAACTTTTCCAGATCTGCCGTGGAGACCACGCTGATCTGCACCTTGGCCGCCGCCGCCAGTTCCTGCGCCTTGCGCACGGCCTCGGCCTGCAATTGGCGGAACACCGCTGCCTCCGCGGCCTCGGCCAGCCGGGCCAGGCCCTGCACCAGGAGCCGCGCTGCCACCGGCTTGGTCACTTCCGTGTGTTGCCCGGCCGTGCCCCCGTCGCCCGTGTTGAGGCTGACCACAATCGGATACTCTTCCGCGATCGCCGCCACATGGTCCTTGATCTTCTGGTAGTACGCTCTCAAATCCATTCCGTTTCTCCTTTCAATCCCTTCCCACGATTGCCGCGCCGCACGGCCGGACATGCCCCGGCGGGGACACGTCCGGCCCCGCCGCATCCTACGTGTTCACCTGCACGCCCGCCGAATTCCGAAGCACTCCGCAGCCGTACAGAACGTCCACCGTGAACTGCTGCGCCAGGGT
>CAZSQK010000216.1:0-4964 GCA_964608645.1 uncultured Solibacteraceae bacterium | reverse complement strand
ACGTGATCAAGGTGATTACCTCGATCGCGCAGCAGACCAACCTGCTGGCCCTCAATGCGACCATCGAGGCGGCGCGCGCCGGCGAAGCCGGCAAGGGCTTTGCGGTAGTGGCCAACGAGGTGAAGGAACTCGCCAAGCAGACCGCCAAGGCCACTGAGGATATCGGCCGGAAGATCGAGGCGATCCAGGGCGACACCAAGGGAGCCGTCAAGGCGATCGAGGAAATCGGCACGATCATCAATCAGATCAACGACATCTCCAACAGCATCGCCTCGGCTGTGGAAGAACAGACGGTGACGACCAATGAAATTGGCCGCAGCGTGACGGAAGCGGCCAAGGGGGTCAACGACATCGCCAAGAACATCGGCGGCGTAGCCGTGGCGGCGAAGAACACCACGCAGGGCGCCAACGACACACAGAAGGCGTCGCAGGAGTTGAGCCAGATGGCGGCACGGCTCCAAACGGTCATCTCGAAGTTCACGTTCTGACCGGATCAACAGGTTGGGGCGCGGCCCGGCGGCTGCCAATTCGACCGCGCGGCCGCGTCCCTCCTCAACAAACGAAGGCAGGTGAAATGATGGCCAAAGCGCTGGTTGTAGACGATTCGAGAGCCGTTCGCATGATCCTCGTCAAGACCCTGAAGGAACTCGGATATGAGGTGCGCGAAGCGGCAAACGGAAGAGAAGCTCTGGAAGTGATCGAGACTGAGAAGAATGCGGTGGCGCTGGTTCTGACGGATTGGAACATGCCCGAGATCAATGGGCTGGAGTTGCTGAGGCGGTTGCGCCAGAAGCCGGAGCTTTCTTCGCTGGTGGTGATCATGGTCACCACCGAGACTGAACTGGACCAGATGGCGGCCGCCATCGAGGCGGGCGCCAACGAGTATGTCATGAAGCCGTTCACCAAAGACATCCTGATGGAAAAGCTCCGGCTTGTTCGGGTCCATTCTTGAGGAACGGGACATGGCCATAGTGAACAAGCGCTTGCTCCAACCCGGAGAACGCATCCGCGTGCTGGTGGTGGACGACTCGGTGGTCATCCGCCGCCTGGTCACTCATGCCCTCGAGCAGGATCCCGCGGTCGAGGTTGTGGGGGCGGCAGCGAATGGCGTGATCACACTGCAACGGATCCCGCAGTTGAATCCCGACGTTCTCACGTTGGATATCGAGATGCCGGAGATGGACGGACTGGAAACGCTGCGGCACGTTCGGCGCGACTTCCCGCAACTGCGGGTCATCATGTTCAGCACGCTCACCGAACGCGGCGCGACGGTGACGCTGGAGGCATTGCGCCTCGGGGCCGACGACTACGTGACCAAGGCTTCCAACGAAGGGTCGCTGGATCGATCGATGGCGCGTCTGCGGGAAGAACTGCTCCCGAAGATCAAGCAGTTCTACCACACGCCGACGCCAAATCGTCCGGTTGCCGGGCCGGAGCCTGGTGCCGCCCCGGCACCGCGGCCGATCTGGCGTGGCATGCACGAGCGGCCTAGGGTCGTGGTGATCGGTGTCTCCACCGGAGGGCCAACCGCACTCGGCGCGATCCTGCCGGAGCTGCCGGCCGGGTTCTCGCTGCCGGTCCTGGTGGTGCAGCATATGCCGCCTCTCTTTACCCGGCTGCTTGCCGAGCGTCTGCACTCTACTTGCTGCCTCCCAGTCGAGGAAGCGAGTCAGGGCCAATCGGTGGATGCGGGCAGGATCCTGATAGCGCCCGGAGACTTTCACATGAGAGTCGCCGCCAATGGCGGGGGAGTGCATGTGTGTCTGGATCAGTCGCCCCCACAGAACTCCTGCCGTCCCGCCGTCGATGCGTTGTTCACTTCGATCGGGGAGGTTTATGGCGGCGCCGCCATCGCTGTGATTCTGACCGGCATGGGGCACGACGGGTTGCGCGGCGCGCAGATTCTCAAAGCACAGGGGGCAACTGTCCTGGCGCAGGATGAGGCTTCGAGCCTGGTATGGGGGATGCCCGGCGCGGTGGTGAACGCCAACCTCGCCGACCGTGTGCTGCCGCTCGATCAAGTCGTGCCGGAGATCCTGAGTATGACGGGTCGAACTTAAGGGGGACTGGATGCAGAGCCAAACCTCAATCGCGGAGATCCACTCGGAGAATTACCGGTTCCTCCAGCAGCACGTTTATTCCCAAGCGGGCATCGTGCTCGAAGAGGACAAACACTACCTGTTCGAAAGCCGCCTCTCGCCGATTGTGAGGCAACTCGGCCTCGGCTCGATCAATGACTTATGCGCGCTGCTCATGGCGACCCGTGAATCGGAGATCGGTCATCAGGTCGTCGAGGCCATGACGACCAACGAGACCTACTTCTTCCGTGATCCTGCCCACTACGATGCGATCCGGACCGTCCTGTTGCCCCGGCTGAAACAGGAACGGCAGGACACCAAAAAGTTGCGATTCTGGTCGGCCGCGGCATCGACCGGACAGGAAGCTTACAGCCTGGCAATGCTCCTCCTGCAGGAGGGGTTGGGCGATTGGAACATACATATCCTGGGCACCGACTTCTCCTCGCAAGTTCTGGAACGAGCCCGGTCCGGCAAGTACCAGCAAATTGAGGTGAACCGCGGCTTGCCGGCGAACCTCATTGTGAAGCACTTTCGCCGTTCCGGCGTGGACTGGCAGTTGAGCGACCCTGTGCGCCGGATGGTCGGCTTCGAGACGATTGACCTGCGCAAGAGCATGCGCGCCCTCGGGCCCTTCGACCTCGTGTTCTGCCGCAACGTCATGATCTACTTCGACGCCGTAACGAAGAAGAACATTCTGAAAGAACTTCATGGCACGCTGTTTCGAGGTGGCTGGCTGCTGCTGGGCGGCGCCGAAACGGCGTTCGGCCTTGAGGACCTGTTTGACAGACAGACCATCGGAAGCGCAGTCGTATACGTCGCCCGCTGAGAGGAGCCCTATGCCAACCGAATTGATCGCGGAGATATTGCCGAGTGAACTGGCGCAGATCGTGGAGTCTGTGTTTGGGACCATGCTGGGCCTGGAAATAGGCGAGTGTCAGGCTCCATGGTTCCCCGGTGCGGACCGCTTGACGGCAGCGGTCCATCTGGCGGGCGATTGGAATGGCGCCGTCCTGGTGGAGTGCGACCGGGGACAGGCTTGCCGATTCGCGGGCCGCTTCCTTTCCATGGACCCACCCGAGACTGTGGACGACGTGGTGCGCGACGTGCTCGGTGAACTGGCCAACATGATCGGCGGCAACCTGAAATGCGTGTTAACGCGGGGCATCCGGCTTTCCATGCCCTCCGTGGTGGATGGCAGTGACTACAGTCTTCGAGTCTGTGGGGCCGAGGTTCGTGAGCGGCTCGCCTTCCGATGCGCCGAAGGCCCGTTCTGGATCACAATCCTCGCCACTCGTTCCTGAAGGCGGGGGCCCCGCGTGCCCCAGGGGGCTGTGGCGGAAGTTCGGCGACTTGGCGCCGGTGTTCGCTGCGCAGGATCCTAAAACCGAATTGAAGCGGCTGCTCGTCGAGCATCATCCAGGTGAATCCGGCGATCTTCGGCACGAACCAATACGGACGCGGCAACGCGCAGGCGCGCAACGAAGACGGCTCGACCAACGACCCCGAGCATCCCGCGGAGCGACGTTCGGCCGTGACGTTGTACACGACCGGGCGCCGTGCAGGTGCACATTGCCAGCCGTCCGGCGACGAGCCTCTCGACGCGGTCATCGGCAGCGCGCCCGGGCGTAATCCAAGTGGAGATACTCGTGCCGCATCTGGTGGAGCCGGCCCCGTTCCAGCCGGTGGTGCTGCGCTCGGCAACACCTTCGGGCGCCGGGCGTGGTGCTCGCCATTCGGTCGGCGGCCAAAAAAACGCCGATGCACCCAGCCAACTGTCTTGCATCGGCGTTCATCTGGAAATTTTCGAACTTCACGCCTCGTCCAACGGCGTCACCGGATCGAGCAGCAACCAGAACAGGCTGCCCATGAAGTAAATCGCCGCCGACACGTAAAACGTCAGGTTCCAGTTATTGTTGGTCCAGCTCAGGATATAGCCGATCATCAGCGGGCCCAATCCGCCGCCGACGTTCCCCCAGAAGTTCATCGCGCCCGATAGCGTGCCCGCGTACCTGCCGCCAATATCCATCGCCGATGCCCACGCGTGGGGCATCACCAGATCGTTGCAGAAGCTTGCCACGGCGATAGCCGCCACTGCGTACGACGGATCGCTGAACGTTGTGGAATAGAGCAGAAAACCGCTCGCCCCGGTGAAGCCGATGCATGCCATGATACGGCGCGCCAGCACGATGTTGCCGGTCAGCTTCACCAGCCAGTTTCCGGCGGCCACTGAGACCGGATTTCCCAGACCGCCGGCGAAAAGCGGCCAGATGCTCAGCATCGCCATCTTAGAAAGATCCAGGTGGCGCGCCTCCTTGAGATAGGTCGGCAGCCACGTTACGTAGAAATACCAGCCGTAGGACAGGCAGAAGTACTGCCAGCAGAGCATCCACACCTGCGTGGAACGGAGCAGCCGCCCCCACGGAACATGGACGTGCGTCGCGGCGGAAACGACGCCTTCACGGATCAGCTCGCGCTCCGCCTCGTTCATTTTGGGTTTATCGAACGGGTTGTCGCGAAACCAGCGGTAGAAGATCAGCGCCCAGACCACGCCCATGCACCCGAAGATGGCGAAGGCGCGGCGCCAGCCCTGTTCCGGATGCTCCGCCACCGGCGAGACCAGCCCCATCACCAGCGCTACCAGCGGCGGAGTGAAGGCGCCGCCCCATCGCGCGCTGAGCCACATGATCCCCTGCGCGCGCACGCGCTCCTTCTCCGGCAGCCAGATGGTGTAGATCTTCGTGAGATTCGGAAAGCAGCCTGCTTCGCCGGCGCCGAACATGAAGCGGGTCGCCAGTAACACCGCGTAGTTCCACGCCCACCCCGTCGCGGCCGTGAAGAACGACCACCAGATGACGATCCGCATCAGGACCTTGCGCGGGCCGATCC
>CAZSQK010000215.1:0-4967 GCA_964608645.1 uncultured Solibacteraceae bacterium | reverse complement strand
CCGTCTGAAGCGCACATACTCTTACGCCTTACGCAGCCTTACCGAAAGCTCACACTCTTGTGGACCGGTCAGGCACTGGCCGGGCAAGCCGGCCTGGTGATTGCCTTGGTTGTTGCGCTCGCGCTCAATGTTGGATCGTACTGGTTCTCGGACAAAATAGTGCTGCGCATGTACGGCGCGCAGGAAGTAGATGAAGCCGACGCGCCTCCCCTCTACGCGATGGCCCGCGAGTTAGCCGCCCGCGCGGGGCTCCCGATGCCTAGGGTGTATCTGATTCCCGAAGACGCTCCAAACGCGTTTGCCACCGGCCGAAACCCCCAACATGCTGCCTTGGCGGTTACAGCGGGGCTCCTGCGAACGCTGGATCGAAGGCAACTCGCGGGAGTAGTCGCTCACGAACTCGCCCACATCAGGAATCGGGATACTCTCATCATGACCGTAGCGGCGACGATCGCCGGCGCTCTCAGCATGCTCGCCAACACTGCCATGTGGGGCATGATGCTGGGCGGCGGGCGGTCCTCCGGAGACGAACGGAACTCCAGCCCGCTCGGCGGCCTGATCAGCGTGATTGTGGCGCCGATCCTCGCCTTGCTTATCCAGATGGCAATCTCGCGATCCAGGGAGTTCCTGGCCGATGAGAGCGGGGCGCGGATCACTGGCGACCCATCCGGACTCGCCTCTGCACTTCGCAAGATCGACGTCATCAGCCGCGAAATGCCGATGCAGTCGGGATCGCCGGCGACGGCCCATCTGTTCATCGTAAACCCGTTTTCAAGGGGCGCGCTCGCAACGCTATTCAGCACTCACCCGAGGACCGAAGCCCGCGTTCAACGCCTGCAGTCCTTGAGGACTCCGGGCGCTGAAGTGGACCTCTCGCCTTCGCCGCCTCGATCATCCAACAACCTGAATTGACGGCCTCGATGAACAGTTCTTGTGGCATGTACCGAATGGGATCACACTGGCGCAAAACGTCCAGGCCGTGCGCCGAGCCGCGATCTGAAAGGAGAATCTGTCGTGAAAGGGCTAGATCAAATGACACCCAGCCTGCCCGAGGCGGTGACTATCCTCTCGGTCAGTCCAATTCCGGAGGATCATGTCGCGCTGGAACACATAGTCCACGAGGTCGAACGGGATTCCTACCCGCAACCGCGTTGGCACTTGTCCAGGGCTACTTCGCTTTCCTCTGCGTTAGCGGCGTTGAGGCTTGTCCAGCACCCGGTAGTACTGTGTGAGCGTGATTTGCCCCTCGGCGATTGGAAGGACCTACTGCAACATTCGAACCGTCTGGCGAATCCACCATTCGTGATCGTAACTTCCCGGCACGCGGACGAGTACCTCTGGGCGGAGGCGATGAATCTCGGAGCGCACGATGTGCTAGCCAAGCCTTTCGAGCCGAGCGAAGTCATCCGGGTTGTCAGCCTGGCCTGCCTTCGCTGGCACCGGGACCGACGGCACGCCGCGCCGGGCACGAGATTAAGACCAAGCAGTGAGCGCAGGGTGACCAGTCTCGCCGGCGTCATCCCCGGTGATGCGGCTCAATGTGTACAATTACGTCCCCAACTGATGGCAGCACACCTTGAATGTGTGCGCGAACCCGGGTCGCCAACGCATGTGACTCCTCGACCGTCATGGACGGACAGACCTCGACGTGCAGCTCGACGTGATACTTGAGTCCTGTTTTCCTCGCGTAGCATTTCTCCGTGCCACTCACACCGTCTACGGCCGATGCCGCGCGCCGTATTGCCTCGATGATCTCGGGATGCGGCATGGTGTCAATCAGGTCCATCGACGCATCGCGAAGAACACGCAAACCGGTATAGATGACGAAGAGGCCGACGGCAAAACCGCCGTAGTGGTCTGCCGCAAGAAATCGGCTGGGATCCGCAAGCGTGAGCCCAAGCGCGGCCAACGCGGCCAACGCCGAGAGGATATCGACAGCATCGTTCCAGGCATCCGCGAGCAGCGAAACGCTGCCGATTCTTGTTCCAGCCCGAAACTTGAACGTCGACATGGCTCCCCGAATGACAATGGCCCCGATCAATGGCCACATTGAGTACGCAGCAGGAGGGATGTGCACCTCAGTGATCTTCTCGAGTGATCGGTAACAGATCCCAACGCCTCCGCCTGCTAGGATAATCCCCACCGTGAGCCCGGCGAGTATTTCGATTCGGCCGTGTCCGTAGGGGTGGTTCTCGTCCGCAGGCCTGGACCCGAAGATCATGCCGAGCAGGACAAAGGTGGAAGCAATGACGTCGCCGGCGAATTCGACGCCCGCCGCTACAACTGAGGTAGAGCCCGCAAGCAAACCCACAACAACGTTTGCCGTCGCCAGTAGGCAACTGGCCGCGATGCTGGCCATCGCGACTCTTCTTCCGAACCGCATGTCGTCTTCGAGCGAAGTGGTGTACGAGGGCATGAGCTTAGCCTGGACCAATCTTGACTCGTGCAGTCGCATCCGCGGCCTCGACCTCCGCCAGGGCGGCCGGCCGCAGCAGCGAAGCCACAATAGAGCCGATGAGCAGGGCAGCGACGACGCCTAGCGACAGGCTGATCGATGCCTTGTACAGATCTGTGAGCATCATCTTCGCGCCCACGAAGGCCAGAACCAACGCCAGCCCGACATTGAGGTAATGAAAACTGCTCATCACTCTCGCAAGAACGAAATAGAGTGCACGAAGTCCAAGAATGGCGAAGATGTTCGATGTGAACACGATAAAGGGATCCTTGGTAATCGCAAAGATGGCAGGGATCGAATCGACGGCGAATGCGATGTCGGTGACCTCGACCCCGACCAGGACAAGGAGGAGCGGAGTAGCGTATCTTTTACCGCCTTCCACAACGGTGAAGCGGGAACCTCTGTAGTCGCCAACGGACGGAAAAAGTCTCCGAAACAGGCGGTATAAGGGATTTCGGTCCAGGTGCACCTCCGTTCCCCGTCGTACCAGTAACTTGATGGCGGTGAAGACCAAAAAGGCGCCGAAGACATAGATCACCCAGTGAAACGTCTGGAGAAGAGCGGCGCTGACAAAGATAAAAATGCCGCGCAGCACCATCGCACCTAGGATTCCCCAAAACAGAACCCGGTGCTGCAGCGCTGCGGGAACTGCTAGAGATGAAAAGATGATGAGAAAAACGAAGATATTGTCGATGGACAGCGCCTTCTCAATGAGATATCCGGTCAGAAACTCGAGCGCACGCTCAGAACCCAACCAGAGGTAGACGCCGGCATTGAACAGCAGGGACAAGGCGATCCAGACCAGGGTCCACGTCAGTGCTTCACGTACATTCAAGACGTGGGCGCGGCGGTGGAAGACGCCGAGATCCACAGCCAGCATCGCCACGATAAGCGCCGCAAAGGCGATCCAAAGCAACGGAGTGCCTACACTTTCGAGACCCATACGACCCTCGTCTACCAATCCTTCGCGCGCGCCGTTCTGCGGTTGTAGGTGAATCCCGTGAGACAGTGCGAATGGGACCCCGTACCGGGGCCGCAACTGTGGGACATCGCCTGGCGCTAACGCCCCGTTTGGCTCGATGGTTTGAGGTTCAGCGCTCCTGACTGGACCAGGACGCCCGAGATCCTCCGTGCCTGGCGATCTGTAGATACGGGCTTGCCACAGTGAAGGCAACGTTCACAGTTGGCCCGCGTTGCAAGATGACAATGAGGACAATAAACTGTCCTGATAGCCGGCGTCGGTGTCTTTGGCGTCATGGCTCCGTTATCCTTTGGTGGTTTTATGCGGCCCCGAAGAGATGTTGTTCTTAACATCAGGGCGTCTGGGAGCACGTGCTTGTCCAATCTCTAGAGAGAGGTTTGGTTGCGGCAGCCGCGCTTCCGGCCGCATGCCGGCATTCGAGGCTCACCTTCGATGGACTGCTCGCGCATGAGTTGGCTGGGGTGGATCTTCTGTCCCAAATCGCGCAACCTCCAGTACAGGTTGGACGAACCCGAGCAGGCTCGCAGGTTGTACCGGCTGTAGAACCGCGTCGGATTCATGGCCCACGGATTGCGTTCCGAGAAGGCATGAACTGTCCACTCTGCAGTGTCTCGTTGAAGGCCACCGTCCACCGTGGCGTTCAGGTGGACTACTGCCCTTTGTGCGGCGGAACATGGTTGAACCAATGGAGTCTCGACAATCTGTCGCAATCTGACGCGCCGGCTCATCGTTTTCCTCGGCGTTTAATGCGGATTGCTCTACTGACCGCCCTGGTGCTGGCCGGATGTCTCATTGCCACGATTACCGTAGGAGCGGTCAAGTTGTGGCCGGCGGTCAAAAACTGGACGGAAGCTCTGCTTACGGGGAAAGGGACGTCTGTGACAAATGAGGTCCGGCAGTTGACCAGCCGCCTCGACCCACGCATCGCGGAGCTGCGCCGGAATGGTGTGGACGGCGCTCAAATCTCGACACTGCTCAGTAATCCGGCATTTGAGCGTTTGTTGAATTCCGTCACGGCGGTACCCAACCTCGCGCCCTTGGTGCGCGATGGGTCGTATTTGAAGGCACTCCACGAAGCCGGCCGGCAGAACGTCCGAAATCTTGCGGACTTGAAGCTGGACGGAATCACTTCACCTAACGTTAGGGCAGCTACGGCAGAAGTCCAGCAAGCTCTACGGCTGGGCCCTGGCGGAGGAGGAGCTGCGGGAACCGTCGATCCCGCTGTGGTGGAGGTACTGAGCAGTAACTCGTTCCAACAACTTTCCAGAATCGGCATCGTGGAACGTCTGTTCAGCGGTGCCAATCGAGGCGCACAAGTTGAGTAGACTGTTCAAATCCGAAACCTCTTCTTTGGCTTTCCACCGCGTTCTTGTCTACGGAGCGGGCGTCCTCGGCAGCCTCTATTCGGCGCGGCTGCGCCAGGCGGGTCACGACGTGATTCTCTTAGCTCGTGGGCACCGGCTTGCCGATCTTCGGTGAGCTTTCGGTAAGGCTGCGTAAGGCGTAAGAGTATGTGCGCTTCAGACGGGG
>CAZSQK010000214.1:0-4999 GCA_964608645.1 uncultured Solibacteraceae bacterium | reverse complement strand
GGAGCCAAGAATCTCAGGGAACTAGCTACAGATCAACGCGCCCGCTTTGCTCCTATTGCTTCGGCAATCATTGCTGTGACGAGACTGTTGATGCTGACGCCCTCGTCTTCAGCTTGTTTCGTCAACTTTGAGTAGAGCGTGCGAGGTAGTCGCTGGCGCCATTGAGCGGCCTCGATGCTGGGCTTTGGCACCTTTCGGCCCGACTCCTTGAAGACATCGACACAATCGCGGAGAGCCTCGCGCCCGTTCGCGATCGCTTCTTCGATGGTTTCGCCATCTGACATGCATCCGGGGATATCCGGATACTCCACGAGATAGCCGCCACCCTCTTCCTTTGACAGTGGCCGAACCGTGAACTGGTATTGGTCAAGGTTTCGCTTTCTTGTGCTCATTCTTTCCTGATACCTCCCGCAAGGTCGATCAATGTCAGGAATTGCTTGACGTAGACCGGCTTGATCGGACGCTTCGCCGGAACCGACACGATCTCGTTATGGCCATCGACTGCTGGATGGGCTGCGCAGGACGATGCAGAGCCAGCATGAGCTGAACATTCGCACGGCGCCTGGAGCGATTGACGATCCGGGACTTCCCCGGAACATGCTGGATCTCATCCTGCTCGTCGATATTTATCACGAGTACTCCGAACCCGAAATACTTGACCACATCGAGAGTCTCGCCAATCCGGGATCCGAATTGGCATAGAATACTTGTGACATGCGATTCATTGCCATTTCTGCCGCTCTACTGCTTCAGGCCCAGACTTTGCCCCAGCCGTTTGACCGTGACGGCGCAAACAAAGTGCTGGAGAACGAACGCATTATCGTTTGGGACGTGGCCTGGCTGCCGCGAGCCTATCCCACACACCGCCACGTTTACGATTATGCCGGCGTTTATTACACCAGCGGTGACCGGGTCATTGTGTCTCAGGCAGGCGCGCGTTCGCCAACCCACACCAACGCCTGGGATACTTTCTTCTTCCGTAGGGGCGTCACGCACAGTGAAGAAGGGGCGGGCACGGAGCCGCTGCGGGCGGTATTCCTCGAGTTTAAGGAATCCGCACCGGCGGGCGCCGCGGGCGCCGCTTCGGCAGGGCTCGGCAGGAAGGTCCGCGAGAGCGAGCGCCTGGTCATTTGGGAGGACATGGCCGCGCAGGATACTCAGCCGCCGGCGCACCGGCATGAAATGGATGCCGTGGCCGTCGCCTTCATGGGTCTGAAACCACGGATCAAGTTCGTTCCGCGCGGGACCGTGGACCACGGGGAGGAGAGCGCCGGCGCGGACCGGGCATATTTCTTCGAGCTGAAGTAAGGACGCGCTGCGCCTCGCATCCATGCAGCTTCCGTGGCCCATCTGGGATCGAGATTCATCCACCCTGAGCACCCAGCCTGGATGAAGCGCCTTCGAGGAGTGGGGAGCCACAGAATCCTGAACACTTCTCATGGTTCGAGCGGTGGGGGATTTATGCCGCGAGAGTTCTGAGTGTGTTCCGGCGCTATCGCGGCGTCCCGCTCCAGGATGGCGGCCTGCCGGTACAGCGGCAGATGATCGGAGTATTTCGCGACCACCGTCTCCACCACCACGCGATCACCCGTCCGGAGAGAATGCTGCCTGATCGAGCAGCGGATGTTCAACGCTCCCGTCGGACGAGGCGATGAATATTCCGGCTTGGCCGGCGTTTCCAAACACGCGAACGGCAGCGATTTTCCGGGCCGGCGGCGACTGGGCGGCAAGCGCCGAGAGGGGCGCGAAGGCGATTATTGTTTTCCGCGAATTCGATTCTCACGCGCGTGATAGAATCCCTACCCATGAGACTTCGGGTGTCGATACTCTTTGCAGTTGTCGCCGCCGCGATGTGGGCCCAGACGTCTTCCGGCACCATCGAAGGGACTGTGCAGGACCCGTCCGGCGCACGAATCGCGGGCGCGCAGGTTCGCCTCATCGGTTCCGAGACCGGCGAAATCGTGCGCGAGATCACGGCCGGAACGGAGGGCGCCTTTACCGCGCCGCTGCTGCGGCCTTTAACCTACACTGTGGAGGCGTCCGCGCCGGGCTTCAAGAAGCTGGTCCGTTCCGGCGTGGCGCTGCGCGTGGACGACACGCTCAATCTCAAGCTCACGCTGGAAGTGGGCGCCGCCACCGATTCCGTCACCGTGACCGCCAGCGCCGACCTGCTGGAGCAGACCTCCAACACCGTCGGCCAGGTGATCGACAACCGGACCATGCAGCAGCTTCCGCTCAACGGGCGGAACTACCTGCAGCTCGGCAACCTGACGGCCGGCGCCGTGCCCAACTCGCGCACGCGGGATCTGACGTTCTCGGCGTACGGCAACCGCGGACTGCAAAACGCCTTCCTGCTGGATGGCGCCCGCAACCAGAACTATCTCCGCGGCCTGGACAACCGCGCCCGCGACGCCATGCGGCCGTCGCTCGAAGCGGTCTCCGAATTCAAGGTACAGACCAGCAACTACTCCGCCGAGTATGGCGCCTCCGCCGGCGCGGTGGTCACGGTGGTCACGCGCTCGGGCGCCAACGAGCTGCACGGCTCGGCCTTCGAGTTCCTCCGCAACTCCGCCATGGATGCGCGCGACTACTTCCAGCCCGCCACCGCCGCGAAGCCGCTGTTCATCGAGCACCAGTTCGGCGGCTCCTTAGGCGGCCGTTTCATCCGGAATCGCGCCTGGTGGCACACCGCCTACCAGCGCTCGCATATCAGCCAGGGGACGACGTCGAGCGGCGTGGTTCCGCTGGCGCCGGAGCGCGGCGGCGTCTTCTCCACTCCGATCTACGATCCGCTCACCACCGCGGCGAATCCGGGCGGCTCCGGCGCGGTGCGCGATCCGTTTCCCAACAACACGATTCCGGCCGCCCGTTTCGACAAGCTCGGCAAGAGCCTGGTGGACCGCTATCCCAACCCGAACCAGTCCGGCAGCATCAACTACTTCAACAACCCGCTGGGTTCCACTCGCGCCCACAACGCCACCGTGCGCGGCGACATCCGCGTCACCGATAAGGACACCGTCTTCGCGCGGTGGTCGCTCGACCAGGCCGCCTTCAGCGCTCTGCCGCTGCTGCCGCCGGGCGCGCAGACGGGCGTGACCCGCGACGTCCCCGCGCGCAGTCTCGGCTTCGGCTACACCCGGCTGATCAGCAACGCCATCGTCAACGAAGCCCGCTTCGCCTACAATCACGTCGGGCTGACGCAGGATGCCACCCAGCCGCTCGAGGACCTGATCCCCGGCGCGCTGGCTCCCACCACGAAGTCGGGCATGCCTTCGATCAACGTCAACGGCTATGCCGGCATCGGCGCGCGGCCCGCCAATTTCGACAACGTGCCGGTCACCAAGGATTCGTTCGTCTATAACTTCTCGGACAACCTGTCGATGGTTCACGGCAAGTTCACTACCAAGGCCGGGTTCGATTTCCAGGAAATCTATGCGCCCACTTTCGCCACGCTCGATGGCCGCGGCTCGTTCGGTTTCACCGGCGTCTTCACTCAGAACCCGCAGCGCCGGCCGGGCAGCGGCAGCTCGATTGCCGACCTGCTGCTCGGCATTCCCAACAGCATCACCGTCGGCACCCCTTCCGACGCCAACGAACGGACGCGCAATTATTACTTCTATGTGCAAAACGATTGGAACGTCTCCCCGCGCCTCACGCTCAACGCCGGCCTGCGCTACGAAATCACCTCTCCCTACTGGGACGACAACGGGCGTCTTTCCAACCTCGTCATCGACAGCGGCAGTCCGCTTTACGGCCAGCTTGTGATCGCCGGCGATCCGCGGGTCCCGCGCACCATCCAGAGCACCGACAAGAATAATTTCGCTCCGCGCGTGGGCTTCGCCTGGAAGGGTCCCAAGTCCACCGTGGTGCGGAGCGGCTTCGGTATCTTCTACGCGCAGGACGAAGGCTTCGGCGTCAGCCAGCGAATGACCAACAACCCACCCTTCGTCGGTTTCGGCGGTTACGCGATCGTCAGCGACCAGCTCAATATCGCGAGCACGATTCCCCTTAGCTCGCCGCTCCCCAGCCGCCCGGCCGCGCCGGATCCAGCCACCTACAAATTTGACCCCAAGTCCACGGTCCAGATCCGCAGTTGGCCGATGCGTTACACCATTCCGTACGTGGAGCAGTGGAACCTGAACGTCCAGAAAGAGCTGGCGCGCAATTTCGTGTGGGAAATCGGCTACGTGGGCAACCACGGCGTCAAGCTCTACGGGGCTTACGAGGGCAATCAGCCCGACCCCGGCCCGGGCGCGGTCAACGCGCGGCGCCCTTTGCGGAACATCACCGCCGCCAGCATCCTGCGCGTGGAGCCGTGGGTGAACAGCACCTATCACGGTCTGAGCACCAAGCTGGAGCGCCGCTTCGCCGGGGGATTGAGCTTCCTCGGAGTCTACACTTTCGGACGCGCCCTCGACATGCAGACCACCATCGACATCTGCGATGGCTGCACCAATTCGAGCGGCAGCGGCGCCGTGGTCAACGCTCACAATCGCCGGCTCAACTACGGCCTGTCCGATTCCCACATGAAGCACCGCTTCGTCTTCAGCGGCATCTGGGAAGCGCCGTTCGGCAAGGGCAAGAAGGCGCTGACGCGGGGGGCCGCGGCGGCCATCGCCGGCGGATGGGCCTTCAGCGGCATCACCACGCTCTCCAGCGGCATTCCCTTCACCCTTGGTCTGAATTTCGATAATGCCAACACCGGCAACGTCAACTGGCCCGACCGCCTCTCGAGAGGCACGCTCGACAATCCGACGGTAAGCCGCTGGTTCGACACCTCGGCGTTTGTATTCCCCGCCCAGTATGTGCAGGGCAATGCGGGCCGCAACATCCTGACCGGGCCCGGCACAGTCTCGACGGACATGTCGCTGCAGCGGAGTTTCCGGCTGCCGCGCCGAGAGTCGGCACGCCTCGAGTTTCGCGCGGAAGGCTTCAATGTCTTCAACACGCCGCAACTGGGACAGCCCGGCGTGTCGGTGGGAACGCCGGCGTTCGGAGT
>CAZSQK010000213.1:0-5137 GCA_964608645.1 uncultured Solibacteraceae bacterium | reverse complement strand
GAGCGTTCTTTCGCCATCCTCAACTCCTGCCGCTCCGCTCCGGTCAGCCGGCTGTCCCCATCCGCGTGCAGAGCATAGCGCTGCATGCCACTCCAGAGGGCGTCGTTGAAATAGATCCCGTTAGGGTTCGCCGCGATGAACGCGGCGAGCGTGTAGCGAGCTTCCAGCCTCTGTTCTGCGTTCATCCCGGGCCTCTCCAAAGCCTGACTGAGATTGGCGAGTTGTTGCATCCGTTGCGCCCGCCGGTATGCGTGGATCGATCGGTATAACTCCGCCGACTCGCGGTACCGTTCCTCCCGCGCCAGGCGAACCGCCAACGCATACTTGACGAGCCGGATATCGGGCAAATCCGGGTTCTGTTCAGCGAACACCTGCAGTGCCTCGAGCGGCGCCCCGGCTTCCAGGAGCATCCCCAGGTCCCAGCCGGAAGACGCCCAATACACAGAAAGGTCGGACAGTCTGCTGGGAGCCGCCAAATACTCACCCTCGCGATCCGCCGCGTGCAGCCACAGCGCGAACCGTATCTGCTCGGGCACGTTGCGGGTCTTCCAGTAGACGCCACACAACCCGTACGCGGCGGCCGCTCGTTGGCCTCTGCTGGCACGTTTGGAGTGGAACAGCGCCAGCAGCGGCTGCTCCGCACTGGCATATTCGCGGGACAGGAACAGTGCGGAAGCCGACATCCACTGAAAGTCCGGGCTCGCCCGGGTGGCAGCGCCCACGGGAACCGATTCCGCGATCGCGCGCGCCCCCGCCGGGTCGCCCATGCGCAGCGCCGTGCGCATCCCCAGCAATGCCAGCGTGTCCGGCCCGGTGCTGGAGCGCAACAGATCCTGGTGCGCGGCAAGCAGATCCTTGATGCGCTGGTAGGTCTTCGACGTATTGGCCGGACGCCGGAATCGTCCCGAATACAGCGCCCCCGCCCACCGCGGGTTGGTGGCCAGTTCAATGGCGAAAGCCGCGTGTTCCGCCGTGTCGAAGTATTCGTCCAGATGGACCAGGAGTTCTGCGCCGCCGTCGTACCCGTAGGTCATGTGCAGGGAGTTGAGCAGCGTTTCGCGGCTCAGGTTCGATCCGCTGCGGTTTAGCTCGTCCACGTAGATCTTTCCCGCCGCCGTCCGCTCTCCCAACAGGTAGTGCACGTGGGCCAGCCAGCCGCGCGCTTCGCTGCGGAACTCCGGAGTCCGTGCCGTGCGTAGGAATGCCTGAAACTTCTTCTTCGCGCTCTCCAGCAGTTCCGAATCGTCGGGCTCGCCCATGCGCATTTCGATTTTGGCTTCCACCAGATCGACTTCCTCTTTTTCCCTGGCTGCCAAAGACCGGTCCGCGCGCGCCGCCGCCACGGCTTGCCGGAGCGGCGCCACGTCCGGTCCCGTATCCGGAGTCGGATCATAGATCCCGGGCTGCGGTATCTTCTGGTAAGCCGTGCGCAGCCGCGCCAGCGGACGATCGCCTTGCGCCGCCGTCATACCAGCAAACGGCGCGTCCATACGCCGGACATTGGGCCGTTCGAAACTCCCGGCATGTTTGGCGAACGGCAGCCAGAAATGCGCGTGCAGGAATTCCCGCAATTCGTCATTCCAAGGGCAGGCGCACGCCGTCAGAAGTCCCGCCAGGAGCAGGCTCCATCTTCGGAACCTCATGGCATCACCTGCACCGAGAATTCCGAATGCTGCAGGCTGACGGCCCGCCCGATATACAATCGGCCGCGCCCGCAATAGGGTGGCAGAGAGACTTCCACATCCGAGTCGCCGACCAGGTCCACCGGCAGGTTCTTCTCGGGCAGAAAATATTCCAGCACCGTCGAGGAGTGAATCCGATAGCGCGCCACGCGCGGCGAAAGCGGGCCGGAGCTCTCCAGGTAAATATCCACGCACTCGACGGCCGCGCAGTCTCCCGGCACGACGTGCACGCGGTCCTGCCTGCTCGCGCCTGCGGCATCCGGGCGCGCCGCATCCAGCACCTCATCCGGCTGCATTGCCCAGCTTTCCGGTTCTGCCGGCCAGCGGAAGAAGACCACCCCGGCGTGCTTCCCTTGATCTGCCGCGCGCTTTGGACTGCCGCGCGGATAGCCTCCGGCGTAGAAACGATGAACTGAAAGGTATCGCCCAAATTGACGTTGGTGTAATCGATGCGGACCTTCCGCGTGGCCCGATAGTTCAGCACGGTCTCGCCCGCCTGGTTGCGCTCGGCCCGCAACTCGAAAGCCGGATTGACGGCGATGTCGAGCGCCTGAAGGTCGCCATAGAAAGCGACTCGACGGTAGCCGGTTTGCGCCGGGGCCTCGTTAGGGATCAACCGCGCCCGCCCGAAACTCGAGATACCGATCCGGAAGCGTTTGTGAAACCGGTTGAACACCGGTCCCCAACGCGCCGGGTCAATGCGAGCCGCGATCGCGCTTTCCCTGTAAAAGACAGCCGGGTCGCCGATATCGTAAAACTGGGGAACGAACTCGTCCACCTGCTTGACGACGTCGTTGATAGCCGTCCCGCTGCGGAACCAGTCCAATAGCGCGGTGATTGAAATTTCGAATCCCTCCGGCAGGTCCTTTCGCACCTCGCTCAAAAACTCGGCATAACGAGGCAGAAGGGACGTCGGGCTGTCGATGTCGAGCTGTATTCCCACCACGTGGAGGTTCCGTTCTCGCGCCTCTGCCCGCAAATTGGAGATCTCCCCGGCGAGTTGTGCGGCCGCCGGCAGGCCAGGCACGCCTTGTCGCTCGTATCGGTAGACCAGCCAGTAGTCCCGAGCCGATGGCATCTGCTTCGGCCATCTTCCGTAGGTAAACCACCGCTCCGCGGGTTCCGCCGCCGGTCTGCGAGCACCCTCCGACCTTATGGTTCCCACCTGAGCGAACAGCACATCCACCGTTTCGCCTGAGTACGCGGGGTCGAGTGAACTGCCCTCCCAGAACCAGAAGCCCGTGGTCCAGCGCGTCGGCGGGGACTGGCTGGACGCGACGCAGCCGGACAGACCGAGCGAGCCGATCAATAAGATAGCCGCTTCCGGTAACGCACTGGTGGTCAGTCCCCGGAGTAAAGAGTAACAAACATCATGCCGCGCTCCAATCCCGGACGGCACGCACCGATGACCCGGTCGTATCGATTCGACTTATCTTCAGGGATCACCGCACCGTGATGGTCACTGTATTGGCCGCCACGCCGTCGGCCCTCACCACCACATCCACCGGCCCCGCGCCCGCCAGCGTCCGCGGTAACTCGACGTTCACCTGGTCCAGTCCAGGGTATTGGCTCGCAGGCGCGAAGACGGCGGGTATCGCGACCCCTCCGATCTGCACCGAGACCACCGATCCGCGCACCCCCGTCCCATAGAGCGCCAGAAACAACCGGTCCGGCGCCGCGCCGAAGTCGATCGGCCCGGCGATGGGCTCCCACGTCTGCGCGCCGGTCGAATCGACCCGGACGATCTGCGCCGCGGGCAGGCCGTACCCGGCGCCGTTCATCGTGAAGATCGCCGGTCCGGCCGCGCCGATCTGAATCGTCCCCGCCGCCACGGGCGCGCCCCCGCGCATCACCGCGATCGTGGCGCGTCCCCTCGCGGTAAGCTGCGCCGGTATCTGCAAATTGATCTGGCCGGGCGACACGTACAGCAATCCGGCCGGCGCGGCGGCGCCCGACGCATCGGTCACGGTGACCGTGATATCGGCCAACCCTAACGGGTACGGCGCGCCTTGCTGCTGCGTGGTCTGGTCTGTGAAACCCGCGCCGTACACCGTCACCAGCGACCCAGGGACGGCGCGCGCCACGCTCGGCGACGCCGCCGAGAGAGCCGTCAGGAATCCCCCGCCCAGGTGCGCTTCGAGGGTCGCCATCTGGGGCCGGTCCTGCGTGAAATTTGCGGTGGGTTGCACCGAGAGCAGGTCGGTCAGCGGCCACCATTCGCCCGCCGCCCAATACACGCCGTCCATCCCGGCGGCGTCCAAAGCGCCCAGGAAATTCTCCAGGACCACCGCCCAGCGCGGGTCGTTGTATGGAATCCCGTACTCGTCGACAATGCCGCGGACTCCATTGCTCTGGCACCACCCGATGAAATGCCCGACCCGCGTCTTCCCGACATTGACGAGATCCGGGTTTCTCGCGAGCTCCGCGTCATAAGTGGACCGGTACGCGCCGCTTTCGTCGCTGTCGAAGTACTGGTGCGCCTCGTACGCGAAGTTGTTGGCCGGGTCCTCGATCCATCCCGATGCGTCGTGGACGCTCACCCACCGGTTGGCGCTCGACCAACTGTCGCCGGGGATCAACACCAGCTTGTCGTCCTGATTGGCCCGGATCGCGTTCAACACGGCCTGCGAGGTCGCCTTCCAGTTTCCCTGTCCCATGTCGTGCGGCTCGTTCATCAGGTCGTACGCATAGACCGTGCGCTCGTACTTGAACTCGCTGGACAGGCGGACCCACAGGTCGGCCAGATCGGCGGTGGAAACCTTGACCGTCCCGTCGGAGGTCCGGTTGTCGATGATGTATGTTTGCAGCGCGCCGCCGCTGCCGGCGCTGTAACGCCCGAAGTTGTGGATGTCGAGGATCACCTCCGCGCCGTGCGCCTTGGCCCAGGCGACCTCGCTCTTCACCCCGGCCAGGTAGGCGGGGTCGAGCGCCGCGCCCGGGGTGTGTTGCAGCCGCTCCCACTGCAGGGGCAGCCGGATCAGCCCGAGCTTCTTGTTGGCGAAGTAGCGGAACGTGTTTTCGCTGTTGAAGGTGTAGTCGCGTCCCACGGTTCCCGGAAGATTGCTCTGTCCGAACTCCGCGCCGGCCACGTTGACTCCGCGCCGGTGCTGCGCAAAGCCCGTCGACGCCAGCATCAGGCACGGCGCCAGGAGGAAGCGATTGTCCATTGCCCTGTAATGTAACCGATCCCGGCGCGCTGAATCTCCACCAGCACCACTTCGTCGACGTCGCCGCCAACGGGCTGTGCAGCAGTTCAATCGCCCGGCAGAACGGACTGCTTGTCGTGGCGGCCGGGAGTGGCGGCCCCAGCGGATGCGCCACCGGAACCGCGGATTCGAGCGGCGCCGTGAGCGGAACCTGCCAGGGATATGCCAAGCCCGACTGGCAGAGCGGCGTCGACGTGACGCTGGGGAGAGCGCGTCATATAATTGGCGGACATGAATCGCCGATCCTTC
>CAZSQK010000212.1:0-5710 GCA_964608645.1 uncultured Solibacteraceae bacterium | reverse complement strand
AACGCGTTGCAGCGTCCCAAGCGCTTCTTCGGCGCGGCGCGCAACATCGAGGAAGGCGGCTCGCTGACCATCATCGCCACGGCGCTGATCGACACCGGCAGCCGTATGGACGAGGTGATCTTCGAAGAGTTCAAGGGCACCGGCAATATGGAAATCCACCTCGAGCGCAAGCTGGTGGACAAGCGCGTGTTCCCGGCCATCGACATCAACAAAAGCGGCACCCGGAAGGAAGAGCTGCTGCTGCCCAAAGATGAGCTCAACCGCGTGTGGATTCTCCGCAAGGTGCTGAATCCGCTTTCGCCCGTGGAAACCATGGAACTCCTGCTCGACAAGCTCGGGAAGACGCGCAGCAACGGCGAATTCCTCGGCTCGATGAGCGGCTAGCGCCCGCGGTGGCTTCCAAAAAGAAAGCGAAGCCTGTTCGAAAAGCGGCGGCCAAGACGAAGGCCGCCGCTATCCGCAAGAAACCTGCCCCAACCAAAAAGAAGGCTTCTCCCAAACCGCAGCCGCTCGATCTCTCCGGCCTGCCGCCGGAATCTCTCACGCAATACGAGAAATCGATCTGCCTCGCCTGCGTGCTTGACGTGTTCACGCGACACCTCAAGCTCACCCTGCGCGCGGCATGGCTGGAGATTCGCCGTTATGAGCCTCCGGTTTCGGAGCTCCAGGCCGGCGCTCTCGAACGACCCTACTTTCACGATGCGGCCGCGTGTCCCTACTGCGGTTCGGCGCCGCGGTGGCACGCCCGGCTGCCGGTCGTCCGCATCGAAAGCGGCAAGTCCACCGACGCCGCGCGGCGCGCTCTCGTCAAGAGCCTGCCGGCAACGGAGGGCCGGTTTCTCATCCTCGAAGAGAAGGCCACTCAGCAGCACGCCTTCTACGAATGGCTAGACAAGATCAGCGCCGGCTTCAATCTGGACGATCCCGCCTGGCTTCGCGACGTCTCGCTGCACTATCTGAGCCGCATCGATCCGAAGGTGGAGTGGTTGGAGCAGTTCAAGGAGATTCAGGCGATTCGCCGCTCGCGAAGGCTGGCTGAGGGTTGGGAGCACGAGGCGGGACGGCTGTTCCTTGCGCCCATGTTGTTCGACGAGCTGCTGCTGGTGCAGTATCTGGTGAGCCGCTCGCAGAAGGCGGGAGGTTTGACGCTGGAGGGCCGTTACACGCTGCCCGAGTTGTTCGGCCGCCTGCGCAATTCGGGGTACTTGCGCCACGCCGGAGTCGACGCGGCGAACCCGTCGGACGCGCTGGAGATGCTGCTCGCACGGCTCAGCGGCGGCGAAAGCTCGCTCAAGCTCCACTACATCGTGGATCGCCGCGAGTACCTGGAAAAGGCCAAGGCGCTCAAAGAGACCAAGCCGCCGAAACCCAAGCCCGCCGCCAGTTGATGGCTTCTCACTCGCTGCGCAATGCCTGGATGGGGTGCACCCTCGTCGCCCGGCGCGCCGGCAGCCACATCGACAGCAGTGCCACCAACGCGAGCGCCGCGGCCGCTCCGCCCAACACGGCGGGGTCGTTCGGGCTCACTTCGTAGAGCAGCGTTTTCAGATACCGCGTCAGGAGCAGCGCGCCCGCCATTCCGGCCGCGGTCCCCGCCGCCGTCAGCCGGGCGCCTTCGGAAAGGACCGACCGCAAGACGTCCACCGGCCGCGCGCCCAAAGCCATCCGAATGCCGATCTCCTGCGTGCGCCGTGCCACGTCGTACGATATGACGCCGTAAATACCGATCGCGGCCAACACCAACGCCAGCATCGCGAAGGAAGTCAGGATGGCCGTCGAGAATCGAGGCTGCCAGACGGCGCGATCCACCACTTGCTGCATCGTCTGCACATCGGCTATCGGTAAGTCCCGGTCGAGCGACGCAATCGCGCCCTGAATCGCCGGAGATAGGGGCGCGGGATCGCCCGCCGTGCGCGCCACCACCGTCAAATAGCGTTGGATGTCGGACGGATTCTGCCAGGGGGAGAAGTAGAATTCGTTGCCGCGGGCGGCTCCCCAATCGCTCTGCTCCACATCCTTCGCCACGCCGATCACGGAATACCACGGGCCGTTGGCGTCCAGGCGAAGACGCTTGCCGGCCGGGTCCTCGCCCGGCCAGTAGCGGCGCGCCAGCGTTTCATTGACGATGGTCACGCGCGCGGCGCCGGCGTCGTCGTGCGCGGTGAAATCGCGGCCCCGCACGATCGGAATCCGCATGGTGCGGAAGTAGCCGGGAAAGACGACGCGAAACGCAGCCGAGGGCTCCTGCGACGGCGCCGGCGCGGGCTTACCCTCTACCGCGAAGTTGAACGTCCACAGATCGCCCGCCAGAGGCAGGTGGTTGATCCCACTCGCCGACACGACTCCTGGAACCGCGGCCACCTTCTCCAGCGCCTGCTGGTAAAACACGTTGCGCCGGCCGGGCGCGGCATGCGGCGATCCCGTCAAAATCAGACGCATGGTCAGCACGTGGCGCGGATCGAACCCGGCGTCCACTGCGCCGAGACGCGTGAAACTGCGCATCATCAGACCCGCGCCACCGAGGAGCATCAACGACAAGGCAATCTCGCCCGCCACCAGAAGGCTGCGCAGGGGCGTCCGTCCCGCCTGCGAGTTGCCCCGGCCTCCCTGTTTCAGCGCCGCGTGCAGGTCCGGACGCGAGAACTGCAACGCCGGGGCCAGCCCGAACAGGATGCCCGTTGCGGTCGACACCGCCAGCGAGAACAACAGGACCGCGCCGCCCAGACCGGCTTCCTGAATCCGCGGCAGGGTGAAGCGGCTCGCGTCCGCTATGCCGGCCTCGAGCGCCGTCAGCATCCACGCGGCGAGCGCCATGCCCAGCAGACCGCCCGTCAGCGAAAGCGCCAGGCTCTCCAGCAGGAGTTGCCGCACCAGGCGTGCGCGCCCGGCCCCGAGCGCCAGCCGGATCGCGATCTCCTTCCGCCGTCCGCTGGCGCGGCTCAGGAGCAGGTTCGCCACGTTCGCACAGGCAATCAGCAGCAGGAACGCCACCGCTCCCAGCAGCACCATCAACGCTTGACGCACCGGGCCAATCACGACTTCGCGCAGCGGCATCACACGCGCGCCGCGATCGGTGTTGGTGTCAGGATAGGCGCGCTCGATGCGGCTCGCAATCGCGCTCATCTCCGTCGCGGCGCGCTCCAGCGAAACGCCATTCTTCAATCGCGCGAAGACACGCAGGGATCGGCCTCCGCGATCGTGCGCTCGCTGCGGCGGTGTCACCAGCGGCGCCCACAACTCGGCCTTGTTCTGCCAAAACGGCGGGAACCGGAACTCCGCCGGCATCACCCCGATCACCCGATAACTCGCCCCGTTCAACGTAATCGGCCGTCCCACAACCGACTCGTCGCCGCCGAACCGCCGCTGCCACAGACTGTAGCCAAGCAGCACGACACGGCCCGCCTCCCGCTGTTCGTCGCCCGCCTCGAATCCGCGTCCGAGCTTCGGCGAGACCCGCAGCACCTGAAGCAGCGATGTCGACACCCGCAGGCCCGCGATCTCCTCCGGCCGGCTCGTTCCGGTTAACGACGCGCCCCACGCCTCCGCCGCGGCGATCGATTGAAACACGTCCTGCTGATCGCGCCAGTCCGCGTATGTCGCCAGGGCGGTGGGGCTGATCCCGCCGTGCCGGATGCTGCTCTCCTGCACGAACACCAGCTGCTCCGGCTCCGGATAGGCCAAGGGCCGGAGGCAAACGTGATAGACCACGCTGAACATGGCCGTGGTCGCGCCGATCCCCAACGCCAGAACCAGGATCGCCGCCAAGGAGAATCGAGGGGTCTTCCACAGGGAACGCAGGGCATATTGGAGATCGGAGCGCACGGGTGATTGGACGCGCGGCCGGCGCCCCGGTTAGTGAGCGCGGCGCGGGGTATGATGTTCTCCAGCACCGGAGGCATTGATGCTGACTCGCAGATCGTTTGCCGGAGTGGCTGTCGCGGCCACCCGCCTCATCCCCGAAATGGCCTACGCGCAACGCGCGGCCGTAACCGTCGGCGGACTTCCCAAGGATATGGTGTGGCTCAATGCCAACGAGAATCCCGCCGGACCACCCGAGGTCGCGCTGGCGGCGATGCGCGAGGTCCTGCCGACCTCCGGCCGCTACCACTACCAGGAATTCGGCGCCATTACCAGCGCCGTGGCGAAGAGTGAAGATCTCTCGCCGGAGCAGATCGTTCTCGGCTGCGGGTCGAGCGAGGTGCTGCATACGGCGGTCGACGCCTTCACGTCGCCCACCCGGCCGCTGATCAGCGTCACGCCGGCATACGAAGGGCCGATCGAACTCGCCCGCTCGCTCGGCCACCCGGTGGTGTTGACCAAACTGCGCGACGATTACACCGCCGACGTGAAGAAACTCGCGGAGGAGGCGGACAAGGCGAAAGGCGGCCTGATCTATTTGTGCAATCCGAACAACCCGACCGCCGCGATGGTCAAGAGCGCCGAGATCGACTGGCTCGTTGCCAATCTGCCTTCCAACACGATCCTGCTGGTGGATGAAGCCTACATCCACTTCGGCGAGAATCCCGATCTCAAATCGGCGCTCCCGTATATCCGGGCGGGGAAGGACGTCATTGTGACACGGACCTTCTCGAAGATTTACGGCATGGCCGGCCTGCGCGTCGGATTTGCCGCCGCCAAACCGGCGTTCATCGAAAAGCTGGCGCCGTTGCGCATCAACGTGATCCCGATCGTCAGCGCCAAAGGAGTCGTGGCGGCGCTCGCGGACAAGGAAAACATCGTGCGCGACCGCCGGGCCGCTCTCGGCAAGACACGGCGCGATGTGTGCGCGTGGCTGCGCGAGCGCAACGTCAAGTACATCGAGCCGCACGCCAACTTCATGATGGTCGATTGCGGCCGCGATGCGCGCGAGTTCGTCACCGCGATGCCGAAACTCGGCGTCGCGCCCGGCCGCCCGTTCCCACCGCTCGACAACATGCTGCGGGTCACCATCGGCACGGAGGCGGAAATGGCGAAGTTCCGGGAAGTGTTCTGGAAGGTCTATAAGGGCTGATCGACTGGCGGGATCGTCACTGCCAATGGCTCTTTTTCGTCGACGATCCGATAGTCCGCCGGCGGCTGGAAACGGGAGCGGTCCGGTTCGGCGCGAAGCAGATTCACGAGCCGGCCGCTGTATCCATTGCTGCTCTTGGACGCTAGCGTCACACCCTTGAGATCGGCCGCTTCCCAGGTCTCGATGGTGAGCGCGCCAAAACTCGTGCGTTTTCCCTCCGCCAGAACGCCATCGATCGTCTGCACGCCGAGCTTATCCACTGTCGCCCGGGAGGGCGCGGCCGGCGCGCCGTCAGCCGGACCGGGCGGCAGCGGATAGCGGTGCGCCGTTCTGGTCTTCTCGTCGAGCGAGTAGGCGACACGCTCCACCGGATCGAAGATCTCGATGCGCCAGCCCAATTCGCTGGATTTGAGCGCTTCTTCCGTCCGCATCCGTCCCTGCGAATCGCGCGCGTAGTGGCTGATCACATTGCTGGTGGTGGTGCTCGTCCCATCCGGCATTGTGCGCGTATAGGTTTGAAGTTGATCCGCCGAATAGGGAGCGCCGGTGATGATCGTGATCTTACGCACCGATCGCGGTGGTTGTCCCAACGCCGCCGTGACGCAGACCGCCCAGACGATGAAGATCCTGCTTCTCATGGCGGATTAGCCCGACTTTCGCACTTCAAGGGTATTTTCGGTCTTCGGGCCAGAAAATTCC
>CAZSQK010000211.1:0-5725 GCA_964608645.1 uncultured Solibacteraceae bacterium | reverse complement strand
AAATCGCTGATCGATTTCGTTTGAAATCGGTGATCGAATTCCTGAAAATGCGCACGTAGACAGCCCACACAATGGACCTGGTATCGATGCTGTATGGGCCAACGGGTCGGAGCGGAATCTCTTTGAGGTGAGCCGCTGTGCCTACGCCAACACAAACGACCGGGTCGGGAATCTGCTCGAAGTGATTGGCTGTCTGGATGACCACTACCCGCATCACAACATCGTGGTTCACGGCATCCATGCGGAGGATGTACGCGCACAACTCGAAGGCGAGGGCTTTCGAGTGACACAACCCAGGAACGTGATTTCGGATGGCTGTTCTTCTACGGGAGTGCGGGAGACGGCCTGCTGGCTGGAAACGCGCCGTTCATTGTTGACCGAACCGATGGCTGTGTACATGCCAGCGGGCCGTTCAAGCGTCGGGATCGTGTTCGAGACGGACGGACGGCAAGTCACGTCTTTTCGCGTGGGAACACTTGCCGCTATCGCGTTGGTCGAGGGTTGTAGTTGAAGAGTTGCAGCCAATGCGAGCGCAACCGGCCCGAGTTTCCTGTTTGCGGAAAATGCGCGAGTCGGCTCAGCGGCCAACCGGGAACGAATATTCCTTCGGCGCTGGTGTCGGCGGGTATTTGCCGTCCGGTCCGGGATACGTTGTGGGTGGCACGCTCACAATAACCGCCTGCTTCGATTGCCTGACCTGAATGAGATCCTTCGTTGCAGTTCGGAGAGCAAGGGAAGGCTTGCCCGCCCTGAATACGAAAACGTAGAGGTGATCGGACGCACCGCCGAGGCTCTGGAATACGAGAACATTCTCGATGTGGGCAAGGAGTCGCGGGTAAGCATCGCCGGTGTCGAAGACAAGAGAGGGCGCGGTCTTCGCCCGCTCGTACGCGGTCAGGACGATGTTCTCGCCGTTGCATTGCCGAAGCTCGAACCGCTGCCGCTGACCCATCGACTCCGTAGCCTCAGCGGGCATCGTGGCAATGACGGGACAGGATCGCCATTCCGAACCGGATTGCGCGAAGAGAACGCTGCACGACAGCAGCAGGACAGGTCGGAACGTCACGCTTTCAGTATTGCGCGAGGGCAGACGGTCGTGAAGTGGCGCTAGCCACGAGCGTCGCTGTGTTGGTCTGAAGGCAGTGTGTCCTCCCGTAAATCCAAACTTCGATGGCAGCAGCGTTTACTTTTACATCGCTTGCGGGCGCATCGCCTTCTTCGCATCGGTAGCCATGAACCACCTTTTTCGTCTTGAGGCCAAGCACTCGCAATATCGCCCTCTCGAACGCATTTCCCCTGTTGACGGTTGTCACTGTTGGCACGCTCTTGCTGGTATCGACAAGGACAAAGTGATAGGTCAGGTCAAGATTCGTTCCACCCTCAACTGGTCCCAATCCCTTCGCGCTCGCAACAGCTATAGGAGCAAGCAGAGGATGTCCTGATACAACGGTGATCACGCCATTGTTCACATTAAGGCGAACATCCCCCTGAATGCGCGCCTGTTCAGCAAGGGGGGCATAACGGACGCCCGTGAGCTTCGATTTCAGCACGTCTTCCGCACCCTGTGCGAACACCGACCCGACAAACAGACATGCGGCTATGGAGATTCCGCTAAGCTGCATATCAACACCTCCACACTCTCCAGTCTATTGCCTTCGTCAGTCGGTTTCATAATCTGCATCGCAGCCTGAGGGAGCAACTTCCAGGAAAGTGGCGTTATGGGAAAACGATGCCCAGTCACGTAACGGCCACGGACTTAGCGGAAGGACGCCTCGGCAGAGGTTTCTATCTGGTCTATTCCGAACGAGGGAGGACTCCGTTGGCCGTACCGCTGGCGTGGGTCCTCGCGGCAACTTCGGTGTCGCTACAGGACGGTGGCACACGGCTTGCCCGGTTTGAGGAATAGGCGCCCCGCAGTTCACCCTTCGGACCGAAAGGCGACCATCCAGTCGCGCCGGACGGCATACTCGAACATCGCGCACCCCACTATTGGAGTCGGCGAGCCCGAAGTTTTTCACACACTTATAATGGTGTGTCCATGTCGAAAAGGATGGGGTTGCTCCTGTTTACGGCGCTGGCGGCGCTGTTTCTGGCCGCGAACCGAGGCGCCTACCGGGGCTACTTTCATGACGACGATCTCGGCAACCTGAGTTGGATCGGGTACGCTCCCGCCATCGAGTACCTGAAAGCCACGATGACGCCGCTGTTCCAGGTAAACAACTTTCGGCCCACGGGATTCTTCTACTTCTACGAGGCGGAACGCTTCTTCGGTTTGGATTTTCCGAAGTACGTGGCGGTGATTCACCTGTTCCACCTTCTGAATGTGTGGATGATCTGGCTGTTGGCGCGCCGGCTGGGAGCGGGCCCGCTGGCGGCCGGAGCGGGGGCTGTATTGTTTACGTTCCACATGGCCCTGTTCGACGTGGTCTGGAAACCCATGTTCGTCTTCGACCTCTTGTGTGGAACGTTCTGCCTGTTGAGCTTGCTGCTCTATACGCAGCAACGTTTGGTGTTGAGCTTCGTATCCTTCTGGCTGGCGTACAAGGCCAAGGAAGTGGCGGTGATGGTCCCGCTAGTGCTGGCCTGTTACGAAATCTGGTTTGGGAAACGCCGCTGGAAACCGCTGGTTCCTTTTTTTGCGGCCTCGCTCTCGTTTGGGCTCCAGGGGCTGCTGCTGAATACCAACTACGACAATCAGTACACCTTTCGATTCACGCCTGCGGCCCTGGCAAAGACCAGCGTGTTTTACGCGGGCCTCGTTTTCCTCGTGCCGTACCTGGGCTTCGTGCTGCCTCTCGGGATGCTGGCGCATCGAAACCGGCGGGTATATTTCGGTCTGGCGATGATGGGGCTGTTCTTCGTTCCGCTGCTCTTTCTTCCAGGACGGCTCGTCGCGGCCTACTGCTACGTTCCGTTCGTGGGACTGGCGATCGCCTTTGCCGGGATCGCGGAAGCTCTCAATCCGGTATTGGTAGGAATCTTCTTTCTGGCATGTCTGCCGCAGGATGTCCATTGGCTGCGAGTACAGCGGCGCGCCACATTGGCCGCGGATAACGAGGTGCGGGAATACGTGAGTACGGTCGTTGGATTCGCGAAGACCAACCCGCCGGTGGATGGGTTCGTCTGGGCAGGGGCGCCCGCGAGCCTCGCCCCTTGGGGCATCGAGGGCGCGGTGAAATACGCCTTTCACCGGCTGGATGTGAGGGTCTGCTTCGTGGATGATCCGGCGGCGGCCGGGATGCTGCAGAGCGAGAGAGTTGCTTTGCTGCGGTGGGATGGCTCGCGGCGCAGATTGGAGATCACGCAGCGCTAGTCCGCTTAGGGCGCCATCAAGACGCCGGCAAGCATCTAAGTAACTCTGTTCAATTCTCTCCCGGCTTCTCCGCCTTCTCGATCCGATACCGGTCGCCGACGCCCTTCTCCGTCTCCAATTTCAACCCAAGCTGGTCCCGCACCGCCCACACCAACGACTCCTCTTCCGCCGGGCTCCGCGATCCATCGAACTTAAGGTCTGATAAATCCGCCGGACGCCAATTCAGCTCAAAATTGTAGCGCCCCTCCAGTCCCGTGCGGTCCTCGACCGACCTGCCCAGATGCACGCTGAGAAATCTGGCAAGGGAGGACATCGCTACCCGTTCACAGTGAAGGCTCCAACGTCCCGTTTGCCGCATCAGGGGCCGTTCTGTCCCCGTGGCCAAAGCGATTTTAGGTCCGCTCTTACCCACCGCCATCACATACACGGCAGCCGCATTCGTCTCCCGTTTCAGTTCCAGATGAAACCGCTCGCGCAGCAACGCCTGCAACGCCGTCTTCGACGCAATCGTTCCGCCCCCCGATCCCTTCGCGGCCACCGTATACGTCTCCGAGTCCGTCCATCCTGGCCCGCCGGAAATCTGATCGTCCCGAATGTCGTACGCCATCTGAATCAGCATCTTCAGCGTGACATTCGTTGCCCGCACGCCCCCATCCGGCGTGAACTCTATCTCCGCCTTGGCAATGGCATTACCCGCCGGCCGGATCGAAGCCACATCGAACTCCGCCTGCTGCGAAAGGAGCGGGCTGCATACGAACAAGGCCAGAATCAGTGGTCTCATACTCGCCGAGTCCCTCGTTTTTCAGCAACCGCCAGGCTAAAGTAGCGCCCTCAATCCACGCCGTGGATTTTCAGCTTCTCGATCTGCGCGGCGTTCAGGTTCCGCATCCCGGAGTCGCGCAAGCGCCGCAGATACGCGCCGTCGACCCCGTGAATCCGCAGCGCCACCAGCTCCTGCGTGGTGAAGTCGTAGCCGAGCGCCTTCGCGTCGCGGATGAAATCCGTGCCGACGCCGTGGATGCGCAGCTCCGTGATCCGATCCGTCGCCAAGTCGCCATAACCGGCGTCTTTCAGGCCCTTGAGGTAGTCCGCGCTCACACCGTGGATCTTGAGCTGCACCATGTCGGACGCCCTGGGCTGCAAGCCGTAAGCTTTGAGGTCGCGGAGAAAGTCCGAGCTGACTCCATGGATCCGCAACTCCACCACCTGTGCCGCCCCGAGTTCGTATCCTGCGGCCTTCAGATCGAGCAGAAATTCCGGTGTCACACCATGGATCTTCAATTGAACATAGTCGTCGGCGCTGAGCCTGTGATATCCCGTCCGCTCAGTCTCGCGGATATACTCGGCCGTCAACCCGTGTATCCGCAATTGGAGCAACTGCTCCGTCGTGGCGTGCAGACCCGCGTCCCGGACGCTGCGCGCGAAATCGATTCCCACGCCCATCAGCATCATGCTGAAGATCTGGTCTTCGTCCGGCGTCGCATACCCGAGCTTCTGCAGCGCCGCCACGAAATCCGGCTCCGGCGCGAAAGTGAACGTTCCGGAGCCGCTTCCCCACGAGAAACTGCCCTGGCAGAGCAGACGGCCCGCGTCCTGCACGTATTCGAACTTCGCGGCGCCGCCGCGCTCGAATAACGCCGGGGAGAAGCCGCGGAACCGGTCGAGCGGCACGTCCGTGCTGGTTGAGGAGTGGCTGCCGGGCTTCCATCGCTCGATGCTGAAGCGGACTCTGTCGCCGCTGCCGCGCGAAAGCTTCCATTCCTGCCGCACGTCCTGTCCCGTGGCCAGCAATGCCGCCAACAGAACGGCGCCCCCGACAACCAGCATGCCCGACGTCTTGCGATCCATTAGAATACTCCCGCCTGTTTCAGGCGAATGATCTGGGCCAAGGTGAGGTTCGATCCGTATTGCCGCGCATCCAGCAGGTCCTTCCCGCGGATCCCCGCCTGATGTGCGGCGATGATCTCGCTCGCGGCCAGGTTCTTCCAGCCCGCGTCCTTAAAGGCGCGGAACAAATCGGGACGAACGCCGTGATTCGTGAACTGGATGAAATCATGCAGGCCGTAGGGGCCGAGGCCGGACGCGTTGATTTCCCGAATCGCCTCCGGCCGCGCGCCGCACTGCCGCAGTTGAATGACGTCCCGCAGCGTCAGCCCCCTTAAGCCAGCATCGCGCATGCCGCGCAGGTACTCGCTACTGACACCCTGATTGACTAGCGCGATCATATCCGGCACGGCGACGTGACCCCATCCCGCGTCTGCCAATCCCGTCAGGAAGCGCGCCGAAACGCCGGCGTTCTTCAACGCGACGATCTCCTCCACCGGTAGATTGCCATAACCTGCCGCTACCAGCGCGGCCAGAAATCCACCCGACGGCGGCGCTGCGGGGGCCGGCGGCGCTGCGGGGGCAGCG
>CAZSQK010000210.1:0-6081 GCA_964608645.1 uncultured Solibacteraceae bacterium | reverse complement strand
CCTAGCAGTGTCTATTTGATGAATGACGCATTTACCGCATGGTTAGGGCCGATAGCGCCCGGCACCTCCGACACAGTGGAAAACAGCCAGTGTCGAGTGAATGCCGTCTCCATTACCCCTGGGGCCAACACCCAAACGCTTGTGCTCGACCTGGTGTTCAAGGCGGGGCTTCAGGGAAGCAATACGATTTATCTGATCCCGGAGGATGCGGAAGGAACGTTTGGATACACCGGACAGCAGGTGGGGGCGTGGGTAGTGCCGTAGGTGTCCTGTCCTAAGAACGTCTCCCGCTAAAGGGCGCATATGTTTGGGGTAAGAGTCAGGAGCGCACTGCTGCGAAGCCTGAACGTTGAGCGCCATCCTTTCTAGGCATGGACTAGCCGCTTGACCGGGCGTCCCGGGTTCAACTTGTCGAAATAGTCAGCGCCAAGTTCCCGGTATGGAGTCTTCAACGATCCGGAATTCAGCGAACTTTCAAGTGGACGTCGTGCCGGAACCAGGGGTGTGGGGATTGATGCTGTCAGGTCTGGCCGGCTCGCGCAGTGGGGCAGGCGAAAGGGCGCCCAACGCTTACGGTAGATTGATCGTCAGCGTGTTCGACGTTCCCGCCTTACTCAGCCAGTCATTCTTAAGGGCATTCGCCGCATACATGGCTTTCCGGCCGGACTTGTAGTTATCGGTCTTCCACGCTACGCTAATCGGCGTCTCACCACGGCGGGTTTCTATGCCGGCTCGATAACCCCCATCCGTCTTTCCGACCATTGGGCGACAGGAGCGATCACCGTTTGCCGATGGTTCCCAGGCGCCCGCGGAGTGAAATGTGGAATCCTCGATACCAACCCCGTACCCAATAGCCCTTCCGAAGATTCGCCGCAAGGAAGGAGTGGCATTCACGCCCAATCAACAGAACCTTCTTTTGGAAGCCGCTGAAGCCCATTGGACGCTTCCTATCATCTTGCAGCTTTCAGCCGTAACCGGCGCGCGCCGTGGTGAAGTGATGGCGCTTCGCTGGTCTGACATCGTCGATGGCCGCGCATTCATCAGTCGGTCGCTCACGCAGACCAAAGACGTTCTGACGTTCAAAGCACCCAAGAACGACAAGCCTCGTGTCGTGACGCTCCCACCTTCGGCCATGCCGATCCTTGAGCAGCATCGCACGAAGCAGGAATCATTTCGTCAGTAGTTTGGTCCGACCTACCGAAAGGACCTCGAGCTCATCATTGCCAACCCCGATGGAACACTCGGGTTTGTAAAACCAATCATCTGCCACCATCTGAACCGAGCATATCTGAATGCCGAGCTGCGCCGCCGAGTGGGGGAAGTCGCGAATCAGCGCGTGCACGGCGAGCAGGACGCGCAAGCGGACCGACGGGGAGCGGGAAGAGCTGTGCAACTCGCCCAAGTCGAGTGGCACATGAAAAGCGGTAGAATCATTTCAGGCCGATCCCTTCCCGTCCAATCGGCCATTCTCAGACATCGGAGAGAATCCATGCGCCGCCGCAGATTTCTGATTGGCGTTTGTGCGACCATCGTGAGTCTTTGTCCTGGGTACGGCCAAGGACCCACGCTTGCGGGAAGCGGATACAGCGATCCGTCCATTATTCTAGTGGCACCGGGACAGATCACCACGATCTTCGTGACGGGATTGAAGACCGTCCTGCCATCATCACCGGTGAACGCCAATATCATTCCGCTGCCTACCACGCTGGCCGGAATCACCGTCACGTTGAATCAAACGCCGGCGCCCTTGCTCTCCATTCAGCAGTTGGCGGTTTGCAATACGGCTCCGCCTGTACCGCCGCCTCCATCTCCGCCGTCGCCGGATTGCCTCATCACCGCGATCACGGTCCAAATTCCCTACGACCTGGCGGCGCCCGGTGACAATGCAGGCAGGCCCGTGCTATTGACCGTCAGCGAAAACGGAACCGTGAGCCAGACATTTCGGGTGCTGCCGATGACCGACAACATCCACGTCATGAAAACATGCGACGTGTTTCCATCTCCGAAGTTCATACGAGCGGCGCAGCCGATTCCCACGGCAACTGGAACGCTATGTGTGCCCTTCGTGACGCACGGCAACGGCGACCTCATCACGGCGAATAATCCTGCGCAACCCGGAGAAGAAATTGTGATTTGGGCTTTCGGAATGGGGCTGACCAATCCAACGCCGAAGACTGGAGAAGCCAGTCCGACACCCGCCGCTCCGCTGGCATCACCGGTACGCTTCCAGTTCGACTTCCGTGTCAATGCAGCACCGTCAAGGCCTTACATGAATCCCTTGATTTTGATTCCCGTTCAGGCGCCGGTATTCAACGGATTAACGCCGGGACAAGTCGGGCTGTATCAAGTGAACTTGCGTATTCCGAATCCTGTCGCCGCAGTCCCAAGTTGTACAACAGGCACTCAGACACTCTTGCCCTACAATACCGTCTATTCCAACCTCACGATTGATCTTGGTGGGTCAGCGAGTTTCGATGGGGCGGCGATCTGCGTTCAGCCAACACAGCAGTAATGCAGCTTTGCGTTCGTGACTGCACATCCGGATGGGAGTCAGTTGATCTAACAAATTCCGGATGATCACATCGGCAAGCGGGGTTAGGCCAGACACGATTCCGCAAACTGGCCCACGGTATTCAGTTGCGGGCATGCGACCGGCTCCGCCCGGCTTTGCCCGGAACGCCCTGTGCGAAACGCGATGCCATCAGCGACGGGCTGCCGGTGCTGTTCGGGTTAAACTTGACCTCCTCCGGGACGATCGCGGTTTGTCCCTGACGATCCTTAGGTATTCTTTATTACAAATGTTGCGTAATAATATACACTATGCAAAAGGTTAAGGAGAAGCGGACTTCATGAATGCTAGACGTTTCGCGTTGCTGATTTGGATGTCCATTTCCGCACACTCGCAGGTCCTTTCAGTCGGCCAGGACGCGAGGCACGATACCTCTCCACCTCTCCGCACTATTATTGCTCCGACTAGCGACTTCAAACCAAACACGGCGAAGCCCGTCGGTCTACCTCGCGTGCTGCCCGAGGGGCCGGTGCAAGTAGATCCGGTCATTCAGACGGGAGCGACTCGAGTGCCTTTCGTGGCCACGAACCCGGGTCTCAACTTCGATGGCGTCGGAAACGGCTTCTCCGGACCGAACGGGACCTTTGTCCTTAACGCCGCTCCTCCCGATACTGTTGGGGCTGTCGGCAAATCTCAATATGTACAGTGGGTCAATGCTTCCTTTGCCGTGTTCGATAAAGCCACAGGAGCCGCCGTGCTGGGTCCAATGTTGGGCAATTCGATCTGGGCGGGCTTTGGGGGAAGCTGTCAAACGGACAATGACGGCGATATTTCGGTTGTATACGACCGTGCCGCCGATCGGTGGGTCCTCTCTCAGTTCGCCATTTCCGATTACTTGAATTCCAATGGGGCTTCTCCGGCACTCCATTGCGTAGCGGTTTCGGCGACTTCGGATGCCACGGGCGCCTATTACCGTTACGCGTTCGTTGAGCCGAATTTCCCGGATTACCCCAAGATGGGTATCTGGACTGACGCATATTACGAGACCTTTAATGAGTTCAATTTGGCGGGGACTACCTTCCTGGGTGGGCTGGCATGCGCCTTCGACCGTAGCAAGATGCTGTTCGGCCAAGGCGCAACTCAGGTCTGTTTTCTGACGCCCTACGCCAGCCTCCTTCCTGCCAATTTGGATGGGCCGCTGAACCCACCGACCGGCGCCCCGAACTTCCTGATGAATCTGGGCGCGAACTCGGTCAACCTCTACAAGTTTCACGTCGACTTTATCACCACGGGGAACTCCACCTTCACCGGGCCCACGACCCTGGCCGTAGCCGCCTTCACACCGGCCTGTAGCAGGTGTGTTCCGCAACCCGGGACGACCACACAACTGGACTCGCTGGGAGATCGTTTGATGCACCGGCTCGCGTATCGCAACTTCGGCGATCACGAGGCTATAGTGGCCGCCCATTCGGTGACCGCGGGCTCCAGCACCGGAATTCGTTGGTATCAGATTTACAATCCGAGCACGGCTCCGGTGGTATCCCAGCAGGGCACCTTCGCTCCCGATGCGAACTACCGCTGGATGCCAAGCATTGCCATGGATAGAGTCGGGGATATTGCAGTAGGATACAGTGTCTCGAGCAGCAGCCTATATCCCGCCGTTCGCTATACAGGACGCGTCTCCAATGATGCCGCAGGGGTTCTCGAGGCCGAGGCCAGCATTCACGAGGGCGCCGGATCGCAAACCGGCGGGTTGACACGTTGGGGCGATTACAGCGCCATGACCATCGACCCAGTCGACGACTGCACCTTCTGGTACACCAATGAGTACATCCCGGTCAATGGAGAGTTCAACTGGAGGACCCGCATCGCGAGTTTCAAGTTCTCCAACTGCACCGGAGGCACGCTGCCGTTCACGACGACGAGCATCAGTTCATCGATTAACCCGTCCATTACCGGGCAGTTAGTGCAGTTCACTGCCGCGGTGACGGGCTCGGGTGCACCTTCGCTCTCCGGCAATGTCCAGTTCAGCATTGACGGCACCAACCTGGGCTCGCCCATTGCCCTGACGAATGGATCCGCCTCGTCGAATGCCATTTCCACGCTGACCGCCGGAAGCCATATCGTCACCGCCACCTATGGCAACGACCCGAACTACGGCGGAAGCAGCGCTTCCCTGTATCAAACCGTGCTTTCAGGATACGGTGGGGGTGTGACGTACCTCGGCGTCTCTGGAACAGGCTTGTCGACTAACGGAAACACTGGAGCAGTCACGATCACTTCCAACGCGACGAGTTCCAACACGTCTTCCACTATCGTTTCCCGGGACAGCGGTGGCAATTTCAGCGCCGGAACGATCACGGCAACGTTGTCCGGCAACGCCACTTCGGCTACCGGGCTGAAGACAGCCCTTACACAGGGCGGTTTGCTCTTCGGCGGAGGAAATGGCACGCCGCTGCAGGATACCAACTCCTTGTTCTACAATGCGGCCACAAAAGCACTGGGGATCGGGACACCGAATCCAACCGCACCATTAACGCTTGCCGGTCAATTGAGCTTTAGCCCGATGCCCTTGAGCGGCAGCAATTCCAGAGTGCTTTTCTATGATTATGGCGGCGGCAACTGGGCCGGCCAAGGCGCCAACGCGAACGGAGATTTCTGGCTCAGAACCGGTCTTAGTACTGACCACCAGTTCGTTATGACCTCTTCGGGCAACATCGGCATCGGAACTCCGGCGCCCAGTGCTCCCCTATCCCTCAACGCCGCTCTCGCACCCGCGGTCGGGTGGAGCGCGGCTTCGCGAACGGATGCGAAGATCCTCCTGTACGACTACGGCGCAAACAACTGGTCCGGACTCGGCGCCGACCAAAACGGGAACTTCTGGCTGAAAACTGGTACTTCGGGCAACGGCAGCTACCTCTTCATGAACGCGGCCGGAAACGTCGGCATCGGGACGACGTCTCCGACCGCTCAATTCCACACGACGGGGACCGTTCGCTTTGCCCACTTCGGTGCTGGAACGCTCACCACGGACGCCAGCGGCAACATTACCGTATCCTCCGATGAGCGCCTCAAGCACATTGTCGGCCGATTCACCCGCGGCCTTGCGGACCTTCAGAAGATCCAGCCGATCGAATATCGATGGACTCCCCAATCGGGACTAGACACGTCCACTTCTTACTTTGGATTAAGCGCCCAGAACATAGAGACATCGATACCCGAAGCGGTCTACTACGACAAGGACGGCAATCGAACGCTCATGGACCGCACGATCATTGCAACATTGGTCAATGCGTTGCGCGAGGTCGCGCCGCGCCTCGAAGCAGCGGAAGCTGAAATCGCCGCGCTGAAAGGTCAGATCGCCGAGTTGAAGAAGGCGAAATAGAAGGCCGACGACAACCCCAACAGGAAGATAGGTTAGTATACGCGATATTCCGTCTTAACCCGGCTTTCGCACGTAAAGGCGAAGGTTTGGCGTAGGCGCAGGAGAATTCGGTTTGCTTTCAACACCGCTACTGCGAAAACAGCCTAGGTGAAGACCTTGCCTCTTTTCTGAGAGATCCATCTCTGGC
>CAZSQK010000209.1:0-6089 GCA_964608645.1 uncultured Solibacteraceae bacterium | reverse complement strand
TCAGAGGTGGACGGCCCATACCCCGAGTATGCGCCAAAACAATTCTACATAAAAATGGTTTTTACAAAATTTTCAAGCGGTCAGAGACCTAGAGGCCTTTAGCATTGCGCAGCAACTGCACTGTGCTGGCAGTCTCCAGCGTCATGTCCTCCGGCTTGCTTCCTTTCACAAATGGAAGATTGAAGGCGGTGTGGTTCCCAATCGAAAAGAACATTTCCGACTTATTCGACCGGCCCGACACCACCCGATAGTCGATCGTCAGATGGCCGGATGCCAGTTCGAAAGTGGCATCGAGCGCGAAGGCGAACGGATACATCGCGAGGGTAGCTTCGGAATCCGTCAGTTCCACCGTCACACGAGCGCCCGCTGAGTCCGCCGACCTCGCGATTTCCTTCCAGGGGAGATTTCGCGCGAAGCCGTGGCAGGGCATGGGGTAACTCTTACCCTCCACCACGTACGTGCCAGGGCTGCAACTCGTCAAAGGTTCCGTCCCGACCGGAAACTGGCCACCCACCGCCGGCCACAGCAACGGGCACTTACCCGCAAACGATTGGCCGGGCGAATAATCGCGGGCATGATACAAGAACTCGATCCATTGCCCGTTGACCTTCACTTTGTAACTGCTCAGTTCGCCGCCCTCAGTAGGCGCGACGGCAGCCTCCGCGCCGGCGACAGTATCGCGCAAAACCACTACGTGGGGCGTCCCCGGCCCAGCGGCGGGCTCATCGGAAACCGTGTACCGGGCCTGCGCCGACGCTGTTCCAAGCGTCAATCCCGCGGCCAACACAAAGCCCGCGAAGCCAGGGTATTTCACTTGCCCGCACCTGCTGCGCGATCGAACAGCGCGAACGCGATGATATCGGCGCCAGCCGCCATGGTCACGTATTGCTTTCCTTGGACTGTATAGGTGACGGGCTGCGCGGTAATTTGCTGCCCGGTGTTGAAATGCCACAGGATCTTTCCGGTCTTAGCTTCCAGCGCGACGAACTCGCCGTTGAGCTCGCCCGAGAAGATCAGGCCGCCCGCAGTGGAGAGCAGGCCACCGCCGAAACCGTTGGATCCGATGCGCTCCTGCTCCCAACGCAACTTGCCGGTAGTCAGATCGAGAGCCCGGACGTAAATCTTCCAGGTATCGTCGCGCAGGTCCACATCGCCGGTCGCGCGGTATTGGAAGCCGCCGGGCCGGAACGTCTCGGTTGACTTATTGGCCAATCCGCAGCCTTCTTTGGCCACCACATAGAACAGACCCGTATCCGGATTGTACGCGGGCGATTGCCAGTTGGCGGCGCCAATGGCGGAGGGGCAGACCACGGTTCCCTTCAGGGTGGGTTCAATCCCAGGTATGCGAATCGGCCTTCCCTCGGGGGTCAATCCAGTGGCCCAATTCAGGGAATGAATAAAAGGCGTGCCGACGAGGTACTTGCCAGTTACACGGTCGAGCAGGTAGTAGAAACCATTGCGGTCCGCGTGTGCGATTAGCTTGCGCATCTGGCCCTGGTACGGAGCATCCACAAGAACTGGAATCTCCACCGCGTCCCAGTCCATGGTGTCGTGCGGTGTGAACTGGAAGTGCCACTTCAACTTGCCCGTATCGGGATCGAGCGCAACCAGGGAGTTTGTGTACAGGTTGTCGCCCAGGCGGACGTCGCCATTGAAGTCGGGGGCTGGGTTCCCGATACCCCAATAAAGCAGATTTAGATCCGGGTCGTAACTACCAGTCAGCCAGGTGGCTCCGCCGGCCGTCTTCCAGGAATCGCCCGACCATGTTTCCGAGCCGGGCTGTCCGGGCTTGGGAATCGGATCGTAACGCCAGAGACGTTCTCCCGTGGCGCCGTCGTAAGCATCCAGAAATCCGTTCAGACCGTGGTCGCTCGGCGCCACTCCGGCAAGCACCTTACCTTTGACCACGAGAGGCGCGGCCGGCGACCAGTAGCCATCCTTCGCCTCCGCGATCTTGGTTTCAAAGATGACGTTGCCGGTAGCCGCATTGAGAGCAATCAGAAAGGCATCCGGCGTAGTGAAGTAGACCTTGTCGCCCCACACAGCGACACCGCGATTCGGCCCTTTTTGCAGCGCTGGAACGCGATGATATTCCCAGATCTGGCGGCCGGAACGGGCGTCGACAGCGTACACCTCGTTGGGTTGGGTGACGTACATGACGCCATCCGCCACAATCGGAACGGTCTGCAAATGCGATGCTCCGGGAACGTGGAATACCCACTTCGGAACGAGCGCGCCAATAGTGGAGGTATTTACTTCGCTCAAAGCGCTGTGCCGCCGGCTGTCATAGCTGCCGTTGTACTGTAGCCAATTGTCGGAATTGGCTTCGCGCAACTGAGCGTCCGACACCTGCGCCTCCAAGCCAGCGGCCCACAGCGCGCAAAGAATCATGACTCGCATTGCCGGATACTTCACCTCCCAACCTCGCCTTCTCCCTGCCGTTGCGTCCTGACCACGGTGCGAGTCTGGCGGGCCAGCATGGCCACCAGATCGCGATATTGATCTCTGGTCAGCACTTTGTCGATGTTGTGCGGCATCAGCGAACGCGTTCCGTATTTGGAATCGGCAAGTTCGCTGGTGTCCAGAAGATGGAGCTTGCCCGATTCGTCGAGCAACTGAATCGAGAAAGCATCGCTGTTGCGCGCCACGCCCGAAATCGTCTTGCCGCTGCGAGTGGTGACGGTCAGAGGACGGTAGCCGGGTGGTATCGGACCTTCCTTGGTGAGGACTTCTTCCAGTTTGTTGAGGCTTAATTGGGCGCCCACGCTGGACAGGTCCGGTCCGATCAAGCCTCCCCGGCCGCGAATCATGTGGCACCGCGAACAACCTCCGGCGCCGGTGAACACCTTCATTCCGTTCTCGGGGTTACCGGGAACCACAAGGTCCGACGCCGTCGCGCGCACGTTGCGGACGAACGCGACAATCTTCCAGTCATCTGTATCCGGCAGCCCGGAAGCGGGCATGATGGTCCCGGGGATGCCGTTCTTCACGGTGTCGAAGATGGCCGCTTCACTGACGCGGAAATATCGGCGGTTGCCGTCGAGCGAAGGCGCGCGATCGCCCTCACTGCCATCCGGGCCGTGACATCCGGTGCACGTCTTGTTATAGAGAATCCGCCCTTCCTCAGCGACGGCCGGAGAGTTGCCCAAGGGGTTGGTGGGCTTAGGCACTTGGGCTGGGGCGAACACAGACGCCACCACCGCAAGACCGCCTGCCAATACGCTTTGCTTCACGGTCAGACGAGCACCTCCGCTTCGATGGAAACAACTAGATCACACCGCACGACGGCTCGTCAAATCGCATCGGCAGCCTTTCGTTTTGCCGCTCGGCAGATGTCACTCACGCATCCAAAGCCGCCGAAAAATGGAGCAGGGGAGAGTTCTTGAACCGGTAGGAACAGTCTGACAAGCGACTGCCGAGAATGTTGATCTTGCCCAGGTTGCCTTGTCCCATACCGGCGTCGGCCATCGATGCGAGATAGAGGATCTTTCTGGCGTCGAATCCCATCGCGCGAGCCCCCAGGGTATCGGCGGCCACAGGATCGGCACTGGCGATGGCGACGCGTGAATCTACCGGTGTTCCGCGCGATGGACCATCCCCCTCCATGCCGGTGAAGCCGTCTATCACGGCGAGATCCGGGAAGACCTCTTGCGCCATATGGAACATGTTGAAGTGAATGACGTCGTCCAGTTCGCCATGGGGACCGCGATGCATCTGGGACTTATCGCTGGTGGTGTAGTCATTGATGGGAGCGGCCAGGAGCATGTTCTTCAGCGACAGAGTTACCGACGCGAATCCGTGGGTCTTCAAAACCGCGGCCGAGATGATGTAGAGATTCGGATCGAGGAACGAGGAGCAGATGCGAATCGGCACGGGCGCGTTCTTCTCGCCAATGGTGTAGCGGTACTGATAACCGCCGAGATTCAGGTCGACCAGCTTGACTTTGTAATCCTTGGCGAGCTTCTGATAGCCGTAGTTCTTGTAGCCGGCGAACGTTCCTTCCTTGGTGGCGGCGGCTTCGCCGATGATGACTTCCTTCTTATAATGCGGGGCCAGGAAGTCGAGAATCCCGCGGATGGCGTCCGCGTGCGTGGCAGCGAGCGGAACACTGGTTTGCACGAAGTTCGGCTTGATCAAGATCTGCTTATCACCAAGCGCGGAGAATACCTGATCTTCTATCAGCTTCAGCGAGCGATATATGTTGTCGCGGCGGTCGCTCCCTTTTACCAGACCGACACTGGAGCTACTGGCCGGCTGGTACAGCCCGCGGCCCGCGCGACGGCGAATCAACGAAGGAGTCTCCGCTTGTTGCCCTGGGACAGCTGCGGGCAACAACAGCCCGGCCGTCGGCGCTATCAGAAGGTCGCGCCGGCTCCACAGTTTGTGAGTCATATCCTCTGCTTCCTCGCAGGCGATTGTAACTCCGGGTGAGGCGCCGCGCTCGGCCACCTCTCTGTTGCCAAAATCTAATCGGAACGTGAAATCATCAGCTTGCAGGCGCATGCAGCGACGTCCCGGGCGCGCGATCATAGATAATGTTCCCGTGATTCCTCTTCTCCTTTCTCTGATTGCCGGAGCCCGTGTCTTCGCCCAAAACCGGGCAGCATTCAAGGACGGTTGAACGCCATCGCCGAAGCGCACGGCGCTTCAAGCCATGAAGTTCCCCCCACCACGCCATTGTCCGGAACACCATGAAGGGGATTCGGCTGACTTTGGGAACAGCACCGGCACAGAAGATTCCCACACTGATTGACGATATCTGCACTATGATCGACGCCACGGACGCGGGATTGATCGGCGCACGTGATCGGGCGCTAATTCTGTTGGGATTCGCCGGAGCATTCCGCCGTTCGGAACTGGTCGGGCTAGATGTAGAGGATTGCGCGTTCGGAAAGGACGGTTTGATGGTTACGCTGCGGCGATCCAAGACCGATCCGGACGGCGTGGGCCGTAAGATCGGCATACCGTACGGCGCGAACCCTGACACGTGTCCCGTACGCCAACTTCAAGGCCTGATGGACGAAACCGGCATCACATCCGGGCCGATGTTCCGGACCATCAGTCGCCATGGGCAAGTACAGGCGGGCAGATTGTCTGGAATCGACGTCGCGCGTGTGGTGAAGAAACTGGCTGGCCGGGCTGGATTGGACACGGCCAAGTACGCCGGGCATTCACTACGGGCCGGACATGCAACGGCTGCCGCAATGGCAGGAGCTTCGGAGCGGTCCATTATGAACCGGACTGGGCATCGCTCGGTTCAGATGGTCAGACGTTACATCCGGGATGGAAGCCTATTTCGGGAAACAGCGCCGGGAAATTGGGGTTGTAGTCCGGTTCAGACGAATCGCCGATGATGGTAGCAGCGTCGCGGGAGCAGCCGCGCCTAACTCCTCCACCACCATCTCAAACAGCCAGTGCACTCTGAACGCTGGCGCGTCCTCGGTAACCGGCAATGGCAACGCGCTCACGATCGTCGCTTCCTTGACCTTCTCTGCTTCCCTTCACTGGCCAGCGTCACATCTGGATGCAGGCCGTGGACTACCACAACCTCAGCACCAACTGGCTCGTATATGGCGTTTGGTTCCCGACGGCGTCGACCGTCAGCACCGGTCCGTGGTATCGGATCTACGACGCATTCTCCAAGTCGTACCTGTACAGCTTCGATCAGAACGAGTACAACACCCTCGGCACACGTGGCTTCTCTCTGCAAGGTGCCTCCGGTCTCGTGATGGACAGCCCCGCCACGGTCACGGGCGTCTCAAACATTGCGTGGTAATATGGGTGGCATTTTTCAGATGGATATCGACCGCGTCCGCGCTGGCACACGGCTGTTCGAGAAGTTTCGCGTCGGGCCCGGCCACAAGGACAACCTGATCGACATCCGCGACGCCGACGTCAAGTCCCGGCAACTCGTGCTCATGGTCCACGAGCCCTCAAGGGAGTTCGCCGAGACGACGACGCTCACGGCAGAGAACCGTGGTCGCGTCACGGCGAACATTGCTGCAATACGACCCAACGTTCCGCCCAGCCCCGGCCCGTTGCCCCCGGCGCCGGTCGTGGCGGCCGCGGCCAGTAGTGTATTCCGGTTG
>CAZSQK010000208.1:0-6105 GCA_964608645.1 uncultured Solibacteraceae bacterium | reverse complement strand
ATTTCCGCGATCACGTGATCGCGGCCCCATTGAAGCCAATCAACTGGCGCGCGCCGAGGAGTTTCCGCACGAAGATTTCCGCGATCACGTGATCGCGGCCCCATTGAAGCGCCGATAAACGGTGACGTCTCCTGGAACGTTTCGGCGAATTTCCGCGATCACGTGATCGCGGCCCCATTGAAGCCGCGATGTTGCGCAGGCAGGACTCGGACTTTCTGTACATTTCCGCGATCACGTGATCGCGGCCCCATTGAAGCCAGTGTTGCCGCCTGCTGCTCAGCGAGCTTGCCCGAATTTCCGCGATCACGTGATCGCGGCCCCATTGAAGCTTGAATTCGCGCCAGCTTACCTGACGCGGCGCATGACATTTCCGCGATCACGTGATCGCGGCCCCATTGAAGCAAGCCTTGAACTGATCACCGTTGTCCCGCCACACATTATTTCCGCGATCACGTGATCGCGGCCCCATTGAAGCATCTTGCACCACGGCCCGGTTCCAGCCGGGCTGATATTTCCGCGATCACGTGATCGCGACCGCCTTGAAGCCGCTTCGCCCAATCAGGGCTGACGCGGATTTCCGCCATCACCTGGAACGCGTGAAAAACGAGGCTCCACCGAAACGCCCGGCCGGGAACCGATCTACTTCCGGGTCCTTACTTCCACCAGCACGCCGTCCGCGACCGCGTCCGTGGGGTTCGAAATCACCAGATCGCCGGGCTCCAGGCCGGCGGCGATTTCGACTTCGGCGCCGAGGTCCTGGGCGATCGTCACACCGCGGAAGTGAACGGTCTGGTCCGCGCCCACGACAGCCACGCGCGCGCCCGTCTTTCCCAGCACGAGGGCGTCGCCCGGAATGCGCAGCGCGGGTTTGGAGCGCGTCGTCGCGATGCGGACCTGGGCGTACATGCCGGGGTAAAGCTTCCCGTCCGGGTTCGGCGTTTGCAGCACCACCAGCATGGCGCGGGACCCCGCGTCGAGCGCGTTGGCGATTCCCGTGACGGACGCGCGGAAGATCTCGCCGGGACGTTCCTGCACGCGGACTTCGGCCGTCTGTCCCTTGGAGATCAGGGAGACGTGGGTTTGCGGAACGTTGACGAAGATGCGCATCGGATCGATCTTGGCGACGCGAAACATCTCCTTGGAGCCCGCATTGATCAACGTCCCGATATCCACCAGGCGCGCCGTCACTACGCCATCGAACGGCGCGGTCACGTGGGCGAAGGACTTCACTTCCTCCAGCCGCCGCAGCGCCGCCTGGCTGCCGTGAATGGTGTTCTGGGCGGTGGCGAGCGCGGCTTCGGCCTTGCGCAGCTCCGCCTGCTTGACGGCGAGATCGGCCTGGCGCGTGTCCGCGTCCTGTTTGGAAACGACGCCCTGCTCCTGGAGGCGCGCCCAGCGGCCGGACGTGACGCGGGAGAGGTCGAGATTGGCCCGGGCGAGCTCGATTGCCGCCTCCAACTCCTTCATCGAGGCCTGCGCCTGTTCGAGATTGGCGTGGGCCTGGCTGATCTGCTGATCGAGCTCGGGAGTCTCGATTTCCGCCATCGCCTGCCCGGCGGTGACGCGCCAGCCGAGGTCGACGAGCTTGGCTTTGAGGTAGCCGTCGGCGCGGGCGAAGATGGGGGATTCGATCATCGCCTGTAGATCGCCGGGGAGGTCGATGGCGCCGGCCGAATCGGCAAGCCGGGCCGGCGAGACCAGAACCGCCGGGCGGCGTTCGGCGAGCTCCCGCGAGGCGGCCAGCAGCCCCTTCTGGCGCGCCAAGCGGGGCAGCGTGCCGGCGACCACGGCGGACACGATGACGATCGCGAGCGCCGCGAAAAAGACGACGACGGGTCTGGCGGGGGCCTTCACGTTAATCCATCTCCGGATTGCGGCCGAAGCGCGGCGGCGTGCGGCGCAGCACGCTGTACACCACGGGCACAAAGAACAGAGTAGCAACTGTTGCGAGCAGCAGGCCGCCGATCACGGCGCGGCCGAGCGGCGCGTTCTGCTCGCCGCCCTCTCCCATCCCGAGCGCCATGGGCAGCATGCCGACGATCATGGCAAGCGCGGTCATGACGACCGGCCGCAGGCGCGTGAAGCCGGCTTCGAGCGCGGCGGACACCGCGCTGGAGCCGGTCTCGCGCAGGTCGTTGGCGAAGTTCACGAGCAGGATGCTATTGGCGGTCGCCACGCCGATGCTCATGATCGCGCCCATGAGCGAGGGCACATTCAATGTCGTCTGGGTGACATACAGCATGAGCACGATGCCGGCGAGCGCGCCGGGCAACGCCATCAGAATGATGAACGGATCCAGCCACGACTGGAAGTTGACGACCATTACGAAGTAGACCAGCACGATGGCGAAGACGAGTCCGACCGCCAGCCCCGCGAAGGAGCTGCGCATGGTCGCGACCTGCCCGCGGGTCTCCAGGAAACTCCCCTTGGGGAGCTTGGGAGTGAACTCCGCGAGGACGCGATCGACCTCGCCAGCCACCGCTCCGAGGTCGCGATCCTGCACGTTGGCGTAGATGTCATAGAGCGGCTGCACATTATAGTGGTTGACCACCGACGCGACATCCTCGCGGCGCAGGCCGCCGACATTCATGAGCAACTGCGAGGCGGGCGCCGCGCCGGCATGGACGGGGGTGCGCAGCAGCTCGGCGGTGGAATCGACGCGATACTGCGGCGTCATCACAGAAATGGGGTAGTCCACGCCGTTTCGCGGGTCGATCCAGAAGTTCGGGGCGACCTGCGTGCTGGAGGACAGGGAGACCAGGAGGCTGTTGGCAACGTCGCGCTGGCTGAGGCCGAGCTGCGTGGCGCGCGTCCGGTCGACCTCAAAGAGGAATTGCGGAACGTCGACGACCTGGTGGGTGTGGACGTCCACCGCGCCCGAGATGCGCGCCAACCGCCCTTCGATCTGACGCGCGATGGCGTAGTTGGTCTTGGCATTGGCCGGCGGCCCGACCACTTGCACGTCGATGGGCGCCGGCAGTCCGAAATTCAGGATCTGGCCGACGATATCGGCGGGCTGAAAGAAGAACGTGAGGCCGGGAAACTCGCGATTGAGGCGGACGCGGAGCTCGCGAATGTAATCCCAGGTGGAAGCGTGCTCGCCTTCGCGGAGGGAGACGAGGATTTCGCCGTCGAAGGGGCCGATGGTCGCCGTGTCGCTCATGGCGATGTTGAGGCCGGAGTACGGCAGGCCGATGTTATCGACGATGTCGGTGAGCTCTTCGCGGGGGACGGTGCGGCGGATGGCGGTCTCGACGCCGGCGAAATAGCGCTCGGTCTCTTCGATACGCGTGCCCGCAGGGGCGCGCACGTGGAGACGGATCTGACCGGCGTCCACCTGCGGGAAGAAATCCCGTCCCAGGAAAGGCGTCAGCGCCAGACAGCCTCCGCAGATCAGGAAAAACGCGCCGGCGACGAGCGCGCGGTGGGCGAGGGCGGAGGCAAGCAGATTGCGATAGCCGTTGCGGACCCGTTCAAACCAGTTCTGGAAGCCGCGGTGAATGGCGAAGAAGACGCCGCGGCCCGAGCCCTCGAGGACGCCTTCGTCGCCGTGATAGCGGGCGGCCTCACCGGCAAGGAGGTAGCGCACCATGGTGGGAACGAGCGTGCGGGAGAGCAGGTACGACGCCATCATGGCGAGCACCACCGCCAGCGCCAGCGGCGAGAAGAGGTAGCGCGCCGCGCCGGCCAGAAAGATGACGGGCACGAACACGATGCAGATGCACAGCGTGGAGACGAACGCCGGAACCGCGATCTGCATGGCGCCCTCGACGATCGCGCGGAGGATGGGCTTGCCGAGGCCGAAGTTGCGATGGATGTTCTCGATTTCGACGGTGGCATCGTCCACCAGAATGCCGACGGCGAGCGCCAGGCCGCCGAGGGTCATCACGTTGATGGTTTCGCCGGCCAGGTTGAGGACGGCGAGGGAGGTGAGAATCGAGAGCGGGATGGAAATGCACACGATGATGGTGCTGCGCCAGCTTCCCAGGAACAACAGGATCATGAGGCCGGTGAGCACTGCCGCGATAATGGCCTCGCGCAGAACTCCGGCGATGGCGACGCGCACGAACAGGGACTGATCGAACATGAGCCGCAGGTTGAGGGACGCGGGGAGGGTCGATTGCACGCGCGGCAGCGTGCGTTTGATCCGGCCGACGATATCGAGCGTCGAGGCGCCGCCGTTCTTGAGGACGGTGAGGAGCGCGCCGCGGGCGCCGTTATGGCGGACGATGTTGGTCTGGACGGCGTAGCCATCCCGAACGTGGGCGAGGTCGCCGACATAGACGGTCGTGCCATTGGTCTGGCGCACGGGCAAGCGGTTGAAGGCGCCGGCGAGCTCAGGCTCGCTGTTGAGGCGCACGGGATATTCGTTGGCGCCGATCTTGATCGAACCGGAGGGGAGGATGAGGCTCTGATTGTTGATGGCGGTGACGACATCGATGGCGGCGAGGCCTTGGGCGTAGAGGGCGCCGGGGTTGAGGTCGACCGAGACCTGCCGGGGACGTCCGCCGTAGGGCAGCGGGAAGCTGGCGCCCTGGATGTTGGAAAGCTGGGTGCGAATGAAGTTATAGCCGAGATCGTAGAGCTGTTGCTCGGGGAGCGTGTCGCTGGAGATGCCGAGCTGCAGGATGGGCACGCTCGAGGCGTTATAGCGAAGGATGTTGGGCGGCGTGATGCCGGCGGGCAGCGATCGCAGCACGGATTGGGAGGCTGCCGAGAGTTGCGCGACGGCCGCATCGACCTTCGCGTTGGGCTGGAAGAAGACGCGGATCACGGCGAGGCCGGGAAGGGACTGCGACTCGATGTGCTCGATATCGTTGACCTGCGTGGTGTAGGCGCGCTCGGAGCGGACGGTGACGACATCCGCCATCTCCTCCGGTGAAACGCCCGCGTAGGACCAGATCACGCTCACCACGGGGATATCGATCTCGGGAAAGATATCGGTGGGCATGCGCTGAATCGCGAGGACGCCCAGGATCACGATCAACAGCGACATGATCACGAACGTATATGGGCGGCGCAGCGCGAGTTGGACAATCCACATGGAGAAAGTCTATTTTAGCCCGCCGCGGAGGGAGCACGACCGGCCGGCCCGGGTCCGGGCGGCGACGCCACGGGGGCGAGGGCGGGCGGCTGTTCGAAATCGGGATTGGGTTCGTTTGGTATGGCGGAGGCGCGCAGCAGGAAGAGGTTGTGGAGAGCGCGCTGATACATCATGTGGAGACGGGTTTCATAGCGGTGCATAAGGGCGAGGGGGCCGGGGCCGGCGGCGGCGGAAAATGCGGCGGTGATGCTGCCGAGCGCATCGTCGGCCGGGGCGCCGGTGATCTGGTCCTCGAGCAGGCGGGTTTCGATAGCCCAGGCGCGGCGGAGGCGCCAGTAAGCGGACATCATTTCCTCGATCATGCCGAACTCGATATCATCGGCCGGCTGGAAGCGGTTCTCATATTGGGCCAGTAAGGATTCGAAGACCTCCCTGGATTCCTCTTCGAGGACGGCGCACTTAGAGAGGAGCCCGTGACGGCGAGCGTTCTGCGAGGAGCGCTCCATTCCCTGCGGGGTCACCGGCCCACGGGAGCGGGCGCCGTTGGCCCGCGACGACAGGATTTTTCTCGGGGAAGACATAGCTTGCCGATTCCACTTTTACCATACGACTTCCGCCTCCGCGGCGAACACCGTCCGCAAGTAACTGAATCCATTGAGCAGACTTTTCGCAATCGTATGTGACGGGCGCCGCAGCCGGGACCGTCACAAGAATTTTCAAAGAATGATCGCCGGCCCGTTCCCACTGAATCCATGGGAGTTATGCAGTAATAAGCGATTTATTTTCAGGTGTGATTATCCGAAATTGACGGAGGGCGGTAGTAGGGTAGTAATCAGGATGTATCAATCAACCGAAAAACGGAAAACCGGCGGCTTACAAAGGGACCGGGAGAGCCGGGCAGACGACCCGGCGGAGTGGGCGAGGACGCAACTGGGATTCGCGGCCGACCGCATGCAGAGCAAGGTGCTGCGAAGCCGGAGCCGGCGGGGGCTCTTGAACTGCACGAGGCAGTGGGGAAAGTCAACAGTTACGGCGGCGAAGGCGATTCATCACGCGATGCA
>CAZSQK010000207.1:0-6126 GCA_964608645.1 uncultured Solibacteraceae bacterium | reverse complement strand
CCGTTAAGTCGTTGATTCGCGGGCAAATCCAGTTCTCACTTTTTTGTGACAACCCCAGGTTGCCGGATGGCAAGCCTGGCCGGCAGATCCTCCGGAATCACTGCACATCCGGCTCCCAGAGGGGTCTGCTTTTGATATATGCTGTTCTAACGCTGTCTCATCGCCGCGTAAATGCTGGAGGTTCAAATATTTGACATGTCGAGATTCATCACTTCCAGACGGCCAGCCCGCACGGCGGGCGCTTTGGCGCTTCTGCTGACCGCCGGCACAGGCGTTTTCAAGCTGGTGGCTCAGGCTCCGGCCGCCGCCGGCGATGGCGGACCCAGTTCCGCTCTCGCGCAGTCTGTGCGGCCCTTTCTTGAAAGGAACTGCATCGCGTGCCACAACACCGGGTTCCCCTCCGGGAACGTCGATATGCAGAAACTGCTGGCCTCGACAACCTCGCTGATGGACGATCGCGACACCTGGGATAACATCGCTTTCCGAATGCGGTCCGATCAGATGCCGCCCGTGGGGACGCCGCGGCCTCCCAAGACGGAAGTGGACGCGACGCTGGCCACGATCGCCCGCGCTCTGGCCGCCAATCCCCGGCCGGCAAATGCCCCGCCGGTACTGTCCAAAGGGCCTTTTACAACGGATTGGGCGACTTACGCCTACGATGGGGAACGCACGGGCTGGGCTCGCGGAGAAACCAAAATCACGAAGGATAATGTGTCGAAGCTTCAGCTGTTGTGGAAGCTTCAGACGGACGTGAAGACCGATCCGATCAACAAATACGCCACAATGACCGACCCCCTCGTCATCAACAATGTGCAGACGAAGCAGGGGCCGAAGAAGGTGCTTTATGTCGGCGGCGGCACCAACGAACAGAACAGGATTTTTGCGATCGACGCGAACGCGGGAACCATTCTCTGGTCGAGAGACTATCCGAATAAGGCAACCCCGGCTGCCGCCGCGTACGCTTTTTGTCCGAACAATATGAACGCAACGCCGGTGATCGATAAGCAGAGCGGAATTCTGTATTTCCTCCCGACCGACGGAAAGCTTCGGGGCGTAAGTATTACCGACGGCGAAGACCGATTCCCGGCCACGAGCATCGTGCCGACCTTTACCCGGAACTTCAGCCTGAATCTGGTGGATGGCGTGATCTACACCGGCACCACGCGGGGCTGCCAGAATGCGACGTCGCAGATCGTCGGCATCGATGTCGCCGATCCGGATCATCTGGTGACGCACTTTTATACGAGTCACGGAAAAGGTTCCGGCCCGTGGGGACGAGCCGGTGTTACAAAGACTCCTTTCGGCGTCGTCGCGCAAACCGCGGATGGCGCTTATGATCCGGCTTCCGGCCGATGGGGCAATTCGGTGGTGGAACTGGACAGAAATGTTTCCGTCGTCGATTCCTTTGCTCCGGCGAATATGGATGTGCTCAACAAGTGGGATCTTGATCTCGGTTCGAGCAGCCCCATTTCATTTCCTTTCGACGATCGCACGCTGGTGGCATCGACCGCGAAGGAAGGCGTTATTTATCTGATGGACGCCAAGAATCTTGGCGGTCCGGATCATCGCACTCCGCTCTATACATCGCCCCGCTGGTCGAACGACCCGGTGTTGTACGGCTTCCACGGCATGTGGAGCGTAATGTCGACGTGGGTGGATGAGAAGGGCAAGCGATGGCTCCTCGCGCCCTACTACGGTCCGCCTGCGAAAGACACGATTGGGCTATTTCCCAAGACTCACGGACCGACGGTGAACGGACAGCTCATGGCCTTCACGGTGGAAGGCACCGGCGCCAAACCGACGCTGGCGCCGCGGTGGGTTTCCGCCGATCTCGATTTGCCGGGCGTCGCGGTGATCGCAAATGGCGTGATTCTCATTCTGGCGAACGGCGATCGTGCCGCGGACCTTGTTCCCGGCGGAGGTCGCGGCGGTGGACGCGGCCCTATTGGCGGCAGGGGCGGTTTTGGCGCGGCTGGTGGTATTGGAGCAGCCGGTGGTATTGGAGCAGCCGGTGGACGTGGCGGAGGTCGCGGACGCGGCGGCAGCCCGCAGGAAGCAGCCATCCCGGGCAACGAACGGGATGCCGCGTGGCGTGCCATCAATACTCAAAAGGCCGGCGTCCGCTATACCGGTGGCCGGGACACCACGCACGCCGTTCTGTATGCTCTTGATCCGCAGACGGGAGATGAGTTGTACTCGAGCGGTGACGCCATCGATAGCTGGAGTCACTATGGCAGCCTCGCCGTTTCCGACGGCGGTGTCTACCTGAGCTCCTGGGACGCGCGAATCTACGCGTTCGGCTTCAAAAAGTAAGAGGCCCTCTTCGTCACTCCGATTCGATTGCGACGCAACCAGAACGGTATCCCCGGTCTGCTACTTCGCCGGCAGCGCGTACGCCACCCAGCCAAGCGGCGCGCTTTGGCCAGCCGCATCGGAGGGAGTGGGTGCGGGAGCGCCGCCCCGGCCGCGTCCACCAGCCGAACTCGCCGCAGGCACCAGCAGGTACTGGCGGCCATCCATTTCGTACATCACCAGCGAACCGAGGAAGCCGCCGCCGAACCGCGACGACCAAAGCTGCTTTCCGGTGTCGCTGTCCCAGGCACGGACCGTGCTATCGCCGCCGGCTCCGAAGACGAGACCGGATTCGGTAATCACGAGACTGTTGGTGGTGGTCGGCGTTCCGGTTCCGGTGATGCCGCGCGCAGCAAGCGCCGGATCGTCGCCGTACGGGATTCGCCACTGGATACCGGGCTTGTTGAGGTCGTATTTCACAATCGAGGTGAACGGCGGCTTGATGCGATTGCCCACTGTGTTGTACTCGTTGATGACGGGACGGTCGTACTGCGGTACGCCTTCCGGATAAGGGGGAGCGCCGCGTCCCCGGCCTCCGCCGGCCGGCTCAGGCCGATTTCCGGCCGACCCCGATCCCACAATCAGTTCTGGGGGTGCTCCTGAGCTGACGGGACCGCCGCGTCCGCCCCTGCCCGGCCCGCGCCCGCCGCGTCCTCCTGGAGGCGCCGTGAGAAACGTGATCAGATTTTCGAGGTCTTGCTCGATAATGTGCGGAAACGCCGGCATCCGGCCCTTGCCGGTAGCCAGAACAGTCCTGACGGTAGCCGCGTCGAAGCGAAACGTGCCGGCGACGATGTGATTGGCCGGAGAGTCCGCGGCGTAAACGAGCGGCACTCCAGCCCCCGTTCCGAGACGGTCCGGCCCATGACACGACTGGCAGTTTGCCTGGTAGACTGCCTGCCCGGCGGCCAGCCCGAATCCGGCGCCGCCACGGCGGCCAGCAGTGTCGCCCGGCTTGACCAGGTGAAGAATTCCGGGATTGTCATGGGCGATGATGTAGACCGCGCCGCGGCTCGGTTCGGCCGCTGTACCGCCAAACAGCGTTCCCCCGTTGCTCGTTGGCACGTGCACCGTATCCTGGTAGCTGATCGGCGTGAAGACGCCCTTGTTGGTGGCCGCCAACAGCTTCTTCTTGAGCGCTTCGGCCTCTTCGGCGGGGATATACGGGCTGATGTCTTCGACAGTGAACGTGTGCCGGATATAGGGCTCAGGCTTGGTTGGGATCGGCTGCGTCGGCCAGCTCTGTTCGCCCGGCATCTCACTTTTCGGGAACGGGCGCTCTTCGATCGGCCAGATGGGTTCGCCCGTAGCACGATCGAGCACGTACAGCCAGCCGGTCTTGCACGTCAGCGCGACCACATCGCGGTTGCGCCCGTTGACGCGGATCGTGGTGAGGGCTGGCGCCGCGCTGGGGTCCATATCCCAAAGGTCGTGATGCACAAATTGGAAATGCCAGCGGCGTTTGCCGGTGCGCGCGTCGAGGGCCACGACCGAGGTGCCGAACAGGTTGGCCCCAATCCGGTCAACGCCGTAGAAGTCGTAGGTTGGGGAGCCGAGAGGAACGTAGACGAGTCCAAGTTTGGTGTCGACTGTCATCTCGCCCCAGTTGTTGTTGCCGCCGACGTACTTGTACGCGTCCTTGGGCCAGGTGTCGTATCCGAATTCGCCTGGGTGCGGGACAGTGTGGAAGGTCCAGACCAGCTTCCCGCTCAGGACGTCGTAGGCGCGGATGTCTCCGGGCGGCGACATATAGCCTTCGCCCGTCGCGCTGCCGACAATCACGAGATTCTCGAAGACCTTGCCCGGAGTGTTGGATTGGATATTGCCGATACTGGCCGGATCGCGGCCGTCAATGCCGACGCGCAAATCGACAATGCCATTGTCGCCAAAGGACAGGATCGACTTGCCCGTTCTTGCATCCAGTTCCTGAAGGAGATTGCTCATCGGGAAGATGATCCGCTGGTCGCGGCCGTCGCGGCTCTCCCAGTACATGACGCCTCGGGTGCTCATGCCGGTCATGTTTTCGCGGACCCACATCTCCTTGCCGGTTTTTGCGTTCACGGCAACGAGCGAGCCGTTGCGGCCGCGGCCGTACACGGCCCCACGAACCGCGATCGGATATCCGCCGCTGTCGCTGTAAGGGTACGTCCAAGCGACCTGAAGCTGCGTCACGTTGGATTTGGTGATCTGCTTTGACGCGAAGTAGCGCGAATTATCCGGGCCATTGCCGTACCCCGGCCACCACTTATCGTTCGACGACTGCGCCCGGATAGTCAATACGGCCGCGATTGTCGCCGCCAATACCACGATCAGCCGAAAGCGCGACCGTCTATTCGCATTTACAAACATCGTCAAAACTCCTGGCAGCTTCGCACCGGAGCAGCGTCATCATCCGGCGCAATGGATTGTTCGGTTCTTAGCCGCACGCGCGTCGCTCTGCGAGCGGCTATTTCAAAAAGTATGTCACATGGCCGAGGTAGCATGACGCTGCGAAAGCCTGGCAAAGCGTTTCACGATGGTGAATGCTCGCCCACCTTTGGCGTGATCCGGTTTACGGCAGTCGGGCTCCAACGCGTGCGTTGGTCTGCGCAAACTTAGGGCCTGGCTGCGGTTGCCGTCCCCGTAAACACCTGGTTTGACGGTGTCCACATCGTAATTCGCGGCATAACGGTATCGCCCGAGTAAATGACGCCTTTCGAATCCATCGTCAGGTAGCTCGATTCGCCCCAACCTCCGTCGCCCCGGCCCGAAATTCCCAATGCGCCGATTACGTTGCCGTCGCGGTCCAGCTTGGTGAGTTGGCCATCCAGACCGGTTCCCGACCACACATTGCCGAACCGGTCGAAGTAGATCGAGCAGACCAGGTTTTTCATCTGAATGGTCCGGAGAAACTTGCCGTCCGAAGTGTATTGGACGATCCGGTATTGCTCGCGGTCGCCGATCCAGACGATGCCGGTCTGGGGGTCCACCGCACTCCCGTGCGCGCTGTCGAATTTTCCGGGCCCGCCGGCATTGCCGTACCACTGGTTGATGAAGTTCTGGTTCTTATCGAGGTGAATCACGCGGGCCACGCCGATGTGGTTGGTCGCATCGGGCGCGTCCACATCGTTGGGGCTTTCGTTGGCGTGGCCTTCGAAGATGAACATGTCGCCGTTCGGCAGAAAATCCACCATCACCGGCTCCCAGAGGAGCCTCTGCCCCTTGGCTTCGTCCCAATCTCCGCGGTGCCCTCTCTCTCCCAATGTCTTCAGGACCTTACCTTCAGGGCTGATCTCCTTGACGGTGCCGGCGGCCTCATCGCAGATCCAGACGTTGTCCTGGGGGTCTACCTTGATGCCGTGCGCTTTGACGTGGTGAGTGATCACGTCGTCGCCGATGGAGAGGAGAAGTTTGTGGTCGGGACTGAACTTGAACAACTGCGGCTGGCCTGCCTGGTTGCGCTGCAGGGCCCAGAGATTGTCTTTCGAATCGATGGCGACCGATACCATGCCGCCAGTGCCTTTAATCAATTCCTTGAATGGGTAACTGGGAGTGTATTTTAAGGTGGGCACCCACTCGATACGGCCCTTGCCACCGCCGACGGCGCCGGTAATACGGTTTCCGCAAATGGGCGAACGATAGCAGGACGGGGTATCTCCGAATTCCAGCGGATTCGCGTCGAGGTCGGCTTTGCATGCCGCCGATACAGCAGAGACATTCGCCGCGAGGCAGGCCTGCATGGGGCCGGCGGTCAGCCCGGGACAGATCTTCGCTCCGTCCTGAGCGCAATGCTCG
>CAZSQK010000206.1:0-6187 GCA_964608645.1 uncultured Solibacteraceae bacterium | reverse complement strand
GCCAGGGACGGAATCGAACCGCCGACGCCAGCCTTTTCAGGGCTGCGCTCTACCAGCTGAGCTACCTGGCCGGGGAAACTTCAGTGTACCAATCGCCTTACGCGTTCTGCAACGCGGCCAGCGATTCTCCGGTCGCCTTCTCGACCTCCGCGTGCAAACTGTTTCCGTGCGCGTCCATCGTGACGATCGCCGCGAAGTTCTTCACGCGGATGTGCCACATCGCTTCCGGCACGCCGAATTCCAGCAGGTGGACGCCCTTCACCTCTTCCATCGTCCGCGCGTAATACTGCGCCGCGCCGCCGATTCCGTTCAGATACACCGCGCCGCACTCTTTCAGCGCCGCCAGCGTCTTCGCGCCCATTCCGCCTTTCCCAATCACCGCGCGGACGCCGTACCGCTTGATCACGTCCGCCTGGTAGGGTTCCTCGCGGATGCTCGTCGTCGGACCGGCGGCCTTCACGCTCCACTTCTCGCCTTCCTTCAACATCACGGGACCGCAGTGGTACAACGCGGCGCCATTCAGGTCGACAGGGGGCGGGTTCTTCATCAGGTGCGCGTGGACGTTGTCGCGGCCGGTGAACACGTCGCCGTTGATCAACACCACGTCGCCGACGTGCAGCGCGCGCATCTGCGCTTCCGTCAACGGCGGCGTCAGGATCACCTCGCGGCCGGTCAGCGGAAAACCCTCGCCGCGGGCCATACGCTCGATCGGGCGCGATGGATCGCGATATAACCATTCGGTGATCGCGCCGCTCCCGGCATCCAGGCGGACACCAAGCCGGCGGAACGCCCAGCAGTCATACGCCACGGAAACGAAGAAACTCGCGGGCAGACGATTCGCAGCGACAATCTTGCACCCGATCAGCGACGCCTTGCCGCCGAATCCCATGGCGCCGACGCCGAGGCGGTTGGCTTCGTCCATAATCTCGGACTCCAGCTTCGCCAGCGCAGGGTGCGGATTGACGTCGTCGAGCGTGCGGAGGAGCTGACGCTTGGCCAGTTCGTAGCCGTGCGCGCGATCGCTGCCGATACAGACGCCGAGCGCGCCCGGCGCGCAGCCCTGTCCCTGCGCCTGCCACACCGCGTGCAGGATGCACTTGCGCACGCCCTCGAGATTGCGATCGGCGCGGCCCAGGTGGTCGAGGGTGCAGGGCACCGAATACTGAATGTTCTTGTTTTCGCAGCCGCCACCCTTGAGGATCAGTCTGACCTCGATCGCCTCCTCCTCCCACTGCTCGAAATGAACGACCGGCGTCTCCTCGCCGAGATTATTTCCGCTATTCTTCCCGGTGATCGAATCGACCGAGTTCGGCCGCAGCTTGCCGCGGCGGGTCGCCTCCGCCACCGCTTCCAGGATCGCCTTGCGGAGGCGGATCTGGTTGACGCCGACCGGCGTGTGGACAAAGAAGGTCGGCATGCCCGTGTCCTGGCAAATCGGGCCTTCGTCATCGACCGCCATGTCGACGTTGGAGAGGATGATGTCGAGCGCTTGCGAGGATTGCGTCCCGGGCGTTTCGTCACTGGCGGCGACGGCCATCGCGGCGCGCACGTCGGGTGGGAGATTCGTGGAGGTCTGGGTGATCAGTTCCAGAAGGCTGGCGGCAAGGAATTCCATAGCGTTTTCCGAACGGCTATTGTAGCGTGCAGCACGGCGGGCGATGGAGACGCGCCAGTCCTGCGCCAGCCAGGCGCTAGTCCAGCTTCAGACGGACATCGGCGCGCATTCCGGGCTTGATCGCGGGCACGGAGCTGTTGAATTCGACGATGACTTCGGGCTCCTTGATCTCCTTGACCATGCCGGGCATGCCGGCGCTCTGGAGGTCGAGCACGAGTACGAGCGCCTGCTGGCCGGGATGGATGCGCTTGAGGTCGTCGGCCTTCGGATCGGCGACCACGTCGAGCGTGAACAGGTCGGTGGCGATCTCGAATAACTTGTCGCCGAAATCGCGCGCGGACTTGCCCGGCTCGCCCTTGCGGCCGACGATGACGCCGGCGACGGGCGCGCGGACTTCGGCGGATTCAAAAGCGCCCTGCGCGTCGTCCAACTCCTCGCTCTTTTCCGCGAGATATTTCTTCGCGGCCGTGAGTTTCGCAGTTGCTGCTTGAACCCCGTCGTGCGCCCCGCGGGCCGCCTTGTCCATGACTTCGAAGTCCTTCACGGCGGCCTCGAATTCCTGGACGGCGGCCTCGTATTTCAATTTTGGAGTCGCACCCGCCTTGTGCAGCGTAGTCTGGCGTTCCAGGACTTTCTGCGCGCGGTCCACCTGGAGGCGCGCGCGTTGCAGGTCGGCATCCGCGCGGGATGACTCCATGCGCGCATTTCCGATGGCGGTCTCGGCGGCGGCGACCTGTTGCTGTCCCTGTTCCACGGCGGCGGACGCCTGCTCGCGCGAAGTCTCCAATCCGGCGGAGCCGACCCGCGCCAGAACCTGGCCTTCGAACACCTCGTCGCCGACATCGGCGAGGAACGCCTCGATATTGCCCTCAATGGCCGCGCCGACTCCGGTCACGTGCTGGGGGCGGATGACGCCGGAAATGGTGATCTCGTTCAGCTTCAGGACGGCAGAAGAGGCGCGCGACGGGACCGGCGGCGGGGCTTTGCGGAGACGATGGGAGAGAGCCCCCGCGCCGACGCCAGCAATCACGGCGAAGCCCGCGAGCAAGAGCCATTTTCCGCGCATACCTCGATGATAGATGAGTCCGGCTACGCGGGTCTCATTCCGAGCGCAGCGCGTTCATGGGGTCCACCCTGGTGGCGCGGCGGGCGGGCAGATAGCAGGCCACCAGGGCGGCCGCGAGAATCACGGCGGCGATGGCCGCGAAGGTGGCGGGATCGAAGAACGTCGCGCCGAACAGGAGGTTCCGAAGAAGGCGGCTGAGGGGCAAGGCGCCGGCAAAACCGGCCAGCACGCCCCATCCCGTCAGAACCATGCCCTGCCGGAGGACCATGCGAACCACGGCGCCGCCGCCGGCGCCCAGGGCGATTCGAATGCCGATCTCCTGCCTCCGCTGATTCACCCAGAACGCGGTGACGCCATAGATGCCAAGAGCGGCCAGCAGGAGCGCGATGCCGGCAAACGCGGCGATCATCTGCAGTTGGAAGCGGCGCTGCGCGAGGGACCGGGCGACCACTTCCTGCATGGTGCGCGCGCCGAACACCGGGAGGTCGGGGTCGACCGCCTGGACCTCCCGCCGCAGGGCTTCCGTGAGACCGGCGGGGTTGGCGGCGGTTCGCAGAAATACGGTCATGGCGACGTTGCTTCGCTGGTGCGCCGCGAAATAGAGATGGGGCGCGTCGGGCGCGTCGAACGCGTCGGTCTTCACGGCGCCTACCACTCCCACAATCGTGGCCCACTGCGGACCGCGGCCCGTGCCGATTCGCTTGCCGACCGCCTCCTGGCCTGGCCATACGCGCCGCGCCAGCGTCTCATCGACAACAGCGACCAGATTCGCGCCGTCGTCCGATTCCGTGAACACGCGGCCTCTCAGCAGGCGCATCCCAAGCACGCGGAAGAAATCCGGAGTGACCGCGGTGACCTGCGCGACGGGCAGTTCCCCAGGAGACGCGGCGGAGCCCTCGGGCACGAATGGGGTGGAATTGAAGCCCGCCAGCGGCGTGCTGTTTCCCACGCCGATGGCCGCCCCTTCCACGCCCGGCAGGGCGCGCGCGCGCCGCAGCACCTCTCGCATGAACGCGCGCCTGGCGTCGGGACGTCCATACTTGAACTGAGAGGGGTCGTTGGGCACGGGGAGCCACAGGCTGGCCACCACCACATGTTGCGGATCGAAGCCCGGGTTGACGCGCATCAGGTTCCAGAAACTGTGCAGCAGCAGCCCCCCGCCAGCCATGAGGATCAGGCAAAATGCGATTTCGCAGGCCACCAGAACGGAGCGCACGCGCGCGTGCGCTCCACCCGTGGTGGATCCCCGGCTGCCCTCCCTGAGGCTGTTCACGATATCCATGCGCATCATGGGAATCACGGGCGCGAGGCCGAACAGCACGCCGGTGGTAAGCGTGATCGCCAGCGCAAACCAGAGCACCGGGCCGTTCACCGCGATCTCGCCGACAGGCAACTCCATCGGCACAACGCGAGGGAGCCACGGCGCGATGAAGGCCGCGAGAGCCCATCCAGCGAGGCCTCCGATCACAGAAACCAGCACGCTCCCGGTGACGAACTGCCGTAAGAGATCGCTCCACGGTGCGCCCATGGCGCGCCGCACCGCCATCTCGCGGCGGCGGCTGCTGGCCTTGGCGATGACCAGGTTCGCGATGCTCACGCAGCAAATCAGCAGCACGCACAGCACAGCGCCGAAGACCACTAACAACGTGACCCGCACGTTGCCCGTGAGATCGGCCTGGAGCCCGGTCAGACGCGCGCTCCATCGCACCGTGGGCGGATAGTCGCGCGGGTACTGCGCCGCAAGGGACGCGGTAAACGCGTCGATCTTCTGCTGCGCCTGCGCGATGCTGAGGCCCGGCTGCAGGCGGCCGATTGCGCCGGGCAGCATCCGGACGGCGCGATTGGGTGGAACCGGGAACGGCGCCGCGGTGAAGCCGGCTGTGATCCAGACCTCGACCGGATTCTCCAGCGTGGGACCCGGATGGCGGAACGCTCGCGGCATCACGCCTACGACGGTGTAGAGATCGGTGTCGAGCCGGATCTGCCGGCCGAGGACTTGCGGATCGCCGCCGTAAAGACGGCGCCACAGGCCGTCGCTCAACACAGCGGCCTCGGCGAATCCCGCGGCCCGGTCCTGCGGCCCGAAAACCCGGCCAAGCTGCGGGCTTGCGCCGAGCATGGCGAAGTAATCCGGGCCGACGGCCACGGCTTCGACACGCTCCGGACGCTCACCCCCGGTCAGATTCGCGCTGACCGGCCATGTGGCGGAAAGGCCGGTGAAGACGCCGGAACGGTCGCGGAGATCTTCGAACTCGGGTTGCGACATCCCTACGTTCTTCAGGTTGAGTCCGCGCAGGTCGTCCTTGATGGTGACGAGTTGACGAGGATTCGAATAGGGCAGCGGCCGTAGAAGGACGGAATCGACGAGGCTGAAGATGGACGTGGCGCCGCCGATGCCAAGCGCGAGAGTGGCCGTCGCGATGCCCGTGAAACCGGGATTGCGGCGCAGGAGGCGCACGGCGTACGTGAAGTCCGTCCAGAATGCCATAGCCAATTTCGGAGTGCATGACCAGGGCCGCGACCAGTTCTTGAATCGGAAGGCCTTATGGAAACCGGCGCGTTCATTTCCGCACCGCGCCGTTCGGAACCGGACGGTCGTCTGTCCCCGATTCGGGTTGTAGGCCGCACATGAGCACCACCTTGGCGATGTGCATCCGCCGCGGACTCGGGTTACACTGCGGGTGGAGGGCTTCATGCCTAACGACTCTCATTCCGACTTGCGCCCGCGCACGGCGGTTCTGACACGGGGGTTCGACCCCAGTTTGTCCTTCGGATCGGCGCGTCCGGCGGTCTTTCGCAGTTCGACCTACGTGTTTGCGAGCCCGGAGGCGGCGGAGCATGCGTTTGCGATTACAACCGGCAAGGTGAAGCCCGCGGAGGGTGAGCGCGCCGACCTCATCTATTCGCGCTTCTCGCATCCGAACGCCGAGATTCTGGAAGACCAGATCGTGCCGCTCGAAGCGGGGGGCCGAGAGGCGGCGGTCTTCAACTCGGGCATGGCGGCAATCATGACGGCATTTTTCGCATTCGCGCGGCCGGACAGCACCATCGTCTACACGACACCGCTGTATGGGGGCACGACGGGCCTCATCCACACCTTTATGGAGCCGTTCGGGGTGTGCGGGATCGCCGTGCCGTCGGGCGATGGCGCGGCCATCGACGAGGCCATCCGGTCGGCGGAGAACTGCTGCATCGTATACCTGGAGACGCCCGCCAATCCGACGCTCATCATGACCGACATCGAGCGCGCTGCCGAGACGGCGCTGCGGCGGCCGGACCGGCCGGTCATCATGGTCGACAATACTTTCCTCGGGCCGACGTTCCAGCACCCGCTGCAACTCGGCGCGGACATCTGCCTCTACTCCGCGACCAAGTACCTCTCCGGCTTCAGCGATATGGTGGCGGGAGTGGCCATTACGAAGAGCCACGAGATGATTCAGAAGATCCGCAGCCGCCGCGGCATGTTCGGGAACATTCTGCAGCCCGACGAGTGCTGGATGCTGGAC
>CAZSQK010000205.1:0-6204 GCA_964608645.1 uncultured Solibacteraceae bacterium | reverse complement strand
AAAAGGAATTTTCTGGCCCGAAGACCGAAAATACCCTTGAAGTGCGAAAGTCGGGGTAGGTCCGCCCTGGACTGCTTTCGTTAGCTTTTCGGATATGCTTGGAAATTATTGATCAGGAGGGATTTGGTTGCGGGGGACTGCAAACGCCCCAAACGCGCCTCTCGTCCCGTTCGAGATCCAATTCTCTTGACCCGATAAGGAAGCATCGGCAGTGTCATTTAGAGCAGCTCACTCCTTTTTGGGTCGCCCGGGTCAGTCGCGCCGAATTTCGGAATAGAGCCAGGCCTTTGCCATCTGCCACTCTCGCTTGGCGGTTCGCTCCGAAATTCCCAGGAGCCCCGCAATCTCGTCTAGCGTGAGACCGCCGAAGTATCGCAATTCGACAATTTGCGCCGGGCGGGGTGCGGCCTTTGCCAAATCGGCAAGGGCCGTATCGAGGGCGAGGAGGGTTCCGTTATCGACGATCGCCAGAGTCGCGGCATCCTCGAGGGAGACGGCCATGCCGGCGCGGCGCTCCGCCTCGACGCCTCCGGCGAGTGGGGGTCGTTTCCAGACCTGAAGGACGGGTTTGTCGTCAACCCGAACGCCATGACGGTCGCCGGCGGCCGTGTCTACGCCGGCAGCCTCGACCGCGGCCTCTTCCTGTTCGACATCGCCTCGGGCCGATGGACGAGCACGACTACGGGCCTGCCCTCCAGGAACGTCACGGCGCTCGCTGTGGATAACGGGCAGGTGTACATCGGGACGGACAACGGGATGGTGCGCATCGCGGAAGGAGCACTTCGATGAAACGAGCCTTGTTGACCGGGCTGCTCTGGGCGACGGCGGTATCGGCGGACACCGGCGTGCTGATCCCCGGCAATCGGCAGCAGGCCGAGCCCGGAGTCTTCTCCTTGAACGAGATGGCGCTCGAGATCCGGATCGACAACGGAACGGCGCGGGTCCGGGTGCGGCAGATCTTCGGAAACCACACTTCGACCGTGCAGGAAGGCGTGTACCAGTTCGCGCTCCCGGGAGGCGCCGCGGTGTCCGACTTCGCCGTTTGGGATGGCGTTACACGCATTCCCGGCGTCATCCTGGAGCGCCGTCGCGCCGGCGAGATCTATGAACAGGCCAAGTCACAGGCGATCGACCCCGGGCTGTTGCAGATGGGCGAGCGGACTGCCGGCGAACCGGGCGCTCCCGAATTGCCGAGCCAGGAGTTCACGGCGCGCATCGTGCCCATCCCGGCGTTCGGAACGAAGCGCGTCGAAATGGAATATCAGCACCCGGTAGCGGTCGAGCGCTATCGGTCCGAGTGCGTCGTGCCGCTCAAACCCGATGTATACGCCTTGCAGACGGCCGGGCACCTCACGATCACGTTCGAGTTGGTCTCCGCCCACGCGATCCGCGACTTCGAAACGATCTCGAAGGTGTACCCGCTGCAAATTCGGGAGCGGACGCCGAACCACATCCGGGCGGAGTTCTTCGGCAGCAACGTCGAGTTGAAGGAGGACTTCACTCTTCGGTATAGCCTCGACGCCGCCGGCGCGGACACGCTCCGCGTTATCACCGAGCGCGACACACCGACGGGCCCCGGTTTCTTTCAGGCACAGTCGCTACTGCGGAGTCCGGCAGCGAGGTCCAACGCGGCATCGGCCCCGCCGCGCACGGTCGTTGTGCTCTTCGACAACTCGCTCTCGATGCAGTGGGACAAGCTGGAGCGGAGCTTTGCGGCGTGCGAGGGGACGCTGAAGCGCCTCCGCCCGGCGGACCGGTTCAATCTGCTGCTCTTCAATTCCGACGTCGCCGCCTTTCGCCCCCAGCCGCAGCTCGCGACCCCGCAGAACGTAGAGCAGGCGCTGGCATTCATCCGGAGTAGTCACATTCGCGGCGGCACCGATCTCGACCGCGTTCTCGCGGCGGCCCTGGCGCAGCCTGCGATTGGGGAGGATTACATCGTCCTCATCACCGACGGCGGCGCCACCGAAGGCTCAGTACAAACCGGACGGCTCTCCGCCCGGTACGCGGCGGAGTGGCGCAAACGGCCCATCGCGCAGCGTCCGCACACGCTCGTATTCGGAGTCGGCGACGATGCCAACGTAACGCTGCTCCAGATGCTGGCCGAGAACGGCGGCTACTTCGACTGGGTCGGCTCCACCGAGCCGGTCGATTTCAAGCTCAATGCCTTTCTCGACCGAGTAGGCCAGGACCCTCTCAAGAATGTGGCGCTGGCGGTCGCTCCGTCGGCCAACGTCGACATGGTGTACCCGCTTGAAACCGAGCGCTTCGCCGGGTCCATGGCGACGTGGGCTGGGCGCTATAAACAGCCGGCACGGGAAGCGGCGTTCACCGTCACGGGGATCCGCGACGGCCAGCCGGTGCGTATTGCGGCCACCGCCGCCCTACCGGCCACCGCAAGCGATCATCCGGAGTTGCCGCGGACGTGGGCGAAGGCGCGCGTCGATGCGCTGCTCGACAAGATCGCCCGCGAGGGCGAGGACCGCGCCGCGATCGACGAGATCATCCGCCTCTCGAAGAAGTACAAGTTCGTGACGCCCTATACGTCGTTTCTGGCCGCCCCGCGTGCCCTGTTGCGCCCGCGTGTGATCCGGCCCGGGGATCCCGTACTGCGGCTGAAGGCAGACCCCTCAATCGTGTCGGTGATCGCCTTGTTCCCCTTTGGTCTCACGAAGCCGCTGCGGTATCTGAAGGACGAAGACACCTGGCAGACGCGCTTCCTCGCGCCGGTGGATATGGCGGACGGCGCCTACCAGGTCCGCCTGGTCCTCCGCGACCGGGATGGCCATGTCTATCGGGAGTCCAAGAGCTTCGTGATCGCGAGCAAGATGCCGGCGATCCGGGCGCGCGCGGCCAAGGCCCGCGTCCGCGCCGGTGAGACGGTTCGTCTCTTCGCGACGGCGTCATCCAACACCCGCACGATCACGGCGCGACTGTATGGGGCGATGCCGGTGGCACTGCGGTGGAGCAGTGCCGACCGGGCGAACTCAGGCGATCTGATCGTGCCCACGGGCTTACCACCCGGCAAGTACACGGTCCAGGTAACTGCCGAAGACATCGCTCACAACGTCGGCACGGGGGAGGTGGCGATTGAGGTCTGGTAAGCGCGTTTGGATTGCCGCCGGTCTGGTGATTGGCGGCGGCATGCTGGTCCGCGGCGAACTCGCCCCGTGGGTCCAGCACACGGCTGCGGGTCCGGCGATCGCCGCCCTCTTCCGTAACGTCCCGATGCCCGGCGGCAGCGTCGGAATCCTCGTGCCGCCGGCAGAGGCGCGACCGGCCCTGACGCGGTTGATCGCCGCGGCGCCACGCGATGCGATGCTCTACCGCCTGCGGGCTCAGGAAGCGGAAACGGCGCTCGACTTCGTCGCCGCGGAAGCGGACTGGAAAGCCTTCGCCGCGAATGCTGCGGATCACTACGTCGCACAGCTCGAAGTGGCCGACTTCTTTCATCGCCGCGGACGTGCGCTGGATGAAATCGCCGCGTTGAGAGCCGCCATCGCGGCGCCGGACGATGCCGTCCAACCCGCAACCTCTCAGCGCGCGTGGCGCGCCTTCGAGCGAATGGCAACTGTTGCCGCTGAGGAGTCCCTCCCCGCCGCCACCGCCGACCCGATCTTCCGGGCATGGGTCACCCGCTATCCGGAGACGCCCGAGGCGCGCAAGAGGTGGATTGTCCATCTGATGTCCGAACACCAGTACGCCGCAGCCGAAGTCGAGATTGACACCTTCGGCCGGACCTTCCACGACGAGATCGAACCCGTGCGGATGCGCGCCAACGTGGAACTCCAGCGCAACGGCGCCGCGTCCGCGCTTGCCGTCTACGACCGTGGGTTCCGCCCGCTCTGGCCCGAAGGGATGCGGAACAGCTACTTCAAGCTGCTGGAGCAGGAGGGCAGTTTGCGGGAGTTCTCCGGGCGCGCGAGGACGGCGCTCGCCGCGAATCCGGCCGACTTGGATGCCACCGCCCGCTTGTTCCACTACTTCCGTTCGCAGAACAATGCGGCGGCAGCCCGGCGCGTCCTGCTGCAATTCCGGATCGCCAAGGAGTCGGGCCGTCAGCCATGGACCGCGGACGAACTGGAGACCACTGCGCAGCTATTCGAGTGGCTGCCGGACGTGAATGAAGCCGCGCGCCTCTATTACGCCTTGTACAGCCTGCCCCCTGCCGCTGGGCCGCACGTGGAACATGCAGTGGCCGGGCTCGCGAATCTGTTGCTGACAGCCCCTGACCAACCCATCCAGTTCGGGTCGAGCGATTTGTCCTACTACAAAGACATTGCGACAGTCGACCCCTCGCCCGGTTTCCTCAACGGCATCCTCTCGCTCGTGCTGAACGGATCCGGGATCCATTGGCAGTACGAGCAACAGAACGCCAAAGCAGGCGCGTACTTTCACCGCGCGGCCGGCGCCGGTCTGGTCGATCTATTGGAGCAGCGCTTTCCGCAGTCCGCGCGCCGCGAGCCTTTGCGGGCAGCGCTCGTGACTGCCTACGCGACGTACGGCGACGACGCCTCCGTGATCCGCGCCGGGCGCGAGTACCTGACTGCCTTCCCCGACGGCGGGGCACGCGTGCCGGTCGCAATGCAGGTCTCGGACGCATTGGCGCGCGCCGGCCAGACGGCAGACGAATTCGCGCTGTACCAACAGCTGCTGCGGGAACTGGCGGCAAAGGCTTCGGGCGTGCCGATCGGCGTTGTGCCGTCGAATCCCGAGCCGCTTGCGGGCGACGATGCTCCACAGGCGCTTCCCCAAGGGATCGTCGCAGTACCGATGTCTCGGGCTGCTGCGACAGCCGGTGGGCAGTCCGGCGCTCGCTCCAACGATTACGTCCAGGTGCTCGATAGGTACCTCGCTCGCCTCGCCGCACTGAACCGGCCGATGGACGCGCTGGCCGTCTACCGCGCCGAGATCGACCGTAACGCGAGTGATCCCGGCCTTTACCAGCGCCTCGCGGCATTCGTCGAGCAGCACGCGATGTCGCGGGAGGTGGAGGACGTTTACACCAAGGCGATCGCCAAGTTTAGCGACCGCTCGTGGTACGACAAGCTGGCCCGGTGGTATCTGCGGTCGAAGCAATCGGGGGAATTGGAAGCTCTGAGCCGCAGAGTGATCGGGGTCTTCTCCGGCGCGGAACTGGAACACTACTTCGCCGAGATCGTCTCCGCGACGCACCCCGACGCGGCCCTCTATCGCCAACTGAACGTCTACGCCCACGAACGCTTTCCGGAAGACCTGGTGTTCGTTCGCAACCTGCTCAATGCCTACGCCCGGCCCGAGACCCGCGATGCGGCCGCCGCGGACCGCCTGCTGCGCCAATACTGGTTCTACGACGCGCAGCTCCGGTCGCTTTTCTTCGAGCGGCTGTCACAGCAGGGCCGGCTCTACACCGAACTCAGCGAGGTCCGCGCTGCGAATCCGGGCATCGCCAGCGGCCAATTCGAGCAAGTGTTGGCGGCTAATCCCGCAGCTGTCCAGTTCGCCGCCGAAGCCGAGGCGTGGCTGTCCCACTTCGAAGCCGCTGCGCCCGCGGCTCGCGCGCTCGCGACGGCTTATCCCGGGAGACGCGAGTTCACCGAACACGCCTCCTCGTTGTACCGTTCCTTGGCCGCATATGACGGCCGCAACACGGAGATCGCACTGATACTGGCCGGGCACGAGCAGAAGGCCGATCCGCGAAACCCCGAGGTCCTTGCGCGAATGGGCGACATCCTCGCCGATCGGGAGCGATTCGCAAGAGCCCGGACCTTCTGGGATCGCATGCCATTGGCGCAGCCGGCGCGGGCCGATGGCTACCTCGATGCTGCCACCGTCTACTGGGACTACTTCCGCTACGACGACGCGCTGCGCTGGATCACCGCCGCACGCCGCAGATTTTCTAACCCGGCGCTGTTCGCGTACCAGGCCGGCGCCATCTATGAAGGCAAGCGCGATTACGCCGGCGCAATCCGCCAGTACGTGGCCGGAGCCCTCGACGGCGAAGACGCCGCACGACGACGCCTGCTCCGCCTCGGAAACCGCGTCCAGACCCGCGACCTGGTCGATCGGGCGACCGCCGCGGCCGTGACGTCGAGCGCCTCACCCGAGGCCGTCGCGCTGCGAATTGCCGTGCTGGAGGGTCGTCAACGCCGCCCGGAATTAGAGGCGCTGCTAGCAGGTTGCGGAAAAACGAGGTTTCGGCGAGCTCCCCTCTCTTCCAAACAG
>CAZSQK010000204.1:0-6378 GCA_964608645.1 uncultured Solibacteraceae bacterium | reverse complement strand
TTTCGCGGTCGCCGAGGCCGAGGTGCCACTTGCCGACGCCGGCGGTGTAATAGCCATGTTGGCGGAGCATCGCGGGCACGGTCAGCCGCCCGGGCTCGATCAGGCTCGGGGAATAGCCTTCGAGCACGCCCTTCTTGAGGCGGGAACGCCAGCAGTAGCGTCCGGTGAGGACGCCATACCGCGTCGGCGTGCACACGGCCGACGGGGAGTGCATGTCGGTGAAACGCACGCCTTGCGTGGCGAGACGATTGGCGTGTGGGGTGGGTATGGCGGAGTCGCGATTGTAACAGTCGAGATCGCCCCAGCCGAGATCGTCCGCCAGCACGTAAACGATGTTCGGCAGGGAAGCCGGCGCGCCGGCGAGAGGGGCAGGCACGGTTGCGGCCGAGGCGAGAGCTTTACAGAACGACCGCCGGGTCCAGTTCATGATGGGATCTTTATATCACGCGGACGCGGGTCAGGTGGCGCCGTCTACGTATTCGCCTCGATCGTCTGCGCGACCTCTTCCCATTCATTCATCAGCGCTTCCAGTTCCGCGCGGCGGGCGTCCAGCAGGGCGGAGACGCGCGCGGTCTCTTCGACGCTGACGAAATTCGATAACGCCGCCTCGTAATCGGCGATCTCGGCCTCGAGCTTGGTCACCTCGTCCTCGATCGAACTGCGCCGCTCCTTCATCTGCCGCAGCTTGATCGGATTGAGCCGCCTGACGCCCGCCGGGTCGGCTGCCGGCGGCGGAGCAGCGGTCACGGCCTCGGGCTTCTCCTCCGCCGGCGCCGGGGCGGGAGCGCCGCCGCTCTTGCGCCACAGATAGTCTTCGTAATTACCCGGGAACACCGTCACGCGGCCTTCTTCGACTTCGAAGATCCGGGTGGCCAGCTTGTCGATGAAATACCGGTCGTGCGAAACGAACACGACCGTGCCGGTGAAGTCCTGCAAGGCGTTGAGGAGAACGTCCTTGGCGCGCATATCGAGGTGGTTCGTCGGCTCGTCGAGCAGCAGAAAATTCGACGGCATCATGAGCATGCGCGCCAGCGCGTAGCGGTTGCGTTCGCCGCCCGAGAGCACGCCGATCTGCTTGAACACGTCGTCGTCGGAAAACAGAAACGAACCGAGAATGCTGCGCAGCTCCGTGTTGGTCGCGCGGGGGGCCACCATCGCCAGGTCATCGATCATGCGGGCGCCCTGGTCGAGTTCCTTGTACTGGTCTTGCGCGAAATAATCGGGGTTCGCGTTGTGGCCCAGAACGTACGTCCCCGCGGAGACCGGCTCAGCGCCGGCCAGGATCTTGATCAACGTCGATTTGCCCGCGCCGTTCACGCCGACCAGGGCCACACGGTCGCCGCGCTCGATGTAGAAGCTGGCATCGGAGAACACACGATGGTCGCCGTAACTCTTGGCCACGCCCTGAAACTCGGCCACGATGCGGCCGCTCGGCTTGGGCTGGGGGAAGGTGAAGTGAATGGTCTTCTCTTCGGGCGGAGTCTCGATCTTCTCGATCCGTTCGAGCTCCTTAATGCGGCTCTGCACCTGCTTCGCCTTGGTGGCCTGGTAGCGGAAGCGCGTGATGAACGCTTCGAGCTGACGGACGCGGTCCTGCTGGTTTTCATAGGCCGCGATCAGTTGCGCGCGCCGCTCGTTCTTCTGCTGCTCGAAACGGGTGTAGCCGCCGGTGTAGAAATGCAGACCCTTGTTCCAGAGCTCGGCGATCTTGCGCACGCTGACGTCGAGGAAGAAGCGGTCGTGGGAGACGAGCACGAAGGCGTTCGGATAGGCCGCGAGGTATTCTTCGAGCCAGTTGCGCGCTTCCAGGTCGAGATGGTTGGTGGGCTCGTCGAGGAGGAGCAGATTGGGCTTTTCGAGCAGGAGTTTGGCGAGCGCGATGCGCATCTGCCAGCCGCCGGAGAACTCCTCGGTGTGCTTCTTCCATTCGCGTTGCGGGAAGCCGAGGCCGGAGAGCACGCTGCCGACCTGGGCCTCGATGGCGTAACCGTCGCGCGCCTGGAACTCGCTCTCGGCGCGGTGAAAGCGGTCGGCCACCTGCGCGTACTCGGCGCCGGCCGGGTCGAGGTCGGCCATGCGGCGGGTGAGCATCTCCTGTTCCTCTTCGAGCGCGCGGAGGCCGGCGAAGACGGTCATGCATTCCGCGAAGACGGAGCGTCCGGAGAGCGACAATCCCTCCTGGGGAAGGTACCCGATGCTGACGGCTTTCTGGGTGGAGATCGAGCCGGAATCGAGGCCGTCCAAACCCGCCAGAACCTTGAGGATCGAGGATTTGCCCGTGCCATTGGCGCCGACAATGCCGATGCGGTCGTTCGGCGTCACCAGCCAGTCCACGTTTTCGAACAGGATTTTGGGGCCGTACCGTTTTCCCGCCCCGGTGAGTTGAATCATTAGGGATCAGGGTTATTTTAGCGTGGCAGCGGGAGAGGACGAGGGGCCCCGGAATGCGGGGCCCGACGTGCCGCATCCCGGAGCCGAAGACAGGGAGAAGGAAATGCTTCAACAACCTGTCATCTACTGAGACGCGGCGCGCGGCTCTCCGGTTATAGCCAGTATTGCCACTGACCGGTCAACAGGACGTATGCGGACAGTATTCCATTTGTAACCGCATGCGCCAAAATGCAATCGGCGAGACTTTTCGTCCGGACCGCCCACCAATTGTAAACGACGCCGGCGGCGAGACCAACTTCCCAGTAGGGTCCGTGTTCGGACGCGAAGAATACGGCTACGAGCCAGAACGCCAGCGGTTTGTAAGCGCCGAAGCGGACCCGGGTAAAGGCCGGATCGATCAGCCAGCGCATCATCCAGCCCCGCCAGAACAGTTCCTCGAGCAAAGGCACCAGGACCACGGAGGTAGTCACGCGCAGGATCAGAAAAGGTAGGCTGCGTTGGGCTTCGCCCGAGATTGAGATCGCGGTCTTGCCGGTGAGGGAATTCTCGAACAGCCAGAAATGACGGTAGCCGAACAAAAGATCCGGCGCGACCCAGATGGCGAACACCGCGGCGCCGGCGAGGATGCTCGCCAGCGGCAGCGCGGGCCGGAGGGCCAGGTAGGGACGGGACAACGTGAGCAGCAGCCCGCTCACGATAACGAACCGCAGCGGATAAAAGAACCTCGTGGGCGGGTTGAGAGCGTGGTCGATGGCGAGCAGGGCCAGGAAGGCGATGAACGGCGCGACATATCCGGCGGTAACCCGCTGCTGCGAAGTCAATTCCGGATTATAGCCCCGCTAGCGCCGGCGTGTAGGACCCGGCGGGCGCGCATTGATCACCGGAATCAGACAGTTCCGGTCTTCGACCGGAGGCCGCGCGCTGCGCGCCACCAATTCGCGGTTGAGCGTCGCCACGAACTCCTGGATCTGCGATTGCATTTCGCCCATCTTCTCGCGCATGTTGAGGATAATCTCGACCCCCGCCAGATTGACGCCGAGATCGCGCGTGAGGTGGAGGATGACCTCGAGGCGTTCCAGATCGTCCTCCGTGTACAGGCGCGTGTTGCCGTCGCTGCGCGAGGGTTTGAGCAGTCCTTCGCGCTCATACAGACGCAGCGTCTGGGGGTGGATCGCATACTGTTCCGCGACCGCGGAAATCATGTATGCCGCTTTGGATTTCGCCTTTGCCATGTCGCTAGACCTGGGACCACATTTCGGCTCGGGGATCTTCGGGATGAATCTCGCGCAGTTCGCGCAGCAGTTCGCGGGTGCGCTCGTCGCGCGGGTCGGGGGCCTCGATGGCCACTTCGACGATCTGGTCGCCGCGCTGGTTGGTCCGCGCGTTGAGCACGCCCTTCTCGCGCAGGCGGAAACGCTGGCCGTTCTTGGTTCCTTGGGGGATCTTGAGGAGGGTGCGTCCGTCGATGGTGGGCACCTCGATTTTCGCCCCAAGCGCCGCTTCCCACACCGCGAGAGGCGCCTTGATCTCGATATCGTCGCCCTCGCGGTGGAAGAACGGATGCTCCTCCACGCGGGTGGTGATGTACAGATCGCCGGGAGGCGCGCCCTGCGTCCCGGCGTTTCCCTTACCGGGGACGCGCAGCCGTGAGCCATTGCGGGCCCCGGGCGGAATGCGCACTTCGACGGTTTCGGTGCGGGTGACGCGGCCATCGCCGCCGCAGGTCGGGCAGGCATTGCGCAGCTTGCCCGTGCCGTTGCACCGCGGACAGGTCAGATTGAACTTCATGGCGCCGGCCATCTGGCTGACGTTGCCGGTGCCCTTGCATTGCGGACAGGCGACCTCGCCGGCGCCGGTGGAGCCGGAGCCGTGGCAGGTGCCGCAGATCTCGTACCGCGTGATATTGAGGCGCGCCTGGGTGCCTTTGATGGCCTGCCAGAAGTCGATATCCATCACATACTCGAGGTCGGCGCCTTTTTCCGGCTCCGGCTCGGGGGCCCCGCCGCGTCCGCCGAAGAACTGGGAGAAGATGTCGCGGAATCCGCCGCCTCCGGTCTCCGTGCGCCGGGCTCCGCCGCCGGGTCCGCCGCCTGTAAAGTCGGAGAAATCGAAGCCGGAGAAATCCATTCCGGGCGGCGGCCCCTGCGCGCCCGGGCCGGGGCCCGCCCCCGCGAAGCCATTTTCGGAGTAGAAGCCGAACTGGTCGTACATTTGGCGCTTCTTGGGATCGCTCAGGATGTCATAGGCCTCCTGGACGTTCTTGAAGCGCTCCTCGGAGGACTTGTCGCCGGGGTTCAGATCGGGATGATGTTTGCGCGCCAGTTTCCGGTAGGCCTTGCGGATTTCGTCCGCGGACGCCTGCTTTGGAACGCCGAGCGTTTCGTAATACTCGTGTTTGGGACTGGGCATAAGAATCGGGGCCGGGAACCCGGATCAGGGTCCCCGGCTTACTACGCGATGGGCCTGGCCCTTACTTCTTGTCGTCCACGTCGACGAATTCGGCGTCTACGACATTGTCATCTTTCTTGCCATCGCCTCCCGGGGCCGCTCCGTCCCCTGTGGGGGGCGGGCCGCCGCCTGGCTGCGACGACGATTTGTACATGGCTTCCGCGAGTTTGTGGCTCGCCGTGGTCAGCCGGTCGACCGCAGCGTTGATCGCCGCCGGGTCGTTCTCGTTGAGCACCTTCTTGGTCTGCTCGAGAGCTTCCTCGATCTCCTTGGCTTCCGCCTCGCCGACCTTGCTGCGATGCTCCTTCAACGTCTTCTCCACGTTGTAGACCATGGCGTCGGCGCGGTTCCGCGCTTCGATCGTGTCGCGCTGCTTGCGGTCGTCCGCGGCGTGCGATTCGGCGTCCTTCGCCATCTTATCGACCTCATCCTTGGAGAGGCCCGAGGAGGACGTGATGGTGATCTTCTGTTCGTTATTGGTGGCGCGGTCCTTCGCCGTCACGTTGAGAATGCCGTTGGCGTCGATATCGAAGGTCACCTCGATCTGCGGCACGCCGCGCGGCGCCGGCGGGATGTTGCTGAGCTGGAAAACTCCCAGCAGCCGGTTGTCGCGGGCCATGGCGCGCTCGCCCTGAAAGATCTTGATCTCGACCGATGGCTGATTGTCCGACGCCGTCGAAAATGTCTCGCTCTTGCGCGTCGGGATGGTGGTGTTGCGCTCGATCAGCTTGGTGAACACGCCGCCCAGGGTTTCGATGCCGAGGGACAGCGGGGTCACGTCGAGCAGCAGCACATCTTTCACTTCGCCGCCCAGCACGCCGCCCTGCACCGCCGCGCCGATCGCCACCACTTCGTCGGGATTGACGCCCTTGTGGGGCTCGCGGCCGAAGAGATCGCGCACCAGCGCCTGGATCCGCGGCATGCGGGTCTGGCCGCCGACCAGGACCACTTCATTGATCTGCTGCGGCGTCACGCCGGCGTCCTGCATGGCCTGCTTGCAGGGCCCCATGGAGCGTTGCAGGAGATCTTCCACCATCTGCTCGAACCGCGAACGGGTCAGTTTCTGTACCAGGTGCTTGGGGCCGGTGGCGTCCGCCGTGACAAACGGCAGGTTGACTTCGCTTTCGAGCAGCGTCGAAAGCTCGATCTTCGCCTTTTCCGCAGCTTCCTTCAGGCGTTGCAGCGCCATCTGGTCCTTCGACAGATCGATGCCGTTTTCCTTCTTGAACTCGCTGACGATCCACTCGATAATGCGCTGGTCGATGTTGTCGCCCCCGAGGTGCGTGTCGCCGTTGGTCGATTTGACCTCGACTACGCCGTCGCCCACTTCGAGGATCGAGATATCGAACGTGCCGCCGCCGAAATCATACACGGCGATGGTCTCGTTCTTCTTCTTGTCGAGCCCGTAGGCAAGGGCGGCCGCCGTCGGCTCGTTGATGATGCGCAGGACCTCGAGGCCGGCGATCTTGCCCGCGTCCTTCGTGGCCTGGCGCTGCGCGTCGTTGAAGTAGGCCGGCACAGTGATCACGGCCTGGGTCA
>CAZSQK010000203.1:0-6515 GCA_964608645.1 uncultured Solibacteraceae bacterium | reverse complement strand
CCATGAGCCTCTGCGGGACGAATTCCTTCTGGGCCGCCATCTTCTCGAGCGGCAGATAATCGCTCTTGAAATGGACCTCCACCTGTCCCGCCAGGCTCGCTTTGGTCTGCAGCTCCGCGTCCGACGTAGTCTGCGAGGCGCTGATCAGGTTAAGGACCGGCTCCTCCTGCGTCTGGTAGGAGCCCTTGGCATAGTAGTTGCCCGTGCGCGTCTGATTACTTGGATCGTAAGTCGTCTGCCCGCTTCCCTCGTAATTCGACTGTGATGCCGTCTTCTTCAAGGTGGGGTCGTAATCGAACTTGGTGGCGCTGCCGCGATACTTCATGTTGTCGCGCGCCTTGAAGTCGTACATTACCTTGGCGGAGATCTTGCCGTCCGTCACGACGATGCGGTTGATCCCCATCAGCACCATGGTGGCCAGCAGTTGCTGCCGGCTGGTTGCCAGCTGCGTGCGCGCGGCCGGCACCGCCTTCTGTTCCACTTCGTCGTCCTCCAGGCTTTTCAGTCCGCCCCCCTCGACCGGCAGCGACGAGTTGACTTTTTGCAGGGCGGCGTCGTGGTCGTCCACGTCGTCGCGCACGCGGACGCGCGGCTGCGTGCTGCCGTCGTCTCCTGTGTCCACGTCGACTTTGAAGACGTCCGGGAACTGCTGCACGAGGTGGTCGCGGCCTTGGTTCTCGGTGACGTTTTCGTCGCGAAACTGGTTCAGCGACTTCGAGACGTCCGCCACCAGCCTGCCATACGCCTCCATCTGTTCGATGGACGATTGCACGATCGCGTGGAAGACGCCCTTGATCAGTCCAGACACGAAGTCCGGGAAGTTGACCGCCTGGAGGAGGGCCCCTGCCACCGCCGCTCCCTCGCGCGCTCCCTGCGCCGTGAACTTGGGCGGCGCCGACGCGTCGGCCGCGCTTTCCCCGGCCAGCGGAAACGCGTACGGATCCTGTTGGCTCCCGGGTTGCGCCGCGGCCACGCGGTTACCCCGGATGCCTTCCGGCTCCGCCAGGTACGAGCAGACGTCCACCGTATCGTGCGCGATCTGCGACTGCTGTTCGGCCGTGAGCTCGCGAAACGAGGGGCTCTTCAACAGCAGGTCGCGCACGTTTTCGCGGACCAGTTGCAGCGTCCCCGAACTGACCTTGGGCGCCGTCTTGCGACGGGCCGTAGCCTGATTCGCCATATCCGACTCCTCTTTTCTGAACCGGCTCCCCTCAGCACGCCGCGGCCTGAGCGCGGGCATTGGCGAGATCCTGGAACCGTTGGTCCACTTCGAATTCGATCGGGCGCAGGTACAGACTGACACGCGCCGGCGTCAGCGGCGTGGCTCGAATGCTGAGAACGGAGAAGCGCCCCGGCAGATCCAGTTCCTCGGGCGTGAACGCCTCGAGCCAGCGCCGCAAGGCGTTGAGCTCGCGCGGCCGCTCCGCCAAACCCAGCGAAAGCAGGTCGACGAACCCCGCCGGCAGGTCCGGAATCCGCCCCAGCATGACTTCCAGCTTCAACTCCGGCCCCTCCGCCGACTCCTGCAGGCCGATCAGCACGGAACGCTCGGGAAGCTCGAAACGGCCCCCCAGCGAGACGCCGATCACCTGCATGATCCCGGGAAGCTGGTGCGCCATGCCCAGCGCCCCGAGCAGCGGGCCGAGATCGCTCACACGCAGAAGCCCGCGGTGATACAACGTCACGCGATGGCCTCCGTGTTCCCGCGCGCAACTGATCGACGTGAACACTGGGACCAGCGACGGCAAGTGGTGCAACACCACCCGCACCAGCCCCCGCAACACCTGCGGCAGGGCGTTCAATTGCTGCGGCCCCATCTCGTAGTAGACCTTCGAGGCGAAGAGACCGTCGGAATCGTAGGCCGTGCCGAAGAAGGCGCCGTAGTCGAGCCTCGAGCCCGAGCCCGTGGTGCGCCACTCCTCGCTGCGCTCGTCGAACCAGCGCAGCGCATTGTTGCCAAACAGCGGCCCCACCAGCCGCCGCATCTCGCGCGTCGCCTCGTTGCGCCGCGACACCGGCGACGATTCCGGCGCCAGCGGCATGATCGTGAAGCGCAGGATATTCGGCTCGCGCTCGCAGAATGAGGGCTCGCAGGGCGTAGCCCCCGGCATGAGCGCGTTTTCCGCATAGGCGTCGGAGCCCGCCGGATACGTGAAGGTCCGCTTCAGCAGCGGCCCCACGTACTCCAGCGGGTTGGCGGTCCCCAACTTATACGCCGCCTTCTGTAGACGCGCCGACACTACGTGAGACATGGGTATCTGGCTCATGGTGATCTCCTCTGGGCGGCGGCGCGCGTCACGCGCTCGCGCCGCGCGCCTTCCCGTTCACATACGACATGGGCTTCACGCCGACGCTGTCCAGCAGATCCTGCGCCACTTGCGGCATGCGGATCGGCGCGGACGTATAGGCGGGGCCTTCGGCCGGCTGCGCGTACTGCTCCACGCTCGCGTCCGGCGTTCCGGTGACGGCGAGCCATGCCTCGCAGGCGTCCACGAGATCGCGGTCCGTCGGATTGGTGGTCGGCTTCTGCCCGGCGGGACGAATCGGCGGATTGCGGATCGCGTCGAGGCTCAGGATGGTGAAGCGCGAGGACGTGGTCAGGTCGCTGGCATGGTCCGCCAGCCACTTGATGATCGTGGCGCCCGCGGTGGCCATCGTCCGGTATTTCACTGTGTTGCGCGAGGAGCCGAGCTCCAGCGTCGCCACCGAGTCGATTACGCCCCACATGTCCTTGGCGCCGTACGCGCCCCTCACTTCGTCGTCGGACAGGACCGCGATAATCTCCTTGATCTGTTGCTGCAGCTCCGTGGCGGCGAAATACGCGATGCCGTAACCGTGCAGCGAGAGATTCCCCGCCAGGTCCCGTCCCGCCTTCTTGACGCCTTCCTGGTTGATCACCGCCGGTATGTTGGCGCGAATCAGGTCGTCCACCGAGAGCTGGCGCGAGAATGACGACACGGCCGACATGAAGCGCATGAAGAGGTCGGCGAACTCGCCGTTCGGCTTGCCCGACGTGGGGTCGCCGCCCGGCATCCCGAAGGTGCGCGCGTAAATATTCCGGCGCTCGATCTCCGTCAGCCGGTTCACGCTCTTCTTCCAGTAGGCGTACAGGGCGTCGCCCGCCGTCCCGCGGCCCAGTGGGAGTTGCCCCACCGAGAAGTTCGCGACCAGTTGGTCCATTACCTTGAACCCGTTCACCTCGTCGAACATCGAGGCGAAGTGCAGGCCCTGGGTTGCCAGAATGTTGTCGACGACGATCTCGACGTTGGTCTGCGAGTCCAGGTCCGGCAGATCGATCCCGATCGACGACGGCGGAGCGTTGTCGTTGACGCCTTCCTGTCCCGCCAGCGCGAAGGTCGTCTTCAATTCGAGATGATTCGACGTAGCCGCGACCCGCTGCGTCGCCAGCGATTTGACCACCGCCGCCCACTGGCTCGCATCCACCTGGCCCTCGCCCTTCTGCACCAGAATGTCGAGGACTTTGTCGAACAGCGGCTGGCCGTTATACTCTCCGCGCGCGTTGGCCAGCGCCAGCGAGAATCGCCGGCCGCTGTCAGGATTGGTCTGGCTCTCGCGCTCCAGGATGCCGTACGCCGCGGCAAACGCCTTCTCCGCGTCGCTCAGCGTCACGCCCACAAAATCTCCGGCCTGCTGGCTGGGCAGTTTGCCGTCGATGTGATTGCGGATCTCCTGGCCGGTGTTCCGGAAGTCCTGCTGAACGGCCACGAACAGCGGGTCGATGACGAGCGGCTGATCCCGTCTGGGGTCGCTAGCCTCCAGCAGGGCGTTGGCCTCGTCCAGCTGTTTTTGGAGAGCCGGGTCGAGCAGATCGTTGTTGCGCCTCTTCTGCTGGTCCAGCGCAAACTTCAGGTTGAGTAGTTGGGAGCGCCGTTCGTTCTGGCGGTCCCGCATGTCCGTAAGGACGATCGGAGGGGGCACATTTCCTCCTGCAAACATATTCGTTCTCCTTCCTGTGATATCCGTATTGGAATCCCCGGAAGGAGTACTCCCCCCGGGCAAGCTCGATGAAGCTGTTCTGCCGGTGCCGGCCGGCGGGTTCGGTTGCAATATCTTTTTCTTTTGGGCTTTCTTAGGCGGCTGCATGCGCCCTCCTCGGGTGGCGTCCATGTTTTCCCGCGGATTCGATCTCGCGGTCGAGCGCCTGCAGCGCGGCCGCGGCGTCCAGAATCCCCGCCCCGCCGCCGCGCCCGCGTCCCGCCGCCCACGGCTGCGCCGACGCCGTCAGAATCCGTCTCACGTCGCTCCCGTCCAGCGGGTGCGCCCGCCCCATCGCCCGGCTCACCAGCAGCGCCGACGCGGCCGACACCGACGGCGCCGCGAAGCTCGTCCCCGTGACCCGCGAATAGCCGTGGAGGCTGGAGCTGACCACACCTTCTCCCGGCGCCGAGAGCGCCAAATGATCGCCCCGCGTGCTGAAATCCGACGGCTTCCCGTTCGAATCCACCGAACCCACCGCCATCACGCCATCCAGCGCAGCCGGCGAGAAGCGCTCTTCCTTGCCCGAGTTGCCGCTCGCCGCCACCATCACACAGCCGCGCAGCACGCCATACTGCACCACGTCCGAGTGCGGCATCGGCCCGTTCGGCTCCAACTCCGCCTCCGGTGTCCCGAAGCTGAAATTGAGAATCCGCGCTCCCAGGTCGATCGCGTATTTCACCCCGCAGTCGATATCCGCGATCGCCCCGATCCCCACCGGATCCGCCTTCCCCGGATATTTAGCCGAGCCCAGCACGCGGATCGGCAACATTCCGCAGCGGCCCGCCAGTCCCGGCGGCATGCTCTCGCCCGCCGCCCCGATGATGCCCGCGCAGGAGGTGCCGTGCCCCACCAGGTCGATCGGCTCGTCGCTCTCCTCGGAGACCAGATTCATGCCCGGCGGCAGGTCACCCGCGACCAGTTCCACCGTGTCGCGGCCGCGCCGCAGCCGGCCGTGCAACTCCGGGTGGTCCAGCATCACCCCGGTGTCGACCACCGCCACAATCACCGCGGGATCGCCCGGCTCGTACGCCAGCGCCTCCGAAGCGCGAATCAGTTGGCGCGACGCCCAGGCCGCTTTGGGATCGATCGCGGGCGCGCCGAACGGAATCAGCGACAGGTAGTGCGGATAAGCCTGCTCCACCACCGCCAGTTGCCGCAACGCGTCGATCACGTCCGCCACCGGACACTCGTCGTCGAAATCGATCTCAAAGGTGCGGGAGAGGCCCACTGCGTGCTCGACATCGTCGAAGCCGCGGTTGCCCGCGCCCGGGCGGCCCATCGAAGACGCCGCCGAATGCACCCGGTAGACCTCGAGATCGCGCGTGAAGTGCGCCAGCACGCGGTCGACGGGGTGGATGCCGAATGCGCCCGACGCCCGTCCGTCGCCCCGCCGGATATCCAGCGCCGATTGGATCTTCTCCGGCGCCTCGCCCAGCGCCAGTTTCAGAATGGCGCTGCCCCGTGTGTGGTACGGCTCGCCCCGGCGGCCCCAAGGCGTCGCAAACTGCCTGTCGCGGCTCATTCGCCTTCCTCCGTGGCCTTTACCGGCGGCGCCGGCGCGGTGCGGCCGGGTAGGCGGTATTCCTTGTGGGTCTGAAACCCCGGCCCCGTCTCCACCGACAGCGTTCCGGCGGTATGGTGCGGCAGCGCCGCCACCAGCAGTTCGCGCTGGGTCGCCCGCAGCACCGGCACCTGTTCGCCGTCGATACGCACCTGCGGGTCGCCCCCCTCCAACGCCAGGTTCTGACCGCGCACCCGCAGCAGGTTCGACCCCGCGCCTCCGTTCGGCATCGGCTCCTGCGAGATGTGCGCGATGAACGGCTCCGAGGCGCGCTGCAGCGCCGCCCGCAGCCGCATGACCGGGATGTTGGCGACCCGCTCGATGGCCTGCTCGCCGCCGTGCTTCTGCACCTCGCGCAATTGCGACACGGTGTGGATTCCCGCCCACTCCAGCCGGCGCTGCTCTTCGTCCGAAATGTCCTTGCCCAGCACGTCCTTCATCGACGGCTCGTCCGTCGCCGCGGCCAGCGCCATTGTGTTCTCCTCGATCATGGGCCGCGTGATCGTGGTGAGAGCCAGGTGCATGGTGCTGACTTCCACCTCCCCGGGGCCCGCCGGGCGGATCCGCACCACGCTGTCGATCATTTCCACGTGGGTGCGCAGATCGAGCGAGATGTCTTTCACAGCGAAGGTGAGCGGCAGCCCCGCCCGCGCCTTCAGAGCCAGGGTGTTCTGCGCGCGGTCCAACTGGCTCGTCAACGCCTGGATGAACTGCTCGATCGGCAGTCCCGAGGATTCGCTCATGCGGAGTCTCCCAGATTCAGGATCATGCGGCCCGGACGGACGTCGAACACGGTGCTCCACCGCCAGCGCGGCAGCTCGGCGAGAAACTCCAGTCCGTCGCGCCCCCATTCCACCTGCACTTCGACCGGCAGATTCAGATACGCTCCGCTCAGCCGCACTCCGCTCTGCCCGGGAGGCGTGAGCGCGTCCGTGATCTCCACCAGCACTTCCGA
>CAZSQK010000202.1:0-6534 GCA_964608645.1 uncultured Solibacteraceae bacterium | reverse complement strand
GCTCCACCGTGCGTTCGCTGACCTGCAGGAGTTCGGCGACGTCGCGCTTCGTAAGAATGTCACCGCTGCTCATTGGCACCCCCTACCCGCGTTCGGGGTGCCCTCCCGCGAATCTCCGTTCATTCGCGGCGCGGCAATTCCTGATCGAGCCTGAAAGCGACGGTCAAGGGATTCAAGTCGTTGGAGGGCGTCAAGCAATTGCATTCCGGCCTCCCTCATGGCATCGCACGGTTTACCAAACTGATCGGCGTGCTTGATGGCAAATTTGATCCGGTCAATCGCGATGCGAACTTGGTAGGCCATTTCAAATTCGATCGCTGATGGCCTCGACAAGACCTCCGCTTCGATGGTCTCAACGATCTGGCGCATGATTTCGGACCTCATAGGCTTTCCAGGACAGAGGGAGTGATCCCCTCCGTAGAGCAATAGTAGGGCAGACTCGGCAACACTCCAAAAGCGGTGCCGGCGTTTTGGCGTCTGGTGGCTTCCGCAGTAAAAACATCAATGAACGGGCGATCCAAGCTAGGGAACGAGGCACGCTAGCAGCTGCGACCAAGAAGGATGCACATGGATAACTTCTTAGCACTTGAGAGGCAGCGGTTGGCTCGATGTCGCCTCCTAGCGGAACTCCGCCATCGCCGACTGCCGCGCCCGGGCGGATGGAGCCATTTCGGCGCGCAATTCGGCACCGAGCCGACTTCGCTGGCGCTGCTTGCGCTGTACTCGTCTTCGACAGGCTCCACTCTGACCAGAGAGCAACTCAACCCATTGCTATCGTTCCAGAGGCCGAATGGGCTTTGGCCAGCCGTTGGGGACGGAGCTGCGGACGTCAACATCTGGGCGACTGCCATCGCGGTCAACGCGCTGATGATCTTGGGCGTTGGTCCAGAGAATTTTGCCGCGTCGCTTGATAGTCTGATTCGTCGCCGCCCGCTCGAGGCTTCATGGCTGGTCCGTTTGAAATTCTGCCTGTCTGACCGGCAGGTGCGATTCGATCCGGCGAAGTATGGTTGGGCGTGGGTTCCTTACACCGCGAGTTGGGTGGTGCCGACATCGATGGCCCTGATTGCGCTGGAACGCGCAAAGAGAAAGGGACTGATCGGCGGGAATGAGGTTCAGAACAGGCTCCGCCTCGGAACGGAGATGCTCCTTGATCGAGCGTGTCCGGAAGCTGGGTGGAACGCGGGAAACGCCGTGGTCTACGGTGTTCCTTTGCGCCCACACATCGATGCCACCGCGATTGCACTTGCCGCGTTACGATTCCACCACCGCCTACCCATAGTCCGAGATTCCCTGACCTGGATCTTGAATCGGATCGACTGCCCGTCAGCGTACAGCCTGGCTTGGGTTATCCTTTCTGCCGCTGCGTACACGAACCTGAGGTCGGACATCTCGCCGGCGCTCGATAGGGCGCGCGACCGACTCGCGGCACTTGTCGATGATCCCGGAGCGACCCAGGACACATCCACAATCGCGCTGGCGGCTCTCGCCCTGGAACCGGAAACCTCGAATAACCCGTTGGAGGTGAGGGTGTGAACGCCCTCATGAATCGTCGGATCTTTGGCGGTAGTCTCCTCGCGGGTACAGGAGCATTGGCTGTGAGACGACTGTGTTCGACTGGTTATCTCCAGGACCGGCGCAAGAGCCGATCCCGCGTTGCGATTCTCCGCGCCGACTCCTACGATGGCCCGCTGGACCTGACATTGGTTGAAGGCCTCCGGTTGTTCGATCTGAGCCTTCGCGGCAAAGCCGTCCTCCTGAAGCCGAATCTGGTGGAGTATATCCCAGGCACTGAAGTGAACACGGACCCCCGGCTGGTAGGGGCCGCGGCGAGCGCGTTCCTCGCCTTGGGAGCGAAATCGGTTGTGGTTGGTGAAGGGCCAGGTCACCAGCGGGATACCTTTCTCGTTCTCGCTGAGAGTGGACTGGGAATGGAACTACAGTCGAGGCGAATCCGGTTTGTCGATCTGAACCGCGATGAGATCCGCGAGGTACAGTTGCAAACCGGCTTCACTGGACTCGAAAGGCTGTGGCTACCGCGAACGGTTTTGACGAGCGACATCATCGTCTCAATGCCGAAGGTGAAGACGCATCATTGGGCGGGCGTAACTCTGAGCATGAAGAACCTGTTCGGTGTTGTGCCGGGCGTTGCCTATGGCTGGCCGAAGAACCTTCTGCACTGGAAGGGCATCGATCGAAGCATCCTCGATATCAACGCGGCAGTTCCGGCTCACTTCGTCATTGCCGACGGGATCATTGGCATGGAGGGCAATGGGCCGCTGCATGGTTCACCGCGTAATCTCGGACGGATCGTGTTGGCCGACGATCCCGTCGCCGCCGACTTCGTATGTACCCGTCTGATGGGTCTCAACCCGCTGCGCGTGAACTACCTGGCTCAAGCCGCGGAGTTCCTCGGAAACGGAACTCCCGATCGCATCGTTCAATTGGCAGAACCGATGTCCGCCCCTCAAGAGCCGTTCGCGGTCCTGAAAGAATTTGCTCACCTGCGCATTTAGGTTCGGCAGGAAATTCCGAGATTGACCGGCCAATCTTTCCTCATTTTCCGGCTGGAGCGATGTGGGCGAGCTGATCCGCGACGGCACGGAGGCGCCGATCGAGAAGTTGGAACTGGCGCCGGGCCTTTTCATCGGTTAAGCAGCGACGGTGCATCTCCAGAAGGTGGCGGGCCGCCGCGAGCGCCTGTTGGATAGCGGGAAGGCCGGCGGCGCGGGCGTGCTCGGGAAGAGAAAGCGGGGGCAGGCAGTGGGGCGCGTTGTGGCGTGCGCGATGGAACTCGCGCTGCAGATCCTGCTGGGTGACCTCGAGGTAGCGCATGGTCATGGCGATGTCATTGTGACCCAGCAGTTGCATGAGGGCAGGAAGACCGACCCCGAGACGGAGCATCTCTGAGGCATAGGTGTGTCTAAGACGGTGAGGGGTGACAGGAGCCGAGCAACCAGCTCGCGTGGCAGCATCAGCCAAGGTTTCAAAGAGGCGGTGATACGCGCCCCACGGGCCACCATGAGGTAAGAGGAAGCCTTCCGATCGGGCCAGAAGTTCCGGCCGGGCGAGAGGGCGCAAGGCCAGAATGCGTTGAATGATGCCGCGAACCTCGGCATCGACGGGAACGAGGCGTTCGGTGTGCAACTTGCCGAGGGGGACGTGAAGCGCCCACTGAGCCGGCCCAATCTGGCGTAGGCAGTCCAGAGGCAGGCGGATGCATTCGCCAATGCGGATACCGGTGAAGCGGGTGAGCAGCAGGAGGTTCGAAAGCAGGTTGTCGGTACGGCGCAGTTCCTGTTGCAGTCGTTGATCGTCTTCCAGGGGAAGAGGTTTGGGCAGCCATCGATCCCGCGGGGGGAGGTCCTCGCTGCGAATCAGGCCAGGCTGGACGGGGTGGCCGTGGGCGGCGAGATCCTCCAGCAGACGGCGGATGAGGATCAGTTGCTGTCTGCGGGTATGGTTACACAATGGAGGATCCTGTTCGCACAGGCAACGAAACCAGCCCAGCAGATGCGGATCGCGGCGGAGTTGTGCCAGACGGCGGAGTTGCGGGAAAGCGTGATGGAGATAGCGGAGAAAGCGGCGCGCCGCACCCCGGTAGGCCTTCAGCGTGCCGGGTTGGTGAGTTATGGCGAGGCTCCGGATGTGAGATTCGAAGATCTGGTCGAGGCTGGCTTTGGGTGGGTTCATGGGATCGGCGGCGGGGACAAGCGCGAGCGGTTCTCGATGGCTCGGGCATATTCACGCCACACGTCCTGGGGAGCAAGCTGGACGTACAGCATGGTGGTGTGAATCTGCGAATGACCCATCAGGCGTTGCAGCGCGGGCAGGGAGATCCCGGCGCGCACCATATCGGCGCCAAAGGTGTGGCGGAGCCGATGGGCGTTGGCCTGCGGAACGCGACTGCGCAGGCGATGATGGCGGAACAGGGAGCGGAGTCCGGCGGTTGTCATGGCGCGTCCCCGCTGGCGGCCTTTCAGAGAAACGAACAGGGAAGCGGAATTGGTGAGCGGTCTTTCCAGTCGCACATACTTTTCGAGCACTTCGATGATTTCCGGCGGCAGCGGCATCACGCGTTTCTTGTTGCCCTTGCCGAGAACCCGCATGTGGGCGTCGGCGAGTTGAAGATCCTCGAGTTGGAGAGCCAGAACCTCACAGGAACGCAGACCGTCCAGTAGCATCAAGCCCACCAGGGCGAGATCGCGAAAGGTGCGAAAGCTGCGCCAGAAGCGGGCCACTTCGTCGGCACACAGCGGTACAACCACGCGTCGCGATTGTCTCAGGCGGAGCCCCCGGGTCACGGCGCGGTGCGCCTGGCCGTCGCCGAGCGGGGGTCTGGTCTTATGGAAGCGCCGGAAGTGGAACTGGCCGCCGGGAATCTCCTGTCCGTAATGGAAGCGGTACAGACAACGCAGCACGCCCAGGCGATGATTTATGGTTTGCGGCGCGGGTTTGGGTTCTTCATCCAGTTGGTGACGGGCATAATCGAGCAAGGTGGATTCGGTGATTTGCGACAGCGGCGGGCGTTCCGCTCCCCAACGGGCGAAGTGCAAGAGGTCATAAGCATAGGCGCGCAGGGACCGCAGGGAAAGTTGGCGAACCCGCTGAGCATCGAGGAAGGTGTTGGCCCAGGCCACTTCCCGGCCGCGCTGATCGAGCACGCGCCAGGGCGAAGCGCTTGCGGGAACGGAGGGTCGCCAGGCGACGGAGAACTTCATAGCCGGTCTGCTTTCTGAAGATGGGCGGTAAAGTCGGCGGCGCGGGCGCCGGCTACGAAGTAGCTGTTGGGATCGAGGCCGTCGGGCAGTTGTACGATGTGGGCCGGAAGGCCGGCATTTTCCAGGCGCAGGGCGAGTTGATGGGAAGCCTTCTGACCGGCCTGATTGTCGTCCTGGTCGAAGGCGATGTACACGGAACGGCCTGGCTGCTCGGTAAGCTGTGCCCACTGAGCGGGCGTCAACTGGGCGCCGAGGGCGCAGGTGGTGTTGCGGAAACCGGCCTGCCACAGCACGGCCAGATCGAACAGCCCTTCGACGAGGATTACAGTGGAGAACGTGCTGACGGATTCCCAGGCGAACAATCCGCCTTTTGAGCGCGGCAATAGACGGTGGGGAAACGCCGCGCCGATGCTACGGCCATAGAGGTTGACGACCTGCCCGTGCTGTCGGCATGGAAAAACGACCCGCCGGCAGAAGGCATCGCGGCCGTGATGATTGATCAATCCGACTTCCACCAACTGATCGAATGAGGGCCACCAAGCAGCCAGATGACGTCGCAAGTTTCCGCCGGGCGCATAGCCAATGCCGAGTTCCTCGATCAGAGCGGAATCGTGCACTCTGCGACTCTCCAGATAGGCTGTAGCTTCAGGATGGCGGTGCAGTTGAAGCTGATAGAAGGCGGCCGTCTCCTCCAGCAATCGGAAAACGGGGTCGGGGAGCAGTTCCTGTTCGAGATGAGCCACCGTTTGGCGGAAGGGTAGATCGTGGAATAGCTGGACAAAGCGGATCAGGTCCCCGCCCCGGCCGCAGCCGTGGCAGTAGAACAGGTTTTTGGCGGCATTGACGTAGAAGGAAGGGTGAGTTTCCTGATGTAAGGGACACAGCCCTACAAACTCCTGGCGTGAGCCGGTACGACAAGGCTTCCAGTTGTGGCGCTGCAAATACTCCAGCAGCGGGACGCGCTGTTTGAGCCGCTCCAGATTCTCGGCCATGGCGCTGTTTTCGCCTCCGGAGTCGAGCTTAGGCGGAATGCAGCCCTCTTCCCAGGCGAGGATGGTGGGCGGCGGGAGCGTTCTAAATCCGCAAGGGCCAGAACCGGGCGAGAAACGGGAATACGGTGTGCGAACGCAAGGGGAGCGAATCGTGCACGAGACTCTCTGTTCTGGTGAGCCAGGCGCCGACAGCCTGGATCGCCTTGCGCAGGAAGGAAAACGGCGGCTGAGAAGAATCCAGACTTCTGCACCATCGGCGCAGCGTAGAGGGATCGGTCACGCGATCGGGGTCTTTGACGGTGGGCGCCGCGGCTTCCCAGCAGCGGCCTTCCAGGAAGCGGCGCTGCAGCGCCTGGCTGCGGGCGATGAAACTGTAATGGCCGTAGGGAGGAGAAAAGGGCGGCAGGAAGGTGAACGTCTTGCCGCACCGGTTGCAAAGGCCGCGGCGAATCCCGATCCAATCATGGTGTTGATCGTGCGCCTGTTTGCGGCGGCGGCCATGACCGACGATGGAATCCTGGGCGCAAATCGGGCAATGGCGCAGGATGACTTGCATACCGGCCTCGGCCCAATCGGCTTCGAGGTTGAATTGTGCCGCCGAGAGTGGGATAAACAGAATCGTAGCGATGAGGGCCCCGCCCGGCCCGGTTATCTTGCCAGGATCACAGGCCGGCGCGAGGCCCTTCCTCCTACACAAATCTCACCTGGAAAAGAATAACGCCGCTACTGCTGCCGGATGCGGTGAAGAGCCCATGAAGCAGGCGGTAGAGGAGCGTCTTCTGCCGTCAACTTTCACCGGATTGGCCGGTTAATCCGAGAAT
>CAZSQK010000201.1:0-6919 GCA_964608645.1 uncultured Solibacteraceae bacterium | reverse complement strand
GATTGTAGCAACGGGGGCAGGCGGCGACCTGCCCCCGGGAAATCCGCCTTAGCTCTTGCGGGCGGGGTGTTCGACTTGCAGGTTGTTGGTCACGGTTCCGAAACTCATCCCGGCGCCGTTGGCGCGGATGCCGGCGATGTTCTTCTCCATGTCGTTGTTGACCACTCCGGCGAGGGTCACATGGCCGTTGTCCACGATGATGTGGATCGGTCCGACGGCTTGCAGCGCATAGCGGTTCAGCACCGGGTCGCCATAGACGGCGCGGGCAACCTGGAGACGCAACCGGTCGTCAAAAGACGATAGGGGCAGCACCTTGATCTGATCGGTGACGCTGCTGACGCCCGGGATGTGACGGACGATGCGTTCGATGTCGGACTTCTTGTACGGCTGATTCACCGCGCCGAACAGCTCCACCTGTCCATCGCCGGAGACGCGGAAACTGATGTCGTCCCAGATGCTGTACTGGGGATACATCCGGATTTCATGAGTGATCTGCCGCTCGACGGAAAGGGCGGCGGGTTGATTGGCGGCGGCGGCGATTCCAGCGGCCAGCAGCGCGGCCGCGAACAGTCTGCCGAGAACTTGGGGTTTCATATTGCTTAATCCCTCCATTGATAAGAACGTGTGGCGGGAGAGATCGGTTTGTAAAGAGTTAGTAAACGCTAACAAGGGCCTGGCGGAGCTTCAGTCCTGGAGACGCATATGCTGGAGCAGAGCCTGGCATCCCCGGCGCCAAGGATAGGGCGGCAATGTTGGGATTGGGCCAATTGCTACTGGCGAGACGATATCGCTGGGTCGGTTGCAGAGGGTCAACGCCTTCAGGCTGCCGCCAATTATCAGGTGAGCAATGCTGGTTTTGGCCCGATGACTCTTGGCCGGCTCTCGCGCAGACGATCATAAAACCAACCGCGTCGCAACAGCCGGAAACCATAGTGTTCCAAAGGAGCCCGCCGGCCGGAAAACTACAAGGTCCGTCCATGTAAAGAATTAGGTGGGACAGGAGACCAGTAGCTACGTACGGGAATTCTCCCGTGGATGCAAACGACAGTCGTATTGAGTGACGCTTCGAAGACCCAGCACAGCCAGTGCGCAAGTCAGCAGAAAAAAAGCCCAGGAGGAAAGAGTGGGGATCGCAGTGGCGGTAGGAACAACAAAGGACACGTTATCGACCCAAATCACGTTCGTGCCGCCGCGGCTCTCAACCACCGAAACCGTCTTGATCGGGGCTGTGCTGGTGAACCCGACAAACGTGCTGCTGGACGGCGACGCGACGGCGGTAAAGGAATCGCCTGTTGAGAGCATTATGGTGACTGTTTCCGTCGTAATGGTGCGTCCAAGGTCGAATGCAACGGCGGGGGAGCCGGCGCCAGGAAGTGTGATGACGAGTGTGCGGGGTGCGCTCGCATCGTACATCGCTAGGACGCTGGTAGCACCATAGGCGAGTGGTCCGGCAAGAATGAAGTCACTGCCTGTACTCGGCTGGTCCGCACTGAAGTTCACACCGGAAATATTAAGACCGGGAGGAACCGGAATGCCGACCGACGCGCCCGAAGCGGCAATGCCTTCGAAATCGATTGTCGTGCTACTGCCCGCCGCCGTGCTCCAAGCCACGCGCGTAGCATACGTTGTAACGGCGGCGTACGAGGCTGCGGGACTGGACAGCGTAATGAAAGCGACTATAACCCCACTCAGGGGTGCGCGAGCCACGGGCAGATTGTAACACCGAGCACCGGTCCTGAGAACCGATAACAGCGTTGAAGTAGTTAGAGTCCACAACCCTCAAGGCATGGCTTCGTATGCTACGCCGACGCCATTGGCCTGGGCTTCTTTTGAAGACTCGTCGGAGGAATCTGTGGGTGGTCGCGTACCGGTTGCAAGCCCAGATCTCACAATCGGCGTGACACGGCCAAGTGGTGTACCTAAGCACTGGCCGACCAGGCGTTCTGCATCGGCTGCCCATGTCAGCGTAGGTAACCATACCGCGACTGATCGTGGTCGCCTCGGTAAGTTGCAGACGCGCTGCGAAAGACCATGATCGCGCCCAGTCCTTGAGCTCAATCAACGTGATACCCGACTGCAATAAAGGCGTGCTCAAACGGAAATCGGTTTTCCGATCAAGGTAGCAGCTCGAAGCTGGCGAGGATGCGGCGCACGGTTTCGTCCTGATCATTTCTCCAGGCGAAGATGTAGGCGGCGTTTCGGTCCACCAGAACGGAGTGATTCCAAACCCCATCCGGCTGTTGGACAGTGGCCCGCAGCGCGGTGCGTCCCGCGATTTTCAGTTCGTCGCGGCCGATCACCTGCGTCTTGGGGTCTGCGGCCGCGAGTTGCTTTACCAGCAGATCGAGCACGCCCGTCGCCTCCGTCCGCGGCGGAACGCCGTTGAGCGACAGCGTGACCGCCTCGCCTCCCTGGCCGGGCTTGAGAAGAAGAAGAGGCGCGCCGTTGCTCCGTCTGGATTCTTCCAAAGCCCAGGATCCGTCGGGTGCGGAGATGCGGCAGTGGTAACTTGCGTTGACGTAGGTCGACCCTTCGACTCCGGTTTTCAGCGCCGGATTGAAACCTTCTTCCCGGTAACCGACGATGTCAATGGTCATGCCCGCGATGGCCGGGCCGGCGCGCATGACGCCTTCCACCGTGGCGTCGTCTTTGAATTTGATGTACCCCGGGCCGGTCACGAGATCTCCCGCCGTCGGGTCAACCGGCACCCATTTACCGAGCCAGACCTCGTTCCACATGTGCCCGCCCCAGAGGCCGTCGTGATACGCGACCCCAAGCACCATCCGTGTAGGGATTCCGGCGGCGCGCGCCAGTGAGGCGAACAGGACGGCATAGTCGGCGCACCGGCCAGCCGGGTGTTCGAGCAGTTGGGGGCCGGTCCAAATTGCGTCCCGCAACTTGTACTCGATGAAGCCGCTCACCCATTCCAATAACTTGCGAACGCTTTTGGCGGGGTCCTTGAGGCCGCCCACGATCTCCGCCGCCTTTTTGCGGATCGCCGGATGGGTGGGTTGCACGTAGCGCTCGTCCGCCAGGAGGACGGTTTTCGGACCGGGTCCGGCCAGTGGCGTCAGAGGATGCGGCGCGCCCAGATCGAGCACGGCCTCATACCCGTACGATGTCCGTCCCACGCGCACCACCGTCTGCCGGTTATCGTGCAACACCAACTCGCGGGGCTTGGTTCGAACCCAGTGGACCCTCACCCGGCCGCTGATCAGGTTGAACGGGTTGGGAAAAGGATTCCGGCTGCGGATCTCGCCGATAAATGCCTGGCTGAGCGTAGCGCCGGGCTTGCGGGCCTCTTCCGCCGTCGATGAGTAGAATCCGATTCCCGCCGCCGGAAGCAGAATTTCGAGTACCCGGCCGTCGTGGGCGATACGGTGGACGGTCGCCTCCTTCCCGTCCCAAATGGTCGCCTCGATCTCGCCGGCCGGGCTCTTGGCGATCTCCACGCGAGAAGTCGCGACCCTGAGGGTGTCCGGATCCATCGTCCGCAAGTCAAACCGCTCCTCCGCGTGGCGCCGCAGGATCAGGTCGTTTACCACGCACTCGAAGTAGAGGTCGCGCAAACGGATGGTCCGCCGCCGCCGGCGGCCATCGTGATCGAGCGCCGACACGACCATCGCGTCCCCGCTGCGCCGGCCTTCGGAGCGCGTCTCGCGGGTGTCCTCCCTGAATTCGCTCGTGAAGGAAACCGGACGCAATCGGCTGTCGACGACCCAGGAACCGGCGGACTCGATTTCACTGACTTTGCCAGTACCGGCCCGGACCCGGTACGCGGTGTCGTACCGGAGATTCCCATCCGAAATCTCGGTGACGACCGTGTGGGACCAACCGAAGACCGTTCCCCGCGTCTCGATGGTCATCCAATAGTCGCGTCCGGCGGCCGAAAGGGCTTGGCAGCCGCACAGAAGGACGGCCGCCCAAAGCCATCTTTCCGACTTGTACATCCGAAAATACTATACCTCATTGCGGATGCCGTCGCCACCCGCCGGAGAGATCGGACGCGTTTCAAAGCCCAGTCGCGATTCGCCCAATCTTTGACATGACCACGTACGTGGTCGCATAGATCCCCCCCTGACGGCGTAGCGTTTACCGAACCACTTGGACGTATCGTCGCTTTATCGTCGAAGTGCTCACCTCTCAGTGGCCGCTTCTGTCCCTATCACGGGCCACCCGGCGAAGGCTTCCGACCGTCGCCTTCACCTTTGTCCGGAACCGAAGATCCGCCTGGGGCCGCTAGTCACATCGGAGCATCGGCGTTATCCATCACTTGAGCCTTCAGCCCGCTGCCGACACGCCAGCAAAACAGGAGAGCCGCAATTCGCCCTTGTGGCCGGCCCATCTCTGTGATATATATCAGACTGATCTATGCCCCGAAAGAGTTCCAGCCACTACGCCATACTGGGACTGCTGGCGATCGAACCGATGTCCGGTTACGACATCCGCAAATTCGTTCGCGAGGTGCTCAGCAATTTTTGGAACGAGAGCTACGGCCGCATCTATCCCCTGTTGGCCGAGTTCACCCGTCAAGGGTTCGCGACCAAACGCCTGCATCGGCAAGACGGCAAGCCAGATCGGCACGTCTACCAGATCACTACCCGCGGCCGCGCCGAGCTTCAGGCGTGGCTTCGCCTGCCACCCCAGCCGATCCAGATCCGCAACGAGGCAACGCTGAAGTTGTTCCTCGGCGCCAGTCTATGTATCGAGGAGAACCTCCAAGCGCTCGAACGTATCCGGAGCGGATTGCTTCGTGAAAAGGATGCGCTAGCCGGATTTGAGGAGGCGATGGCCAAAGAGAGGGACGCATCCGATCAGTGGGAATACTCGGCCCTAGTCTTATCTCTCGGGCAAATGTTGAACGAGGCGCGCCTCCGCTGGTGTGATGAAGCCATTTCACGGCTGCAGCGGAGGAATCGCCGCCGAGCACGAAAGGAGAACTAAACGTGGGCGTTGCTACATCGCTACGGTTGGTGCTGTCGCTGCCATGGCTGATCCTGGCCGCGTGCCTATTGTATGCCGCCAGCTTGGATAATCCCGTGTCGCTGGCCGCCTGGCTCTGGCCCGTGTTCCTGCTTCGTTTCACGCGCAAACGGCATCCGCTGGCGGGTTTTCTTCTGTGCCTGGCCTTCCTCCTACCGGCAGGCTACTTCGCAGTCCGCGACATGTGGCCGTTGCCACTGGCCATCCTGATGGTAGTGCTCCTGACCGGAACAGCGCTTTCGATCCTGCCCTTCGTCGCTGATCGCTTGCTATACAGCAAACTGCCGCCCGTCGCTGCGTCTCTGGTACTGCCGGCTGGGGTCGTGACCGCCGCGTTTGTTCAAAAATGGCTCGGTGGCGGCATAACGTGGGGGTCCACAGCGTATACGCAGCAGGGATTGACGCCGCTCTTGCAAATCGTTTCTCTAACCGGTATTTGGGGGCTGATCTTTGTGATCCATTGGCTGGCGCCAGTCGCGAACGCTATCTGGGTTTGGGGGGGTAAGTTGGAGGGCCCCGCCCGGCCTCTGCTGGTCTTCATCGTCACCATGACCGCTGTATGGCTCTACGGCGAGACTCGAATAACGCTCGCCCCAATCCCGGCCACCGTCCGCGTGGCTGGTGTAGTGCCTCCGCCGAAACTGGATTGGCTGGCGACTCAGCAAATCCCACCGATCATGGAACCGGAGAAACTGCGGGCGAATCGTGAGCAATACCGGCCCGCTGCGCTCACGATTCAGGACCGCCTGTTCGAGATCACCGAAATGGAAGCCCTCGCCGGTGCCCGGGTCGTCGTGTGGTCGGAGGGGGCGGCTTGGGTATTGTCCGAAGACGAACCTGCTTTGCTGGCGCGTGCGACCGATATCACCAAGCGGTTCGGGATCGACTTGTTGATTGGCCTGGCGACGATCCGGCCGGATGCCGAAAAACGTGTGGAAAACAAGACCATTCTCTTTCGACCCGATGGGTCACCGTCCGCGAGCTATCGCAAGACTCATCTGATTCCAGGGATTGAGGAAGAGATCACGCTGCCCGGCGACGGACAGGCGAAGGTGACGCGCACGCTTACAGGCCGGCTCGCGTCCGCGATCTGTTTCGACTTGGATTACCCGGACACTATCCGGAGGATGGCGAACTCCGGATTCGACGTGTTGGCCGGTCCCTCGCACGACATCCAGTCCGTGCGCGATATTCACGCCCGAATGGCGGTACTGCGCGCCATCGAAAACGGCGTCGCCCTGATGCGCCCTACTGCTAACGGTGTGGGCGTCGCGACCGATGCCTACGGGCGAACGTTGAGCACGGTTGGCTACCTCCGAAGCGGAGGCGCCACTTTGGTTGCGCAACTGCCAGTGCGCGGAGTGCGAACTTTCTACTCACGGTGGGGTGATTGGTTCGCATGGCTCTGTCTCTTGAGTACATTCATGCTTGGTGCGGCGCCCACGCTCACCAAGTTCCGGAGGAGAGTCGGATCATAACCAGATGCGTCAGATCCAGATGAGCGAGAAGTCCCGTCTCGGACTTTGGCGCCAATGATTCGTTCATAATCCACCGTTCTCGGCGAAGCATTCTGCCTGGGTCGCCTAGCCTTCACCGATCGCCGGCGTCGTTCGGGAGCGGTTTATGGTGGAGGTTTCGCTGCTGCTCGCCTTCGCGCCATGGAACTGACCACGATCCTGAACTGCTGCCACCGCTTCCGAGGTTTCGTCTACGAGCCGGCCCGCTTCAGTGCCGACCAGCAACTCTGGGAGTACAACTCGCCCGTCTGGGCTGGCAAGTTCCTCGACGAATGGCGCCAGCAGACCATGCGCTCCCGCATCGAGCCAATGAAGAAGATCGCCCGTTCCCTCCGCCAGCACCGCTACTTGATCCTCAACTACTTCCGGGCGGGAAAGCTGATCTCCAGCGGCGTGGTAGAGGGTCTGAACAACAAGGC
>CAZSQK010000200.1:0-7245 GCA_964608645.1 uncultured Solibacteraceae bacterium | reverse complement strand
CCGGCGGGCGTTCCCAGCGCTGCCGCCGCGGCTTCCAGCGCCGCGATGCGCTTCGGCGTCACGGTCCAATTGTCACGGCTCCCCTTTTCGATGGAGTTCATGCCCATCCGCCAGATGTTGAAGAGGAAGGTCTCGCGGTAGCGCGACGCCAGATCGAGGATGGAGCGGTTGTTGCTCATTTCGTAGTCGATGGACTGCCGGTAGTGCCATTCCTGCGGCGTGACCGGCATCGGCCAATCGCCCTTCGGCAGTTGCTTGTCAGCAACCAGTGGAATGGTCATCGGCGTGGGATTGCCGATGATTTCGGTGAGGATGCCGATCATGTTGTGGAAGTAGGTGACAGTGCGGAGACCGCCGTTCCACCAGGTGGAGTAATTGGCCCCGCTGCGCATGGCGCTGCCGCCCTTGCCCTCGGCGACGAGGCGCGAGTGCATGGCGGTCCCGACCATTTCGACGCCGAGCGGCACCAGCGGGTCGAAGTTGTAATTGAAGGGGTCGCGGAACGGCGGCATGAAGATGACGGCGCCCGCCGGACCGGTCTGATGGTGGTTGTACACGATCTGCGGGAACCACTCGAGGAACATCTGGCGGTTCATGTTGGTGGTTTCCGGCATGTTGGACATGTAGAAGTCGCGATTATCGTCGTGCCCGATGTACTTGGCGTAGAGGCGCGGGATGGTCGCCATGGTCCGCCTGGCCGGATCGAGGAGCGGGGCGTTCGGGTTTTCGGAGCCGCGCATGTACCAGTTGGCGATCAACTCCTGCCCATCGGGATTCGCCTGGACGTAAAGCTGGATGCAGTCGTTGAGGAGCCGCATGGTTTCGGGATCGGTGCGGCTGACCATCTGATAGACCTGCTCCATGAGCTGTTGCGAGCCGACCGATTCAGAGGCGTGGAGTCCGCCATCGATCCAGACGATGGCTTTGCCCTCGCGGGCGAGGTCGCGCGCCTGCGGCTCGGTGACGCCTTCGGCATGCGCCAATTTTTGCGCGATCTCCTTATACCGGTCGAGTTTCTTGAGATTCTCGGCGGAGGAGACGATGGCCATAAACTGGCGGCGTCCTTCGGCGGTGGGGCCGATATCGACGAGCTTCATGCGGTCGGATTCGGACGCCAGCTTCTTCCACCATGCGACGAGTTGGGTGTAGTTGGCGACCTGATAGTCGTCGCCGACGTTGAAGCCGAGGGACTCTTTGGGGCCGGTCACTTTGGGCGCGGGCTGGGCTTGAAGCGCGCAGGTGGACAAAAATGCCGCGAGAAGGATCAGGCGCAAACGGAGGGGGCGAGACGTCATGAGTGAGAGTTTACTACGGCGCTAAGAGGCGGTTCCGGGTCGAAATTCCATTTCCGGTAGCCGAATCCGGAATTCCGTAGACTGCACACGTGAAACATGGGGCTTTGTAGCGCACTGTTCACAGAACAAACGCTGGATTTGCGACCCTGATTGTGGTAAATCTTCATTATCACGGTCGAGTATTTTAGGGGAATTAGACCCGACGCTGTTGCGGCGGGGATTCAACAGTAACGAAGTGTTCTGAGGAGAGAAGAATGAACCTGGTAAGTTCAAGACGCGCGATCTTCTTCGCGCTGATCTTCGCGTTAGCTGCAAGTCTCGCTTTCGCGCAATCGGATTTGGGCTCGATTGCCGGCTTTGTGAAAGACCCCAGCGGTTCCATGGTTCCGAATGCAAAAGTAACCGTGAAGAACCAGAGCGGTCTGGAACGGCAGGCGAACACGAACGAATCCGGCTACTACATCATCACGTCAATCCCGGCGGGCATTTACTCGATTTCGGTCGAGGCTCCGGGCTTCAAGAAATTCGAAACGGCCAACGCCAAGCTCGATTCGAGCACGACGCTGACAGTCGACGCCACGCTGACGGTAGGCGCGGCGACGGAAACGGTCGAGGTTACGGCGGCGGCGGCGAACCTGCAGACCGAGTCGTCGACGGTGCAGCGCGACGTCACGCGGCAGCAGATCGACAGCCTCGAGCTGAATGGCCGCAACCCGATTTTTATGGCCAACCTGGTGCCGGGCACGCGCGGCGGCAACCTCGCCGGCCTGTCATTCAGCTTCAGCCAGGGGCCGAGCAACATCAACGGCGCGCGCACACCGGAGAGTCTCATTACCTATGACGGCGCTCCCGCGGTCCGCACACGTTCCAACGGCACGAGTCTCGGGTCGGCGGATGTGGACTCCACGCAGGAGATCCAGATTCTGACGGCGAACTACAACCCGGAATACGGGCGATCGTCAGGCGGCCAGATCCGCATCATCAGCCGCAGCGGAACGCAGCAGTTCCACGGCGCGGCTTACGATTACGTGCGCAACACGATTTTCAACGCGAACACGTGGACGCGCAACCACACGCTGGGGCCGGACTTCCTGCAACTGAACCAGACGCCTCCGGTGCAATACAACCAGTTCGGGTACAACCTGAGCGGCCCGTTCTACTGGCCCGGCAAATTCAATGCGAACAAGAACAAGGTGTTCTGGTATTGGGGCCAGGAGTGGGTGCGATACCGCTTCCTGGACACGAGCTCGCAGACGGTGCCCTCGCTGGCGATGCGGCAGGGCGATTTCAGCGAGTTGCTCAATCCGAACAACTTCTATTACGGCAAAGTCGTGACGATTAAGGATCCGGTGACCGGAAACCCGTATCCGAACAACGTAATCCCGAAGGCGGCGTTAAGCCCGAATGGAATCGGCATTTTGAACGCGTGGCCGAAGCCGGACCTGTCGGTTCCGATCAACACCAACCAGACCTGGTATCTCGCCAAGAAGCACCCGCAGAACCAGCGAAAAGACACGTTGTCGGCGGACTTCAACCTGACGGACAAGCAACGCCTGCAGTTCCGGCGCATGAACTACGCATTTTGGGAATACCAGCCGCTGGATGGCGGCACCGATGAAACGCCGAAGTTCTTCAACCGTCCCAACCAGACGAACTCCCTGAGCCATGTGTGGACGATCAGCGCGAACAAGGTCAATGAAGTTCTTGCGACGGTCAGCCTGGATGACGTGTATATTCCGGTGGACCAGCAGAACTTCCTCGACCGCACCAAGGTCGGCATCACCTATCCGTACATTTTCCCGGTCGGAAAACTGATACCCACGCGAATTCCGAGTGTGAACATGACGAGCTTTTCCGGGTTGAGCGGCGGACCGTATCCGTCGCACTCGGCGGGGCCGATCTATAACCTGTCGGATGGCTTCACCTGGGTCAAGGGCAGCCACACGATGAAGTTCGGCGCTCTGTACGAGAAGTCGGGGGAGAACGACAACGACGAAATCAACGTTTCGGCGTGCCCCACCTGCACCAACAACCAGAACGGGCAGTTCCTGTTCAGCGACACGCGGTCCGGCAAGGCGACTACAGGCAACGCCGCCGCCAACGCCGCCCTAGGCCTGTTCGACACGTATTCCGAACTCGGCCAGCGCGCGTATACGATCTTCCGCGGCAGCATGTACGAGTTCTTTGCGCAGGACGGATGGAAAGCCAGCCAGAAGCTGCATGTCGACTACGGCGTCCGCTATTCGGTGATCGTGCCGTATAGGGCGTTGTGGCGGAACATGGCGGTCTTCGATCGCGGTTCCTACGATCCCGCCAAGGCCGTCAAGATCGACCCGGCCACCGGCCTGGTCATCGCCGGGTCGGGCGACCGTTATAACGGCATGGTGATTCCGGGAACGGGCTGGCCGGATTCGGCGAAGGGCCGCGTCCCCGAAGCCAGCGATCCCAGCCTGAGCTACCTGTTCCGCGGCGTCAACGATCATTATTCGGACATCCAATGGAACGACATCCAGCCGCGCGTCGGTCTGGCGTACCAGATCTCCGATAAGAACGTGTTCCGCGCCGGCCTCGGGCGCTTCTACACGCGTCTCGGCGTCAGCGACTCGATCTTCCTGGGCGGCAACCCGCCGTTCCAGCCGACCGCCAACGTCTCTTTCGGCAGCGCCGACAACCCGGGCGGCGCCTCCGCCAATGCGCCGCCGCTGACCGTTACCACGCAGAGCAAAGCGTTCAAGAACCCGGAAGCATGGTCGTGGAACTTGACGTTCGAGCGCCAGTTCTACGGGAACAGCGTGATCACGGCCGCCTACGTGGCGCGCCGCGGCCTGCATCTGCAACGGGAAGCGAACATCAACCAGCCGACTCCCGACGTGATCGCCGCCAACCCCGGTGTGAACATCGACGCGCTACGGCCCTACAAAGGCTACAACTCGATCCGCGAAACCGACAACATTGGCCGCTCCATATACAACTCGTTCCAGTTGAGCTACAACAAGCGATTCGGGCACGGGCTGGCATTCGGCATCGCTTACACGCTCTCGAAGAGTATGGATAACGGATCGGCGCAACGCGACATCATTCCGGACACGTATAATGCCAATAACCTGTGGGGCCAGTCGGATTTCGATGTGCGCCACATCTTCATCGCCAACTACATTTACGAGCTGCCGATCTTCCGCAACCAGAACAACCTGGCCGGCAAGGTTCTGGGCGGGTGGCAGTTGAGCGGCATCGTGCAGTTCCAGACCGGAACGCCTTCAAGCGTCGCGGTCGGCACCGACTATGTCGGCGTCGGCCAGGACGGCAGCATGTCGGGCGGCGGGCAGTTCTGGGCTCACTCGCAGATCCCGGATGTTTCGCACCAGATCGCTCTCAACGGCGGCGGCGCGACGGATCCGAACTTCTGGTTCCCGACCTGCTCGGTGTCGGTGCCGGTGTTCAGCCAGTGCGCCAGCGCGGGCGGAACTCCATACTTTACGCAGCCGACGAAGGGCACGTTCGTGCATCAGGACAACGTGCGCAACATCGTCCACAACCCTGGTTTCGAAAATTGGAACGTCGGTCTCTTCAAGAAGATTGCGATTTCGGAGAAGACCGGATTCCAGTTCCGGGCCGAGGCGTTCAACGTGCTGAACCACCCGAACTGGGGCGGCGCGAACTTCAACCCGACGAGCTCGTCGTTCGGCAAGATCACCGGGAAGACCGGGGACGTGCGGAACATGCAGCTCTCGCTGCGGCTGTATTTCTAGGCGGCGGCGCAAGACGGAAAGCGCGGGCCGGGGCGGAAACGCTCCGGCCCGTTTTCGTTTTTGGCGCCGCAGAATCCGCGGGTGGAGTGGGGCGTGGCACACTGGGAGCCGGGAATCTTGCGACAGGAGAACGCTCATGAAGACACTCATCGCGCAGTTCATGGTGGCGGCGGGCCTTCTGCCGATGGCGCTCACGGCGCAGGTTACGGCGCTGCGCATCGGCCACCTGGTGGACCCGGAGAACGGAACGGTAGCCAATAACCAGGTAGTGCTGGTGGAGAACGGGCGCTTCACCGCCATCGGCGGGAATGTGAATATTCCGGCGGGCGCCGAGGTGGTGGACCTGTCGCAGCAATGGGTAACGCAGGGTCTGGTGGATGCGCACAACCACCTGGCGCTGACGTACAAGATGCTGCCGGAAAACAACAGCTACTACCTGACCAGCGTTCTCGATTCGACGGCGCTACGCGCGATTCAGGCGGTCTCGAACGGCATGACGATGATGTCGGCGGGATTCACGGTGGTGCGCGACCTGGGCAACAACGCCAACTACGCCGACACGGCATTGCGCGTGGCGATCGAACAGGGGTGGATTCCGGGGCCGACGATTATCAACTCAGGGATCATCATCGGGGGTTTCGGCGGGCAATTCTCTCCCGTGCCGGAGCGGGAGAACCTGATCTATCCGGAATACCTCAACGCCGACACGAATGACGAGATCGTCAAGGCGGTGCGGCGCAATATCCTGTTCGGCGCCAAGGTGATCAAGATCTGCGTGGATTGCAAGCCGTACGGCTATACGGCCGACGAGATGCGGCTGTTCATCGCGGAGGCGGCCAAGGCGGGACTGAAGGTCGCGGGGCACGTGCAAACGAATGCGGGCGCGCTGCGGGCGATCGACGCGGGCATCTGGTCGATCGAGCATTCGGGCGCGCTCGACGACAAGACTCACAAACTGATGGCGCAGAAAGGAATGTGGCGAGTGGGCACGGAGACGCCGCTGACCGACTATCACACCGGCTTGACGCCCGCGGCGCGGGAACGCTACCAGCGGCAGGAAGACGGGCTGAAGAACGCGTACGCCAATCATGTGAAGCTGGCATTTTCGACCGACGCCGATTACTACATTCCCGGTATGACGCGGGGGCAGGTGGTGATCGATTTCCTGAAGAGCTGGAAAGACGCGAATATTCCGGCGAAGGAGATTCTGAAGATCATGACCGTAAACGGTTACCTGGTTTCCGATATCTACGAACAGCGGGGAGCGATCAAGGTGGGAATGCCGGCGGATCTGATCGCGGTACGGGAGAATCCGCTGGAGAATATCGACACGCTGCGCGATGTCCGGTCGGTGATGAAGGATGGGTTGTTCTTCAAGCGCGACGGGGTGATGACGCCGGAGAAGTTTTTACACTCGGGGCCGACGCCTCCGGGTTCGTGGCGGAGGCAGTAGGGTGGAGCGCCGAGACCCTTTCACGAACGTGCTACGAAGCCGCGAAGTCATGCTATGCCAACCCCAAAAAATCGGGGGAATCGCGGCATCGGCGACGCGGTGGTAGGGTTCGGTTGGCGATGACGAGTCCGAGTCCGCGAATTCTCCGAACCCTTGCCGTAATGAGGCGGGAATAAGGCGACGGCCGCCTCATTCCGCCTTATTCCGCCTTATTGTCGCCGGGAGTCCGCACGATGAACCACATGGCGCCTCGCCCTCGGCCGCGCAGCTCGATCATCCCCTTCGGACCGCGACCGTGGGGCCGGCCAACGAGCGCAGGTCGCCAAAGGTGACGTCCTGCCTGGCAGACAACGATTGCAGGATCCGGCGCTGACGATTCGTGAGGTCATGGCCAACATTTTCCGCCCTCGCCAATGCGAGCCGCGTGCCTTACAACGATACTCCGCCGCCCAGGCGGTTTGGCGCCGTGAGCCAACTCGATCCCGAGATGTTTTCCTCGCTTGAGGAGCACGCCGCCGAACTGCTGTCCCGGCACTGCGAGCGGAAAGTACTCGCCGGTCGAGGTGGCGCAGTTCTTCGAAGATTCGTGCGCACGCTCTGCGCGGGCTGTTGAAGCGGCCGCGGACGCCGTGCCGTCGCGCGCCGATCCGGCATTCCGCAGATGGGAGGAAGACACTCTGATTCGGGTGAAGTTAGCCTGTCTTTCGCAGTTGACGGGGTTGGCGGCAGATAAGTCGTTCTGAATCAG
>CAZSQK010000199.1:0-7390 GCA_964608645.1 uncultured Solibacteraceae bacterium | reverse complement strand
CTAGGAATCCGAACCCCCAAACCGCCCAGAGGACATCATAGAGACGGCTTGGGGAGAGCGGCGGCGCATCCTGCCGCGAAGGAAGTACTGGCGGCGTAAAGGGCCGGCTCACTTCATCTATGGCAATGGCAATACTCGACGGTGCAGCTTCCGGCACGCTCCTCCACTGCATATGACCGCCCAGCGCTATCAGGGCGGAAAGCGGTACGAGGAACTTGCACGAGGCGGCCAGCCATACCCACTGACGCACTCGCGCGCGATTATTTCGCAGCGCGAGCGTCAACAACCAGGCAACTCCCGCAAAAAGAGTGGATTGCCACAAGTGATTAGCGACAAGAGGCAAGGAGTGCGAGTTCATTTTTGCGGATCCTCCTGGGCGCGTGCCAGAAGGGCCTTCTCTGCCTCACGTACGTCCTCCAAAGTCAGGGTGCCGGAATCCACGAGATGCGCCATAATCGGTCGGCTTCGACCTCCGAATACGCTGAGCAACTCGTCCACAAGCCTCCGCTGCGCGCCCTCCCGGGACACCGCCGCTTCGAAAATGAATGCGGTGGCTATCTTTTTGACACGCCGAACTGCTTTCTTGACTTCGAGGCGGTAAACCATCGTCTGCACTGTCGTGTACGCAAGCCTTTTCTTTGGTGGCAGCGATTCGTGAATCTCCCGGATAGAACACGGCCCTAGGCGCCAGAGCGCCTCCATGATCTGAAGTTCCGGCTTGGTTAATTTTGGAAGCGCCATCGCATTGGACTACCCATGTCAGCTAATCTACTACGGACGTGGTCATTTTGCAAGAAGTATCTTGCCGGCCCGCCAACGGCGCACACCGATGTCTCTTAGCGCAGGCTCACTTCACTGCGATTGTGGCGTCGGTCTGCGGGTAGTACGAGGTCGTAGTGTTTCCGTCTACTAGCTGAATCCATAGCAAGAAAGAGAATGTTCCTGGAGCGGCGTCCGGGGGTACTTGAAAATTAATCTGCTCAACTCCGCACACGAGGCTTGGCGCACTGCCTGCATACTGCACCGGTGCTGGTTTCGCCCCGGTTAGGCTTGACATGAACGCACTTGTGCCGGGGCTCAAAGGTGCAGCATAAGAAAGGTTGAGTCCACCAATTGGGCATAGGGGACTCGTTTGCCCGTAACCGGTTCCCCACAATGCCACGACCGAGCCCCGTGGCGCAGGATTTGTTGGTCCGTTGATTGTCCCGTCCTGGTTTATTGCCACGGCCTGCGCTGACTGTCCGGCCTGTAGTCGGAAGATTCCGGGGCTGCCGAATGTCGTTTTTGCGGCCGCGGGACCGAACTGCTGATTGTTGTAAGTCACCATAACGTGCGTAGTTCCGTTCACGGTCAACCCAGCCGGCGCAATTGTATTGATCTGCCGCGACTGCGCGTACAGTATTGGTCGGGGCGTGCCATCGAATAGAACCTGAACACCGGCCAACTGCGTGGGCACATTGCCCTGGGCGTCGGCCTGGTAGGCGACACCGATGTCGGGCCCGATTCCAGAGCCGGTGAGCGTAACCAGCTCGCCAGGCGCGACTCCACCGCTGCCAACTTGCGTCGCGGCGTTGAGCACGTTGGTGGAAAGGCAGGCCGGCGCCGTCCAACCTCCGCTACCAAACTGGACCTTGGAGACCACGCCGTTACCGGACTCGTGCCAAGCCATCAGCACGCTACCACCGGCAAGCGGCAATAATCCCCCAACACGATCGATATCGCCTCCAGCGCTGTTCCCCAGATACGTTGCATCAATGAGGGCGCCGTTTGGGTTCAGGTGAGCCAAGAAGCCGTTGGTGCGGTTGGTCGAGCCTTGGAAGCAAATCACAGGAGCCGAAGGCGTCACCGGAAATCCTGGCCCGGTCAGCCCGCCGATGTAGAGATCGCCAGACGGGCCTACCGCAAGTGCGCTCACACCGGCGTCGAAGTTCGCATACGCTGGGAGGCGCTCAGAGCTGATCACGTAACTCGCCCACTTCAACGAAATGCCGTCCGGGGCGAACTGCGCCACGAAACCGGCGGGCGCGAAACTGTTCCACGGCGGCACGGCCGCGGACGGTTGCATCGTTCCTTGCGTGGCGGGGAAGTCCAGCGAGCTAGTGTATCCAGCCAGATCGATATCGCCCGCGCCATCGACCCCGATCGACGACGGGCTGTCCGATCCGCTCCCGCCGAAGTATGTGCTGGTCAGGATGTCGCCGGAAGGACCCAGCCGGACAAGGAAGTTATTCTGGGTTCCTTTGAGCTGCTGCTGGAATGCCCCCGCCGTTACTGGAAAATCGGGCGAAGTGGTTTGTCCTGCGACAAAAGCGTTTCCCGCCGGATCGACAGCGATGGCTGTGGCAGCGTCGGCGCCGCTGCCGGCGAGAGTGACATTGTAATTGATGGTAGAGCCATCTGCGCTTAACTTGAGGACGAAAGCATGGCCTGCGGACGTCTTACCCGTAATGTATACGCTGCCCGCTGTATCCACGGCGATGGCGGAAGAAGCGGCAACCGACTCCGGGAGATAAGTGGAATAAATAACCTTGCTGCCATCCGCCCCGACCTTGGCGGCGAAGGCCGTGGCACTGGTCGTGGACCCGATGGCCGCGCCCGGCGTGGTGGGAAACTGGCCGCCCGTAGAGCCAGTGAACGCGACGTTTCCATTGGTATCGATGGCGAGTGCGGTCCCATTGTCGGCCGTCGGGCCACCGAGCAGCGTACCCCAAATCTGATTGCCGGAGGGGTCGACTTTGATCACCACAGCATCGGAACAGGGCACGACGCCAATCCTGCCGCCAGCCTCGCCGATGCACGTGCCGCCTCCGGCCTGGGTCTGCGCCGCGCCCGCCGTTGGCGATCCAGACAAGTAGTAAGTGTTTCCGAATGTGTCAAAAACCGGGTGACCGGCGCTGGGCTGCGGGATCGTGTTAATCCTTCCAGGGGCCAATTGCGCAAGAGCGCTCGCCGCAGACACGAGAATCAGGCCGATGAGTCGTATCGCGCCACCGCCGAGACATTCCGACCCCTCCAGCCGCGCATCGTTACATGACTTCAAAGGGTCGTCCACTGTTCCTCCACGATAATATAAAGGGGTTGCATGCATGTGGCCGCTCAACGGCCTATGTATCTCCACCACTTTGAGCTCTTGATAGGTAGCGGGTGCACGGAAGCGCGACTCGGCCACCTTGCGTATCGCCCGGTCCGTATGCAAGTGGCTCGACCAAGGTCTGGTCGTATCTTCGATGCTGGAGCGCAAAAACGCAGGGGGGCACTGTGTGCTGCGGCGGGGACAAGGGCTGCCGCCCCTTTCCCCGCCCCCCTTTCTCCTGGCGGCGCACTTCCTCCACTACGCTCCGGACAGGTTTTCTCGAGGTGCCAGCGTCGCTACGTCCGATGGTGTCCGGGATCATCCCGGAATCATCCCGGATTTAGCGTTCGGCTTCAACGGAATCCGCAGTGACGATCGGGATCGGAAAGCTCTTCAGAATAGCGCCGGATGGAGCCAGTAAAGCGTTGTAGGATCTCCATAGACCTTCTTTCGGGAACCCGAAGACTCCCGCTTGGATCCGCGGCGGCTCCTCAAGTTTCGAGGGGACTCGTGTTAATTTCCGGATGGCGGTTCAGCGTGATCGACAACGATCACTTCGACTGGGCCCTTCGCGGATTCGAGCCGCACTCCAAGTTGCTGCTCGAGAGCGTGTGCGAGGGACGCGCCCGATATGCCCGAATCGGGCGGCGGAGGTGGCATCGCCGGGGTGGTGTCATCGGGCACAAAATCCATTTGCAGGTCGAAAACTTCGCGGAATCCCGTCCGATCGATGATGCTCCGGCCCACCAGCATCGAGAGGATACGGACGAGTTCCGGCATGGCGATTTTTCCGCCCTGCAATCGAGCGCCGGAGGGTCCCAAAGAGACGCCTGCCGAGCCGCAGCGCGCCGTCATGGGGGGAAGCTCTCCGGGGGCAGCCATTCTTCCTCCCCCTGTCCATTCCGGAGACGCGTCAGCGGGAGCTTCCACACAGGCGCCGTCCTGCGGCGGCGGCAGCTTCAGCCCGCCCCTGGCGGCGACGAGCGCAAACACCGGCTGCTCCCGCGTCTCGCGGTGGATCTTCAACTGGAACCGGTCCTCGAGCAGCGACCGGAGCATGAGAAACATTCGGTCCCGGCTGGCGCCTCCACTGGCCGTCGCGTCGATCTGATAGCGCACCGCCATGACGCGCTCCGGACCGCCGACCACGCGGAAAGGCGGCACGCCGTACGCGTAGTGCGTAAGAACCTGCAGACTCGCATCGGCGGTGAGACGGCCCGGAAGCGGGCGCACGTACTGGATGCTCTGGCTATTTGACGGTTTGATGGATGCTGCCTCAAACTGCGGACGGTCGGACGATTGGGCCAACATAACCCATCCCCCAAGTGCAAACACGAACAGCGCAGCGGCGCTCACCGGGCTGCTGGAAATGCGGTCTGAAGGAGATGACTGGCCCAATAACCTCGCAATGCGGTCGGCCAACGATCCGCTGTTCGCGGCCATGATGGTCGGCTGAATCCAACCGGCTGAGTCGACCTCCGCCAGGGCTCGCGCATAGACAGCCCCGTCACCCGTTATGGATACGGTGATGTCGTCGCAGCACAGCTCGCGCTCAGCGCGCATGTGACCGGAAATCCACCAGACGGCGGGATGGTAAAAAAGGATGGCCTCTACCGCGCTCTGCACCATATGGATGAGATAGTCATGGCGGCGGACGTGTGCTAACTCGTGAACGAGAAGCGCTTCCATCTGTGCCGGCGGTAAACCCGCGAGGGCGCCTGCCGGCACGAGCACAATCGGCCGCAGCCATCCGATCGCGGCTGGCGCCTGTAGCAATCCCGACACGAGCAAACGGACTGGCGGGGAAACAGAGAGTCGGCTCTTGAGCTGGTCCAGCGTCCGCTGCCATTCCGCGGGCGCGGGGCGCACCATTCGATTTCGAAGACGTTCAGCGAGTATCCAACCGCTCAGCAAACGGAGCGAGAAAGCGGTGGCGCCAACCAGCCAAAACGCGACTACCCAGGACAGCAGTCGCTCAGGAATAACAGGATAAACATCATTCGGAAGTGACACGGGCCCGAGCCGAGGCGGATCGATCCGCATAGTGGACATGGGGGCCGCAAACGTGACAGCGGCGGAATCCGGCCCGGATCCCGGCAGCAGGAACCAGGTCACGACCGGGGCGATCGCCATCCCCGTGAGTGCCGTACAAGCGACAGCATAACGGCCATTGGGGCCCAGGACGCGTCTTCCCCCAATCCGTACGGCGCCATAAACCGTGGCGATGAGGACGCCTTGCCAGAGAAAGTGAATTAGGGTCAACCCCAGACGGCCGACCCACGGCTGTGCCGCAAGCATCTGAATTGCGTTCATTTGGCCCTCCTCTTTTTCGCGTCTAGTTCGTCGAGCATCCGGCGAATCTCCGCTCGCTCCGCGGCAGTCGTCGGCTTGGCGCCTAGCGCACTCATGATGAGCCCTTTCGGCGATCCCCCAAACACTCGTTTCAGAAGATCGCCGGCAATCCGCATCTGCATCTCGCTCTTTGGGGCTGCGGGCTCATAGACATGCGATCGAAAGCGCTCGGTTCGGACCAACAGTCCCTTTTCGGCCATGAGCCGCATTTGCGCCAGTGTGGTGTTGTAATCGCAGTCCTTTTCGAGGGCCTCGTGTACCTCCCGAACGGTGGCCGGCCCCAGGCGCCACAAAGTAGCCAGGATGTCGGCCTCTGCAGCAGTGGGCATTGGAGGATCTGAATGAGGGATCTCAGAGTGCGAAGGCATCTGAAAAGAGGCTACCACTAGAACTCTCTTACATCAACTAGAAAAATCTGACTACGAGAAGGCCGCCCCAGTTTAAAGGCGTGGCCACTGTGACGGAGCCACGCCGCCAGCAGCGATCATCGCAAGATTAGGACACTACCGGGCACACCGGAACCCGCCGAGTTGTACGAGAATAGAGACGATGCAGCCCTTCGATCGAATCACCTGGAACCCGGCGCAAATGAACGGCCAGCCGTGCGTCCGTGGAATGAGGCTGACGGTGCGGGGTGATCGAAGCGGTTGCGCTGTATCCAGACCGGGATGACCTCTTTCGTAATTATCCGGAACTACTGCCCGAGGACATTCAGCAGGCATTGGCATTCGCGGCGGCGAACCTCGAGGATAGCGCCGCAGAAACAGACGCGGCGTAGCGTCCCGATGCCGATCTTACTCTTGTTGGACCAGGGCGTCCCCCGCGATGCGGCCAGCAGATTGCGCGACCTCGGATACGAGTGTCTCCATGTCGGGCTGAATGCGTTCGCTTCGTTTTGACGCGCTTCGCCGGCGAACTGAAAGGTGGCTCACTGCGCTTCGGTGACCGCCTCTGGATTCGTGTATAGAGTGAGGTTCTCGAACGCCTGCGACTCTTCAACGACCCGTCTGATTTCGGCGGCATCTGCTGGGGAATAATTAATGTGTGCCCAAACTCCGCCGCTTCATCCTGTGGGGCTTCATCGGCCTGCTGACTGTCGCAGCGGTCCTGGCCTTTTTGCTCTACACTCCGACGGCTGAGCCGCCGCCGCAACTCTCCGGAAAGCTCACAAGGCAAACGATGTCCGCTGGCCCATTCCAGCGTACATATCAGACCTATATTCCGAATCGTCTGCCAGTAGGCGCACCACTTGTGCTCGTCCTGCACGGCTCGGGGGAAAACGGCACAGCAATCCGGCATGGCTCTGGATACGGATTCGACCGGCTGGCCGACGAGAAAGGTTTTGCCGTCGCTTACCCCGACGGGTTTGAAGGCTATTGGAATGCATGTAACATTGTTGGCGACTATAGCGCGAACAAGCTGAACATCGACGACGTGGGGTTTCTCACTTCTCTTGCTGACAAAGTCAGCCACGACTTTGATCTTGATCCGGAAAGGACGTTTGCCACCGGTGTTTCGCGCGGAGGACACATGGCTCTGCGTCTCGCGCTGGAAGCACCTTCACGATTTCGAGCTGTTGCGGCAGTAGCCGCGAGCTTACCAGCGCCGGAGAACTTCAAATGCAAAGCCGCGGCTAATGGTAGTTCTTCGGTGATGATCATGAACGGCACGAAGGGATCCCCTTAATCCGTTTGAGGGCGGCGAAGTCAAGCTGTTCGGTTTACTCGCCCGAGGAAAGGTCCTCTCGTGGATGGCATCGGGCAAGTATTTCGCGGATCTCAATCGCCTGTCGGGCCCTCCAGTGAAGAACGAGAGGCACGTACGCGGTGGCTTTCGTATCGAGCAGGAGGTCTGGCGGGACAGCTTCTCGGAAGTCGAACTCGTGGCTATCCCCGGCGGTGGACACGCGCTGCCTCAGTCTTATGTGCGGATGCCGAAGATTCGTAACTTGATACTGGGCCCGAC
>CAZSQK010000198.1:0-7513 GCA_964608645.1 uncultured Solibacteraceae bacterium | reverse complement strand
TTCCTGATGGGAGTGGAACTTTGTGGGTAATTCAAAGGTTTACCAGACGCTTACGGCGAGGCGGCGGGCGAAGGCGGTGCTGGCGGTGCTACAGCCGATGTGGATGGTGTTGGCGGGGATGCCGTTTTCGCCGAAGACGACCTGCTCGACGGCGGTGTCGTCGGAGAGCATGGAGATGGCGGCGTCGACGTTGCGGCAGGCATCGGCGGGAGAGCCGGCGACAGGCGCGCCGAGGGCTTCGGCTTTCTCGCGGGAGCGATTGTAAAGGACGAGGTCGTGTCCGGCGCGGAGGAGACTGCGGGCCATGCCGGAGCCCATACGGCCCAAACCGAGGAAGGCGATGGGCATGGAATCAGGGTAGCGCAGGGGCTGCTTTAGCGTCGATGGCCGCGGCTAATCCTTCTCGCCCGGCCCGAAGAAGGCCCAGTGGATGCCGGGAACGGCGCCGCCCTCGACGAGCACTTCGGGTTTCTCCAGTGTTTTGGCCCCGATCCTGGCGCGGTAGATCGTCTGGTCCACACGATAGTAAACTTGGCCGTCTTCCACGAGGATGATCTCGCAGTCGCCGTCGTGCGTGTCCCATTCGTAGTAGTGGCGGGTCTCAATGTTGTATAGGAAGAGCCGCCCCGTCCGGTAGATCTGCTCCACTTCGAGATATTGATCGACGGTCTCGAGTGGGGCTCTCGGATCGAGTTTGTGGCGGCCGGGGCTGAGGCGGAAGGGCTTGTCGTGCAAGCCCTCATCGATGATTCCCGCCATCCACGGGCCGAACGCGCGCACGTTCCAGGACTCATTCCCGGGGATATCTAGCTGTGTCCATGTGTTCGTGCGCCTGTCCAGCATGCGGTAGGGGATGGCGTGGCGCTCGGGGAATAATGTAACATTAGCGACTGCCATAAACTTGGAATTGCCTAACAGGAGGACAGTCCCCTCGCGCGGAGAGAATCGTAGAGGTGAAGGCAGTGGAGGACCTATGGGAAGCGTCCCACGACCGCCAAACGTAATGAGCTGGCCGTCGCCGGATTGCCGTAAGCCCATTGCATTAGTGAAACCCTTTCTGGGGCCCTCAGCCCCTCCAGTAATCCGGAGATACTTATAAATCTCGACACCCTTTTCGATCCACTTGCCAATTGACGGCATAAAGGCCATGACCTTATCGGGTTCCGCCGGCTTACCGTGCGTAGGGCCGTCGCTGAATAAATTGAATATTAGCGCACGCCCTTCGTCGGGGAGACTTTCAATATAAGCGAGACCCGCCATCCAGCCGGTCATGTTCAGCTCACCGGCGCCCAAGCGGCCCGGATCGTCCATCGACATGAACTCGAGCGGTAATGGCATACCGGTTGTCTGGGCAAGAACCAGTAAACGCATCTCCGGATCAACTAGAACGAAATCCGTCCAAGCTGGAGGCTCGACGGTGAGGGGCACGGGCCTCAGGCGGCCATCGACCAGCCTGTATAGGGCAATCATAGCCTGGCCGCCTTTTGGTGCGCGATCACCATAGACGACGTAGGAGAGCAGGTGCATGTCGCGGGCGGCGGCTGTTGAGGTAAGCGCCCCCGGCAAAAGCCAAGCGCTCAACCAGTAGATTGCGCAGACCTTAAGGCGGGTTAGGGATACGCTCACGGAATCACCTGATTCATGACCTTCTGAACGTAATAACCGGACTCTGGAGCATAAGTGCTGAATTCCCATTTGTGAGTACCAGTGTTATAACGAATATAGGCTCTCTCACAACCGTTGTAACACTTAATAGCATTGGCATCGGCCCAGGATCGGCCCTTACTTGTGTCGTAGCAAAATGTTTCGTGGTGGGTTGCCCCGCCAACTTCAATAGCACAGGGCGGATCCTGCCTACTTGGGTCACGGTCAACCCTCCAAGCCTGATCTGACGCCGACCAACTCCTCACGCCAATCGCTTGCTTCTCGTTCATTTCCTTAATTCCGTCGTCGACATTGGCCTGCCAATTCCACACGACAGCGGCTTTCGAGTTTGTAAACTGACCCGGTGGATCCTGCTGACTTAGGCCAAAACCGCAGGGAGGGCCCCAATTCGGAGTGCCATTGTAGCCGTTGATGAAATTGAACTGATGATATGGTGATCCATGCTCGGTGGATTCCTCCTTAATGATGTAAAGGGCGTACCAGGGGCTGGCGGGGTTCGAATTGACACGGCTCACGATCGAACTCTGACGGGGATCGATACCCCAAAGGCCGAAAGTGACATCCGGGGCCGGGGAAGCGTCTCCAATCTGCCAACTCAACGACAAATTTCCACCCTGCACGTTGGAGGGATTCTGTAAGCCGAGCGCAGCCCTGATATCGAACCTGCTGGAAGCACTGACGGACTGCCATCTAATTGGTATGGAATCGTGATAGAAGCTCCCGCTGCAGTTGCTGTCCGATCTGGTGTAGTTCAGCGACACACCCCATTGTAGCGGCAAATTAGCATTCACGCCGGTCAGCCATGATTGCAGGGTGGGCACTTGCGGCGTATCGTTCGAATCCACGGCGACGAAGAACGTGCATGTGGACGTGCCATGATCCGCAGCCGGATTGGTGGTTGGACAAGCGGAACTTGTGCTCGCCACGCCATTGTCGATCAGCATGGTGTTCGCGCCGGTTTGGACATTCAAGGCAGCCGGGGGCGTGCCAACCGACGCTATCGACTCGCCGGCATCTTTCTCTTCGATGGAGGTAGTGAATTCAGAGTCGAAACTGAGGTTCTCGCTAAAGTAGTTTGTTTGGACGGCCATGTATGTGAGGAAACCTATTTCGTAGGGATCGCACCATCCATTCGGGCATTCCGAGACCATTTCGACGGAGTATTCCGCGGTAGCCGTATAGGTGGTTCCGGGATACGCTGGGATATCGGGCGGGGTGAGAGTCGCCGAGACGGGCGAGAAAGCAGTGTAGCCCTGGAACTCGACGACGTGACGGTATATCCACATCGAAACTTTGACCTCATAATACTCCGTGTACGATCCGTCCAGTTCAGTCCACGCGAAAGGCACGATCGAGAGCGTGCCTGGATCGTACGTCAATACCACGCCGCCCTGCAGGATTTGCGCTTGGAGTGGGGTGCACGACAGGGCAATGGTTGCGAGCAATAGTACGCGGCTCCCAATTCTGGTTCGTGAAGTCATTTTGCCGCTCCTTTGTTGGCGATGTCCGCCTCCTGCGTGGCGCGCGGGTGAATGGGCTGGATACTGTTATGGTTCGTCGTCATCCACGTTTTCAAAAATATCTCGAACTGCGTAAAGCGCTGCTCGCCGAATTGCCGCCGCAAAGCGTCCCGGCGCCCGAGGACAGCCTGCATCTTTTGCTGATGCAGGGAAGCCAGCGCAGTTTCGCTGGGGGAGCCGGCTTTCGGAACGTGCGGGTTGGCGTGAGCCGCCGCGACAATCGAGGCGGCCTGGCCGTCGATATTGTTTAGAATGGCAGTGCAAGCCAAGGATACGTTCTCGAGGATTGCCGCTTCAGAATCAGTGAGATTGGCGGCGATCTTGTAAGTCTGGCGGAGTTGCGTCTGCGTTTGGCCCTTAGCGACCTTTTCGTCAGCCCGCGTCTTCAGGAAAGCGACGTGGCGGAAGAGGAAGCCATAGTACCCGTAGGCAGTGCTATCCGATATGGGTGTTTGCGGCGTTTGCGCCTGTACAGCGGCGACGGATGCGATGAGCGCGGCTCCGATCGAGAGGATCCGCAGCGCTTGTGACCAGGCCGACATCATTTGTTCTCCTTCCTGCCTGTACGCCCGCCACCCGCCGGCGTCGCTGACGCCGATTCGAGTTTGTCGAGGCGGCGGAGCAGGCGCCCGGCGGCAGCGCGATCGCGCGATCGGTCGTCGGAAGCCGCGGCTCGCAGCTCATTTCTGAAACTCGCGAAGGCTTCCCGGTAGGGGGCCAACTCCGGCCCCGTGAAGGCGGCGCGTTCCAGATTCTCGAGGCTCAGCGCGCGAGTATCCCACTCGTCGGAAAAAGCAGATGCGAGACGCAAGGCGCTGCCGAGGGCGGACGGCAGACTCCCAGCCAAGACTTGGGTGCGCTGGAGGAGCAGTAGGGACCAAGCGCGGTCCTGACGCGGACAGGCGGCCATTTCGCTCGCGAGGCGATACTGTGCAGCCGCACGTTCCGGACTGCCCTCGACGCGCTGTAGCTCTCCAAGCTCTAACGTCTGCCGGCAGCCGAGCCCGGTGGCCCGTTTCGCCGTCGCGGTCACGAACAACGAAGCAAGCGTCGTGGGACTGGTCCGATTCAATAGGGCAGCGCGCGCCCGTTCGAGCCTTTCGCCCGGACCGTAATAGGCCGCGATGAGTGTTGTGAAGCTCTCGGCGCGCGAGGGATCGCCATCGGCCGCTGTGGCTTGAATTTGAAGGCCGGTCTGGACGGATTCCGGCATGTTGCCGGCGGCGAGGTGGATTTTCTGGATCTGTAGGAGGGCCCATGCGCGATAGGGCCCGGAAAGCGCCGTGTTCTCCGCAATCGCGCGGAAGATGTTCAGCGCATCGTCCCAGCGGCGACCGTCGGCAAATTGCCGCCCTTGCGCCGCGAGCCGCTCTGCCTCGGGGTTGGGAAAGAACACATTGAGGAGAGCCGAGACGGGCATGGCCGAGCGAGGCGTCGGGGCCGCGAGGCGGTCCGCCGCCCAGCGGCTGATGACCGGGGAGGGATCTGTCGTCAACCGCCGCAGCAACGGGTCGGCAGCCTGCGGGTCGCCCGCGCGACCAATCGTGAGCGCCAGTAAGGGAAGCGCCCGCTCGTCGGGGGACGAGCCGAGAAGGCGGGAGGCGCCGCTGAAATCGCCGCCCGCGATCATCGGAAGGGCCGCTTCCACAGCGTAGTCGCGAGGTTGTGCAAGGGCGTAGGCGGTGGGCACGACGCGGTCGAACCGAATCTGGCCGAGCATTTCGTGCGACGTTGCGACTGTATCCAACGGATCGTACACCCATTGCACCGCTGCGGGCGCGCCATTGGGGTCCGATCCGAACACTCTGACATTTAAATAGAGTGGACCGGGCGGCGGCTCGCCACGTTTCCAGCCGATGGCTTCAAACGGGATGGATATCTCCGCGGCGACACCCGAGGGCAGTAACTTCAGGGCGCCGCTAACGCCGGCAAGATCCCAAACTCCAGGGCATTCCACGAGCGCTGGAGGATCGGAGCCAAGACGAATCCGCCCGGCGAGGGATGTTCCACTCGTGGAAGTGTAGGAGACACGTATCAGACCGTCGATACCACGATATCTCTTGTACTTGAGCGCTGCACCAGATATGCCGCCGTAGAGCTGAACCTCCGCAATTAATCCGGACTGAAGCACCCTCGTATGGGGAGATCCGGAACCGCGGATAGCCAGGTACACGTAGTCCTGATCCGCGGCCGCATGGAAGGTGGCTGGGGGTATGCCTCCAGCCCCGAGCAACGCAACGGGTTGGGATAACGGCAGCGGAGCGATGCCAGCAGATCCCCAATCCGAGAGATCACCGTCTATCAGGATGGGAGCCCTGCCAGAAAACCATGTTGCCGAAACAGGTGGATCGGCGTTGCCCGAAACCGAAGCGGGCAGAGCCAAGAATAATGCCGCGGAATAAAAAATGATCCATTTGCAGCGCGTCATGCGGGTTACCTCAGCGAAAATTCTAGTGGTCCGGATAGTCAACATACGATGTGCCCGGCAAGCAGATGATGAAGTCGATAGGGTTGCTGGCTGCGCCGTTGACGCTAACGACCACGGGACCGGAATTAGCGCCAAACGGCACGCTCGTCGTGATGCTTCCGGGGCCCCATCCGGTAATAGGCGCCGTGACACCGTTGAAAGTCACACTGCCGGCCGTTCCGAAATTGCTCCCAGCGATGACAACCGGAGTGCCCGCCTGTGCGAAGCCGGTCGACAGACTGCTAATAGTAGGCGCCGGCGTGGCGGGAACCGTCCAGACCGCAAGCTGCGCCCAACCCGTGGTAGCCCAGGTCTGTTGTTGAAAGCTAACCGCCCAGACGTTTTGCGTCGTGCCGTACGTGCGGAGTTTGAAGGTAATAGCCGTATTGAGCGTCAGGATGTGGTTGTTAGGATCATAGGACCAAGTGGTGGCGCCCGGGTTGAGATTGATGTTGCATTGGCTGTTCTCCACTACGCCACCGTTGCCGATGGCGCCGCTGTACGCCCAAGCATTACCGGCGTCGTTGACCAGCACAATCGAGTTGCTGGCGGGCGTGAAGCTGAAATAGCAGGCATTGACGCCATTCAGGCCGTTGGCGGGGGTATTGAACAGCACCCACATGGTCCCGATGTCTCCGCCTGGAGGCGCGTTAGAGGTAGTGGCTGTAAATGTAAACGTCTGAGCGGTCCCTGTACCACCAGACGGGCCGAACGAGAGGTTTGTTGGCGCCAGCACCGGCTCCACATAGACGTTGGACATCGTGGCGCTGCCGCTCGGCTGCCCCGAGGCGGAGGCGGTCACTGTAAAGCTATAGGCGCCCACTGCCAGGGTTCCGGCGGTGATGTCCGACTCGAAGCCCACATAAGGGGCTCCGGCGCGGTTCGGGTAGACGCCGCCGTTGACGTCCGAGACGTCTGGCCGGAGAGCATTTGTATACCCCGCCTGATACAGAGGCAGGCCATATCCCGCTCCTACATAGAGGTTTGCAGGCCCGTTGGCCTGTACCGTCACGCCGCTGATAATGGGGCCGATCGCTGAGAGATTGTCGATCGACCATCCGTAGACTTTGACCATGCCGGGCACGACCGAATTTGTTACCGGCGAATCGATGTTTACATAGGGTGTTTGGGCGAGAGCCGCTGACACGCCCAGGCCTGCCGGCCCAGTTAAGAGTAGTGCGGTCAAGCGGTTCAGGCATCCCGGTTTGAGATTGAGCGTGAACATGATTTGCCCTTGTGTGCTTGCTAAGTCTTGTCTTTTACGGAACGACTCCAGTAATGGTGTAGGTGAAGCTCCGCGGATTGGGGTCACCGGATGCGTGCTGGAATGCGGTCTGCGAGGCTATGTCTGGCAGAGCCTGACCGTTTCCATCCATCAGTTTCGCGGCTCTACTCCCCACGGAGAGGGATAACGGCGTATCGAAGGGAACCGTGATTCGGAGGTCCAAGCCACGGATGTCCCGGTTGATCACATGCGCCGGGTAGAACATCCCCCGGGGTCCAAATATTCCCACCAGTAGGTCTGGGAGAAAGCCGCTCTTGGTTTTCTGGAATAGTAACTGGGATGTATCCTGGATGCGGATCTTCACGACTGAGCCCACTGGCAAAGCCAGAAGATTTCCAACGGATTTTTGGCCCGCCGCAAGGAGAACGTCCGGAGTCTTCTGCCCCCATTCGCAGGGATCGAGGTAGCCTTCGTCTATCGGCTTCACACAGAGCGCGTACGCCCCGGCAGGCAGGCTCTGAAGGAGAAAGCTGCCATCGACGGTCGACTTCACAGTCTGGACCGTCGAAGATGCAGGCATAGCCCTAGCAGGTTGCGGAAAAACGAGGTTTCGGCGAGCTCCCCTCTCTTCCAAAC
>CAZSQK010000197.1:0-7596 GCA_964608645.1 uncultured Solibacteraceae bacterium | reverse complement strand
CGCAGGGACCCCGATCCCCAGCCCCAGTGTGAGCGCCACGAACAACGTAAACGCCGGCGCGCGGCGTAGGCTCCGCAGCGCATAGCGCGCATCATCGACGAAATCGGTCAACCAGTGAATTCGCCGCATGTCCCGCATCTCCTCTTTCCGTTGCTCCAGTCCGTCCATCGCCCGCAACGCCCGCTGGCGCGCTTCCGTGCGGGAAAGCCCGCTGGCGACGCCTTCCTCGATCTTGTGGTCCAGGTGGAACTGGAGTTCCTCGTCGAGTTCCCGCTCCACCTGATGCCAGCGCAGGATCGACCGCAGCCGCAAACGCGCCGTAAACCACCAGTGTTCCATCCGCATAACCGCTCCTAAATCTCCGACAGTCGGATCACCTGCGAAATGGCGACCTGCAGCACGTCCCCGGAGGCGGCTCCAGCGCCGGAGTCTTCAGCAGAAGTAGATCGAGAGTGCCCTGCACGAGGTCGCTCGGTTTGCTCATCTCGGTTTCCTAGATGAGTATATCCGAGTCTCCCCTCGGTAAGCAAGGGAAAGCTTGCCGGCCTTTTTTTGCGACTAGAAGCTCACCCGCACCATCGCCTGGATCTGCCGCGCATAATTTAACGTCGCCGTAATCTGTCCGAACGCGCTGTTGAACTGGTCCGTCTGAGGATTCGCGAACGTCGGATGATTGAAAGCGTTCAACGCGTCCCCGCGCAGTTGCACGGAGACCCCGCGCTCATTCAACCGCCACCGCTTGTCCACCGAAAGATCGACATTGTTCAATGCGTCCCCCCGGATATTGGCAAAGCGGAACGGCCAGGTCCGATAATGATTCGCCGGCCGCGTCGAGCTGCTGCGGGAGAAGCCCGCGTTGATATTGAACCACTGCTCGGCCGTGTGCGGCCCATTGGCGATCTCCGCGGGATTGCCGAAGAAGATCGCGTCGCCCCATGTGAGCGGCTGGCCCGATTGGTAGATGTAAATCGCCGAGAGCTGCCAACCGCCGATCGCGGCGTCCACCACCCGCGGCGCGCGCCGCAGGAATCTTCCCCGCCTGCCGAAAGGCAGCTCATAGATCGCTGCCACCGTGACCCGGTGCCGCCGGTCCGCGCCCGAAATCGAGCGCGCCGGCATCGGATCGGCCGGATTCAGAAACCCGGTCGCCACCATGTTCTTCGACCAGGTATAGGTGGCGTTCAAAGTCGTCGCGCCGACCCGCCGCATGGCGCGCATTTGCAACGAGTGATACCACGAGTACCCCTGATACGTCTCGATCGTCAACGTGCTGAACTGCGGGAACGGTTTCAACAGCGTTTCGCGCGTGATGGTGCTGTTCGTCCCCAACGACCCATTCACACCCGGCACATTGCGGAACGGATTGGGCACATTGGCGCTCAGATAATTCACCACCGCAGGATCGAAGACCGGGCTCCGCGAGAGATTCTGATTCCCCACCACATTGAGGTCCCGGTCGACCTCAATCTTGCTGGCCCGATTGCCGACGTATGCCGCTTCCACCATCGTCGACCGCCCGATCTGACGCTGCAAACTCAACTGCCAGCGCTGGTTGTAATCCGTCACCGGGTTCGGATTGAACGGATTGATCCCGTTTCCGACGTCCGTCATCGCCCCCAGCGAAGCCCCCGACGGGCTTTGAATCCCATCGGGAAATGGATTGGAGAGCGTCCCATAGAAGGAAAGCCCGCTGTCCTTGGTGGGAATCACATTGGTGTTGCGCTCGAAGCCGTTTTGCTGCACATCCGTGCGCCGGTAACCGAGCGCCCCGAAATAGATCCCATACCCGGCGCGAACCACGGTATTGCGGAGCGCGGTCCACGCCACGCCCACGCGCGGCGCGAAATTGTTCGCGTCCCGGTTCCACAGCTCCCGCGGCTGGCCGTTCACGCCCGCGAACACCAGCCCCCCGCGCACCCGCAGTTGCGACGGCGGCAGTTCCGGCGTCGGATTCGACGCGTAGCTCGCCGCGTAAGCCGCCTGCACCGCCGCTTCGATGGGCAGCACCACGCTCGCGTCGAAATCGCGCACGCTGCGCGCGTAACGCTCGGTGAGCGGGCCCTCCAGCTCATACCGCACTCCGGCGTTCACGGTCAGATTGGGGCGAACGCGCCACGTGTCCTGCACATAGCCCATCCACACCGTCGACTCCTCCGCGAAATCGGCGTTGCGCGCCACGAAACTGTTGGCGCCGGGCAGCCCCAGCAACAACGCCGCGACTCCCTGCCCCAGCGGCGCGCTCGTCGCGTTATCCAGCGGGCCGCGTGTCCACGTCGTGTCGAACGTGAAAGCCCCGCTCCGGGTCGTGCTCCCGTTGTACTTGTTCTGCCGGTAGGCGCGGTACTCGAAACCGAAATCCACCGTATGCGCGCCGTGCACTTTGGTGAGCGCCGCCACCAGGCTGTGCGTGTCCATGAAGCGCGCCTCTCCGGTGTTCAGCGAGTTGAAATAGCCGTTGATCGAGAAGTACGGAAACTCGCGCTGATTGGGACTGATCAGGTCGTTGAACGCCTTCGGAAAGCCGAGCGAAGTCAGATCGAACCCGCGCCCCCGGATCGGCGAGGTCTCCCGCGTCATCCTCGTATAGCCGTATCGCACATTCACCACCAGGCTGGCGCCGACGGTGTGCACTTCGTCGAGCGACGCGCCCAGCGGATGGTACTTTTCCGTCAGCCCGCTGGCCGCCGTCTTGAAGTAGTCGTTGCGCGCCGTGTTGCGGACATAGCCGTTGCCGCGCACAAACACCCGGTCGCGATTTCCCGGGTTGAGGTCGATCCGGCCGGTGTGCGTGTAGTACTTGGCGGTCTCCGGTGAGTTCACCTGCGGATAGTTGTTGCGATGATCCACCGTGGTGCCCGGTCCCAGCGGCAGGGGGAAGTAGTCCATCACTTTCAGCGCGACCGGATTGAACAGGCTTGCCGGGATCAGATTTCCCGGAAATGGATCCTGCCGGTACCGGGTCGTGCTTCCCGTCTCGGGACGCCGCGAAAAGGGGTTGTAGATCTGGTACGTCGAGTTAATCGCGAGCAGCTCCGAGAAATCGCCTTTGCGCTCCGCCGCGGTCGGCACGGTGAGCGTCGTGCCCCCGCGCGGGCGCTGGTCGTCCAGCGCCTCGTAAGCCCACATGAAAAACGTCCGATTCTTGCCGTTGTATACGTGCGGAACCACCACCGGTCCGCTCAGCGACGCGTTCCACCGGTTGTAATCGAAGTCGCCGTCATGCGCCCCACTGCGGTTGGAAAAGAAGTTGTTGGCAAACCATGACGGCGCCATTTTGACAAACGTGGCCGAGCCCTGCAGCTTGTTGGTCCCCGAGCGCAGGCTGATATTCACCGTGCCCCCCGACGATTGCCCCGTACGCGCGTCGAAGGAGTTGGTCTCGATCCGCACCTCTCCGATCGCATCCACCGGCGGCACAAACCCCGCCGCCACCTTCCCCTGCGTCGAACCCTTGGTGGTGTTGGAAACCCCGTCCAGCGTGAAATCGGTGGTGCCGCTGGCGCTCCCGCCCATACTGTAATCGACGCTGTGCGTCGGCTCGTAGGGCCGGTTCAGCAGCATATCCCCCTCGAACGTGACGCCCGGCGCCAGCGCGATCAACTGGTACGGATTGCCGTGAGCCAGCGGCAGTTCCGTAATCTCCTTCGACCCCAGCAGCATGCTCATCGAAGCGGTTGCCGATTCCACCATCGGCGCCGACGCCGTCACCGTCACGGAATCCGTGACGCTGCCCAGTTCCAGCCGGATGTCGATCTGCAGATCCCCGCCGACGGTGAGCCGGATGTGTTCGCGGACGGCTCGCCGGAACCCGTCGCGCTCCGCGGCGACCTGGTAATTGCCCGGGAGCAGCAGCGGAGCGGCATACATGCCCTTCTCGTTGGTCGCCATCGACGTGGAAACACCCGTATCGACGTTGGTGATCGCCACCTTCACCCCGGGGATCCCGGCGTCCTGCGCGTCGCTGATGCGTCCGCCGATCGTGCCGCGGGAATCCTGGCCGAGAGCCGCGCAGCAAACCAACGTAGTCACCAGGGCCCATCGTCCGGCCAACAACATGCAACCTCCCCACGCCACCATTTCGTGATTCCGGGCCAATTTACCATGAATCGCGGCGCGAGTGTCCTGCATGGCACAACCCCTTGGCGCGGGTCGGGCGAAAAAACCCGCCGTCCCCTTACTTCTTCACAGCCGGCTGCTTCGCGATGATCAGGTCCTTGATCTTCTCGTATGTCGCCTCCGGAATAATCTTCTTCTGCGCCAGTTGATTCTTCGCGCGATATGGCCGTCCTGCCACAATTTTCGCCGAGTACGCGTCGCCGATCCCCGGAAGCTCTTTCAATTCCTTCTCGCTGGCTGTGTTGATGTCGACGAGCGCCGTCTTGGCCGACGGAGCCGCCTTCTGCGCCGCTTTCTGCGCGGTCTTCGCGTCCGCCTTCGCCGCCTTCTTGGCGGCATCCTGCGGCGCCGCCGCCAGGGCAAACGCGGCAATCAGCAACAACACGTATTTCGCAAATCTCATTCGTACCCTCCTGCCTCGCATTGTATCCAGTCTGATAACATTCCTCCGTGGCCCAACCCTGGCTCCAGAATTTCGACCCCCTCGGCAATCCGATCCTGTCCACGATCGCCGCCGCCGTCCCGGTCTGCACGCTCTTCTACTTCCTCGCCGTTCGCCGCACCGTCGCCTGGCGCGCCGCGGTCTACGGCTTTGTCGCCGCCCTCACCGTCGCCCTCGCGGTTTTTCACATGCCCGCTTACATGGTCGCCGGAGCCGTCGCTGATGGATTGGTCTTCGGATGGTTTCGCATCGCGTGGATTGTCGTGGCGGCGGTGTTTGTCTATGAGCTCTCGGTCGAATCGGGCCAGTTCGAGATCGTCAAACAGTCCGTCGGCGGCATCTCCAACGACCGACGCCTGCAGGTGCTCCTGATCGCCTTCGCCTTCGGCGCGCTGCTCGAAGGCGCCGGCGGCGGCGGCGCGCCCGTCGCCATTACCGGGGCCATGATGATCGGCATGGGCTTCCCGCCCTTCCAGACCGCCCTCATGTGCCTGATCGCCAACTCCGCGCCGGTCGCGTATGGCGGTCTCGGCAACCCGGTTCGCACCCTCGTCGCCGTCACCGGCCTCCCCGAAGCCGATTTCAGCGCGATGCTCGGACGCATCCTCCCCCTCACCACGCTGATCCTGCCCTTCTGGATCGTGCGCGTTCTCTGTAGCACGCGCGCGACCCTGGCTGTCTGGCCGGGACTCCTCGCCTGCGGCCTGATCTTCGGCAGCCTGCAATTCTTCTGGTCGAACTTCATGGGCGCCGCGCTGGTCGATATCATCGCCGGCATCGGCACCCTGCTGCTCATGGCGACCTTCTTCAAATTCTGGCGCCCGCGCGATATCTGGCGCTACGAAGGCGAGGCCGCCGCCAAGCAGTATCAGCTCAGCGTGGGACGGATTGCCATGGCGTGGATGCCCTTCATTCTCCTCTCGGCCTTTGTGGTCCTGTGGGGACAGCCAGTGGTGGCGAAATTCCTCGACAGCTTCTCGTGGAAGCACCCCGTGCCCGGTCTGCATCTGCAGGTGGTCCGCATGCCGCCAGTCACCTTGAAGCCGTTCTCTGAGCCTGCGATCTTCGATGTCTCCTGGCTCGCGACCCCGGGCACCGGCATCTTCATCGCCGGCCTGATCGCCGGTCCCCTGGCCGGCCTGTCGTTCAAAAAGACCATCCAGGTGTTCTGTCAATCCCTGTGGCGCTTGCGCTGGAGCCTGCTCGCCATCATGGCGATGCTGGGCCTTGGCTTCGTGACCCGCTACTGCGGCATGGACGCCACCATGGGGATGGCGATGGCCCATACCGGCGTGCTCTTCCCGTTCTTCGGCACGATGATCGGCTGGCTCGGCGTCGCGCTCAGCGGCACCGACGCCGGATCGAACGCCCTCTTCGGCAGCCTGCAGGTAATCGCCGCCAACAAGCTCGGCCTCAGCCCCATCCTGATGGGGGCCGCCAACAGCGCCGGCGGCGTGATGGGCAAGATGATCGCCGCTCAATCGCTGGTGATCGGCTGCGCCGTGACCGGACAGGAAGGCAAGGAAGGCGCGCTCTTCTGGGCCGTCCTGAAGCACAGCGTCGGGCTGCTCATCATCGTCGGCCTGATCGTGTTGATGTACGCCTACGTCTTTCCCAGCGCGATTCCGAGCGGCCACAAGTACTGGTAGCAGCGCTACTTCATCAGCAGGACGCGGTGATTTTCGCTGTCGCCGATATACACAGTCCCGTCCTTACTCACGAAGATCCCGTGCGGGCGGGCCAGTGCGCCGCGCTGCCCCGTGCCGAACACAGTCGTAATGATGCCCGACTGCAAATCGATGCGCCGGATCGTGTGACTCTCCGTGTCGGCCAGATATAGCCGCCCTCCCGGCGCCCACGCGACACCCTTGGGTCCGGAGAGTTTCGCCAGCTTCGCCGGACCGCCATCCCCGGTGTAGCCGGTCTCGCCCGTTCCGGCCACGTGGAATATCTTCCCGGCGCGCGAGTCCATGCGGTACACGGCATTGCCTTCCCGAAGGACGAGGTAGAGCTGCCCGTCGGGCGCCACGGTGATCGCCCGCGGCCCATTCAATGGCGTGCCGGCGATCGGGGCGCCGTCCGGCGTCGGCTTGCGCTCGCCCGTCCCCGCCCACGTCTCGATCGTCCCGCGATCCAGATCGACGCGGCGGATACGGTGGTTGCCGATATCGCAGATCAGCAGCCGCCCCTCGGGATCGAACGCGATGCTGTGCGGTTGGCGCAGTTGCGCCTTCACCGCCGGTCCGCCATCGCCCGCAAAACCGGCGGCGCCCGTGCCCGCCACCGTCGAGATCGATCGGGTCTTCGCGTCCACCTGGCGCACTACGTGGTTCTGCATCTCGGCGAAGTACATGTTGCCCGCCGCGTCGAAGCGCACTTCGTACGGCTCGTTCAGCGACGCCGCCAGCGCCGGCCCGCCATCTCCCGCGTACCCCTTTTGTCCGCTGCCCGCGGCCGTGGAGATGATTCCCGATTTCAGATCCAATCGCCGCACGCGATGGTTCCCGATCTCGCAGAAATAGAGCGCTCCGTCGGGCCCGACGGTCAGGCCGTATGGGTTGTTGATCTGCGCCTTGGCCCCCGGCCCTCCATCTCCCGAGAATCCCGCTACGCCCGTCCCCGCGATGGTCTCCGCGGTCTGCGCTCCCACGGCGCAGCACGCCATTGCCAGCAGCACTCCGAATCTGAACATAGTGATAATATAGAGCGCCATGACCCACCGCCGCACCTTTTTGAAGCACCTCGCCGCCACCGCCGGCGCTCTGACGGTCTCCGACTTGATGGCGCAAACGGCGCCCGATTGGAAGAAACAGATTGGCCTCGAACTCTACACGGTCCGCGATCTGTTGCCCAAAGATTACGAAGGCACGCTCGCGAAAGTGGCTGAAATCGGCTACAAAGAGGTCGAGCCCGCGGACCCCTATAACAAGCTCGAGCCGAAACAATACCGCGCGCTGCTCGACCGGTATGGCCTCACCATGCCGAGCACCCACTCCGGCGCCGCGGACGGACCCGATCTGGAAAAACAGCTCGAGGGC
>CAZSQK010000196.1:0-7659 GCA_964608645.1 uncultured Solibacteraceae bacterium | reverse complement strand
ACCTCACCCGCCTGCGCCGCGACAAGATCGGCTTCATCTTCCAGTTCTTCAACCTCCTGCCGAGCTTGACCTGCGTGGAAAATGTCGCCCTGCCGCTGCATTTGAAAGGGATGCCGCGCCGCCAGGCCGGCCTCCGGGCACGGGAGTTGCTCGAACTGGTCCAACTCGGCCAACGGCTCGATCATCTGCCCGACGAGCTCTCCGGCGGCGAGCGCCAGCGCGTCGCCCTCGCGCGCGCCCTCGCGTTCAACCCTCCCATTCTGCTGGCCGACGAGCCCACCGGCAATCTCGACTCGCGCACCGGGGCGGACATTCTCAAACTCATCCACGACCTTCATGAGCGCTTCCAGGCCACCATCCTCATCGTGACCCACGACGCTTCCGTCGCCGCCAGCTGCTCGCGCACCGTCACTCTCCGGGACGCCCGCATTGCCGGAGACGCGCGGCGATGATCCTCCTGCGCCTCATCTCCTGGCCTTACCTCCGCAAGCACATCCTTCGATCTGTGCTGACGGCGGCGGGTATCGCCATCGGCGTCGCTCTCCTCGTCGGCATGCACACTGCCAATGACTCCGTCGAGCGCGCCTTCAGCGACACCGTCGACCGCATCGCCGGCAAGGCCCAGTTGCAGGTCTCCGCGGGCGACGCCGGCTTCGGCGAGGACGTGCTGGAGCGCGTGCAGGCCGTCCGCGAGGTGCGCGTCGCCGCCCCCGTCATCGAAGCCGAGGTCGAGACCGGAATCAAGGGGCAGGGCAAGCTGCTGATCGTCGCCGTCGATATGACCGGCGACCGCAGCCTGCGCGACTACGATCTCGAATCCGGGGAGGAAGACGTCATGGACGACCCGCTGGTCTTCATCGCCCAACCCGATTCGCTGATTCTCACCCGCGATTTCGCCAACCGCAACCACATTCAATCCGGCAGCAAACTCACCTTCGAGACCGTCGAAGGGCCCCGGCAGTTCACCGTGCGCGGTCTGCTCAAGGCCGGCGGCATGGCGCAGGCATTCGGCGGCAATCTCGGAATTATGGACATCTACGCGGCGCAGCACGCATTCGGCCGCGGCCGGCGTTTCGACCGCATCGATATCGGTCTGCGCGAGGGCGTCACGCTCGAGCAGGGGGAGGCCGCGATCCAGCGCGCCGTGGGCCCGGGGCTCTCCGTCGAACCACCCTCCGGCCGCACGCGCGATTTCCAGTCGCTCCTCGGCGTCTACACCCTGGCGCTGAAGGTCTCCAGCATGTTCGCCCTCTTTATCGGGATGTTCATCATCTACAACTCCTTCGCCATTGCGGTGACGCAGCGCCGCTCGGAGATCGGCATCCTCCGCGCCCTGGGCGCCACGCGATCGCAGATCCGCACGCTGTTTCTGGCGGAGAGCGCCGCCGCCGGCCTGATCGGCTCGCTTGCGGGCATGGCGCTCGGGCTCGCCTTCGCGCGCAGCCTCACCGGCATCACCGGCCAGATGATGTCCGCCATGTTCGGCGTCCGGCAGAATGCGCAGGAGGCGAATATCGATCCGCGGCTGCTGCTGTTCGCCGTGGCGCTGGGGGTGGCCACAAGCATGTTGGCCGCGTTTCTCCCCGCGCGCAGCGCCGCGCGCGTCGAGCCGGTGCAAGCGCTGCAAAAGGGCAAAAACCAGGTGCTCAGCGCCGGCGAGAACCGCTTCCGCCGCATTGCGGCATGGGTGTGTATCGCGGTCGCCCTCCTCTGCCTGTTGCTGCCGCGCTATCGGCTCCTGTTCTTTCTCGGGTATGCGCTGTCGATGCTGGCCGCTCTGCTGCTGGTGCCCTTTCTCTCGCAGGCTCTCGTAAAACTCCTGCGCGTGCCCCTCAAATGGCTCCGCCCGGTGGAAGGGGCGTTGGCGGCGGACAGCCTCCTGCAATCGCCGCGGCGCACGTCGGCCACGGTGGCGGCTCTGGTCCTCTCGCTCGCCCTGGTGATCGGGCAGGGCGGAATGGCCCGCGGCAGCCTGGAGTCCATCGACGAGTGGGTCGCCGGCACTCTCAATCCGGACGTCTTTGTGGCCACCTCGGAAAACTTCTCCACGCTCGATTTCCATTTCCCGCCGTCGATGCAGCAGGAGCTCGAAGCCGTCCCCGGCGTGGCCGAGGTCGAGCCTGTGCGCTCCGTCCGCATTCAATATCACGGCCTGCCCATGCTGATCGTCGCCATCGACGAGGCGAAGGTCGCGCGCCGCGTCCGCCGCCACCCCATCGAGGGCGACCTCGCCACGATGAGCCGACTCGCCGCGGATGGCAAAGGCGTGATCCTCGCGGAGAATCTGGCCGCCCTGCTCAAACTGCACCTCGGCGACACCTTCGAGTTCGCCGCGCCCAACGGCATGCTGCGCCTGCCCGTCGTCGGCGTCATCCGCGATCTTTCCAACCAGCTCGGCACGCTCATCATCGACCGCCGGGTGTACGTGCGCGCCTTCGGCGACGAGTCGGTGGACATCTTCCGCGTCTACGCCACGCCCGGCGTCGCCGGCGAAGACCTCCGCCGCGGCATCGTAGAGCGCCTCGGCAAACAGCGCCACATGTTCGTGTTGCTCAACGCCGAAGTCCGGAAGTTCGTCGCCGACCTGATGGATCAATGGTTCGGGATGACGTACCTCCAGGTCCTGGTGGCGGTGTCGGTTGCGGTGCTGGGAATCGTGAACACCCTCACCGTGTCGATCACCGACCGCCGCCGCGAGCTCGGCGTCTTGCGCGCCGTCGGCGGCCTCCGCCGACAGATTCGCCACACGATCTGGATGGAGGCGGCCACCATCGGCATCATCGGGCTCATTCTCGGACTCCTCGCCGGCGCCGTGAATCTCTATTACGAATTGCAGGTTGTGCGGGTGGACCTCACGGGCATTCCCATCGACTATCGCTTCCCGTTCACCATCGCCCTGCTGCTGCTGCCGGTGATTCTCGGCGCCGCGATGGCTTCCTCCATCCTTCCCGCCGAAACCGCCGTGCGAAGCTCCTTAGTGGAGGCCCTCGAATATGAATAGGTGGCTGCTCCTCCTTCTGGTGTTGCCCGCCTTGGCGCAGGACGCCCGGCAGATCGTCGACGAGTCCCAGAAGCGCGGGCGGGCCAACTCGCAGCGGTATGAAGGCGTGCTCGAAGTGGTCGCCGCCGGCAACAAGGTCTCCCGCAAGTCGTGGAGCTTCCTGCGCATTGGATCGTACGGCAACTCCAAGGTGGTCATCCGCTTCGACTCGCCCGCCGAGGTGAAGGGCGTGGCGCTGCTCATCGTGAATCATCCCGACCGCGCCTCCGACCAGTGGATGTGGACGCCGTCGATCGGCCGCGACCGCCGCATCGCATTGCAGGACCGCTCCACCCGCTTCTTCGGCACCGATTTCAGCTTCGAGGATCTCGAAGAACGCGACGTCGACCAGTACGATTTCAAGCTCACCGGCGAGGAGAGCATCGACGGCGCCCCGTGCTGGCGCATCGAGTCGCGCCCGCATGAAGGCAAGTCGTCGCAATACAGCCTCACCACCATCTGGATCCGCAAGGACAACTACGTCCCCGCGCAATACGCCAGCTACATCAAGGACCAGCTCGTGCGGCGGCTCCATCAGACCGATATCGCCAATTTGCAGGGCATCTGGACCCCCCGCTCGATGGAAATGACCGACCTGCGCCGCCACAGCCGCACCATCCTGCGCATCGAGAAGCTCCAGTACAACGTCCCCCTGAAGGATGAGGATTTCACCGTGCAGGCGCTGCGGCGCGAGCCATGAAACCGGCGATCTTCCTGTTCGCGGCCGTGGCCGCCGCGCAGGATTATTCGCAGCGCGGCTTCTTCGAAACCACCGGCCTCGTCTTTCCGCAAACGGCGCCCGGAGATTCCAGCCATGCCGTCGGCGAGTGGCTCCTCCGCTATGAAGCCTCCTACAAGCTCGCGCCGGGCCTGAAGCTCTCCGGCGGCCTCGACGCCCGCGCCGACACCCACCGCGAGACCGAGCGGGAGTTCGGCCTCTCCTGGTGGGACCGCGAACGCCGCCGCCCGATGCTTGCCGTCCGCCGCCTCAGCGCCATCTACAGCCGCGGCCGGTTGACCGTCGAAGCCGGCAAGCAGTTCGTCCGCTGGGGCAAAACCGACGTCCTCAATCCCACCGACCGCTTCGCCCCGCGCGACTTCGTCAATGTCATCGACAACGATTTCCTCGCCATCACCGCCGGGCGCCTGACTTACGGGACGCAGGCGAATACCGTCGATATTGTGTTTGCGCCGCGGTTGACGCCGAGTCGCGTGCCGCTCTTGAATCAGCGGTGGGCGGTGCTGCCGCCGGGTCTGCCGATTGTCGAGGTGGCGCCGCGGTTTCCCGGAGGGCCGCAATTCGGCGCGCGGTGGAACCATATCGGGAAGGCGGCGGAGTACTCGCTGTCGTTTTACAACGGGCACGACCACCTGCCGCTCTACGGCGCCGAGTTTCGCATTCCGGTTCCGCTATACCGCTACTACCCGCAGTTGCGGATGTTCGGCGGGGACGCCGCTATCCCATTGCCGTACCTGGTTTTAAAGGCGGAGGCCGGGTATTTCACCTCAAGCGATCCGCAGGCCGACCGGTATGCGTTGTACGTCGTGCAACTGGAACGGCAAAGCGGGGAATGGTCGTTTATCGGCGGGTACGCCGGGCAGGCGATCACGTCGCATGGGACGTCGCTCGCCTATTCGCCGACGCGGGGCAGCACGCGGGCGTTCGTGGCGCGGGCGGGGTACACGATCGACACGAACCGGAGTATTTCGATGGAAATGGTCCTCCGGCAGAACGGCCGCGGGATGTATGTGAAGCCGGAATACACCCATGCGATGGGTCAACATTGGCGTTTTACCGCCGGATTTGCCCTAATTCGGGGTCAAAATAGCGATTTTTTAGGTCAATATCGACGAAATTCGCACGGAATTCTGTCATTTCGGTACAGTTTTTAGAGGTTTTTGGCCAGGAACGGCAGGCCTCGCTTGCCCCAAAAACTGTGCGGACCGTCGAAGGTCTCGTGCTCGATCAGCGACGCCGCGTCGAACGCCTGGTAGACCTTCTTCACGCGCTCGAAGCTGGCGTTGCTCGCCGCGATCGGGAAGATGTTGTCCTTCTCGCCCGATTCGGCAAACAGCGGCCGCGGCGCGATCAGCCCCGCGACGTCGTACATCTCGGCCCAATTGAGAATTCCGGGGACATAGTTGTCGATGCAGTGCGAGATCGACATCACGCTGTCGCGGAAGGTGTTGAGGTAGCCGCTGATCATCGCGGCCTTGATGCGCGGCTCGAGCGCCGCCGAGAAGGTGGTGCAGGTGCCGCCGCCCGAAATGCCCATGCATCCGACGCGTTTCGCGTCGAGCTCGGCGCGGGTCTCGATCCAATCGATGGCGCGCATCACATCGTAGACGCGCCAGCCGATCATGGTTTGGCCGAGCAGCAGCGCGGCCCCGGCGACAGGCTGGCACGCCGACGTGCCGAGCCCGTGCGCCTTGGTCCTGGCGTCGCGGCGGCAGCCGAACCCCATCGGCTCGATCGCCACCGCCGCCATGCCGTGCTCCGTCGCCTGGATGGCGAAATCGAACTGGTAGCCGTCGTGGGTGGGGCGGTCCTGGCCTTTGTCGTCGATGCCGACGATGTCGTCGACGCCGCGGCCGTGGCCGGGGACGCAGACGACCGTGGGATGCGGCGCTTTACCGGCTTTCGGCGTGAGGAGGTAGCCGAGCAGCCATGCTCCGGGGCGGCTCTGGATGACGAACTTCTCGCGGCGGTAGCCGGGGAAGTCGCGCACTTCGAGCGTCTGGGCTTCCAGCGGGGAGCGCTTCTCGGGGAAGCCGCCGACGAGCTCCACGATCTTCGGGCGAAGGCGCGCCTGCCACTGCTCGGCCTGGCGGCGCGTCTTGGCCTGGAAGGTCATGCGCAGCGGCGCCGCTTCGTAGAGCGTGTTGGTAAAGTGGACCGGATCAAAGTGATTGCCGTCGACCTTCGCTTCGAATCCGTCGAGGGCTCCGGTGTACTTACCGGCCGGCTGGCCCTTGGCCACGGCCGCCTGGAATAGGGCGATTTTGCCTAGATCCCGTCTCGTCATTGGAGTTGCGCCGCCTTCGCGCTGCCATAATATAACCCGTTGAACAGGAGTTTGTAAGAGGCATGGGGCTGGTCGCGGAAATTCACCTCCGGACCGAGCAGCATCACCTTGCCCTCGCCGACCGTCGCCTCGGCGACCGCGGTGCCGCCGTCGAGGTATTGCTGGCCCCACGCCCAGCCGCTATCGAGGACGTTGGCGCCGGAGTACCATGCGACCGGCGAGGCTTTCTTCCCGTCGGCCGTGGGCTCGAGACGAAAGACGGGGCTGTTGTCGAACACGACGTCCATTTGCGGCGGGAGCCCGTAGGCGAGTGGGTTCGTGTTATCGACGTTGACGCGGAGGAGGGAACCCGGGATGTAGAACTTCTCGCGCGGCAGGGGGCGGTCGCCGCCGTCGGCCCCCTTTTCGGTGAGGTAGCTTTTGACGGGGATTCCGAAGACTTCGGCGATGCTCGTGGAACTGCCGATGGTGACGATCGACCCGCCGGACTGCACGAATTTCTGCAATTGCGGGACGGTCTTGTCGTCGGAGATGCGGCCGATCCAGGCGCGATACTCGGCCGGGACGTTGTTGGGATCGGCGGCGCCGAAACCGCCGCGGCCGCCGCCGCGGCCGGTGTTGGCGCCGCGGCGGATGGCGCCGTCGGTGAAGACGAGGACGTCGAATTTGGCGCGCAGGTCGCCCGCATCGAGAGTGGACGGCCAGACCCGCTCGAAGGGGAAGTCATACTGTTCGAAGAGCCAGCGGGTCCAGCCGGAGGGCATGCTGCCGCCATAGGAGTCGTAGAGGCCGATGCGGATCGGCCTGAGCTTCAATGCCTCGCCGCTGGGCGCCTTCGCCACGGCTTGCGCCGCGACGCCGAGCTCCCTGGCGGCGCGCTCCACGAGCGGCTTCGCGGCCGCCGATGAGGGAACCCAGATGGCTCCGGCGCCGAGCCCCGGCGTGTCCTTCTTTAACCAGTAGACGTCGCAATTCGCTTTCAGCAGCCAGTTGACCAGCTTGAACGAGTTGTTGACCTGGTGGCTGATGAGGTAGCCGGCGGGTCCGGATGCGCCGGTAACAGAAGCCGGGGGAGGGGGCAGCAGGCCGTCGATCTTGGGAAAGGCGGCGGGGAAATCTTCCAGGAGGCGGTCGAACTGCACGCCCATCTGCATGGCGAGCGTCCAGCCGGTGATGTCGTAGGGGGGGATCGGGGGGCCACCGGGATATTGGAAATCGTTGGGATGGTCCTGCGGCTCGAACATGTCCAGGATGTGCGGACGGAACGCCTGCGCCGTTTTGATGACGTACGATCCGGCGGGGTAGTTCTTGCCGGCGGCGGTGAACGCCGCCGGGGCTTTCCGCACGGTGACACCATTTTTCAGGAGGGCGTTGACGAATTCCGTGGCACGGGGGAAATCGGGCTGGTCCGAGGGGATGATGTAGCCGCGCGGGTCGCGCATCCTGGGGTCGTGGAGGACGGTGTTGTACAACTCGGCGGGCAGGGTGCGGGCGCCGAAACCGCCGGCGGTGAAGGCAGCGGGAGTATCGCCGCTGGGGGCGGCTTCCGTGGCCGCGCCGCGACCGCCGCCTCGTCCGCCGCGGCCGCCGCCG
>CAZSQK010000195.1:0-7839 GCA_964608645.1 uncultured Solibacteraceae bacterium | reverse complement strand
CTGATTCAGAACGACTTATCTGCCGCCAACCCCGTCAACTGCGAAAGACAGGCTAGATACGAGCGCGCCCAGACCAGGTCCGGCCGTGGAGTATCTGACTCTCTGGCAATGTCGAGTAACTGCCGCGCGAAGGCGCGGGCCTCGGCTGCTTTTCCCGCGTTTTCGGCGGCGCGGGCAGCCCCGGCGGTCGCATTGAACCGGCGCGGCGCGGTCTGCAGCACGCTCTCGTATTCCCGCAGCGCGTCCGCGGCCGCTCCCCCCTCCAGCAGCAAGTCCGCCAGAATCTCGCGCGCTGGCAACAACGCCCCGGGAGTTACCGGATGCTTGTCCACCGCATCCTCGAGGCCGGCTGCCATGCGCAGCAGCCTCAGTCCTTCCTCCTTCCAGCCCTCGGCATACACGACCAGGGCACGGGCCGTCTCCAGTTGCGCGCCGATGGCCCCGGACCAGTCGTAATCGCGCGTCGCCGGCAAGGACTCGCGGATGGAACTGATCCGTTCCGCCGCCCGGCGCGCCTCTTGCACGTCGCCGGCCCGCGCCGCCCCTACCGCCTTCGCATAATAAACCAGGGCTTCGGCGTTGCGGAACCGGCTCCACGGGAACCATGCGGGCTGAACCTCCAGCGCGGCGGCAGCCTTCCATTCGTGCCGCTCCAGGGCCCACCGCGCCGGAACCGCCGCAAACGCATAGGCTGCCGCGAACTGATTATCGTCGAGCCGGCCGATGGCACCCATCTGCGTGACCAACTGCCGTGCGCTCTGGTCCTTCGCCTCCTGAAGATATGCGTAGACCAGGTAATCGATCGCGTGGAGCTGATCGAAGGCCCCTCCCCCTCCGTGCAGCCTTTGCGCCTGCGCAACGGCCGACTGCGCCGCAGCCGTGTTCGAAACGATCGAATCGTCCCACAGCCCCAATCGCGTGAAAATGTGCGACGGCATGTGCAGCGCGTGCGACGAATCGGGAGCGATCTTCGCATAGGCGCGCGCCGCCTGCAGACCGAGTTCCGCCAGCGGCGGATAGTCGACGCTGTGGATAATGTAGTGCACCACACCCGGGTGATCCCGATGCCGCGGCAGCAGCCGGTTGAGAATCAGCGCGCCCTCCTTCTGCCACCTGTACGACTTGTCGGAAGGGTCGAGATAGCCGGTCGCCACCAATTGCAGAGCGTGAAAAATCGCGGCCTCGTCATCGTCCGGGTAGCGCTCGCTGAGCTGCGCCAGCGCCCGTTCGTATGCCTTCGCGCGCGTCGCATGGTCCACCGTTTCCCAGTCCTTGTAGAACACCGCCAACGACTGGATATATTCGCGCTCCCGCTGCGTTTTTGCGCCGGTCGACTCCGCCAGTTGCAGCGCCTGCGCGCCTTGCTTCAGCTCCTCCGGCGTCGGCGGCGCCCAGATCGGGTGGTACCAGGTCCGCGCGACCCCCCATCGCGCCATGCCGCAGGCGGGGTCCCCCTCTGCCGCGGCGGCGAACGTCAGGCGCGCTTCCTCGTAGCCGAACGAATGCAGCAGCGCCGTGCCGCGCGAAATCAGGCTCTGCGCCCCGGCGTTGCAGGATGTCGCCAGCGCCACCTCGCCCAGGCTGGCGACGGCGCTTTGGTGGCCGGCGTGATCCTCCTGACCCGTTGCCGCGAGCGCCGCGGCCAGAATCCCCAGGAGCAGGCGCATGTCAGTTCAACCTCTTCAACCAGATGTTCCGCACCGAAACCTTGGTCGTGGCCTCGATCTCGATCCCGAACAGGCCCGACTGATTGTTGGACGATTGCGGGTCGTCGTCCACCATCACGGCCATCAACTGGCCGTTCAGAATGTGAATCAGCACGCCGCCGCGCGCGATCACCGTGTATTGGTTCCAGTCGTTCATGCGCACGAGTTTTCCGAGGGCGTCGCGGTCGCCGATATTGCCCATCAGCCGCTTCGGCCCCAGGCCGGCGCCCTCCACCACCTGGCCGCGCCACGCCATGATGCGCATCGGCGTGTTCTCCGAGTAGAACTGGCCGGTCCAATAGGGGGAGCTCGGCCAGAAATCCGCTTGCGGACCGGTCATCATCCAGTTGAGGTTCACCGGGCCCACATTGGCGGTGACGTTGGCCGGAATCGGCGAGAGCCAGGGAATCCCGGTCTTGCTGCGATATTGCAGCCCGCTTCCGCCCGAGCCTTCCACCTTGATCTCGAACTTGAGCGTAAAGTCTTTAGCCTCCACGTCGCGATAGGCGATATAGCTGTTACCGCTGGGGTTCTGCGGGGTGGACTCGCCGACGATAACGCCACCCTCCACGCGCCAGAACTTTGGATTCCCGTCCCATCCCCGCAGGCTCACGCCGTCGAAGAGCGGGCGGTAGCCCTCGTGATCGTTGAAGTCCATGGGTTCGGGCAACGTGAAGCCCAGCCCGCCACCCCCGCGTCCGCCCCCTCCTCCGGAAGCCGCGAGGAACGCTACGTAGTCGGACGATAGACGAGCGGGCGATGCCTGCAGCCGCGTAAATGCGTCGGCGCGCGCGCGAGCTAATGCGGTCTCGGCGGCGCGCAACTGGTCCGCCTTCGCCGCCATGTCGCCCTCCCCAGCCCCGAGCAGCGCATTGCGGGCGGCGGTCGCGGCTTGCGCCAGCGGCGCCAGATCCGTGCTCATCTGCGCCAATGCTGCGGACTGCTTCTGCGTCAGAAAAAGGCCCGGCCCGCGGCCGCCGCGCCCTCCTGGCGGGGTGGCGGGCATGCCCCTCCACGCCGCCACCTGGTCCGGCGTCAACCGGTCCGGCGAGGCCTGAATCCGCGCCAGGGACTGCGCATGAGCCACTGCCAGGGCGAGTTCGGCCTCGCGGACCGCGCCCGCCATAATCGGAATCGCGGCGGGATTGCCCGGCTCGGCGAACACCACCGCCGCCAGCGCGTTGCGCGCGGCGCTCACCGCGGCCGCCTGCGCGGACAACTCCCCGTTCGCAGCCACAATCGCCGCGCGCTGTCCCGCTGTCAAGCCCGCGATGGTGTCGATCCCGCCGCCTCGCCCTCCACCCTGGCTGAATCCGGCGACCGGCGCCATCCCCATCAGCATCAGCGTGACCAATACTGCCTGTTTCATAACGTGGTCCATTCTATCCGACCCCTTCGATTCGTCAGCGGATCTTCGCCGTGATCAGCCGGTCGAGTTTCGGAAAAGCCGCATCGAGATACGCGTTGCCACCTTCGAACAGAGGCGCCTGCCTGCCCGCCCTCATTCCCCCGCCCGAGTTCTCGCCGTACCCCGAATACAACCGGTCCACGACCTCCATCCCCGCCACGACCCGTCCGAACACCGCGAAGCCCTGGTAGTCGTTCCGCAGATTGTCGGCGAGATTGATATAGAGCTGGGTCGTGCGCGCGTCCGGCGTGATCATCGCAAACCCCACCGTCCCGCGCGTGTTGCTCCCACGCTCCGGATCGGCCGGGATTCTCCGGTCGCGCCACACAGCGGCGACCGCCGGATCGCCGGGAATCCCGAATTGCGCCACAAATCCGGGCGCAACACGGTGGAAACGGGAATTGTCGAAGAAGCCGGCGCGCGCCAGGTTATAGAGCCGATCGGCGCCGAGCGGCGCCGACTCGCGGCGCGCCTCGATGGTGAACACCCCCTGAGTCGTCGTCACCACCACTTGGAACACGCCGGGAGCGCGCAGCTTCCAGAATTCGTCGTCCGGGTGGAGCAGCACCCCATTGGGATCCGCAGCGCCCGCCAATTGCACGATGGCGAACAGAAGAAGCCCTCGCAGCATAGGCAAAGCTTACCATCGCGGGGATGCCCGATAATGGTGGCCGGGATTCGCGCGTCAATGATGCTCAACCTGAAGCTGATCAACGAAGAGCTGGCTCGCCGCGGCTATCGGGCGGAGCTCGTCAAGGCCAGCGGGTATTTCTATTTTCAGTCCGGCGAGACCGAAGATTGGCTCGACCGCACCGTCGCCGTGCGAACCGTCAACACGCTGACACTGAAACAGTGGGTCGAAGAGTTCCGCCGCCTGAAGTCCCTCAACGACCAGATCCTGCGCACCGCGAAACCGCGCAAAAAGTAGCGCCCTACTTCTTCCCCGCCGCCGGTTCCGGATAACGCACCGCTTGCCGCGCGACCAGTTGCCACCCTTGCGGCCCCTTCACCAGCACATGCAACACGTTCAGCCGCGAGACGTTCACGGTTCCTCCCGAGCCGTTATGGAAATCGACATCCCCCACCACCACGGCCGTGTTCCCGTACACATGCACCTTCAGGTCCTTGAAATCGATCGCCTCGACTGTCGTGGGCTTCTTCAACGACTCCAGCACCGCCGCTTTGGTCTCGTGCAGGTTCGATGAGTGCGTATAGACCAGGTCGTCGCTGAGAACGCGCGTCAGCGTCGCCGCATCCTTCTTGATGAGCGCCTGTTTGTAGGCGTCCATCGTCGCCATAATCTCCTTCTCCGTTTTCGCGTCGGGTTGGGCGGCCGGAAGAATCGCGGCCGTGAGCAGCAAGAGAGTCCACTTCGTCATAGCTACCCAGCTTATCCGAATCGCGCATCCCCGATAATAGGCATTCGGGGGAGGGCGATGACGGTTCGTCTCTTGTTTTATGTCAGCGGGCACGGCTATGGGCACGTGTTGCGGATGGCTGAGGTCATTCGCGAGCTTCTTGCGGCCTCGCCATCGATCGAGATCGTCGTGCGCACCCGTGCGCCCAAAGCGCTCCTGCCCGCCGATAACCGCCTCACCGTGGAGGAAGCGGACTTCGAAGCGCGCGTGCACGAGACCGCCGACGCTCTCCGCATCGACCCGGGGTGCACCGTGCTCGAACTCCAGAGCCTCTACGAGCACTGGAGGGCGATCGTCGATGAGGAGGTCGCCCTGGCGCGCGGACGGCACGTGCGCCTGATCGTCGCCGATGTTCCCTTCCTGGCGGGACAGATCGCCGCGAAGGCGGGCATGCCCTGCGTCGGGATCAGCAATTTTACGTGGAGCTGGATTCTGCGCCCGGCCCTCGAAAGCTTCGCGGCCGGTCCGCCATTGCTGCAATGGATGAACGAGGGCTACTCCCGCATGTCCGCCTACTGGCGGCTGCCCTTCTCCCACACCGGAGAGCTCGACATGTTCCCCGAGGTCGTGCCGACTCCCCTATTGGTCGCCCCCGTGATGGACCGCGCGGCGGCCCGCGCCGCCATTGGCCTCACCGGCGATCGGCCGATAGCGCTGGTGGGCTTTCGCGGCAGGATCTCGCCCTCGACGATCGCCCGCGCGGCCAAGAGCCTCCCGCATTGGCAACTGGTGACCGTCGATCCGTCGTTGAACCCGCCGCTCCCCAACGTGCGCTACATCGACACCATGGACCCCCAAACATTCGCCCGCCTGCTCTCTGCCAGCGACATGGTAGTCGGCAAGCTCGGCTATGGCCTCGCCGCCTCTTGCGCCGCTGCCAAAATCCGCCTGCTGCACGCCCCGCGCGATGGTTTTCGCGAAGACGCCATCACGGCCGCGGAGGCTGTCTCGTACACCTGTCTGCGCGCCATCCCCCTCGCCGATTTTCGAGCGGGACGCTGGGCGCACCACGTGGAACGCCTCGCGCGCGATGTCATGCCTGAGAATTGCATCGACACCAGCGGAGCAGCCGTCTGCGCCAGCCGCCTCCTCGATGCCGTCAAATGATGACTGAGACCTATGGCAGAGAATACGCAACCACGAGCACTTTCTTCGATGTCGGCTCCGGCTTCACGAAATTATCGAGCCCCCCGCCGGCAACCGTCGCGACGTACTGCTTGCCGTTCCGCCCTTGGTAAGTGAGCGGCGTTGCCACGGCGTTGTTTTCCAGCGTGGCCGACCAGAGTTCCTTGCCGGTCTTCGGATCGAACGCCCGGAATTGGTAGTCCACGGTCGAGCCAATGAACAGGAGGCCGCCCGCGGTAAGGATCGGACCGCCGGCGTTCGGCGTCCCGGTCTTGGGAACGCCTTTCGCCGTCAGTTCCTTGTATTCGCCGAGCGGTACCCGCCACACCACGTCGGCCGTGTTGGCATTGATCGCCATGAGCTCGCCCCACGGCGGCGCGCTGCATGGGTAACCTTCCGCATCGTCAAACGGGATCTTGCGCTTCGCGTACGACGGCAGAATGCCGGACGACACCATCGGCTGCAATTGCGCCACGGTCCCCAGACTGCGGGTGTTGACGAAAATGTATCCGAGGCCCGGATCGTACGACGCTCCCGACCAGCTTCCGCCGCCTTCCGAGCTCGGGAAAACGATACTCGGCGTCATCAGGTACGGGGTGTACGGACCGGCGTTCACGGCTTTGTCGTATTGCTCTTTGCAGTTCTTCTCCGTCGCCGCCGAAATCTTGCTGACCTCTTCCCGCGTCATCGCGACCCGCGAGATCGGCCCCGGCTTGACCGGGAACGGCTGTGTAGGCGCCGCCTTGTCGCCCGGCGCATCGGTAGGCGGAACCGGCCGCTCCTCGACACCGAAAATAGACTCTCCGGTGAGCCGGTTGAAGATGAACAGCAGTCCCTGCTTGGTGCTCTGCGCAATCGCCGGAATCTTCTTCCCGTCCTTGTTTACCTCGATCAACGTCGGCGGAGCGTTGACGTCCCAATCGAAAATGTCGTGATGCGTCAACTGGAAATACCATTTCATTTTTCCCGTGGCCGCCTCCAGCGCGATGAGGCTGGTCGCGTAGAGATCCGAACCCGGGCGGCTGCCGCCGTAATTCTGATCGGTCGCGTTCCCCAGCGGGATGAACACCAGCCCGTTCTCGTTATCGACCGTCATCGGAACCCATCCGCCGGGACCCCGCCGGTCCTGCCAGCCGTCCGGTCCCCATGTCCCGAACCCCGGCTCTCCGGGCTGCGGCACGGTGTGGAATCTCCATACTTCCTCGCCGGTGTGCAGGTCGAAAGCGCGCGGATCGCCCGGTATCCCGTACCGCCCCTGCTCGCCGGTCATCGGGATCACGATCGCAAGATTCTTGTATATTGCGGGCATCGCCGCGATGGGGTAGCCTCCGCCGAATTTGTCGGCGACGCCCTTTCTCATATCGACCACCCAATCGCGGTCGAAGCGTCGTGCGAGTTTACCCGTCTTCAGATCCACCTGGATCAGGAATCCGTCGGCCGTGGCCGCCACGATCGCCGGGGGAGTCTGCGCGTCGCCCGCCCAATACGAAATGCCACGCGCCGCAAACCGGCCCGACGGCGACGCGGTCTTGCCATCGAATTTCCAGAGCTCGGCGCCGGTGTCCGCGTTGAGCGCGACCAGCTTGCCCCCCATTGTCGAAAAGTACATGACGCCGTTGATCACCAGAGGCGTCACCTGCCAGCCGCGAAAGCCCCCGGCGGTGTCCCCCGTGTCGTACGTCCACGCGCGCGCGAGTTTGGTCACATTCGCGGGTGTGATCTGCTTCAAGGCCGAGTACTTCATGCCGCCCGGGTCGTTACCAAAGTTCGGCCAGTCGGCCTGACCGTATAACAGCGATAGCGCGGCCGCCGCCGAAAACGAAAGACGACACAGACTCATTCCCAACCTCCTTGACTACAGCAATCCCGACGGTCCAAATGCCATGCGGAGCGCCAGCAGATCGCGCTTCATCGCGCCCAGGACCTGCTCCCGAGGCAGCGTGATCTTGTCTTGCGCATTTTCCGCTCCGCCGTTCGGATACTCGGCTTGAATTTCAACCGGTCCAGCGAACCCGATTTCCTTGAGAACATTCGCCACCTGTGGCAGGTCGTCCATGCCAGTGCCGAGCGGAACCTGCCGCACCCGCCATCCCGGCGTCCCGCCGCCCCGGCCGCCACCGCCACCACCGCCTCGTCCACCGCGTCCGCCGCCGGGACCCCCACCGGCAGCGGCGGCAGGCGC
>CAZSQK010000194.1:0-7845 GCA_964608645.1 uncultured Solibacteraceae bacterium | reverse complement strand
TTCTCGCTGTGCCGACGTTGAAAGCAAAAGGAATTTTCTGGCCCGAAGACCGAAAGTACCCTTGAAGTGCGAAAGTCGGGTTAGGGCCGTCTATGTCGCGGACATGACTTATGGCGAAACACCCGCCCGCCGCGGCCACTGGCTGGACCGTCTCCCGGGAATCGAATCGCGACCTCGCGGCAGTCGAGAGTGCGAAATACGATGCCAAACCGAAAGTGCAAGGCCGGGCCATGCCGTTAGCGTAACTCTCAAGGTAAGCGCGGCCGCTTCGCCGGCGGTGACTCTCCGGTACAGCCGCGTGAATCAGGCGGAGCGCTGGCAATCCGCCGCGACGCAGAACGAGGGATCCACTTATCGCGCGACCATACCGGCCGCTAAGCCATCATCGCTGCGGTCTGTAATCGAGCCAGACGTACTCCAGGGCCTGCGGGAGAGTATCGTCGATGACCTTCCGCTGCGTGTGACCCGCACTCTTGGAATAGACGAACTGGTACGCGTAGCCTTTGTCCTTGAGGACTTTCGCCAGCCGCGAGTTGGCGATGACCCAATTGCGGCGGCCTTCGGAAGGCGTCTTGGAGCCGTTATCGTTTTCAGAAACCTGAATCCACAATCGAAACGGCTTCTTTTCGCTGGAGGGGAAGAGGTGCTCGATGTATTCATAGGCGCCGAGCGGGGCTTCGGGACTGTTGCGAAGGTTTACGAAGGTCCCGGAATAGGTGAGGACGCGGTGATAAAGGTCAGGCCGGAACCAGGCCATTGTCAGCGCGACCGCTCCGCCCGAACTGCCACCCAGCGTCATCCGGGCATCGGGATTCTTGGAGAGCTTGATGTTCGCCTCCCGCTCGGCGCGCGGCAGGACTTCGGCTTCCACGAATTCCACGTACTTGGAGGAAACAGTGTCGTATTCCAGGCTCCGTTCGGCGCCGCCGTTATCGATCATGACGGCAGCCATGGCGGGCAGGCGCTGGTCATAGATCATATTGTCGAGAATGGTCGGTAGGTTATAACGCATGCCGTAGGCATCGGCGGACACGATCACCGGAAGTTCGGCGCCCGCATATCCCGCCGGAACATAGACGCAGACATGACGCTGAAACGCGGCGTTGACGCCCGGGTAGAACTTGCTTTCCGCGGAGTTCATGACGAACTCGATCACCTTGCCCTCGGGAACCCCGGCTCGTTTAGCAAGTTCGGGCGCCGTGGGATAGGCGGGCCCATTAGAATAGTCGCCATCCGCAAGGTTCTGTCCCCAGGGTGGAAGGGACGTCAGTTTGGCGATTTCAGCCACATCCGCGGCGGATTGCGGTGCGGGAGTTCGAGGCGTCCCCGCGCCCGGGCCCCGGCCCCGCCCTTGGCTTGCGGCGTTTGCAGGGGGCGGAGGCGCCGGCGGCGGCACGCAGGGAAGGTTGGTCATCTGGGCGAACGCAGCGGGGATCAGGAGAAGAGCTATAGCAAAGAACTTCATTTTTTCAGGACACCTCCAGGCTTTAACAACTTTACAGCAATCTCAGTCCGCCAGAACTCCCCGGGCGATCCGGCCGGCGGCGCAGCCGGAACCCGTTTCGTCATCGACCGCTGGGCAGCGGCGAAGAAGTCGATGCCTTCGGAGATGTCCGGCCTGACGAAGCTGACAGGCGGCGGGAACCTCAAGGCCGATTGATTAACGCATTCAATAACTGAAATTCGATAATTTTAGTTGTGCGAGGATGCGGCCCGGCGGTAGCATCAACCCAGTACAGGCGTTACGGTGCTCCTTGGAGAGCCTTGCGCAAGGGCAGGATCAAGGCGCACGCGAACACGAGAGGTGCCGCGTCATGAAGATGAAGTTTGGAGTTATGTCGCTCGTGCTGGTGCTGGCGGCCTTCGCTCAGCCGCCGGCTTCCACGCCGAGCCAGGCGCCCGGCAGAGGAACGAGGGGGGGCCGGGGCCCTGCCCTGCGCTCCCCCGAGATTCTGGAGGACCAGAAAGTCACGTTCCGGCTGCGAGCCCCCAACGCCAGCGAGGTTCTCTTGAACGGCGATTGGCCGCAAGGGCGCGGCGTCAAAATGGCGAAGGACGACGCGGGAATCTGGTCGGCAACCGTGGGGCCGTTGACGCCCGAGCTGTGGGCGTACACCTTCAATGTAGATGGCGTGAGCCTTCTCGACTCGGCGAATGCGAACATCCTGCGCGACGGCACCCGATACTCCAATTTCCTGATCGTCGACGGCGCGCTCTCCGACCCTTACAAGCTTAAGGACGTGCCGCACGGGAACCTGAGCTTGGTTTGGTACGATTCGCCCACGCTGGCGAGCGCCTCACCGCGCCGCATGTACGTCTACACGCCTCCGGGGTACGACCGCGGTACGGCTCGCTATCCGGTGCTCTACCTACTGCACGGCGCCGGCGGCGACGAAGATGCATGGAACAACATGGGCCGCACCAGCGTGATTATGGACAACCTGCTTGCCGCCGGTAAGGTTAAGCCAATGCTGGTAGTGATGACCAACGGCAACGCGAATCAGAAGATGGCCCCGGGCTACGGAATCGTCCCCGGTCAGGTCACTGGCAATACCGGGAACCCCGGCGAGGTGGGCGTGGTCGGAGCCTTCAACGGCGGCCGCGGCGCGGCTCCCGGCGCTGCTCCGGCTCCGGCGGCCCCCATTCCTGGCGGCGCGGCAGCTCCGGCCGCGGGCCGCGGCGGTGGCCGCGGCTCCGCGTTTCCCGAGAGTTTGGTGAATGACGTGGTGCCCTACATCGAGAAGAACTTCCGCGCGATCCCGAACAAGGATAGCCGGGCGGTCGCCGGACTCTCCATGGGCGGCGGCCACACCCTCACGGCCACCAACGCGCACCCCGACGTGTTCAGCTATGTCGGCGTGTTCAGCATGGGAACCGCGGCCGATGTCAGCGACAAGCTGGAAGCCCTCAAGAAGGCCGGCGTGAAATTTTACTATGTCGGCCACGGCAAGGACGATCCGGTGGTGCGCGTGGCCCAGGGACAAAACCTCGCGGCTCAACTCGAGAAGGCTGGTATTAACTACCATTACACGGAGAGCAGCGGCGGACACACGTGGTCCAACTGGCGCATCTATTTATGCGAATTCACGCCGTCGCTGTTTAAATAGGGCGGACGATGTGCGTTGGTCGATATTGGCGGCCGCGGCGCTTGCGGTATGTTGCTCTGAGATCCGCGCCGGGACGTGCGAGAGCCTGAGGGCGCTCACCATTCCAGAGACAGCAATCGCTTCAGCGCTCCAGGCGCCCGCCGGACCGTTCTCGCCCGGGGGGCCGCCGGGCGCGGCCGCGCGCGTGTTTCCCTCATTCTGCCGCGTCACCGCGGTGGCCAGGCCAGTGGCCGATTCAGAAATACGCCTGGAGGTTTGGCTTCCCACGGCCGAAAGCTGGAACGGAAAGCTCCTGGGCACGGGCAACGGGGGCTACTCGGGAACACTCAGTTATTCGGAGATGGAGGCCGCACTCCGCCAAGGTTACGCCGTGGCAGGCTCCGATACCGGCCATTCCGGCGGCGATTTGAAGTTCGGCCTGGGCCACCCGGAGAAGATTGCCGATTGGGCTTACCGCGCCGTGCATGTGATGACCGAAACCGCCAAGGTGATCGTGCGAAGCTATTACGGCCGCTTTGCCGCCCACTCGTACTTCTCCGGCTGCTCCACCGGAGGCCAACAGGCGCTGACGGAAGCGCAACGCTTCCCGGAGGATTACGACGGCATCGTGGCCGGCGCGCCGGGCGCGAACCGGGTCCGCCTCAACGTGGGCTTTCTCTGGTCCTGGCTTGCGGTGCATAAGGACGGCGCGGAGGTTCTGCCGGCTTCCAAACTGCCTTTGATCAACCGGGCCGCGGTCTCCGCCTGCGACGCGCTCGACGGAGTCAAGGACGGCCTCATCGCCGATCCGCGCGCGTGCAAGTTCGATCCAGGGGCGCTACTCTGCAAAGGAGCCGACGCAGCCGACTGCCTGACCGCGGCGCAGGTATCCGCGGTGCGCGCGGTCTATGACGGCGCCCGCAACCCCCGCACGGGCGAACAGCTCTTCACGGGTTGGGTGCGCGGCAGTGAAGCGAGCGGAGGGGCGCGGCCGGGCGGCTGGTCCGGCTACTTTGTCGGCCAAGCCGAGCCCGCGCGCCTGGACTTCTGGCGCTTCTGGGTGTTCCACGATCCGAATTGGGATTTTCGCACCTTTGACTTCGACCGGGACGTAGCTTATGCCGACTCTCAGATGTCGTTCCTCACCGCCAACGACCCGGATCTCACTCGTTTCCAGAAGCGCGGGGGCAGGCTCCTGATGTACCAGGGTTGGGCAGACCCGGTTGTGCCTGCCACGGACACCATCCGATACTACGAAAGCGTCGAACGGGCCATGGGCGGCGCGGAGAAGACGACCAGCTTTGTCCGCCTCTTCCTGGCGCCGGGCATGGGCCACTGCTCCGGCGGACCCGGCCCCAGCAGCTTCGATGCGCTTGGCGCGCTGGACAAATGGGTTACCCAAGGGTCCGCGCCCGGCCAGATCACTGCCTCGCATTCGAGTGCCGGGACCGTGGACCGCACGCGACCCCTGTGCCCGTATCCCCAGGTGGCGAAATGGGACGGGTCAGGCAGTATCGACAATGCCGCCGCGTTCCGGTGTGCGAGCGCGGAGCAACGCTAGACACAGGTGTTAGCGTATCTGGATGGACGTCGAATTGAGGCATCTGCACGCTTTCGTGGCGGCGGCGCGGCACGGCAGTTTCACACATGCGGCGAAGACCGTGCACGTCTCGCAGCCCACGTTCACCGTACAAATCAGGCAACTGGAGACCGCGCTCGGCGTGCGCCTGCTTGACCGCAACACGCGGTCGGTCCGCTTGACTGCCATCGGACGAGAGCTCGCGCCGGTGATCGAACGCATCCTGCGGGAACTCGAGTCGGTGCTTCTGAACACGCAGGCCCTCTCCGCCCGGGCCAGTGGATTTGTGGCCGTGGCCGCGTTGCCCACACTTTCGGCGACCATGCTGCCGGGCATCATCGCGGCGTTCCGCGCGGGCAATCCTGGCATCGCGATTCACCTGCGAGACGCCGTGAGCGTTCGGCTTGCGGCCATGGTGAAGGCGGGCGAGGTCGATTTCGGGTTTGGGAGCATTCCTTCCGGTGAGCCCGAAGTGGAATTCACTCCTCTGTTTAATGACAGTATGAGCGCGATTGTCCCGCGCCGGTCGCCATTCGCCGCAAAGCGATCCATCGCCCTCAGGGATCTGGTCGCGTCGCCACTCGTCCTGATGGGCCGCGACAGCAGCGTACGGACAGTCGTGGATCGAGCCTTGGCCGGCATCGGCCATTTGTCTCCACCGGATTACGAGGCCGGGTACATCTCAACGGCCCTGGGCATGGTGGAGGCGGGTCTGGGCATTACGATTCTGCCCTCTTCCGTGCTGCGAATGAGCCAGAGCCGCGAACTGGTCAGCCGCCCGATCCGGGACCCCGGAATCGGCCGTGAAGTGGGACTAATCCGGATGCGGGGCCGCACCCTTTCGAATGCGGCGGAGGCCTTCCAACGAGCGATTCGCGGCAAATGCGCCGAGCTGTTCAGCCGGAGGCGCGCTAGGATTCATTGACAGGAGCCGACATTACCATGGGAACAACGATGCCCCTCCAAGTCACCCGTCCCCGCCGCCGCTGGAGCGCCGGTTCGGCGCTTTGCCTGCTGGCGTTTCTCGGCTGCGCCGGCGCCCGTGCCCACGTGCTTCGAATGACGGTGGAGAGCCGCGAGTCGGTGGCCGGCGGTCAGTACGAGCGGCTGGCGGGGCGCTTCACCGGCGAACTCGACCCCGGTGACGCGCTCAACTCCATCATCAACGACATCAAACTCGCGCCGCGAAACGGGCGCGGCAGGGTCGAATACACGGCCACCTTCACGCTTCTCCGGCCGCTCGATTCGTCGAAGGCCAGCGGCGTCCTGTGGTATGAAGTTCCGAACCGAGGCAATTCGCCGCTGAATCCGCGCCCTGCGGCTGACGCTTTGGCGGCGCGTCATATTCTGCTGAGCAGCGGTTGGCAGGGAGACATCCCGCCACGAGCCGGAATCGAGACAATCACGGTTCCGGTGGCGAAGAACCCGGACGGCTCGCCGATCACCGGCCCCGTGCTGGCGCGGCTCACTAACGTTCCGGCGCATTCGAGCACGGCATCACTCACCGGGGGGTACAGCGGTTTGCGATATCAGTTCCCGGCCACGATGGACACCTCGAAGGCGCTACTCACGAGGCAGGCGTCGGACGAAGGTCAGATGGTTCCCATCGATCCGCGGGAGTGGGCGTTCGCCAACTGCGAAAAGACGCGGTTCCCCGGCGAGCCGGACCCCTCCAGAATCTGCCTCAAGGGCGGATTTGAGGCGGATACGCTGTACCAGTTGACATATACGGCCAAGGACCCGCTAGTGCTGGGGATCGGGCTGGCGGCTACCCGCGACATCGTGTCCTTCTTCCGCTACGCGCAAAAAGATGACGCCGGTTCGCCGAATCCAGTCTCCGGAATGGTGAAATACGCGATCGCATTCGGCAACTCGCAGTCCGGCAATTTCATCAAGACCTTCCTGCATCTCGGCTTCAACCAGGACGAAGCGAAACGCATCGTCTGGGACGGCGCCAACCCCAACATCGCGGCGCGCCAGACTCCGTTGAACTTCCGGTTTGCGATTCCGGGTGGCGCGGCCGGGCTGTATGAACCGGGCAGTGAAGGCGCGCTCTGGTGGAGTGATTACCGGGATCAGGCGCGCGGGCGCCCCGCCGCTGGACTGCTGGACCGGTGCCGCGCCAGCAGGACCTGCCCCAAGATTGTAGAGACGTTCGGATCGTCCGAGTTCTGGGGGCTTCGGATGTCTCCCGGCCTGGTGGGCACGAAGGCTGAAGCCGACATCCCCCTGCCTGCGGAAGTGCGCCGGTACTACTTCCCCGGAGTGACCCACGGCGGCGGCAGAGGCGGGTTCCAAGTGATTACACCGGGCACGGCGGGGCGAGGATGCGCGCTGCCGGACAACCCGAATCCCATGGCGGAGAGCCTGCGCGCGCTTCGTTTGGCGCTGACGGATTGGGTTGTGAAGGACGCGCCGCCGCCGGATAGCCGCTATCCGACCCTGGCCGCCGGCCAGTTGGTTCGGCCCTTCCACGATGCGATGGGCTTCCCGCCAATACCAGGCCAGCCGCTGCCGGATAACCTGATCAATGCGATGCCGGATTACGATTTCGGACCGCGCTTCCAGTACGTCGACCTGTCGGGTGCAATTGCCGTTCAGCCGCCTCCAATCCGGCAAATGATCCCTTTGCTGGTTCCCAGGACGGACTCGGACGGCAACGAAGTGGGCGGCATTCCGTCGTTGCTGCACCAGGCGCCGCTGGGCACCTACCTTGGGTGGAACATCACGGCGACAGGGTATCTGAAGGGCCGCGGATGCGGGTTCTCAGGCGGGTTCATCCCGTTCGCGCGGAGCAGAGAGGAAAGGCTGGCGTCCGGCGACCCGCGGCCGTCGCTGGAAGAACGGTACGGATCGCACGAGTCCTACGTATCCAAGGTGCGCGAGGCGGCGCGGCGAATGGTGGAACAGCGGTTTTTGCTTCAGGAGGACGCCGACCGGCTCGTCCGGGAAGCCGAGGCCAGCGGCGTTTTGCGCTAACCGGAATCTCGAAAACCGGCTGATCACCATGTCTCTCCAAAATTGCACGCCCAACGGCGCGGCATGAATATCAGGACTACCTGAAAGAGAAGTTGGGCGCTGCGCGGTACGAGGAGTACATGAAGCGCCGTTCCGCCCAGCCCCGACCCGTTGCCCCCGGCGCCGGTCGTGGCGGCCGCGGCCAGTAGTGTATTCCGGTTG
>CAZSQK010000193.1:0-8133 GCA_964608645.1 uncultured Solibacteraceae bacterium | reverse complement strand
CGCGGGCGACACCGGCGCGCTAGCGGCTTCCACGACCGCCGGGCGCGGCGGACGCGGAGGGCGCGGCACGACAGCCGCTCCGGCTTCGACCGCGGCGGCGACGCACACGGCGGGCGCGCCGCGGCGTATTCCGTTCACCGTCCGCATGCTGGTCGACCGGCCGGCGGAGCGCCGCCAGGTGTTCGAAGAAGCCTGGCGTGTGATGAAGAACCGGTTCTACGACGCCAACATGCACGGCGTGAATTGGGCGGCGGCCAAGGACCGCTACGAATCGCTGCTGCCGCATATCGCCGACGCCGACCAACTGCATGACGTGGTGATGGAAATGATCGGCGAGCTGAACGCGTCGCACACCGGCATCACGGGCGGGGGTGGCCTTCCGGGCGAGCCGCAGCCGGCGGAGCGCATCACCACGCGCTACCCCGGTTTCGAGCTGGCGCCCGACGCCTCGGGCTATTACAAGGTCTCGCGCATTTACCGCAAGGGGCCGGCCGACCACGAATACGTCAAACTCGCCAGCGGCAACTTCGTCCTGGCGGTCAATGGCAAGGAGTTGAAGAGCAAGGACAACTATTGGCAGCTCTTCAACATACTGCCCGGCCAGAAATTCGAGTTCCTCGTCAATTCGAAGCCGTCCATGGACGGCGCGTGGAGCGTCGACCTGCAGCCGCTGACGGCTACCGCGCAGGCCAACCTGGAATACGATCTGTGGGTCGACGACCGCAAGATGATGGTCGACAAACTCACCGGAGGCTCAATCGGCTATCTGCACATCAAGGCCATGGACGCCCCGTCACTGCTGAAGTTCCAGGAAGACCTGATCGATAATCGCGGCAAGAAAGGCCTGATCATCGACGAACGCTTCAATGGCGGCGGAGGCATCGACCAGGAATTGCTGCAAATCCTGAATCAGCGCAAGCAATACCAGTTGACGCGCGGCCGCGACGCGACGATCGATGTTCCGCGACCCGTTCACACCTTCTATGGCCCCATGACGGTGCTGCAAAACGAGCGCTCCGCCAGCGACGCCGAGATGTTTCCCGATGGCTTCCGCGCCCTCGGCCTGGGCAAGGTGATCGGCATGCCGACCATGGGCGCGGTCATCGGAACCGGGGCCTTCGGTCTGCTCGACGGCTCGCAAATCCGCACTCCGGGCGCGGGTGTCTACACCGTCCGCGGCGAAAATATGGAGAACTACGGTGTGCAGCCGGACGTGATGGTGGATAACGGCCCGGTCGATTTCTTCAGCGGCCACGATCGCCAGATCGAGAAGGCGATCGAAGTCTTGAAGGCGGACATCAAGTAGAAGCCATGGGGCAGACGATCGGATCGTCTGCCGTCCACGGCTATTTATGGTAAGAAGCTCGACTGGTCGCGGCATACGTTCCCGCGCACCACGTTCGGCCCGGCGGCGGGAGCGGACTGGACACATCGCTCCTTCATTTTGAAACCCGTGATTTGGTTTTCCTCGATCGTATTGCCATGCGCGGGCGCGGCCCGCTCGGCGCGCCACCCGAGATAAATACCGGCCTGGAGCATGTCGGGCTCGCCCTCTGCGTAATAGCAGCCCGCTTGCGCGGCGTTCTCGTTGCAGTGGGCGGTATTGACGTTCGAGAGACGGTTGCGCGCCACCAGGTGGCCCGTTCCGATCACGAAAATCCCGCCATACAGGGTCGTATCGAGGACGTTCCCGACCACGCGAATGTTGCGCGATTGCATGTCGGGGTTGGTGTTGTTCATGACGATCCCATAGCCTCCCACCAGGCTGCACGAGTTGCCGCGGACCTCGCCGTCGTGAAACCCGTCCAGGTCGATGCACTTGCCGTGGATGTCCTCGAAGCGATTGAACGCATAGACGGAACGTTCGACGTTGCCGGCCGTATCGATGGCGACGGGGGTGGCGTCCACCACATCGGCGGGCAGGCCGATGGCGCGGCCGGAATTGTCCTCCACGCGGACGTCGAAGGCGTGCCCGGCTTGCAGCGCGTCCCGTCCGATCGTGTCGAACGTGTTGCCGGCGAACAGCCCCCGTGCGTTACGCGGCGACGTGTACAGCGAATGCGTCCAGAGCCCATTGCCGCGGATGTTGTGGAAGTCGCAGTTCGTCACCCGGAAATCCGTCGCTCCCTCCTCGAGGAGAATGCCCCCGGTCGTATTGTTGCGTCCGTGCGCATCGCGGGAGCCGCTGTCCTCCACGCGCACCCGGTCGATCGTGACCCGCCGCGAACGGCTCACGAGCACGGCAAACCCACCAATGCCGCGCAACGTCACCCGCTCGATCGTCACCCCGCCGGCGCCTTCCACGAGGATGCCATTGCCGGACGTGAAGCGGGCGAACGTGACGTCATAGGGAGGCAGCCCGGAGCGGATTTCTCCCGTCTCACGGTTGCCTTCGACCGTGAAATCGCGCAACTTCACGCCGCCGCGGATGACGATGGCGGCGCGGCCGCGGAAATCCGGAGCCATGCGCAGCACGCTGCCCGCCGGATCGCCATTCAGGTCCGATTCGACGAGAAGCTCCGAGTGGAGCTCCAGGACACCCGGCGGGAGTTGTGTCGCCTTGCGGCGCGGCCGTGGCGCAACCACCGCCGCGGCAGCCGCCAGGACAGCCAGCGCCGCCAGCCAACGCACCGCCTACACGACCTCGATCGCGCCCGGTGCGAGCTCGCGCCCGCCGAGCGCAACCCGCAGGCGATGTTCCCCCGGACCGATTCCGTCGGGCAACGGGAAATTGAACTCGTAGGTCTGCTTGGTCTGGTCGGTGCAGAAGGAATCGACGGCGGCTATCGGCGCGCCATCCACCTCCGCGCGAAACTGATCGGGATGGGCCACATCGCGCATCGCGACCTTCACCGTGCGGCTCACGATGCGGTTCGCCGAGAGCAGATTCACGCCGTCGGTGACGCCCGTGATGCGCGCGACCGCGGGCGCCGCCGGAATGATCCGGATCCATCCGCAAGCGCCGCCCGGTTGCAGTTCGACCGGGATCAGGCCGGTGCGGATGCCTTCGGGCAGAATCACATTCACTTGCGTCAGGCCGTCGGCCGCGGCAGGTCCGATGTAGACGAGCCGGCACGGGCGCCCATCAGCCATGACCGTCAGATGATTCAGGTCGGCCGGCGGCTCGAGACCCTCGATCCAAAGGGACAGCGCAGCCATCGGACCCGACGCCGGCGCCACGGCTTCGCCGGTCAGCGCATTGCTGATGCCGCGAATCCGAGGCTCTAACGTGTCAGGCCGCGTGTCCTCCGGCGCCGGCTTCCGGCACGTGATCCACATGTACTGCGTCCAGATCTCCTCGAGCGCCAGCAGTTGGAAGCCCTGCTCGCGCGCGAAATCGCGAACCTCGTCCGGCCCGATGCGGACTCCGCTCCAGGTGTCGTACTGTTTGGCCTGCGCCGGCAGCCCGTTCAACTGGCACCGCAGAATGCCGCCGGGTTTGAGAACGCGCCACGCCTCGCGCAGGTAGTTGAAGACCACCTCGCGGCTGGGAATGTGCTGGAAGACCGCGTAGGAGTAAACGAAGTCGAACTTCCCGCCGGGGAAAAGCGCGAGGTCGGCGCCGGAGCTGTGGTGGGCGTGCGCGTTGGGCGCGTCCCGCAGCCGTTCGCGGGCGAGACGGATCATCTCGTCGGAAACATCGACCCCGTGGATCTCGCTAAAGTAGCGGCTCAAAGGCCGCAGCAGCCGCCCCGGACCGCACCCGATCTCAAGAGCCGCATCGCGCCCCGGAAGCCGGCGGAAGTCCGCCGCGAGGCCCTTGACGAGGCTGTCGGCGGTGGCGAAGAACTCCTCGTCATCCTGCTCGCGCCGGCCGAATGCGACATAGTAGTTCGCATCCTCGGAAGCGCGCTCGTTCCAGTCCGAGCGCATACGGTCGAGAACTTGGGTGTCGGCCATGTTCGTAGCTCTCTTACAGTCGCGGTCCCCATCGGAGCCACGCAGGGTTCACGCCTCCATCATAGCTCCTGCTAACCTACGGCTTATGGCTCTGGCATTCCGCCGCGTCTCCGCGCCGCCCCTGCACGAATTCGACGCCGCCGCGCCCGATGGCGTCGTGATTGGCGTCATCGGCGAAGACGGCGCGGGCAAGGGATTATTGCTGCGGCTTGCGGCGGGCATCGAAGCGCCTGCTGCCGGCCTGGTCGAGAAATCCGGTGGCGCGAGACTGCTCGGTCCCGGCGACCGGCTCAGCGTGGGGTTGTCCCCCATCCTGTGCATCGAGCACACATTTGCGCGCCACGACGCTTTCGTCCGCGAACGCGCTGCCGGCGAACTGGACCGGCTCCGGCGCGCCGGAACGACCACCCTGCTGGTCTCCCACGAAGAGGACCTGCTGCGCCGTCTGTCCGATGAGATCTGGTGGATCCGCGACGGCCGTCTCGCGGGGCGCGGAGACCCCGACGAGATGCTCGCCGCTTACCGCAAACACATCGCCGGCCGGATCCGCGCCTGGGGCGAGACGGTCATTCCCCCGCTCGCCCCGCGCCTCCGCCGCGGCGATGGACGCGCCGAAGTCCTGAAGGTCGAACCGCTCGGTGAAAACGGTAGCCCCACCATGCTGTGGCGCAGTGGAGAGTTGGCCGTCGTCAATGTGACCGTCCGCTTTCGCGCCGCCGTCGCCGATCCCGTGATCGGGATCATGATTCGCACCCGCATCGGCCTCAACGTCTACGGCACGAACACCGAGTTGGAGCGGGTGAAACTAGGTCCGCGCGCCGCCGGCGACACTCTCCGCGTCTCCTTCGCATTCCGCTGCGAATTATGCCCGGAGGAGTACACGCTGACCGTCGCCTCCCACGATCCCGATGGAGTCTGGCACGACTGGCTCGAGGACGCGGTTGCCTTCGCCGTCACCGATGACCGCTATACGGCCGGCGTCGCGAACCTCCGCGCCCAGGTCAGTTTCACGCAGGTGTGACGTCGTCTTAAACCGGTTAAACGATGACGACCGTGATCTGGCCGGGGCCGTGGACGCCGCGCACGAGGATTTGTTCGATATCGGCGGTGCGGCTGGGGCCGGTGATGAGGACCATCGAACTGGAGGCGGCGGCGGGATTCGGCAGAATCGTGAACAGCTCGTCGAGGCCGGTGAGGATGCGATCCCGGGGAACGACGGCGATGTGGGCGGGAGGCAGCAGCGAGATCAGGCGCGCTTCGTGCGGGCTCGACAGCATCACGAGCGTGCCGGTGTCCGCGAGGGCGTAATCGGCGCTGGTGATGCCGATGTTGGCGGCGGCGCAGACGTCGCGGAGTTCTTCGCGGCCGACGATTCCCGAGCGGACGCCCGGGAGACTCGCGATGCCGCAATCCGCCAGGAAAGGGGCGTTAGAGGCCACCGCTGTCTTGCCGGCAATCGCTTCGGCGACGAAAGCGCGGGGATCGGCGGTTACGGCGGTCTTGCCGGCGAGCGCTTCGATTCGCATACACATGCCGGCGATCCGCGACTCCATATCGACCTCGGGGATGCGCAACCGGACCGGCGGCGGCGGCGGAGGCGGATCGCCCGCGCTGCGGCCGATGGAGGTCCGGATGCGGTGCAGGATGTGCTCGCGGGACATCAGCGCTGCCTCCACATCTCGCGGAAGCTCTTGGCGGGCGGCGGTGGAAGATCGCGCTGGCTGAGCCAGGCCTTGAGGGGGCCGATGTTCAACGGCGCGGGCACACTACGGATCCACTTGCCCTCTTCGGTGGGCGCGATTGCGGCGCTCATGCGTCCGGCCAATTCGTACAGCCGGGGGCGCGTCATCAGCCAGGCAAAGGCACGGAAGGCCCACTTCTCGATGCGATTCTGCTTCTCGCGCGTCTCCGATTTCTTGACGTCCGATCGCAGTTCCAGCAGGATCTTCGGGATATCGATCTTGACGGGGCAGACTTCGCCGCAGGCTCCGCAGAGGCTGGAGGCGAACGGCAGGCCGGGCTCGTGCGAGACGCCCATGAATTGCGGTGTGAGAATGGCGCCGATGGGGCCGGAGTATACCCAGGGGAAGCTGTGTCCGCCGATCTTGCGATAGACCGGGCAGGTGTTCAGACAGGCCCCGCAGCGGATGCAGTAGAGGGACTGGCGTTTGCCGCGGTCGGGGAGCAGCTTGGTGCGGCCGTTGTCCAGCAGGACGACGTAGGATTCGTCGGGGCCGTCGACTTCGCCGGCGCGGCGCGGGCCGCTCAGGAACGATGTGTAGACCGAAAGCAGTTGCCCGGTGGCGCTGCGCGCCAGCAGCTTGAGGAACGTCGCGAGATCCTGCGCGCGCGGAATCACCTTCTCGATGCCGGCGACCGCGATGTGGATCTTCGGGGCGGAAGTGGTCAGGCGCGCGTTGCCTTCGTTTTCGACGATCACCACGGCGCCGGAATCGGCGACCAGGAAATTGGCGCCGCTGATCCCGATATCGGCGGCCAGAAACTTCTCGCGCAGTACGCCGCGGGCGGTGGCCGTCTGTTTCTCGATCACGATCTCGTGGGGCACATTGAGGCGCCGGGTGAAGATCTCGGCGACGTCGTACCGGGTCTTATGCAACGCCGGCGCGACGATGTGGTACGGCTTCTCCTGCGCCAGTTGGAGGATGTATTCGCCGAGATCGGTCTCCACGGATTCGAGGCCGTGATGCTCCAGGCGCTCGTTGAGGTCGACCTCCTCGGTGGTCATCGATTTCGATTTGACGATCAGGCGGGCCTGCCGTTCCCTGGCGAGCGAGAGGATGAAGTCGGCGACTTCGGTGCCGTCTTTGCAATACACGACTTTGCCGCCGCGCGCCTCGACGTTGCGTTCGAATTCCTCGAGGTAATGGTCGAGGTTCTCGATGGCGTGCTTCTTGAGCGCGTTGGCCTGCGTGCGCAACTCCTGGTAGTCGGGAAGCACGTCGGAGGCGACGTTTTCGATGCGCTTTTCCTTGAGGCGGCCGGTCGCTGTGTAGATGGCGAGCTGCAGGTTGGCGTCGGCCAGCGTCGTGTGTATTTTTCGGTCGAATTCGGCGGACATGGTCAGCGGCTCGCGAGGACCTCGGCCAGATGCAGGGTGCGGATCGGCGATCCGGCGCGGGAAAGAGCGCCCTGGATCTGCATGAGACAGCTCGGGTCGAGCGAGACCACGGTGCGTGCGCCGGTGCGCTCGATGGCCTCGATCTTGGTGCGAGCCATCGCGCCCGAAAGCTCGGCGAACTTTATGGAGAATGTGCCGCCGAATCCGCAGCACTCCTCGGCGGGCGACATCTCACGCAACTCGAGGCCGCGGACGTGGGCAAGCAGACGGCGGGGAGCGCTCCTGATTCCCAGTTCGCGCAGGGCGTGGCAGCCGTCGTGGAACGTCACGACATCGTCGAGACGCGCGCCGACGTCGTCGACTCCGGCGACGTCCGTAAGGAAGGTCGAAAACTCGAAGACCCGCTTTTCCAGGGCGTGGACGCGGGCGAGCGTCTCCGGATCCTTGTGGAAGAGCTCGGCGAAGTGATGCGTCACCATCGCGGTGCAGGAGCCGGAGGGCGCCACGACGATTTCGCTCGATTCGAAGGTGTTGAGAAAGTGCCGCGCGACGTCGCGGGCCTCGGCCCGGTAGCCGCTATTGAAGGCCGGCTGCCCGCAGCAGGTCTGGTTCTCCGGGAAATCGACCGTGAAACCCAGCCGCTCGATCACGTTCGCCATCGCCATGCCGACCTTCGGAAAGAGCTGGTCGACCATGCAAGTCACGAACAACGAAACCCGTTTGGACATGCGGAAAGAGAATTGTAGCAGTTTCGGATTACGGGACGGCGTTCGCCGGTATGGCACACTGGGACGCGGGGAAACTTCGCTCCGGAGAATCCAAATGAAATGGCCCCTGATTGTGCCGGCCGGCCTATTGACAGTGATCGGCTCCGCCTCCGCCACGGTGCTCTTCAAAGCGGATTTCGAGACGGGCGATCTCAGCCAGTGGAACACTACCGGCACGCGCGGCCAGAATGCGACGCCGAGAAACGTGCAGGTCGTCACGGACATCGTGCAGGAGGGAAAGTACGCGGGCAAATTCACGATCCACGAAGATGATGTTTTCAACGCCCAGCAGTTGCGCGTGCAGGTCGGCGGACCCAAGGTCACGGTCGAAGAAGGCTCCGACACCTATATGTCGTTCTACCTGTACATGGCCGAGGCGCCGAAGGA
>CAZSQK010000192.1:0-8229 GCA_964608645.1 uncultured Solibacteraceae bacterium | reverse complement strand
CGATCCGCCAACGCCTCCGGCCAATACCGCTCCCACCATCTCCGCCAGCGACCTCTATAACAACGCCAATCGCGACCGGAACGGAGGCAAGCTGGACCTGTCGCTGCAGGAGTACAGCGACTACCTGCGCTGGTATGGCAACACCGATCTGGCCCCCAACGCGCAGTATTACATTGCCTGGATCCATGCGTCGCAAGGGGACTACACCAACGCCATCCGCGAATATGACGCGGTGCTCGAAAAGTACCCGGATAACAACAAGACTCCCGATGCCATGTATGGGAAGGGCGTCGCCTTGACCCGCATGGGCCGCCGCACCGACGGCGCCCGGGAGTTCCAGGAGTTGATCAAGCGCTTTCCCTCCAACGGGCTCGCCGGCCAGGCTTGCACCCAACTCACCAACATGGGCCTGAAGTGCCCATCCGCGCGCGCGACGGCCCCCGCCAAGGGCGCCGCCGCGCGGCGCGCCAAGAAATAGATGACTCCTCCCCCCACCTACGAATCCCTCGCCTCGCTTCTCAACTTCACTCTCCTCGCTCCCGAACTCGACAACTCGCAGGTCGTCGAAAAACTGGAGATCGCCAAACGCTATGCAATTGGCGTGGTGACGGTCCGGGCATGCGACACCGACCTCGCGGTCCGCATTCTGAAAGGCAGCGACGTCCGGCCCGGCGCCATTGTGAGCTATCCGCACGGCTTCCAGAGCACCGCCGTCAAACTCTACGAGGCGCGCGACCTGCTGCGCCGCGGCGCCAGGGAAATCGCTGTCGTCATCGGCGCCTCCAAGTTGCTCTCGCGCGAGTTCCAACAGGTGCAGACCGAGCTGAACCAGATGACCGAAGCCTGCCGCGGCGAAGGCGCGCGGTTGACCGCGATTCTGGAGCACGCCTTGCTCACCGCCGAGCAGAAGATCATCGCCTGCGCCTGCTGCGAGCGCGCCGAGGTCGATTTCGTCTCCACCGCGCCCGGCTATTCCCTCCCCGATCTCGACCTGCTGCGCAAACACCTCCCCGACGAAACCGGCCTTCAGGCGCCGGGTGTCCAGACCCTGGACGAAGCGCTCGACCTGCAGCTCCACGGCGTCTCCCGCTTCGCCACGGCCGCTGCCGCGGCCATTCTCGACGACTGGAAACGCCGACTTACGCCCGTTACTTAGGCCGTCCGGCGGCCCGTCCCCCCTGTGTTATTCTGGGGTGTCTTTTCAACAATGGCCCAGACGAGGTCTCTTCCCCGCATCTGCATTGCGTTGGGCATGCCAGACGTAGCAACCCTGCTGGAGCACGCACGGCGCGAAGCTGCGGCGGGCGAGGCGTTCCTCGAATTTCGCCTGGACTTCCTCGATTACCCCTGCAAAGGGGCCGAAGCGATCGCGCGTTTTCTCGAGCAGTTTCCCGAATGCATCATCCTCGCCACCTGCCGCCGCCATCAGAACCACGGAAAATTCAACGGCAGCATCGAGGAGCAGTTCGCCATCCTCGAGCTCGCCGTAGCCAATGGGGCGCACGCCATCGATGTCGAAATCGAAACCGCCGAGGTGGCGCAGGATCGCCTCGGCCATTTCCGCGGCCGCGCCCAGCTCATCGTCTCCTACCATAATTACGAAGCCACGCCGCCCATGGACACCTTGATCAACCGCATCATGAAGGTCCAGGCGGACGCCTACAAGATCGTCACCACCGCCCGCAAGCCCTCCGACAACGTGCGCATCCTCGCCGCCGCCAAGGCCTTGCCCAAGCATCGGATCATCGTCCTGGCAATGGGCGAGTTGGGGTTCCCCACGCGCGTCCTGGCCCCCGTCTTCGGGGCTGCCTTTACCTATGCCGCGCCGACCTGCGCCGAGGGCACCGCCGCCGGCCAGGTCAGCGTCCGCTACCTGCGCCATCTGTATCGCGTGGAGAAGCTCCGGCGCAGCGCGAAGATCTACGGCGTCATCGCCGATCCGATCCGCCATTCGATCTCGCCCGCCGTTCACAATCGAGCCTTCCAGTCGCGCCGCGTCGACGCCGTCTACCTGCCGTTCCTGGTCTCGCCCGCCTGCCTCCGGGACTTCTTCGCCATGGCGGACCGCCTGCCGCTGTCCGGCTTCAGCGTCACCATCCCGCACAAGCAAAAAATCATCCGCTATCTCGACACGGTCGATCCGCTGGCGCGCCGCATCGGCGCTGTGAACACGGTCTGGCGAAAGGCCGGGAAATGGCGGGGCGCCAACACCGACGCCGCCGGCGTCACCGGACCGCTCGGACGCATCATCCGGCTGCCGGGAGCCTCCGTGCTGATCGTCGGCAACGGGGGCGCGGCGCGCGGCGCGGCCTGCGCGCTCAGCGACGCCGGCGCGAAAATCGCGCTGGTCGGCCGCAACGCCGATCGCGTGCGCGCCCTGAGCAAAATCACCGGCGCCGAGCCCCTCCTGCGGGAACAGTTGAACGGACGGAAATTCGACGCCGTCGTGCATGCCACGCCGCTCGGCATGTTCCCCCATGCCAACGAGTGTTTCTTCGATGGCGCGATCCCGGGCGAGGTCGTCTTCGACATGGTCTACAATCCGATGGAGACCCTGCTTCTCCAGCGGGCCCGCGAACAGGGCAAAGCCGTAATTCCAGGGATCGAGATGTTCATCGAGCAGGCCGTGCGGCAGTTCGAGATCTGGACTGGCGACACCGCCCCTCGGGCCGTGATGCAAAAGGCGGCGCTCGAAGCCCTGGAAACGCAGCGTTAGCGTCCCTTCAGTCTCTGCAACAGGGCCTCGTCCACTTTCGCCTTCACCGTCCGCCGATCCACCTTCAACCGGCGCGCCGTCTCCTCATAGCTGCCCGCCCGGCTGTACGCGATGGTGATGTACCTCGCCAGGAGTTCGTCCGTCGTGAGGCGTCCGGCGCGCGCCTCCGCCGCGAACTCCTCGACCGCATCCGCCGGGCCCGTGAGCGAGGGCTGGTAATTGCGCCGGATGAGCAGGTTCTTGACGCATTGCTCCAGCTCGCGGTAGTTTCCGGGCCAGTTGTAACGCCAGCCGAGTTGGTGCTCGACCCACTGAATCACATCGAGCGCCAGTTCCTCGCCCTCGGGACCGGCGATGCGCCGCGCCATATAGAACGCCAACTCCCGCAGCACGCTCGGCGAATCGTCCATTTGTTCCGCCAGCGAAGGCGTCGTCACCTGGTCCGAGCACAGCCGGTAGTAGAGGTCTTCCCGAAAGCGCCCGTTCCTGATGAGGACGGCGAGGTCGCGATTGGTGGCCGCGATCAATTTGCCCTGAAAGACCCGCCCCACGGTCTCTCCCACCGGGTGAAAGGTCCGCGTTTCGATGACGCGCAGCAATTTCACCTGAATCGACGGCTCCATCTCGCCGAGCTCGTCGAGGAAGACCGACCCGAATTCCGGACAGGTTTCCAGCCAGCCGCGGCGGTCGGCGATCGCTCCCGTGAACGAGCCGCGGCGGTGCCCGAACAACTCCGATTCCACCAGCGCCGGAGACAGCGCCGAGATATTGATTGGAAAGAACGAGGGGGCGCCGTCATTCGCGAATCTCAGCCGGCGGGCGTCAAACGGCGCATAGCGCGACTCGGCGATGGCGCGCGCCGCCAGCTCCTTGCCGGTTCCGGAGGGGCCGGTGATCAGCGTGACGAACTCCCCCATGCGCGTGTACAACGTGCGCCGGTAGCGACGCATATCGTGGGTGAAGATCGACTGCCAGATCGACGCCCGCAGCCGCGCGCTTGGCAGCGAGCTGCCGATGATGTCGCGGAAGAGGTGTTCGAAGGCGCGCTGAATCTGGCGGAAGCACGCGAACGTATGGCCGGGCTCGTGGCCGGTCGGGAAGCGCACGCCGTCGATGTGGAAGTAGTGCCGCCAATCCGCAGCGAAATTCGTATAGAACTGCCACGGATTTTCGCCGTAGTTTGCCGGGTCCTTCCCGAATCCCGCCTCGTAAAAGTGCGGGTAGTAGCGCGTGTACAACAGATGCAGAACCGCGTCCTCGTACAGCGCCAGCTCCTCGCCGTCCAGACTGCTCCCGCCCTGCAGGCGGCGGCGCAGCGATGCGAGCAACGGCTCCAGCTTCCGGTAAATCCGCTGCACGTTCTGCCGCGGGTGGGGGTCCTCGACGCGGTAACTCCAGACCAGTTCGCCTTCCGCGAACTCCGCCCCGAGGACCGCCCGCTCGAGCTCGACCCGCTCCGGCAGGAACGGATTGCAGTAGCCGAGACGCGACACCGCTTCGAGTGTCTGGCGTTGCTCCGGGAGCAGGCTCATGGACATAAATTGTACAGCAGCCATACATAGAATGTACGGTTAACCGCAGCCTACTTGCGAAAATCTGCTGATTTCCGGATACTTGCGAACGGCACAACCCGTGCCTTTTCCACAGGTATGGCACAGGGCAAATTCACCGATCTTCTCCGGCTCCGCGGCTTTCGCGCGTTCCTCCTGACGCAATTCCTCGGCGCGTTTAACGACAGCGTTTGCCAGTCGGTCACCGCGCTGCATGCGGCGCAGGCGCGAGGCGGCCATTACGTGCCGCTGATTCCCGCGATCTTCGTGCTGCCCTCCCTGCTCTTCTCCGGATATGCCGGGCACCTCGCGGACCGAATCAGCAAACGCAAGGTCCTCATCGGCGTGAAAATCTTCGAGCTGTTTATCATGCTGGTGGGGCTCGCCGCGATGGTCGCCGACCATATCGAGGGCATGCTTCTGGTGGTTTTCCTGCTCGGCCTGCACGCCGCCGTGTTCAGCCCGGCGAAATACGGCATCGTCCCCGAAATGCTCCCCGATAAGGATCTCTCGCGCGGCAACGCGCTGCTCGAGATGAGCACCTTCGTGGCGATCGTCCTCGGCACGGCGTCGGGCGGCGCGCTCGCCGGGAATTGGACGGCCGACGCATGGCGGATCGGCGGCGGCATGCTGCTGGTTTCGGTGGTAGGGCTGGTGGCCAGCCTGCGCATCACGCGCGTCGCGCCTTCCGGGGCGCACGAACCGTTCCGCTGGAACCCCTTCGGCGAGATCTTCACCAACACCCGCCACCTGCTGCGCGACCGCCCGCTCTGGCTCGCCGTTCTCGGCGTGGCGTTCTTCTGGTTCGCCGGAGTCCTGCTGAAGACCAACCTCCAGTTCTTCGGCAACGAAGTGCTGCACACGTCGAACGGCGGCATCTCGATGCTGTGGGTCTTCCTGGCGGTCGGAATCGGCTGCGGCAACATGCTGGCGGGCAAGCTCTCGGGCGACAAGGTCGAACTCGGCCTGGTCCCCGTCGGCAGTCTGATGATGGCGGTCTTCGCGTTTGTCCTGTGCGCCGTGCGTGGGTCGTTGGCCGGGGCGGCGGTCGCGGTGGCGTTCCTTGCGGTCGCCAGCGGGCTCTTCGTCGTGCCGCTGTACGCCTTCATGCAACAGCGCGCCGGAGCCCAGGAGAAGGGCCGCACCATCGCCACCAACAACTTCATTCAGTCGCTCGGCATGGTGTTGGCGTCGCTCCTGCTCGCGATCTTCCACGACCGGCTGCGCGTCTCGCCCACCACGATCGTCTTTGCTTTCGGCGTCATGATGCTGGGCGTGTCGGCGTATGTCTTGACGCTGGCGCCCGAGTTCTTCGTGCGATTCGTCCTGTGGATGACCACCCACAGCATTTTTCGCATTCACGCCGTCGGCCAACAGAACGTGCCGTTCCGGGGGCCGGCGCTGCTGGTCTCGAACCACATGTCGCACATCGACGGGATCCTCATCAACGCCTGCGTCGAGCGCCAGATCCGGTTCATGATCTGGAAACCCTATTTCCAGATGAAGTCCGTCAACTGGTTCCTGCGCCGCATTCACGCGATCCCGGTCGCCAGCGGACGGCGCGACGCCGTGGAAGCCATTCGCGCCGCGCGCCAGCAACTGGCGGAAGGGCACGTGGTCTGCATCTTCGCGGAAGGCGCGGTCACCCGCACCGGCAACATGCTGCCGTTCAAGCGCGGTCTGGAAAAAATCGTCGAAGGACTGGACGCGCCGATCGTTCCCGTTCACCTCGACCGCATGTGGGGCAGCATCTTCAGTTTCGAGGGCGGCCGCTTCTTCTGGAAATGGCCGAGACGGATTCCGTACCCCGTAACGATTTCTTTCGGCGCTCCGATGCCGTCCGCGACCCCCGCGCATGAAGTGCGGCAGGTCATTCAAGAGCTCTCCGCCGATGCCACCGAGCACCGCAAGACCTCCCGGGACACGCTCGACGCCCACTTCATCCGCAACGCCCGCGGCCACTGGAACCGGTTTGCGATGGCGGATTCGACCGGCGCGGAATTGACGTACGGCCGCGTTCTGACCGGCGCGACGCTGATTGCGCGGCAGCTTCCGCGCGAGCCCATGATCGGCGTGCTGCTTCCCGCCGGTGCCGGGGGCGCGCTCTCGAACATCGCCGCCACGCTGGCCGGCCGCGTCCCGGTGAATCTCAATTTCACCGCCGGACCGGAGTCGCTGTCGCAGGCGATCGCCGAGTGCCGGATCGAGACCGTAATCACATCGAAGAAACTCGCGGCGCAGGCCGCCGGCCTCGCCGCGCGCCTGATCTACATCGAGGACCTGATCGCGAAACCGGGCAAAGCCGCGCAAATCCGCGCGTATCTTGCCGCGCGCTTTCTGCCGCACCGGCCGCACGCGGGCCCGGATTCCATCGCCACGGTCATTTTCTCCAGCGGCAGCACCGGCGCTCCGAAAGGCGCGGCCCTCACCCACTTCAATCTGCTGGCGAATATCCATGCCATCGCGCAGCTGTTCTGGATCACGCCGCAGGACCGCATTGCCGGCGTGCTGCCGTTTTTCCACTCCTTCGGCTTTACCGTGACCTTATGGTTTCCGCTGATCGCCGGCTGCGGAGTGGTGTACCACCACAATCCGACCGATGCGCGGGTCATCGGCGATCTTGTCGCCAAACGCCGCGCGACGCTGCTGCTGGCGACGCCAACATTCTGCGCCACCTACATCCGCAAGTGCGCGCCGGAGCAGTTCGCCAGCCTGCGCTACGTCCTGGTCGGCGCCGAGAAGCTGCGCGAACCCGTGGCGGCCGCCTTTCGCGAGAAGTTCGGCCTGGAATTGCTGGAGGGCTACGGGTGCACGGAAATGTCCCCCGTGATTGCCGTGAACGCACCGAATTTCGAATGGGGCAAGGACACGCAGCTCGGGCGCAAGCCCGGCACCGTCGGACATCCGCTTCCGGGCGTGGCGGCGCGGGTGGTCGACCCCGCGACGTTCGAACCGCTGCCGCCCAACACCGCGGGCCTGCTGCTGGTGAAGGGCTCCAACCGCATGGCCGGTTATCTCAATCAACCCGGCCGCACCGCCGATGTGCTGCGTGGCGCGTGGTACGTCACCGGCGACATCGCGCTGATCGACGACGAAGGCTTCCTGCGCATCACGGACCGGCTCTCCCGCTTCAGCAAGATCGCGGGCGAGATGGTCCCTCACATTCGAATCGAAGAGGCGATCGGCGACGTCGCGTGCGCCGTCACCGCAGTGCCTGACGAACAGCGCGGCGAGCGCCTGGTCGCGCTCTACGTGCACGCCGAACTCGCGCCCGCCGATGTGTGGCAGCGGCTGTCGGAAAGTAATTTGCCGCGGCTGTGGATTCCCAAGCGCGAGAACATCTACCAGGTCGAGGCGCTTCCGCAGCTCGGCACTGGCAAACTGGACCTGCGCGCTCTGAGGTCCACCGCCGAACGCCTGGCCGGCGTTCCCGCTTAAGCGTCCCCCAAGGAGTCGAAGATGATGTTCCTACTCGTGCTGTGTCTGCTGGTCGTGTGCGCCGCGCGTTGGATCTGGCTGCGCGACCGGTTATCCGAGCTGGAAGCGCGGATCGGTATTCTGGAGAGACAGGAGAACCGTCGCTTCTCGCCAATCGTGGACCCTCCGGGCCAGCCGGCCAAACCGCCCGTTCTGGCGGAGCCGCCGCGCCCCGCGCCTCCTCCGCCGCCACCGGCTCCAATGGCGCCGCCTCCGCCGTTCGTCCCCCGGCCGGCGCCGCCGCCGCGCGACTGGGAAGCCGTGGTCGGCGGCAATTGGCTGAACAAACTCGGCGTCTTCATTCTGGTCATCGGGATCGCGCTGGCGTTGGGCTATTCGTTCACCCGTGTCGGCCCCGCCGGACGGGTCGCCATCAGCCTGTGCGCCGGCGCCGCGATGCTCGGTGTGGGCGTGGCGCTCGAATCGCGATATCGCGCCTTATAGTTGCTCTGGAGCGAAAAAAACCAAAATTTAGGCCGTCTTGAT
>CAZSQK010000191.1:0-8237 GCA_964608645.1 uncultured Solibacteraceae bacterium | reverse complement strand
GTGCTCGCAATGTTGAGCCCAGCGACGTTTTTGAATCGCGATGCGTGGGCGGGCGTATTTCCGAGCGGGGAAGATAGCCGGCGAGGGAAGTGTGAATGATGTGGCGCGGGAGTTCGGGTGGGAAGGGGCGGGCGATCCGGTGCGATCGCCCGCCGCCAGATTGTAAGGGGACGTGGTGTTGCTACGACGCGCCCGCGGCCTTCGCGGACAGCGCTTTGGCTGTTTTGGCGGCGTGCGCTGTGCGTTTACGATATTCCGCCCAGCGGCGTTTTTGAGCGTTGGCGATGCGCCGCCGGGCGCTCGCGCTCAACTCGCGCCGGACCCGAGGTTTGGTTTCTCCCGCAGCCGACGGCAACGAGGCGCGCTTTCCTCTGAGCTGCGATTGAAGGTCATGAATCCTAGTTTCTATGCGCTGTTTCTCGATTTGAAAACCAAGCAGCGCCATTTCTAAGGTGCTTATATCTTCGCTGTTTCTGCCGTGTGCCATGCAACCTCTCGGAGCACACTATATCACGCGAGTGTATATATAAATAGGTAACTTTTATGAGAGTTGTCGTGCAACGTGTGGCTAGCGCCAGCGTAATCGTAAAGAAACATACGGTCGGAGCAATAGACGCCGGGCTTCTCGTGTTGCTTGGAGTATCCCTGACGGACACCGCCGATGACGCGGATTATCTCCTCGACAAGGTTTTATGGCTCCGCATCTTCACGGATGAGGATGGAAAAATGAATCGCAACGTGCGGGAGTCAGGCGGGGCCTTACTGGTGGTTTCGCAGTTCACGCTGTATGGCGATTGCCGCAAAGGGCGGCGCCCGAGTTTCGACCAGGCGGCGCGGCCGGAGCAGGCCCGCGCGCTCTACGAGCACTTTGTCGACGGGGCGCGGCGCAGCGGGACGCCCGTGCAAACGGGCGAATTCCAGGCGATGATGGAAGTTCATCTGATAAACGACGGGCCGGTCACCATTCTGATCGACTCGGCGGACCGGAAGAGAACATGATCGAAACCTATGGATACGCCCGCGCCGGAATGTTAGGGAATCCGAGCGACGGGTACTTCGGTAAGACGCTGTCATTCGCGATGTCGAACTGGCGCGCCCGTGTCCTGATCTATCCCAGCGGCCGTCTGGAGATCAAGCCGTCGAAGGCGGATCTTCCTGTCTTCGAGGGCCTGGAAGATCTATACAAGATCACCCGCTGGCGTGGATACTACGGCGGAATCCGCATCATCCAGGCGCTGATTGTCCGTTTCATCGATTATTGCCGGCAGGAGAAGATCGAACTGCCCGACCGCAACTTCACCTTGGAGTATGAGTCTACAATTCCACAGCGGCTGGGGTTAGGGGGATCGAGCGCGATTATTACCGCGTCACTGCGCGCGTTGTGCGCGTACTACGGAGTGGAGATTCCGCTGCCCATTCAAGCCAACCTGGCGCTGGAAACGGAAACTCGCGAATTGAACGTGCCGGCGGGATTGCAGGATCGGGTGATCCAGGCATATCACGGGCTCGTATTCATGGATTTCTCGCGCGACCTGTTGGAGTCCCGCGGATATGGGGAGTATGAGCGTCTGGATCCGGGGTTGCTGCCGAAGATGTATGTGGCGGCGCGGACGTCGCTGAGCGAGGGCACGGAGGTGTTTCACAGCAACCTGAGAGAACGCTGGCGGCGCGGAGATCCGGACGTAGTGGAAGCGATGCGAACCTGGGCGGGATATGCGGATGAAGGGAAGGCGTGCCTGCTGCGCCGCGATTATGCGCGCCTGGGAGAACTGATCAATGCGAATTTCGATCTGCGCGCGAAGATCTATCAGATCGACCGGGGAAACCTGGACATGGTGAATGGCGCGCGACGGGCAGGGGCCACCTCGACTTTCGCGGGTTCGGGCGGCGCGATCGTGGGCACATACGAGGACGACGCGATGTTCGAAAGGCTCACCGAGGCGATGCGTCCGTTGGGGGTCACCGTGATCAAGCCGAAGATCGTCTCGTAAGAGCGGGCTCTTTCGGGGATGCGGGATCTTTGGCCTGCTCGCGGGTGATCACTAATCGACTATCCGGCCGGTTCTGCGGAATGCGCCTTTAGCCCGCTTGACAATGCAGCGCTCGCGGCATACTATTCTCCTAGAGTTCCTAGGAGAGGGCAAGAGAATGGGCAAAGATATCGATCTCCTGCGCGGCACGCTAGACATGCTGATTTTGAAAGCAGTGTCGCTCGGCCCACAGCACGGCTATGGCGTGCTACTCCGGATTCAACAGTTGGCCAAGGGGAACCTTCAAATTGAACAAGGCTCGCTCTATCCTGCCTTGTATCGGCTGGAGCACAAAGGCTTCATCGCGTCGGAGTGGGGTGAAAGCGACAACAACCGTAAGGCAAAATTCTACAAGCTGACCCCCTCTGGAAAGCGCCAGTTGCGGCTCGAAACCGAAAGTTGGAAGCGACATGGCGACATGATCGCTGCTTTCCTAAGCGCCGTGCCGGAGGAGTTATGACGCTGATTGCCCGGTGCCGCTCTCTCATCGCCGGCCTCCTGCGGCGGAAAAACGTGGAAGGCTCGATGGCGGATGAGATGTCGTTTCATATCGAAGCTTACACGCGCGACCTGGTTCGATCCGGTGTGCCCCAAGGAGAAGCTGAGCGGCGTGCCCGAGTCGCGTTTGGCGGAGTTGAGCTCTACAAGGAGCGGTGTCGTGAAGCACGCGGTCTTCGAATGCTGGACGACCTGCGAGCCGATCTACGCTACGCCGGCCGGACGCTCGCCAAGAGTCCATCTTTTTCCCTCACGGCAATTCTGACACTGGCGCTCGGCATCGGAGCCAATACCGGGCTGTTCACGATGGTGGACACCTTACTGCTGCGGCCGGTTCCGGTTCGAGATCCGTCGAGCCTGTACCAGGTTGTCGGACACAATGCGAAGCGAATCAAGTTCGGATCGTTTTCCATTCGTGAGTACGACAATTTGACCGCCGGCAATCCGGTATTCACGCAGGTGATCGCCGATTTGCCGGTTCGCGCCAGGTTTCAGAACCGAAGTATGGGCGGATACGCGGTTTCGGGAAATTACTTTCAGATGCTCGGCGTCGGCATGGCTTTGGGCAGACCCGTTTTACCGGAGGACGAATTGCCGTCGGCCCCGGCCGTGGTTGTCTTGAGCCATGCCCGATGGCACGGAACATTCCACGGCGACCCGGGGATCGTGGGCCAAACGATCGAGTTGTCCGGCAATCGCCTTGCGGTGGTCGGAGTGACGTCGACGGCATTCACGGGACTCGATCCAATGCTTGCCGACTTCTGGGCGCCCCTGTCGGCGAAGCGGCTGTTTGCGGCCGGCAGCGGTCCCGCTGGCGATCAAGCCGAGGAGCGTTCGCTTCGCATCATAGGCCGGCTGCGGCCCGGTGTAACGGAGGCCCAGGCCCAGAGCGGCATGTCGGTGCTGATCCCAAGGATTAGCCAAGCCAGACAGAGGGAATTGCAGCTTGTGGACGCGAGTCTTGAATCGCGCGCAACATACCAAAGCTGGAATCACGCTGATATGGCGAATGTCCTGCCGGTGGTAGCTGCGTTCGCGATGATCCTGTTAATCGCCTGCACCAACCTCTCGAACGTCCTGCTGGCACGAGCCTTGAATCGCAACCGCGAGATCGGCGTCCGGCTGTCACTGGGCGCGAGCCGGAGCCGTATCGTTCGGCAACTGGTCACGGAGACGGCCGTGCTCTCGCTGATTGCCGGCGGGGCCGGCCTTGCGATCTCGCACGCGAGCTGGACGTTGATACGCCGTCTGATCGTATCTTCGTTTTCGATGAAAACCGGAATGGCGATTTTGGAGTTCAACCCGGACTACCGCGTTTTTGTATTTGCGTTCGTCCTTGCCCTGGCCACCGGTATTGTGTTTGGGCTCGCTCCAGCTCTTCACGCCACACGGTCGACGTTGAACTCCGCGCTCAGGGCGGAAGGCGCCTTGCTTGGATCCCGCTTCCGGCGATCCCGTCTGCGCGACGGTCTGGTGATCGTCCAATTCGCTTTCAGTCTTGTGTTGCTCATCGGGGCGGGCCTGCTCCTGCACAGCACGATCAAATTTGGGTCGGTACAGCCCGGCTTCGACGTGGCGCACTCGATCAGCATCCAGCCGATTCAGGGAACATATAGCCCGAACCCGATGCTGGTCGCGCGGTTGAGAGAGCGCCTGCAGGCAACGCCAGGGGCAATGGTGGTGGCAGCCGCCATGAGGGAGCCCCTCCGAGGATCGCTTCCCATCGCGCACGTATCCACCGGGCCACCGCACTTCCGCGTCCTGGATGCCGGCTACAACGAAGTGACGCCGGAGTATTTTTCGGCGCTTGAAATCCCGTTCATACGAGGGCGCGCATTCACAACGGAGGAGGCTCGTAGTGGCGCGCCGGTGGCAGTGATCAGCCGAGCGACCGCAAAGCGGTTCTGGCCGGCGGAGGATCCGATCGGGAAGACTCTCGAGGTCACGACACAGGAGTATTCGTCCGGGGGACGTGAGCTGTTCCTGCCTGGTTCCCGAATCGTTCAGGTAGTCGGTATCGCGGAGGATGTGATCAGCGCATGGTTGTCGGACGGGGTGGATGCAACGTGTATTTATCTTCCGCCCACAGCGGGCAACTCAGCCTACTATTCGCTGCTGTTCCGCGTACACGGCGACCCGCGGCCCTTCGTGCCGGTTCTCCGCAACACGTTGGCCTCCGTTGACCCCTCGATCGAGTTCGATGTGCGCACCATGGCGGAGGTCCTGGATTTTCAGGTTCTGCCCTTCAGACTGGCATCATGGGGCGCCGCGACCCTTGGTTTGATGGGCCTGATGCTGGCTTCGATCGGTATCTATGGCGTTATGGCGTATACCGTCAGCCAGCGGACGAAAGAAATCGGCATCCGCATGGCCTTGGGCGCCGATCGCAATCGTGTGTTGTGGATGAATTTGCGGGAAGGTCTTCGGCTCATAGCCATTGCTGCCGTCGGCGGATTGCTTATGGCTTTCGCACTCTCGCGAGTGATGCGTGCCATGCTGTTCCACATCGGCGCGAACGATCCCGCGACCTTCGTCATCGCTCCAGGCGTGCTTAGCTTGATTGGGCTGCTCGCGATCTACCTTCCCAGTCGAAAAGCCACACGGATTGACCCGAATGTGGCGTTACGATTCGAGTAGACGTTCATTCTCGATCTGCCGCGGCGCCGCCTGAAATATGTTCCAGCGGCGGATAGCGGTCCAGCAGAGCCGGCGGTTTGCTAACCAATTCTGGTGTAGGCAGTCTACTAAATGTAGAGTAGAATGGCTACATAATGAATCAGAGGATCGAGTTGCTGCAGGTGGAAACCGGGTCTATCCAGCGTTGCATCGGCTTGAGGCGAAGGGGTGGGTCGAGCGAACGGTCGAAATGGGATGTCTTTGCGCGCGCAATCGGATTGGTCCTGACTGCGAGTGAGCGTCCATGAACGAGAATCTTCGAAAACTACGGTGGCTATTTGCCCGAAGGCGACGTGAGAAGGAACTGGAGGAGGAACTCGCCTTTCATTTGCAAGAAGAAGCCGAGGAGCGCGGTTACCATGCGGCTCGGCGGGACTTGGGGAACCTCGGATTGATCAAGGAGGATACTCGCCAAATGTGGGGATGGAGTTGGTGTGAACAATTGATGCAGGATTTGCGCTATGCGACGCGCTCCATACTGAAGAATCCGGCGTTCACGGCAATGGCGGCGCTGTCGCTCGCGCTGGGGATCGGCGCGAACACGGCAATTTTCAGTTTGATGGACGCGCTGATGTTGCGGTGGCTGCCGGTGGGCGAGCCGGAGCGGCTGGTGACACTCAACTGGCACGCCCCGATTAGCCGGATGCGTGGGTCGGTGCTGCATGGCGCGAGCGGCAGCATGTGGAAGGAGGGCGGCGGCACCACCGCGGGAGCGTTTCCGTATCCCGCATTCGACGTTTTACGCGAAACCGGTGTCTTCTCGAACTTGTTCGGGCACTTCGGGATTCGCAGCGCGAATTTTTATGCGCGAGGGCAGGCCGAAGCGACGACAGGCGCGTTGGTCACCGGCGGCTATTTTCGGGGCGTGGAGGTCCGGCCGGCGGCGGGGCGATTCTTGGCCGACGATGACGATCGCGCCGGCGCGCCGCCCGCTGTCGTCCTCGGGTTCAATCTGGCGCAGCGGCGATTCGGCGATGCGGCGAGCGCCGTCGGCGAGTCCGTTCTCATAGACAATCGCCCCTACACGGTGGCGGGTGTGGCTCCGCCGGGATTCTCGGGGCTCGAGCCTGCGCAATCGCCCGAACTCTATATCCCGCTGCACATTGGCGAGGGCGCGCAGAGCTTCGATGACGCCCACTATTACTGGCTGCTCCTTTCGGCGAGGCTGCGGCCTGGGACCACGATGGCTGCAGCGCAGACGCAAATCGCACCGGTGTTTCATCGCTGGGTGGAATCGACGGCGGCGAACGATCAAGAGCGTGCGCACCTGCCGGAGTTGGTCCTGGAGAGCGGCGCCAAAGGGCTAGATACGCTTCGCCGGGAATATTCGAAGCCGCTATTCGTACTGCTGGCGATGGTCGGATTGATTCTGGCGATCGCGTGCGCCAATGTGGCAAATCTGTTGCTCGCACGCGCCACGGCCCGGCGGCGGGAGATCGCGGTGCGGCTGAGTATCGGCGCGGGGCGAGGGCGCGTGATCCGGCAGTTGCTCACGGAAAGCGCGCTGCTCGCATCCATCGGCGGCGCCGGTGGGATCCTGATCGCGGTGTTGGGCGTACAATCGCTCGCGGCGCTGCTTTCGGGCGGCTCCGAGCCGACGACGTTGAAACCGGATCTGAACTGGCACGTACTGGCGGCCGCGATCGCGCTTTCCTCGTTGACAGGACTGTTGTTTGGGCTCGCACCGGCGCTCCAGGCGACCCGCGTCGAAGTTGTGCGGGCGTTGAAGGAAGTGCGCGCGAACGATCGGCCGCGAAGCGTCACACTGAGCCATGTGCTGGTGGCCGGGCAGATTGCGTTGTCGTTGCTGCTGGTCCTGGGCGCTGGATTGTTCGTACGGACGCTCTCGAAACTCGAATCGGTGCAGTTGGGATTCAATCGCGAGAACGTGTTGTTGTTCAAGCTGGACGCTGCGCAGGCGGGCCACAAGACGCCGGAGATTTTTTCATTCTATCGGGACCTGCAAACGCGCTTCGGCTCGATTCCGGGCGTGCGCGGCGCGAGTGTAGCGCAGACCCCGCTGGTAGGCGAAGGATCGTGGTTCACAGCGGTGACGCCGGCCGGGAAACAGCCGGCGCCGGACCAGGACACGCGTGTGCTGACCGTCGGACCGGATTATCTGGCAACCATGAAGATTCCGCTGATCGCAGGACGCGAAATCGACGATCGCGATTTCGCGCGATCGGCGGCGGTTGCGGTGGTGAATGAGAAGTATGTGAAAGTGAATTTCGATGGACGTATGCCGCTCGGGGAACACATCGCGATCGAGCGGCGGGGGAAGCCGCCTCTCGAATTTGAGATCGCCGGCATCACCAGGGATTTTCGATACGGCGATTTGAGAGAAGAGTTGCCGGCGATCGCGTTTGTGCCGTTCAACCAGACTCCGTTCGCGGAGGTCGGCGAGATGACGTTCTCGCTGCGTACGGTGGGCGACCCTCTCGCCGTAGTGACGGCGCCAGATCGTGGCGCAGGCGGACGCGCGCATACCGGTGACACATATCAAGACGCAGACAACGATGGTCGAGCAGACGATGACTCAAGAGATTCTGTTCGCCAAGCTGTGCTCGGGTTTCGCGGCTCTAGCTCTGGCGATTGCCTGCGTGGGCTTGTACGGCACTATGTCATACACGGTGGCACGCCGCACGGGAGAAATCGGAATTCGGATGGCTCTGGGCGCGCCACGCGGCCGCGTGGTCTGGATGGTGATGCGGCAGGTCGCGATCATGGGGGCGATCGGACTCGCGATCGGCCTGCCGGCATGGTGGGCGGCATCGCGGCTCGTCGAATCGCTGCTGTACGGAATCAGGGCGGACGATCCGTCGTCGATCGCGGTGGCCATTCTGACGATGGCGATTGCGGTGCTCGCCGCCGGATTCGCTCCGGCGCGGCGGGCGTCGAGGATCGATCCTGTGATCGCACTGCGGTCGGAGTGAATTGCTTCGCCCGACCTGCGGCCAGCGCTGCGCCCGGGGACGTTGTCCAAACACAATGTCACGCAAAGATTTCTGAGTTGCTTTGTCAAGAGGGATTCTT
>CAZSQK010000190.1:0-8529 GCA_964608645.1 uncultured Solibacteraceae bacterium | reverse complement strand
CCGCTACCCGCGCCATCTCCAACCGTGTCAACAATTTATAACACAGTAGTACTATACAGCTGCCAACAATCGTGGAACAAACCGGTGCAAGAGGTCGTATTATCAGATTATGCATTTCGGGCTTCCTGAGTTCATCGTGGCTGCCATCGCCCTCCTGCTTACCTTCTTCGGGTGGTTGATCCTCCACCCTGAGGAGAGGTGAGTCCAGCATAAAGCTGCCCTTTTTTTGCGAGGTTTCGTCATGGGGATGAAGACACCGGTCGTAGCGATGACGGTGTCGATCAGACCCATGTCGAGGCCAGGCGCGGTGAAGCGCGAGACGTTACCCCCGGCCATCCACAAGACAGCGGGGCGACGCTGGTGTGCATGACGAGACCGGCATACACATACGGGGGAATCGTGAACGCTCCCGCCGCTGGAGCCTTTCGCCAATGCGTTCGGGTCCCGGTTGGTCCAGATTGCCCGGGGAGAGGAAGTTTTCGAGAGCGGCTGTATGACTTCGCCGCCCTTCGCCAGTTTCGAACCGCCCGGCCCGGCGACGGAGAGGGAGGAACCGGCGTCCACGGAAGGAGCGCGAATGGGGTCGGGACTCTCCATGTCGGTCTGCTTGACCTGATACTGGAGGGCAAGACCCCTTTGGATATTCAACTGACCAGAAGACGAAGCAACTTGTCCCGTCCCACGCGGAGCCGTCCGGGGCGTGCAAGATTCTCTCAGACGTAGCGTCAGGAAAGGCGCGAATTGAAGTGATCAAGCCGCCTGATGGCTCGGCTCGTGATGAAGCTGAAGCAACTGGTCAGCACGCAGCGCCAGGGAGGCGTAAGTCCGGCCCTCGTCATCGCTGAACTCGACTTCGTATACACCGGGGGCAACTCGGTCGACAATTGTACCGACCTGGCCGCGGAGAAGCTTATGGTCCTTGTTGTCTTCCAGCAAAGCCACCACCGAGAGTAGTTCGAGTTCGCGCATCGCGTACCTCAATCCTTATGGTACAAAACAACTCGTCAGCCTCGGCGCCGTCTCGTCCCGAAGCACAATTCAGGCGCTGCGGACGACGGCCCGCCGATTCCCTCGGTTCATCTCGAAGTCCACGGTGTAGCGGTCGCCATATTCGTCAGACTCACCCACCAGCGCATCGGCCTCGCGCGCCGCGCGAAGCAGCGCTTCCCGAAGAAACTCTGCGTCGGTTTGCGCAAGCCCCAGAGTCGAGGCAAAAACTTTGGCTTTATGCCGGCCGCGAGGATGTCGCGGATCAAGGCAATAGTCCCGGAGCTTCGCCATGTCCACGATTGCGTTGTCGCCGCCGGGCAGCTTCATCTTCCCGTCGAGATTAGCAGATTCGATTCTTCCGGACGGTGCGCCGAGTCGCGGAGAACGACACTTATCGGCCTCTGACGTCCCCGGCGATAGAGAACGCACGTGGTAGGCGTTCCACTCGCACACTCCCCGCGACAGAGGAGCGACCGCCAAGCGGACGTCTGCTGTGGCGCCAATCCAAAGCGAGGCGAACCCTCTTGAGCATATTTCCGATCCATCGCACGCATCCCCGCCGCCGAATGCCTCCGGCTCCGCGATCAGCGCCGGCGCAAACTTCCCCTTGATATTCCGCCCACATCGAGCCCTCACCGGGAACACAACCGGAGCGCACGGCTGAAGTGCCAGCAGGGGACTACCCGGTTTTCATCCTGATGTTTTTCTAGTACTCTCCGAAACGGCCGTTCTCGATGCGGCACTAGTTGTCAGTCCGATACTCACATTTTCTCTTGGTCCCCTTCCGGGTTGGGGTGAACTCCGGGGGACGTTCGGAATGCCGGCGATGGAAGATCTGATTCGTCATCTCCAGGAGCTGAAAACCACGACGGCGCTGGTCGGGGAAAGCGCCGCATTCCGCCAGGCGGTCCGGAACCTGCCTGCGGTCGCCAAGGGCGACGCCACTGTCCTGGTGACGGGCGAGACGGGAACAGGCAAGGAACTCATCGCGCGCGCCATCCATTACCTCAGCACTCGCCGCCCGCATCCGTTTGTGGCGGTGAACTGCGGCTCGATTCCGGACACCCTGCTCGAAGCCGAGCTCTTCGGCCACGAACGAGGCGCCTTCACCGACGCTCACGCGGAGCGCGCCGGACTGATCGCACAGGCCAACCGCGGAACGCTGTTCCTCGACGAGGTCGACGCGCTGACGATGCGAGCCCAAGTCGCCTTGCTGCGCGTGCTGCAGGAGAAGAGCTATCGTCCCATCGGCTCCGCGCGGGAACGACAGGCCGACGTGCGCGTGGTCGCGGCCACCAACACGGCGCTGGAGGAACTGGTGCATGCCGGCGCGTTTCGCTCGGACCTTTACTACCGGCTCCGGATCTTCACGCTGCATCTACCGGCCCTGCGCGAACGAGCCGAGGATATTCCCGTGCTGGCGGAACACTTTCTTCGCAAGCACACCACAGGCAGTGCGCCGCCGTTTTTCACCGAGGCCGCCATGGACTCGCTACGCGCGCACTCCTGGCCCGGGAACATTCGCGAGCTGGAGAGCGCCATCATTCGCGGCATCGCTTATTGCGTTGACGGTCTCATCGACACCGGAGATCTGGATCTGACCGACGGCTGCCCGGCGGAAAATCCCCGGAGGCCGGCGCAAGCGGAGCGGGCCGGCTCGCTGCGAACGCGCAAGCGCGAGGTGATCGAGGCGTTCGAGCGCGACTACCTGAGGCGCCTGATGCAGGAGCACGGAGGCAATGTCACGCGGGCCGCGCGCAGCGCGGGCAAGGAGCGGCGCGAGCTCGGGAAACTCCTGCGTAAGTACGACCTCGATCCGCACCGCTCCGCCGATATCGCCTGAGCGGCGCGGGTGATTTTCCACCCGCCCTCACTTCCGTTCCGGGTGTTGTCACACCCGCGCATCCGAAGCAACCCGCCATTGTTTCAATCACGACTCCGCGGCCATCCGATTGCTTTACGCGGTTGCTTCGGAGTGGGCAATTGAACGGCGCAGAAGAGTCCATGGGGGGAAAGCCCGGCGACGAGCGAATCGAGGCCAGCATCATCGGTTATCTCGAGGACAATCCCGACGCCATGGACTCACTGGCCGGCATCGCCGAGTTCTGGGTGATGCATCAACGCGTGCGCACGGAAGTCATGGACCTCGCGGGAGTGCTGGAGCGGCTGGTGACGCGAGGCGTGCTGGAGCAAATCGGGGAAGGGCCGTCGGCGCTGTATCGCTTGAAAGGCGCGCCGGCGGGTGGCGGCGGCAAGCCCATCCAACAGTAGCCTGCCCGCGCGGCGCCGCGGGGCAGGCGTGGAGGTAATGAACGTGGGAAGTTCCATTCGTCCAAATCGTCCTGACGTCAGCGACCGCTTTCCGGTGGCGGGCTTCACGGTCCGCACGGGCGGACCGTCCTATTTCGAGGTGGCGGTGGCCACCGATCCGGCGCTGTTCCTGCCCGAGCACCAGAAGGACCGCGACGACTCCAATTTCTACTCCACCCACGATTCCGGACCGCTGCCCGCGGACGGAGGCGAGGCGGTCTACCTCTTGCCGCCCGGCGTCCTGTCCCGGTTCGCGGGACGCGACCGGCTCTACTACGCGATGGCGACCTTCGCGGACCGCACGCGGGCCAACCCGGAAGTCATGCGGATCGCCACGGAGGCGGCGCCGTCGATCGTGATCTCACGGTCGTTCTCGGGGCGCACGCGCGCTATCGGAGTCGCGAACGCGCGCGGAGGGCTGACGGGGTATCACGGCCGCGCGCATTCCGGCCTGGAGTGGGCGGGGGATGCGATGACGCCGGGGAAGTCGCAGCCGGTGACGCTGGCGTCGGCGAAGCCCAATGGAAGCAGCGGGAGCAATGGCAAGGCGCCGGCTGTGACGGCGGGCGCGGCTTCGCGGGTGAAGGCGCAGGCCGTGGATGTCCCGTACGACGATGGATACGGTCCTATAGACTCGGGCTCGCCTTCCGGGAGCGGCGCGGGCCAAGCGGCCGCGCAGGACGACGGACCCGGCATCGAAGGCGGGATTCCGGACGCGGCGGCGGCTGCGTCGCCGCAGGCGTACGCGCGGCCGCAGGAGGCCTCGGAGTACTCGCAGGCCAGCCGCTTCGTTCCCGCCAACGCCGGGAACTATCGCGCCTCGAGCGGGCAGCGGACCATTCGCCGTATCGTCATCCACATCACCGACGGAGGCGCCAACATCAATGGTCCCATCAGCTGGTTCCAGAACCCGCAGGCCCGCGTGAGCGCGCACTACATCGTGGGACAGGACGGCGAGGTGGTGCAGATGGTGCATCACAACGACGTAGCCTGGCATGCGCACACCGCGAACGGCGACAGTATCGGGATCGAGCATGTGGCGAACACGCACGGGTTAGCGCCGACCGAGTCGCAGTATTGCGCGTCGGCGGCCCTGGTCAATTGGCTGTGCGGACAGTACAGCATCGATATGAACCGCACCAACGTGCTCGGACACTCCGAAGCCGACCCGCGCACCACGCACCGCGGCTGTCCCAACGCGGTCTGGGACTGGGACTACTACATGGGCATGGTGACGAGCGCCACCTGCTATCCGCGTCCCACGGCGCAGAGCCTCTCGGCGGGCGAAAAGCAGCACCGCCACCAGAAGGCGCATGCCGCGGCGGCGGGCGCCGGAGCGTCCTACACACGGCCGCTCGACGACGGATACTTCACGGACACCGACCAGCTCGATCAATACATGGCGGACACGCGGGCATCGGATACGACGATGCTCTCGACGAAGGACGCGGCCAAGGCGATCGTGGCGACGTTCCGCGCCAATACGGCAGCCAGCCCGTGGACCTCGCTCGACCGGGCGGGCGTGGCGGACCGGCTCAACGATCTCATCGACAACCCGCGACTGGTGCAGCAAGGCGCGCTGAACCTGTGCGGGCCGGCCGTGTTCTTCTGCACGTGGGCGGGGCGCGACCCGGTGGCCTTCGCAACCTTTGCGACGCGGCTGTACGACAGCGGCTCGGCGAATATCGGGAGCATGACGGTGGCTCCGACGGATTCGCTGAAGACGAAGGACTATGCGCAGATGCTCCAGCGCATGGGCAGCAGCGTCTCGCCGCAGGCGGACTGGATGCTGCTGGGCGCGCTGAAGAACTCAGACGATCCATTCTGGCAACCGCGGTGGGTTGGCGACCCGACCCAGGAGGTGGCCGGGATGACCACGCCGGAGGACGTCACGAGCTGGCTGCGCGCGACGGGCGTCTGGAACCGGGTGGACAACCAGGCGAACTGGGCCACGCTCAAGGGCATTCCGCACGCCACGAACATCACGTTCGGGCGGGAGACGGATATCGCGCTGTTGATCAACGTCAACATGCTGGCTCACGCGCAGCACCCCGAATCGTCGCCGGAGACGAGCTGGATTCTGTCGCAGTTCCCGGACCACTACGTGATGCTGGTGAATGAAGTGGTCCCGTCGGCCGACAACACCGTGATCGACCTTTCGATCTGGAGCTGGGGGCGCACGATCATCCACATGCGCGTGCCGGCCAACGATTTCCTGAACAACTACTACGGAGCGATCGTGTGCCGCGGGCTGCGGCAGCAGTCGACGGCGCAATCGCTGGGGACGTCGTCGGCCAAGGCGCGGCCGGCTCCACGGCCGCCGGCGCGGACGTCGACGCGGCCGCTGGCGTACAACATCATCCGGCCGACATACACGCCGAGCAATCCGGACGAGGCCAAGCGCTTCCTGTTGGATTGGCAGGGGCGGCGGCAGCGCTGGCGCGCGGGCGTGCAGGACACGACGATCTTTCCGCATTCGGCCATCTGCCGGTTCCGCATTTTCAAGAGCGACGGCGAGTATATCGGGACCGGGTTCTACATCGACCGGGACCTGATCCTGACCTGCGCTCACAACGTGGACGGCGCCAGCTCGCTCACCGTGATTCCGGGCAAGAACGATCTGGCGGCGACGCCGGAGCCGTTCGGATCGTTCAGCGTCAACTCCTCGGCGTGGACGATTCACCCGCAATACAACGCCAACGCCGACACCGCGGCGGACCCGCGCGCGGCGCGCAACTTCGACCTGGCGGTGATCCGGGTGTCGACGGCCCCGCCCAACGGCTTGTCGTTCCCGGTGCTGGAGGAGCTGCTGCAATCGCAGTCGAGCCCGATCCTGGTCTGCGGATATGCGGCCGAATCGGTGAGCGCGGACCGGCAGCATCTGGACGGCGATCAGATCGTCAATGTGCAGGACGAGCGTTTCGATTACGACATCCAGACCGAGGGAGGGAACAGCGGATCCCCGGTCTTCTACCTATACGGTGTGGAAGACGAGCAGGCGCAGATGTCGCGCGTGGAATACCACATCATCGGGGTGCATACGCATCTCGGCGCCGATCCTTCGGGCGGCGTCAGCCAGACGGTCAACGGCGGGTGCCGCCTGACGCAGGCGAAGATCCAGTGGATCAATTCGTTCCGCACGCGATCCACGGGGCAGGCCCTGGGGCTGCAGAACGGGCACAAGCGCGACGATCGCAAGCATCTCTCCCACGCGCACGCGGTGGAGGCTCCCGCAGCGGGCTTCGACGACGCCGCGGTGCAGCGGATGCGAGCGGAAGCCACCGGCAACGCCGCGCGCGCGGCGACCACCACCGACACCGTGGCATTTCTGAACTCGGCGCTGCGCTCGCTGTTCAACTCCGCGCTGCGCAACCCGGACGGAACCGACAAACCGCTGGGGGCGGCGGTGCAGGACACGATGTCGGCGCTGCAGGGCTATGGCTTCGCGGAGCCCAAGACCGAATTCGAATTCGCGGACGACACGGGCGGGCTGACGCGCGGTGTGGCGCGGCCCGACCACCTGCGCGAATCGCTGGAACAGTGGGTCCGGCGCGACGCAGACGCCGCTCCGTGGCGATGCCTCGGGATGGCGCTGCTGGACGGGTATCACGGCGTGATCCTGGCGGCGTCGGCGGATAAAGTTTACTGGATCGATCAGATCTATGGCGGTTTCGACGACGTGACCGGCGGCCTGGACCGGCGCATCGCGATGCTGACACAGCGATGGTGGGATCCGGAGGACCCGGCGCGGAAGCCGCGGACGCGCATTTCGGTGTGGCCGTTGTGCCCGCCGCAGCACTGAGAGGAGGCGCATGTGATTCGCAAGCCGTCCCATCGAACCAGTTCCGCGGCGGCGCTCGCCGAGCCGCCGGAGCCGAAAGCCGCCACCGGGCGCTATCCGGCGCCCGTCTGGTCGCAGGCGGCCGGCGCGCGCCCGTTCGCCACCACCGAGCCCTCCATTCCGGATGCGCCGAGCGCGACGGGCCGCTATCCGCGGCCGGTATGGAGCCAGGCCGCGACGGCGGCCGGCTTGGGGGCGCCGGACGACACGCTGCGCGCCAAGGAAGCCGGCTACACGGACGAAATCGGCGACGCGGCGGACGCGGAAACGCCGCCGCGAAGCGCCGCGGCGGAGCTCGACAACCGCTCGATCTACCGCATCGTGCGCGAGGTGACCGTCCCGGATTCGGGCGACGATCTTTATGCCGCGACGGCGCATCAGGATGCGGAGGGACTCTGTTTCGGCTTGGCTCTCTTCACGCAGGCTTCGGGACACCTCGGGGCGGTGTTGCGGCTGATGCAGACGCGCGACGCGGCGGCGTTCCGCGCGATCTTCGGCGATCAAACGGACGCGCTGGTGTCAGTGACGACGGCGGGGACTCCGGCGGAGCGCCTGGCGGCGGTGGGCGGAGACCTGCTGTGGAGCGACGCGTGGATGCAGCGCTTCCGGCAGGCGGGAGCGAACCCGGCCTTCCAGGCGGCGCAGAACGAACAGGCGATCGAGGGTCTGTTCCGCCCGATGCTGCGCTATGCGGCGGAGTTGGGAATCGACACCGACCGATCGCTCGCCATGCTGTTCGACCGCGTGGTGACCCGGGGAGTGGGTGGCGCGATGCGCTGGGCGATCCAGGCCTGCGGTCCGCTGCGGACGGAGGAGCAGCGCATGAGCGCGCTGGAGGTCATCGGATTCGAGGACTTGAAGGACTTTCAGAGGTCGACCGGATGGGTCCGGCCGACCGGGGTCTTCGGCCCGGATACGCACGCCGCGCTCGTGGGCGCCCTGCGGCGCGCAGGGGAGACGCTGCTGCCGTCGGCGGAGGACTACATGGGGCGTCTGCTGCGCGCGGCGGCCGGCGCGGCCAGGACGCGGCTGGCGCGACTGCGCGACAGCGACAAGTTCGAAGACGTGGTGTACCGGCTGGAACCGGCATAGGAAATCGAGGCCCCGGTGGAAAAAGAAAACCAGGACGTCCACAAAGCGCGCTCGCTCGCCGGCAACGCCGTTTCGCTCCTCGGCAATTCGCCGGCTTTCCAGCGGTTGACACCGGCGACACAGCAGGCGATCTACCAGGACCTCGGCAAGATCCACCAGGCGCTGCATGGAAACGGGCACGCGGCCAAGTCCGATCCCTATGCGTTTCCCCTGGACACGCCGGCGGACCGGTTGGCGCGAATCGGGCAGCGCGGCCGCGATCCGGCGCCGCAGCCCGCGCCGGCGCAGCCGGACGG
>CAZSQK010000189.1:0-8550 GCA_964608645.1 uncultured Solibacteraceae bacterium | reverse complement strand
GCCATCGGCGTTCGCGTCCGCCCCGCCCTGGTCTTGCTGGCCGGCCGCTCCGGGCTGGCCCGGCGCGTCGCCGCGCAGGCTGGCGAAAAACGTCGACGCCGAATTCACAATATTCTTTTTCGAGTTGGCATCCGCCGTCGCCATGATGCGGTCAACGTCGGCCGTCTTCATCCCGAGGCCAGTCAGCAATTGCCGCATATCGATTCCGAAGACGACATCGAACTTCTTCGACGGGTCGCCCGAGAACACGTCCGCGGTGGCTGTGCCGCTCATCGTTTTGATCTTGCCCCGGAACTGCTTGTCCGGAATCGCGTCCAACTGCAGCACAGCTTCCTGCCCGTCCTTCAGGTTGGCGCGGTCCAACTCGCCGACCTTGGCCCAGACTTCCAGCTCCGACAGATCGAGCACATCCGCCACCGGCATACCCGGCTGCAGCGTGTCGCCTTCACGGATCTCCGGAACCTGCTGGCCGAAATTGATGAAGCCGCCGCGGTTCTGGCGAACCGAAACCAGGCCCGTCATCGGGGCCAGAGCCTTCGTCTGCACGATGCGCTGCAGTTCCCGCTGCACGTCGAGCAGGCTGCGGTTGCGCTGCTGTTGCAGCACCGCGAGCTGCGAATCGGCCTGTTCCTTGCGCGCCGAGATGTCGGTTTCCAGTTGCTGCAGCGCGCGCTTGCTCTGCTCGAGCATGAGGATGTTCTTCTTGCCGTCGATGGCGTCGATGATCGGGTTGCGCTTGACTTCGAGCTCGGCGCGCCGCACGTCGTACCGCGTCTTCAACAACTGCACCGCGTCTTCGCTCTGCTGGATGGCGAGATCGGCCTTCGCCTTCTTGATCTGCTCATCCACCGACTGCACCGCCAACTGCGACTCTTCGAGCGCCGCCTGCCGCTCGGAATCGTCGTACTCGATAATCAGGTCCTTCTCTTTGGCGAGCGAGCCCACCGGCGCCAGTTGCGTCACCTGAATGGTGCCGTTCAGATTCGGCGCCAGCAGCGTTTGCGCGCGAACGGCGCGCAGCTCCCCGCGCGAAAAAGCGCGGATGACCACATCGCCCTTCTGCACCTTGGTCGTCGGGATGCTGTCCGTCCGCTCCGGAATCTGTTTGTAGAGACGGTACCCGCCCCAACCGGCCCCGGCGAGGATCGCCAGGCCGATCAAACGAAAAATTGCTTTTTTCATGGAAACGTTCCCGCCCTACAGTTTCTTCTTGGCGCGCTTGGCCGCGTCCGCCGGACTCTCCAGTGTCACGATCTCGCCTTCCTTGAGACCGCTGGTCACCACGAGCTCTTCATCGTTCCGCTTGCCGATTTCCACGTTGCGCACCACGAAATTCTTGCCGATCTGCACGTAGACCGCCGGCTTGCCGTCCTTGTCGAAGCTCGACCGCGCCGGAATCAGCAGCTGGCTCGGGTCTTTCTCGATGATGACCTCCGCCGTGGCGCTCATGCCGGGCCGCAGCCGGTCGTCGAGGTTCTTTAAGGTCGCCCGCGCCGGGAAGGTCTTTTCCGGCGTGGAGCCGCCCTTGAAAACCAGAGCCGCGATGGGGCTGATGTAATCCAGCTCCGCCGTGAATTCCTTATCCGGAATGGCGTCCACGCGGATCTTGACGGCCTGTCCCAGTTGCAGCCGTCCGCGGTCCACCTCTTCCAGCTTCAAATCGATGTATAACTGGCTCAGGTCCGGGATCTCGACGATCTCCGCGCCGGTCCAGGCGTTATCGCCTTCCTTGAACGGGGGCTGCGACGCTCCGAAGGTCCCCTGTGCGCGGAAATTCGGCAGGACATTGACCACGCCGTCCGTCGGCGCCCGGAGCTGCATCAGTCCCAGGTACTTCTGCGCGGTCTGCAGATCCCGCACCGCCTTGTCCTTCCGCTGGCCGAGACGGCCCAGATCGGCTTCGTTCCCCACCTGATGCGCATTGATGGACGCCTTCACCTGCTGCAACGACCCTTCCGAGACGCCCACCTGTATGCGGTTCTTCTCGCCTTCGATCGCCGACAGAACTTCCGCCTTGCTGGCGTCGAGCTTGGCCCGCTCCAGCGAATACTCGGACGACATCTTGCTCATGGCGTCCTGCTCGTCGTTCATCTTTTGCGTGGCCTTCAACTGCACGATGTCGCCGTCCACCGCCTGCACGTTGGTGCTGCGCGCGATCACCATCTGCTCCTGGCCGACGCCGTCGAACTCGGCGACTACGTCGCCCTTCGCCACCGGCCGGCCGTTCGGCGCCAGCCGCGTGATGCGCAGCCCGGGAACCTGCGGCGCTTTGAGAATCGTGGAACGCGAGCTCTTAATGTCGCCGCGTGTGCGCACGCTGAACACGAAATCGCCGCGCCGGACGCGCGCCACGGGGACTTCGATTTCCGTCGTGCCCGTGTATCGATAGGCCGCGAAGCCGCCGCCTGCGAACAGCAGGAGCACCGTGGTCCACGTGATTGCTTTGACCCGTCCGGGATGCGACTTACCCAGCCGCGTCTTTGGTCTCTGATCCTTGGATGGCATAGAAATTACTGTGAGAGTTGCGGGCGAAAACTATAAGGGCCGCTGCGCCGCGATCACGTCCCCCTTCTGTAATCCGGAACGGATCGCCACGTTCGTAAAGCTGCTCAGGCCGAGGTCGACCTTCTTCTTCTCCCAACCTTCCGGCTTCTGCACAAACACCACGGAAGCGCCGTCTTCATCGAACACCGCCGAACGCGGCACCACCAGCGTGGTGGTTTCCGAAGACATGGTGATCTCGCCGCTGCCCGTAAGGTCGGGGATCACCCGCGGATCCATCTTTTCGATCTTTACCCGGATCGGAATCTCGCCGACATAGCTGGCGCGGAACGTGCTGGTCTTCGACATCGCGCCGATGCCCAGGAGCGATCCCGGCAGTTGCAACTCCGGATAAGCGTCCAACCGGATCGTGGCCCGCATGCCCAGGCGCAGCCGTTCGGCGTCGACCTGGTTCACGGTCGCGTTCAACACCATTGAGCTGGGATCGACGATCGACATGAAAGGCTGGCCCGCCGACACCTGATCGCCTTCCCGGATCTGGCGCAGCTCGCCGTTGAGGACGATGTTGCCCATGACCACGATTCCATCCATCGGCGCCTTGATCGTCATGCGCTGCACGTTCATCTCGGCGCGCTGCAATTCAATCTTGGATTGATCGCGATTGAGCTCGGAGCTGCGAATCGCCGCGCGCTGCGATTCGTCCACCATCGCCGACTCGGCAACCAGCTGGTTGTACTTGGTCTGGGCTTCTTCGACGGCCAGCTTGAACTTTTCCGCGTCGATCGCGGAGCGCACCTTCTCCGTCTTGAGGTCGAGAACGGCCTTATCCCAATCGGCCTTGGCCGTGCGGACGTTCTGGTCGTGCGCCTCTTTGGTGGCAGCCAGGTTGGCCATCATTTTCTTGATGCTGTTCTCGAGCTGGATGACCGTGTCCTTATAGTCGTCGTAGCGCTGCATCTGGTTCTGCGGGTCGAATTCCGCGATCAGATCGCCCTGCTTCACGTGGATGCCGGCCTTCGCCAGGTGTAACAGCACGAGCTGAAAATCGCCGCCCGGACCACCCGGGCCACCGCCGGCGCCGCCGGGATTGCCGCCGCCACCGCCGCCCTGCCGTCCGCCGCCATCGCCGCCGCGGTTGAAATCGCCGCGGCTACCCATGATGCGGGGCGCCAGCAGCGCTTGGGAGTTCTGCGCCGCCACCGTGCCGTTGACGCGGATGGTCGCGTGCAGGTCGCCCATCGCCACCGCGACTGTCGGCACCGTCAGGATCGCGCCGGGTCCGCCGGTGCGCTGCTGCGCGCTCGTCTTCAGGTAGTACGCCGCGCCGCTTCCCACGACAACCAGCATCGCCAGCGTGGCCCAAAGAGCGGTGCGCCGCTTTTTCGGCTCTGGCGCCGGGACAATTGCCGGTCCCGGCGTCGGCGTCGGCTTAATTCGTTCCGGTTGAGGCGCGGGAGCGCTGCTTGAAGCTTGCATGTAGATAGACTCCAGCCCGAAGGGCCCCGTTTACAATCGTGAGGTTCGGTTCATCGAAAAGACGATAGATCTTTTCGAAAGGTTATCCCCTCGTTGGAAAAGGTTCCATTTCTAGGTGGGTAGTACTAACGATTTCCGCACGGGGCGGCGCCCCTGTCAAGTCTTGGGGGCCCGGCGGCCCGTGCTATCGTGGATAGCGGTGTCTTCGCCACTCAATATCCATCTGGAACATTATGATGGCCCGCTGGATCTCCTGCTGGATCTGATTCGGCGGCAACAAGTTGATATTAAAGACATTCCCATCGCGACCATCACCTCGCAGTACCTCCAATACATGGAGAAGGCGCGCGAGATGGATATGGATCTCGGGTCCGAATTCGTGTACATGGCGGCGACCCTGATTCATATCAAATCGAAGATGCTGCTCCCCCGCGATCCGGCCCTCGAACCGGAGGGGGAAGGCGGCGAAGACCCCCGGCAGGAGCTGGTCGATCGGCTGCTGGAGCATGAACGGTTCAAAAATGCCGCGGAAATGCTCCAACAAAAGCGCTTAATCGAGGAAAATGTCTGGTCGAACCCGCAAATCAAGGCGTTTGTCTCGGAAGACGACGATCCCGGCCTCGCCATCACGCTTTTTGACCTGGTGAAGGCATTCGGCGAGCTGCTGGATCGCGCCAAGAACCGGCCCGTTTATGAGGTCGAATCGGCCGACGTCACGGTCGGCGACATGATCCGTTACCTGAAGGAAAAGTTCATCGAAATTCCTGTGGATAAACCTGTGTATATCCTGAGGATATTCGAGCAGCAGCGAACCCGCCGCGGGATGATCGCGCTGTTTCTGGCGGTGCTGGAAATGGTGCGGATGCAAGCGGTGATTGTCACCCAAAAGGACCTGTTCGGCGAAATCGCGCTGATGCGGCATGGCAGCTTCGATGCGGTATTCGCCAACGACCAGCCAATTTCGGCCATCGAAAAAGACTACATCTGATAGAAAACATGGAAGATTTGGAAACACCGCCGGAACAGCCGGCGATTGAAGAGACCGCGCCCGCAGCAGACGCAGAAGCGTCGGCGGAGCCGGAAATCACCGAAGAACCGCCCGTCGAGACCGCGGCGGAACCGATGTCGGTGGAGGAATTTCTGCCCGGGGCCGAACCGGAGACGGCGGCGGTGACGGTCGAGGATGCGCAATTACGGGCGGTGATCGAGGCCATCGTCTATGTGGCGGACGAACCGCTGACCTTGGCCCAATTGGCGGCCGCGCTGCAACAGCCGGGCGAGCGCGTTCGCGGGCTGCTCGACCAGTTGATCGCGGACTTCGACAAGCCCGAGCACGGTGTCACCATCCGGGAGGTCGCCGGCGGCTTCAAGATGGCGACCAAGGCGGAACATCACGACGCGGTGCGTGCGTTCGTAAAGAGCCTGAAGCCGCCGCTGAAGCTCTCGCTTCCGGCGCTGGAGACCTTGGCCGTGATCGCGTATAAGCAGCCGGTGACCGGCCCCGAGATCATGGAAATCCGCGGCGTCCAGGGCGCCGGCGTATTGAAAACCCTGCTCGACCGCAAACTGATCGCGGTGGCCGGCCGGAAGAACGTCATCGGGAAACCGATGCTGTACAAGACCACCAAGGAGTTCCTCATCCAGTTCGGCCTGAAGGACTTGGCCGAGCTCCCATCGCTGAAGGAATTCGAAGAGATCCGCCGCATGGCGTTCAGCGACGAGGTCCCGCCGCCCCCGCCGGCCGAAGCGGCCCCGGAGGCGCCGCCGGAGCCCGCGCCAGAGACGGGGAGCGAGACGTAATGCCGGAAGAACGCCTGCAGAAGATCCTGTCGCAGGCCGGAATCGCCTCCCGCCGCCAGGCGGAGAAGATCATCGTGGAGGGCCGCGTCACCGTCAACGGCGCGGCGGTCACCGAGCTCGGGTCCAAGGCGGACCTGGAGCGCGATCACATCAAAGTCGACGGCCATCTGATTCGTCCCCCGAAGCGGCTGGCATACATTGTCCTGAACAAGCCGAACAACACCGTGACGACGGTCAGCGACCCGGAGGGCCGCGCGACGGTCATGGAATTGCTACGAGGTGTCAAGGAGCGGGTCTATCCCGTGGGACGCCTCGACTACCATAGCGAAGGGCTGCTGCTGCTCACCAACGATGGTGCGATCGCCAATGCCATCACCTCTGCCGCCACCCACCTGACCAAGACGTATGTCGTGAAAGTCACGGGGAGGCTGAGTGTCGACCAGGAGGAGCAGTTCCGGCGCGGCGTGCCGATCGAGGGACGGCGCACCATGCCGGCGGGCCTCAAACTCATCCGGGAAGGCGAGAACCCCTGGTACGAGATCAAACTCACGGAAGGCCGGAACCAGCAGATCCGCGTGATGTTCAAGCATTTCGGCTTTCTCGTCGAGAAACTCCGCAGGGTCCGCATCGGTCCCATCGAGATCGGGCCGCTGCGACCGGGCCAGTTCCGCTATCTCAGCGAGGAAGAGGTCCAGAAGCTCAAGCGCGCCGTCGAGCAAAGCAAGGGACCCCGCAGGAAGGAGGCCGTGTGAATCGAATCTCCGAAATTCTGCATACCTGCCGGACCATCGCCGTCGTGGGACTCTCCGGGAAGCGCTATCGGCCAAGCTACGGCGTAGCGGAGTACCTGAAACGCGCCGGCTACCGCATCATTCCGGTGAATCCGCTGGAGAAGGAAGTGCTTGGAGAGCGAGCCTATCCCGATCTCGAGTCCATCCCGGAAGCCGTGGACATGGTGGACATCTTCCGCCGCTCCGAGTTCGTGCCCGATATTGTCGAGGCGGCGATTCGCAAGGGCGCGAAGGTGATCTGGATGCAGGAAGGCGTCGTCCATGAAGACGCCGCCCATCGCGCCGAGGAGGCGGGGTTGGCGGTCGTGATGGACCGCTGCATTTTGAAGGATCATCGGCGTTTTGCGTACGCCTCGTAGGGTCCACTCTTAATTTTATAGTTGACATTTCCGGCGAGCCGGAGCAGACTACTCTTAATTCCTTAGTTGAAGGAGATCGAGTGGCTCGAAAACGATCGCCGAATCTCACCGAAGCGGAATTGCGATTGATGGACGTCCTTTGGGACCGCGGCTCGGCCACGGTCGGCGAGGTCGCCGAGGCTCTCCCGAAGGAGTTGGGTCTGGCCTATAACACGGTCCTGACGACGCTCCGCATCCTGGAAGAAAAGGGTTACCTGACCCATACCAAGGCCGAAGAAGGCCGCGCCTTCGTCTACCAGCCTGTCGTCGGGCGGGAGGAGGCCAGCCGGAACGCGGTGCGCTACCTGGTCAGCCGGTTCTTCCGGAACTCGCCGGAGCTGCTCGTCCTCAACCTTCTCGAAAATGAAGAATTAAGCGAACCCGAATTGCAGCGCATCCGTACGCTTATCGCGGAGGAATCCCAATGAACGCCGTCCTTCTCGCCATTCTGAACACGCTGTGGCAATCGGCCGCCCTGACCGGGGCGGTATGGCTGGCGTTGAAGCTGGCGCGCGGCGCGAATGCCGCGACCCGTCACGCGGTGTGGTGGGCAACGCTGGCCGTGGTGATCGCGCTGCCGTTCATTCCTGCCTATGAGCCGGCGAGACCGGCGCCGAATCCGCCGGCGAACGCCGCCGCGGCGGCGTTTTCCGTGCCACTGGAGAGTGAGGTGCCCGCCGGCGCGCCGGCTCCGCGGGCCGGGATCGAGTTGCCGACAGGCGATTGGCCGGCGCTGGTATGCGGCGCGTGGATGCTGGCATGTCTCGTCCAGCTCGGGCGAACGGCATGGAGCTATCGCTATCTGCGCGCGCTGAAACGCGAGGCGAAACCGGCGGCGGCGGAGCTGCGCCGCAACTTCGACGCATGGATGATGTCGTGCGGCGTGGATCGCCCGGCGCGTTTGCTGGTGTCGGCGAAGATCGTCTCGCCGGTGGCGATCGGCTTCCGGCAGCCCGCGGTGGTCCTCCCGGAATCGCTGCTCACCGAATTCAAGGAAGCGGAGCTCGATCATGTCCTGTTGCACGAGCTCGCGCACATGGCGCGGCGCGACGATTGGACGAATCTGGCCGCGCGGCTGGCGGGCGCGCTGCTGGTGTTTCATCCGGCCGCGTTGTGGATCCTGCGGCGCATCGACCGCGAACGCGAGATCTCCTGCGACGATTGGGTAGTGGCGATGACCGGCTCGGCGCGGCCGTATGCCAGCAGTCTGGCTCGCCTGTTCGAAGTGTGCCGGAGCCGGAACCGGATGATGCTGGCGTCGGGAATGGCCACGAAGGCGTCGCACCTCGGGGAGCGAATCGAGATGCTTTTGCGCGGCCGGCGGATCTTCACCGCAAAGGCGTCGGCGACCCGGATCGCATTCTCGGCGATGGCGCTCCTGGCGGCGGGGGTGGCGTTTTCGCAGGCGCCGCATTGGCTGGCATTCGAGCAGGACGCTCCGCCGGCAGTCGCGCTGGCCCCTCCCGCGCCGCCCGAGGCGCCGATGGTCCCGGCAGCCCCTGATGCGCCCGAGGCGCCGATGGTCCCGGCGGCCCCCGAGGCGCCGCAAGCTCGCGTTCCCGCTCCGCCCGCTGCCCCCGCAG
>CAZSQK010000188.1:0-8846 GCA_964608645.1 uncultured Solibacteraceae bacterium | reverse complement strand
TTCTTTACTGCATCCAACCAGATTGTCAATGATCTGCGCGAACCTCCCCTGGCATTCGTAATACCAGGAGCGCTCGCAGGCCTCGAAACTTGGGTCCGGCATTTTTACGGGTCCACGGCTGTTTTACAACCCTGGGAGCGAGCCGGAAGATTTCGATGATTGCGACCAGAACTGCGGTCGTTGTCGGCTGACTTCATTCAGAGTATCAAGTCCCTGAATGATTAGCAAGCGTTCGTTCGAAATAACCCTGACGGCAAACGCGCGAATCCCTCGTTTGCCCCGTGCCTCTACAGATGCGCCCCGGCCCCTCCCGGTTTCACATCTTTTTCATCCCCTCCGCGCAGGTAAATCGTCCGCGAAGGGTACGGAATTTCGATCTTTTCGGACAAAAATCGATGAAAAATGCGCTTTTTTAGCTCATTTTTGACCGAAAATTGGGTCGAAAACTCCGAAATCTGGTAGTTTACCGTGAACCCGATCCCCGATTCTCCGAATCCCGGGTCGAATGCCACGTTCGGCGCCGGCTCCGCCACCATCCCCGCGATCTCGTTCACGCCGCGCCGCACTTCCTCCAGCAGGATCGCTTCCACCCGCCCGGCGTCCATCTCGTAGCTGACCGTGACCTGCAGCGACGATCCCATCCGCTTTTCCGGCAGATGAAAATTCGTGACGTTCGCCTGCGCCAGCTTGGCGTTCGGCACCAGGATCACATTGTTGTTCAAAGTCCGGATCGTGGTGCTGCGCCACCCGATGTCGTTCACGTAGCCCTCTTCCCCGCTGTTCAACTTGATATAGTCGCCGAGACGGATCTGCCGCGCCACCGCCACATAAAACCCGGCGAACAGATTCGACAACGTGTCCTGCAACGCCAGGGCGACCGCCAAACCCCCGACCCCCAAAGCCGTCAGGATCGGCGTAATGCGGAAGTCCAACGCGCTCAACAACAATAGGATGCCGAGGACAACCACCGCCAGCTCCGCCAGAGTCTGCGTGAGCGTCGTGACCGGCAGCGCCCCCGGGACCTGGTCGCCGTAATACCGCACCATGTTGCCGGCCACCCGCACCCCCATGATCGTCAACGAAACGATCCACAGGACCAGCAGCGCTTTGGCGCCGATATCGGTATAGTGCTCCGGCAGCTCCGACGTCTGTAGCGCGAGATGGACCGCGACAATCAACACCCAGATCAGCATCGGCCCGCGCAGCGCCCCGGTCAGAATCAGCGCCGGCCGGCTCTGCGTGCGATCGGTCCAGGCGCGCAACGCCCGCATGATCAGGCCGCGCACCACCCACCCGATCAGCAAGGTGAGTCCGAAGGTCACCAGCGGCCACACGAGCTCCATGGGATCGTGCGCCAGAATGCGCCGAATCGTCAGCATTTCCCATAGCTTCGCACAGTAGAAACGCCTGCACGCGGCGGCCTTCCGGCGCGTCTAATCTTTGTGCGGACACGTGTCCCCTTGGTGTGTTTGGCGTTCTGCTTCTGCCTCGGCGCGGCCGACGCCCCAGTGGCCTGGAGCGACACCTCCGCCTGGGAGGTCTACGAGCGGGGCCGCGAGGCCGAAAAAGCGGGCCGCATGACCGACGCCTACATTTTCTATTCGCAGGCCTCCGCCATGGCGCCCAAGAACCAGACGTATTGGCTCCGCAGCCAGGCGGTGCGCAGTCGCGCCGCGCTGGAAGCCAAGGTGTTGCCTAAGCTCGACGTCACCATAGACGATGACGACGCCGAAGATCTCCCGCCGGCCTACGTGCCGGCGACCGCGCAGGACCGGCTCGACGCCCGCCGTCCGCTTCCCCCGACGGAGCTGGCTGCCGATTCCGGCCGCAAGAATCTCGACCTCCGCGGCGATTCCCGCAAGCTCTTCGAAGACGTCGCGCACGCCTTCGGCCTCGACTGCATCTTCGACGGCGACTACCAGGCCGTCCCCCAGTTTCGCTTCCGGATGGACGACGTCGATTATCGCGACGCGCTCCACGGGTTGGAGGCCGCCACATCCTCGTTTGTCGTGCCGCTCACGGGCAAGCTGTTCCTGGTGGCCCGCGACACCACCCAGAAGCGCGCCGAGGTCGAGCCGCATGTCGCCGTCGAGGTGCATGTCCCGGAGACCATCACTACCCAGGATTTCAATGCGATGGTGACGGCCGTGCAGCAGACTTTCGCCGTCGAGAAGGTGGCGTTCGACACCGCCAACAGCACCGTGATTCTGAAGGGCGCAATCTCGAAGATCGTCCCCGCCCGGGCCATGTTCGAGGACCTTATCTATCCGAAAGCCCAAGTCATGGTGGAGCTGCGGTTTCTCGAAGTGAGCCGCAATGACATGCTCACCTACGGCGTCGATTTGCAGACCGCATTTTCGCTACAGGCGTTCAATCCGGTGATGCTGCTCAATAATGGCGGTTTGCCGATGGCCTTCGGCCAGATGTTCGGCCTCAACATCCTGAAAGCGGCCTTCGTCGCAAAACTGTCGGAATCCGCGGGCAAAGTGCTCCTCGACAGCGAGATCCGGTCGCTCGACGGCCTTCCCGCGACGCTGCATGTCGGCGATCGTTTTCCGATTCTGACGGCCGGCTACTTCGGACCGCAGAGCTTTCAGCAGTCCACGCCATCGCAGCGGTTGTACACGCCGCCGCCGTCGTTCAATTTCGAAGACCTCGGCCTGACCCTCAAGGTGACGCCGTTTCTGCACGGCATGGACGAGGTGTCGCTCGACCTCGACGCGCAGTTCAAGGTGCTGACCGGACAAGCGCTGAACGGCATCCCGGTGATTGCCAATCGCGTCCTCAAGTCGAAAGCGCGGCTCGCGATGGGGGAATGGGCGATGGTGGCCGGCCTGATCGACAGCAGTGAAGCGCGCTCCATCTCGGGCCTCGCGGGCGTATCGCGGATTCCGTACCTCGGCGTACTGACGAGCCTGCGCAACCGCGATAAAACCCGCAACGAGGTCCTGATCCTGATGCGCCCGCAACTCCTCACACCGCCGCCGACGACGGTTCCGACGCACTCGTTCTATGTGGGCTCCGACACCCGGCCGCTCACGCCGCTGTAGACTCCGTCGCGCCCCCCCTAGCCCCTGCGGCCGTATTCGTCGTCCACCATCAACGTCAGCGCGTCCGGCACGATCTCGATTTCCGCCGGCAGACGGCCGGCGTATTCGCCGTCGATCTGCACGTAAATGCGGCTGCCCTCCGGTCCCGACGCCGCCACCCGCGTCGCGCTCAGCACGGTGACACCCTTCATCCCAGCCACGCGATTCAGCGCCAGCCCCAGAAAATACTTCACGTAACGGAGCGTCGAGCACCCCTCGAACAGCACGACCTCGAAGCGGTCGTCGAACAGCGTCACGTTGCGCGCGATCGTGAAATCGCCGCCGTAGTTGCGCACTTTGCTCACCAGCGCGAAGGAGCACGTGCGTTTCACGCCGTCGATTTCGACCTCGAATTCTGCCAACCGTTTGCCCAGCAGGCTCCATCCCGCCAGCCAGTAGGCGAGCTTACCGGCGCGCGCTTTCAGCCCGGCGTTGACGCGGTAGACGATATGCGCGTCCAGACCGATTCCCGCCATCAGCAGGAAGTGCCGCGAGACGCGGCCGCCATCGCAGGTGACGTGTCCGAGAGAAATCCGGCGCGGCCGGAGATCCTTCAATCGTTCCGCGGCCCGCTCCAGCTTCAGCCCCAGCCTGGTTTCCACGGCGAGGACGTTCGCCGTGCCGCCCGGCAGCGCGGCCAGCGGCGTTTGCGAGTGCGCCATCCCCTCGGCGATCTCGTTGATGGTTCCATCGCCGCCCGCCGCCACCACCAGCTCCGCGCCGCGGGCGACGTGCTCGCGGGCGATGGCGCCGGCCGTGTTGGGTCCCGTGGTCGGCGCCAGGGTCACATCGTGCCCGTGGCGCGTGAGGATTTCCACCGCCCGCTCGATCAGCGAGCCACCGCCCCGTCTGAATCTGCCCGCGTTGGGATTGTAGACCAGGACGGTGTTTTTCTTGGCTGCTATGTCAATTCTCCAGGCTTCCTCGTTAAATTATAGTGGAGAGAGCGATGAAAGATCCCGCGCGCGAAATTGAAAACCTCCGCGAAGACCTTCGCCGCCACGAGCATCTGTACTACGTTCTCGACCAGCCCGAAATCACCGACGCGGAATACGACGCCCTCATGCGCCGGCTGCAGGAGCTGGAGGCCGGACATCCCGCGCTCGCAACGCCCGATTCTCCCACACAGCGCGTGGGCGGCAAGCCGCGCGAAGGCTTCCTCAAGGTGGAGCACAGCTCGCGGATGCTCAGCCTCGATAACGCCCTCAATGAAGGGGAACTGCGCGAGTTCGACCGGCGCGTGCGCGAGCTGCTCGGGGGCGACCCGTTTCGGTATGTCGTCGAGCTCAAGCTCGACGGTCTCTCCATGGCCGCGCACTTCGCCAATGGAGCGTTCACCCAAGCCGTGACCCGCGGCGACGGCCGGATCGGGGAAGACGTGACGGAAAACGCGCGCACCATCCGCTCCCTGCCGCTGCGTGTGAAGACGCAGCTCGCGGCGTTCGAAGTCCGCGGGGAAACCGTGATGAACCGCCGCGCCTTCGAGCGCCTCAACGCCGACCGCGACGAGAAGGGCCTGTCGCGATTCGCCAACCCGCGCAACGCGGCCGCCGGATCGTTGCGCGTGCTGGAGCCGCAGATCACCGCGTCGCGCCGCCTCGAGTTCTACACGTATTTCCTGCTCACGGAAGGCCGCCCCGCCATGGACAGCCACTGGAAGTCGCTCGAAGAGCTGGCACGCATGGGCTTCAAGGTGAACGAGCATCGCAAGCTGTGCGGGGACCTTGACGAAGTGCTCGCGTTCTGCGCGAAGTGGGAGACGCGCCGCGACGAGCTGCCCTACGAAATCGACGGCGTGGTGGTCAAAGTGGACTCGATCGACCAGCAGGCGCAACTCGGCTACACCGCCAAGGCGCCGCGTTGGGCGATCGCATACAAGTACCCGGCGCGGCAGGCCACCACGAGCATCGAAGGCATCGAAGTGCAGGTCGGGCGAACCGGCGCGCTGACGCCGGTGGCGTATCTGAAGCCGGTCGTCGTCAGCGGTGTGACGGTGTCGCGCGCGACGCTGCACAACGAGGACGAGATCGAGCGTCTCGGGCTGCAGATCGGCGATGAGGTGGTCATCGAACGGTCGGGCGACGTGATCCCAAAGGTGGTGCGGGTGCAGTCGCAGGGCTCCTACCGCAGACCGTTCCAGATGCCCACGACCTGCCCGGTGTGCGGCGGCAATGTGGTGCGCGAAGAAGGCGAGGCGGCCAGCCGATGCATCAACACGAACTGCTCGGCGCGGCTGAAGGAGTCGATTCTGCATTTCGCCTCCCGCGGCGTGATGAACATCGACGGGGTAGGGGAGGCGCTGGTCGATCAGATGGTCGACCGCGGACTGGTGGAGAGCGTCGCCGATCTGTACACGCTGACGGTCGAAAAGCTCATGACGCTCGACCGCATGGGCAAGAAGTCGGCCGGCAACATCATTCGGAATATCGAGAAATCGAAGCAGAATCCGCTGCCCCGCGTCATCGGCGCGTTGGGCATCCGCTTCGTGGGAGAGCGGACGGCGCTGTTTCTGGCGGAGGCTTTCGGCGAGATGGACTCGATCGCGGCCGCGGATCTCAATGTGTTGCAGCAGGCGGACGAAGTCGGGCCGCGGATCGCCGAGAGCATCTATCAGTTCTTCCGCGAGCCGCGAAACCGGCAACTCCTGGAGCGGCTGCGCGAAGCGGGCTTACAGTTCAGCTTCGAATCCAAACGTCCGAAAGTCGGACCGCTGCAGGGGCTCACGTTCGTGCTCACCGGGTCGCTTCCCAACCTGAGCCGCGACGAAGCCACCAAGCTGATCGAAGCCGCCGGCGGCAAGGTGATCGGCTCCGTGAGCAAGAAGACCAGCTATGTCGTGGCGGGCGAAGAAGCCGGATCGAAGCTCGTCAAGGCGGAGGAACTCGGCGTCAAAGTAGTCAATGAGGACGGCCTGCTGGATCTCATCAAGGTAGGGTGAGGCCAGCGAAACGTGCACCGCGAACGTTATGACGCGCACCTTCAAAGAAAATCCGTGGAATCCAGATCACTGCCATATTTAGAGCAATTCCTGCCAAAGTCCGGCGGGAAACAGGCTGGAACTTTGGTTTCTTCGCTTCTCCTGGGAAAATAGAGGTCGCGAGCGACTTCAGTACGTGGAACTCGACATGGAGAGCAACAGCGATCGAATCGGCCGTACCGATGACGGAGCCACACTCGCGGACACTTTCCTGAAGTCCCTCGGACCGGAGTTTCGCTGGGAACTGGCATTTCCTGAATTGACCGAGGAGATGGTCGAGCGACTTCGAGCTTACGCGAGCGAGGAAACCTTCGATTCAGGCACGAAGCTGTACAGCCACGGCCAGTGCTGGATCGACATGTTCGTTGTGATCGAGGGCGAAGTGAGCGTCTTCCTTCGCTCACCGGAGCGCGACGCCCAAGTTCTTGTCCGTCATCGCAAGCTCAATTTCACCGGGGAATTTAATCTTCTGAACTCTCAGGGTGCGGTCGTCGAGGCGCGGACCACTGCCCCAAGCACCTTACTCCGTATCTCACGTGCGCAACTCCAGCGGGTGATGCACGCAGAAGGGGACATCGCCAATGTGATCGTCGCCGCATGTATCTGGCGGCGGATTGGCATCGTTCAGTCATCGGCAAGCGGAGTGACACTGAGAGGAACGGCCGGCGATGATCGGCTGTTGCTTCTGCAGCGTTTCTTCGTGCGCAATAACTATCCGCACCACGTCGAAATTGTATCCGCGCAGGATGCACACGCCGACATGGCTCAACTGCCGGCCGTGATCCTCTCCGATGGCCGGACGATGCCACAGCCCTCCATTCCTGAACTCGCCGACGAGTTGGGCATCACGGAAATGCCGAACCCGAAGATGCTCTACGACGTGGCCGTTGTGGGTGCAGGCCCCGCCGGACTCGCGGCCGCTGTCTATGCAGCTTCTGAGGGACTGAATACGACGGTTATTGAAGGAATGGCGCCGGGCGGGCAGGCGGCATCGAGTTCCAAGATCGAAAACTATCTGGGATTCCCCGCAGGCATTTCGGGCCAGGGTCTAGCCAGCCGAGCCCATCTCCAGGCATTGAAGTTTGGCGTTCATTTCGCGATATCGCGCGAAGTAATGCGTGTCGAGCAGATGGACGGTATTCACAAACTGACGCTGGAAGGCGGCGCAACGCTTTGTGCGCGCGCGGTTGTCGTCGCGTCGGGGGCTCAGTACCGAAAACTCAGCGTTGAAAATTACCGCCAATACGAGAACCGAGGGCTCTACTACGCTGCGACCGCGATGGAGTCGGTCTTATGCCGAGACCAGGAGGTCGTAGTAGTGGGCGGCGGCAACTCGGCCGGGCAGGCATCTTTGTTTATGTCCGGCTTCGCAAAACACGTACACCACATCGTTCGTGGATCATCTTTCTCGGAATCGATGTCCCAATATTTGATCTCGCGCATCGAGAATTCCGGCCATATCAGTGTGTACACCGAGTCTGAAATTGTGGCATTGGCGGGAGATCCGTTCCTGAAGAATGTGACCTGGGAGAATGCCAGGGGCGAGCGCATCACGAAGGATGTCTCCGCCGTCTTCGTGATGATCGGTGCTGAACCGAACACGGGCTGGCTATTCGGGACGGCGCGACTGGATGGTAAAGGCTTCGTCCTGACGGGGAGCGCATGCGGGTTCGAAGACAGCCCGTACTCGACCAGCATGCCGGGAATTTATGCCGTCGGCGACGTTCGAGCCAATTCCGTTAAGCGTGTAGCATCTGCCGTTGGTGAAGGCTCCGTGGTCGTATCGTACGTACATCGCTATCTTGCCGAGCATCCAGCGGTGACCTGGCCCTCACGCTCTGTCGACTCAGCCAGCAATGCGCAACCCGGTGTCAACCATGCTGGCGTCTGAGCGCTCGCCCTTAGCCTCAGCGCCAAAGCTGATGCGAATCTGCAGCAACTGGCTTCATATTGGGGAGCACCTTGCCCGTCATTGGATTCCCGGTCGGTTTGATCTGATATTGCGTAGGGTCGATCTCAAAAAGCAGGTCGCCAGCCTTGACGATCGCGCCGTCTTTGAAGCCGATATGCGTCAGTGTGCCGCCTACCTGGGCACGCAACTCGACTTGGTCGATTGCGGAGAATTGGCCGGATAACTGGAGCCGCCCCTGGATTACCATCTGCACAGGCTGCCCAACGTTGACTACTGGTGCTGGTGGCGCAGACGCACCATGAACCCTGGGGATCTGATACTTCGTTTGCCAGGGTTTGGCCTCTGCATAGACTCCGATTTTTCAGTCATTGCTTCATTCATGGTTGTTGGTCTCGCTTGTTTCGCCAGCGCCGTTGAGCAGTTATCCGGTGATTGTGCGTGCCGTTCGTTCCAAGGCGCCGATGAGTTCGACGTAAGGCGTGGATCCGTAACTGATCCTCGCGACTCCGTTCTCGGCCAACACTTGGATCAAGGTGCTAGAGTCAGCCAGGATATTGACGGGAATGGGAGATCTCTTCACGAGTTCGGAAATCAGCGAGATCGTCGTGAGCCCAGGAACGAAGAATCCATCCGCCCCTGCTTCTTTGTAAAGGCGGGCGCGCTCCGCCGCCATCGCGAGAAGCTCCTGGTCGTGCGGCACAGAATCCCCCTGGAAGAACAAATCGCATCTGGCATTGATGAAGAAGGGAATACCCGCATCTTTCGCAGCTTGGCGTGCGCTACGAATGCGATCTGCCTGCGCAACACTATCCCGTGTTGCCGATCATCAGAAAACGTCTTTTTTTGAGCATCATTCGGCAGGGCGTTG
>CAZSQK010000187.1:0-8936 GCA_964608645.1 uncultured Solibacteraceae bacterium | reverse complement strand
GCCAAAGGGTAGCCATCCAGGCAGGTAGCAGCGCTGGGCGCGGTCCCGGGTGCGTTCAATAGGATCGCGGTGATCGAGCCACCCATCGGGACGGCGCCCATGACTCCGCCAGCCAGGGCCAGCGCGGTAATAGGATCGAGGTCATAGGTGAGGGGAGCAATGAGAGCAAGCGCTGCTGCTCCTCCGAGACCTGGAATGGCGCCGAAGAAGAGGCCAATCACCATACCTACAAAGAGGAACAGCAACACTCGCGCTTGCAGCAGGCTTTCGAAGCCGGTCAACCACATGTGCAACATAGATCACGCGCGCGGAAAAACGGCGGCCAGTCCCCAACACGCTTAGTGCTTGACGGCCAGTTCGTGCTCCACCTGAACGCACCCCAGGTGCATGTGCGAAAGTTTTCCGCCAACCTCGGTAAGCCCCATCTTCCCCGGAGTAATCTTGTGGCAATACGTGCAGCCGAACTCTTCGAAACGGGCGGCCTTCTTGCGCTGATCGGGCGAGCGCTGGCCGTCCGAGACCTGCGCGATCAGATTCATCGCCGAGAGCATCGAGATGCATCCTTCGAAGCCTTTGCCAATTTGCCGGCCGCGCTGCGTGAAGCCGAGTTTCCCATCCTGCCCAGCCACGTGGCAGCCGTTGCAGCCATGTGTATCGAAAACGTATTGCGCGATCTCACGCTGGCTCTTGCCGGCAGCCGACATTTTGTCCAGCGTTGCCGTGTCTTTCTGCGCTGATGGGCGTGAGTTCTGCTGTCCCGGCAAAACGGCGCCAAGACACAGCAGGCTCATGGCAACGAACAATGTGGTTCCACGTCGTTTCAGCAATTGAAGTCCCCTCCACGCTTTCCGGTGTTAAGATTCTATCCATACCATGATCGAATGGGAGGGGGCAAAAGTTTTGGCGCGGCTGAGATGGAACCGTATCCTCGGACTCACCGTGCTCGGATTGGTAAGCCTGACGCTCTGGGACATTCACCAAAGCTCGCTCCACAGGCCACGTCTGGTGGCATACGAACCCGAGCCTTCCGACGAGTGCAACGATTCCGTGGTTGCGCGCCAACTTCCGAACTGGTCGGGCGAAATTCCGCTGAGGCTGGCGTATCAGCAGCAGCGCGCCACTGGCGACGATGGGAAAGCCCCGAACGACCTCTCCCAGCGGAAACCGGAGCGTATGATTCGTGACCCCAACGCCGCCTACAGTGCGGTTGCGGTCGACGCGTCCCATGATGAAGTTGTTCTTACCGACGAGAACCGCTTCAACATTCTCGCTTACGATCGCAAGACGAACACCCGGCCCACATCGGTATCCGATCCCAAGCGGATCATCGGCGGCCTCGACACCAAGATCGAATTCCAGTGCGGCCTCTATATCGATCCCGTGAACGGCGACATCTATGCCGTCAACAACGATACGGTCGATAGCCTGGTGATCTTTTCCCGGCAGGCAATCGGCGACGTGAAGCCAGACCGTGAGTTGCATACGCCGCACGGAACCTTCGGCATCGCGGTTGACGAGGAGACGAAGGAGCTGTTTCTCAGCGTGCAGCACGATAACGCACTGGTCGTCTATAACAAAATGGCATCGGGGTCTGAGGCGCCGGTTCGGGTCGTGCAAGGCAGCCACACCTCACTCGCCGATCCTCACGGACTGGCCATCGATCGGAAGAAGAAACTCCTGTTCGTCGCCAATCACGGATCGATGCACGATGTGGCTCCGCGCGCCGTGGAAGAAGGGCGCCGGCGCCGAAGCGGAAATGGATTCCCGCTCAGCCGCGATGACGCGGTCCCGGGCTCCGGCCGTTTTGTGCCACCGTCGATTACCGTCTACGCAGAGGATGCGAAAGGAGATGCTCAGCCTCTCCGCACGATTCAAGGGCCGAAAACCCAGTTCGATTGGCCTACCGGTCTGGCGCTCGATCCGGCCCGGAACGAACTCTTCGTTGCGAACGACGGCGGCAGTTCGGTTCTGGTCTTCGACGCCTCCGCCAATGGCGACGTGGCGCCGCTTCGTGTCCTCAAAGGACCGAAGAGCCTGGTCAGCAACCCGACGGGCGTGTTCTTCGATGAGAAAAATCAGGAGCTTTGGGTCGCGAACTTCGGGAACCACACATCCACGGTTTACAACCCACGCGCCAGCGGCGACACCGAGCCGCTGCGGGTCATCCGCAGCGCCAAAGCCACCGATCCGGTGCCTGGCATGGGAAACCCTCACCCCATCGCCTTCGATACCAAACGGCAGCAACTGCTGGTTCCGAATTGAGTGGCCCATCCGCAGATTGCCGTCTTCGCCAGGTTGGCGGAGGGAGGAGCAAAACCCGTTCGAAAAGTGGAGGGACAAGGCAGCTTGTTGGGCCGCACGATGCACGGCGTCGTGTACGATTCCATCCGCGATGAGTTCACAGTACCCCAGCAGTTCGCTCAGGCAATCCTCACCTATCAGGGCGGGGCGGATGGCGAGACGCCGCCCGTCCGGATCATCCAGGGTCCTCATACTCAACTCGATGCCCCGGAGCACCTCGAGGTGGACATAGTCCACAATGAGATTTTCGTTCCGACGCGCGATGCCGGTGTCCTGGTTTTCCCGCGTGGCGCGCAGGGAGATGTTGCCCCGATCCGCGTTTTGAAGGGGCCCAACACGATGCTTTCCGGCGATAACGTGATCGCGGTCGACCCGGTTCACAACCTCCTGCTCGTGGGCGGCGAAGCCGGCCGCGGCCAGCCGCGTCTTCTGATTTTCAATCGCACCGATTCCGGTGACGTGAAGCCCAAAGCTGTGATCGGCGGTCCCAAGAGCCACCTTTACACGTTCGGCGGCCCCCTGGCGGTCTATCCACCCAAAGGCGAAATCATCGTCAGTGTGCGAGGCCCCGGTCCCTACGCTGAGCTGTCCTCCGATGAAGCGTTCGTCGGCGTGTGGAGCATCAACGATAACGGCGACGTACCGCCGAAATGGACGATCGGTGGCCCCAAAGGCATTCTGCGCATGCCACGGGGTGTCGCTCTCGACGTGGCGCACGGAAACATGATGGTTTCCGATAAGCGACTGAATGCCGTCCTGACCTTCCACTTTCCCGAGCTGTTTTAGAACCGCAAATGACGCCGCCTCAGGCGGTGAGGTACTTTTTCCACTGATTGAAGAACTCCGCGCTCTGGCGAATCCGTGCCGTTGCCTGGTCGGGACCGTCTGGCGCCAGCTCGATCCCGAGCTTCTTGGCGAGGTTCACCGTCTGAGGGTCGCCCAGGGCTTTAGTAAGAGCACCCGAGATAATCGCCTTGATGTCTGAGGGCAGGCCCGGGGGAGCAGCCACCATTCGCTCCAGCAGGATCTTGGTCAGATCGGGTTGGCCGAGTGCAGTGGCATCGGGAACGCCGGGAAACGTGCTGTGGGACTCGAAGCTCGCGAGCACTCGCAGCGAGTTCGCCTTTTGCAGCGGACGGACGGACGAGATCGGAGCGATCACCGCATCACCGTCCCCCCGAATCGCGCCTATTACGTAGTCGCTCGATCCTTTGTAGCCGGTAATGAGCTGCGCTTTCAAACCCAACAGAGCCGCTCCCACCAGGGTGGCCGCGTAAGCGGTTCCTTCCGGACCCGAGGAAGTGAACTTGAGCGTGCGTTTTTGCGCCAGTGCTTTCAAATCCGCGAAGCTCTTGATCGGGGAATTCTGCCCCACGGCCAGGCACATGTATTCGGGTTTCGCCAGCGAAGAGAGCCAGACCATCTTCTGTAGATCGAAAGCGCCGCCGCCTTGCCGTGCCTGCAGAATGAATGTCCCCGGAATATCGACTGCACCCAGCGTGTAGCCGTCCGGCCGGGACCGGTAAAGCTGACTGATGCCCTTCCCACCTCCGCCGGCCGGGATATTGTCCGGCACCACGCTGACTTTGTGCGGAAGGAACCGTTCGAAGGGCGGAGAGATCATTCGAACGAGGGAGTCGAAACCGCCGCCTGGAGCCTTCGGAATGATGAAATCGATACTCCGCGATGGATAACCGGAGTCGGCATCCAATGCCTTTGCGGCAAAAGCGGCGGCAAGGCAGGAAAAGCCCCGCCGTGTCATAGGAGTGCGCATTTCTGATCCCCTCGGCAACCGATTATATACCCGGGCCGGAGAGGAAGATCAGATCGCGGTAGTGGCGTCGAGGAACTTCAGAAGCCGGTCCGGCACTGTCTCTACAGTCTGCTGCTCGACGGGTACGTCCCAATACTCCGATCGAGGCAGGCACTCTTCGAGATATCGGGCCGCCGAGGTTGCGTGGGAGGCGTCATGGCCGGGAACGATCAGAGCGGGCGTATCGAGACGCAGCAGGTCCTCCGGTTCCGCACCGGGCGCGGTGTCGCGGTCGAACAGCGTACGCGCCATCCCCGCAATAATGAGCTTGTAGGCGTTCACGTCGTAGCGGCGAAACGCATGGGCAAAGGCGAGGTCGAGCCGGATGGGCGATGCCCATGGCCCTCCTCTCGGATCCTTGTTGAACGCCTTGCCTTCCTTGTTTACCAGTTGGACCACTTCCTCGAGTCCGAACTGCTGCACATAGGCCAGGTGTTCGGCGAACCGCGCGTGCGCGTTGATTCGATACCTGGCCCCGCCGACTGGCCAGTACAGAACCACGCTTTGCACGGCACTCGGCCAGGCCACCGCGAAGGCCAGCGCCGCACAGCATCCCATGCACCCTCCCATCACGTGCGCCTGGTCGATCTTCAGATGGTCCAACAGCCCTTTCCCTTGTGCAGCGAAATGGGACCAGGTCACACGTTCGATGCGTCCGCCAGACTCGCCGCATTCGCGGCGGTCGAAGAGAATGCACCGGTACCGGCGTGAAAGGTGCTCCAGCATCTCAGTGCGCGCGTAGACGCCTAGCGTGGTCCACTGCCGCCGGCGAGCGTCGAATCCGCCGGGCGCGAACAGCAAAAGCGGCGCGCCGGAACCGATCACTTCATAATGCGTCAGGATGCCATCAATCTCCGCAACAGGCATTTCAATTCGATCCGGTTAATGCACGAGGATATCACTCCTCACCATCGGCTCGGCGGAAGAGCTCATGCTACACTCCTACCAACATCCACCAAGAGAGGGAGAACACTGTGGCCAGCGTGCTTGCCGCTGTAAGAGTCGCATCAGGAACGACCCAGATCCGCGAGTTCCCCATGCCGGAAATCGCCCCCGATTGCGCTCTGCTGAAGATGGAGGTGGCGGGGATCTGTGGAACCGATGTGAAGCTTTACGCCGAGCCTCCCTCGAGCGCTCCCGTCATCATGGGCCACGAAAACATCGGCTACATCGCCAAGGCTGGCGCCGAATTTACCAAACGAAAAGGGTTCCGCGAAGGCGATCTCGTCTTCCTCGAGCATTACGTCTCCTGCGGCCAATGCCAGTGGTGCCACCAGGGTCAATACCGGCATTGCGAAAACACCGATTGGCGATACAATCCCAGCGCGATTCGTTACGGGTACACTCCCGCCGAAGTTCCACCCCACCTTTGGGGCGGCTTTGCTCAATACGTCTATCTTCCCTGGAATGCTGTCCTCCACCACGTGCCCGCGGGCCTTACTCCGGAACTCGCCGGACTGGCGACACCGATGTCCAACGGAGTCGAATGGTCGCTGTTCGATGGCGGCGTGAGCTACGACTCAACGGTGTGGATCCAGGGCCCCGGCCAGCAGGGTTTGAGCCAGACCGTCATCTGCAGGCAGGCCGGCGCCTCGCTGATCATCGTCAGCGGAACTTCTCGCGATCGGGCGCGGCTCGACGTCGCCAAAGCTCTGGGCGCCGACTACACCATCGACGTGAACGGCGAAGATCCCCTCGCCCGCATCCGTGAGATCACCGGCGGCAAGGGCGTCGATATCGTGCTCGACTGCACGGCCGGCGCCGGGACCGCACCCGTCCTGCTGGGCGTGGGGGCTCTCCGGCGCCGCGGCGGGACGATGGTCGTCCAAGGTGAGATGACCTATTTTCCCGATTTCCCGATCGGCCGCCTTACCTCTAAGGCCATCACCATCAAGAGCGCCCGCGGACATAGCTATCGCGCTTGTGAACTCGCTTTGCAGCAGCTTGCCTCCAAACGGTTCCCCCTCGAGATGGTCACCACCCACCGATTTGGGCTTAACGACGTCGACCTCGCGATCCGGTCGGTTGGGGGGCACGGAGTACCGGACGTGATCCACGCGTCTTTGATGCCGTGGCAGTAAGCGGGAGACGAATGCCGATGATGTCTCACCTGAGGCTGAAAACGGTGACCCGAACGCAGGGAAATAACAGAGCCCTGAAGGAAGGGACTGTCAGGCCTCGTACGTGCGAACTCGAATTCATCGAAGTGGATCCGCTTGTCAGCGCATTTCGGCGCATGGTCCGCGGACTGGAGTTCGACGTTTCGGAGATGGCGCTGACCACATACATCACGGCCCGTGCTCACGGGAAGCGGTTCTCTGCCCTGCCAATTTTTCTGGTGCGGGCGTTCCATCACGGCGCGATCCTCTACAACCCGCAGTCCGGCATCCTGACGCCCAAGGATCTCGAGGGTAAGAAAGTCGGGGTCAACCGCGGCTACACGGTCACCACCGGCCTCTGGGCCCGCTCCATCCTGCAGCACGAGTATGGCGTAGATCTGAATTCCATCACCTGGGTGCTTTCGGGAGATGAGCACGTCGCCGAATACCGTCCCCCCGGCAACGTAGTCGCGATGGAAAAAGGCCGGCAATTGGCGGACATGGTGGAATCGGGAGAACTGCCCGCCGCCATCGGTCTCGATGCCGAAACGCCGAACGTCAAGCGCCTGATTCCCCATGCTGCCGAGGAATCCTTTGAAGCCCTTCGCAGCCGCGGCCATTACCCGATCAACCATCTGATCGTCGTGAAGGACGATATCCTGCAGATGCACCCGGAATTGGCCGTCGACATTTTCAACGCCTTCGCCGAGTCCAAGCGCGACTACGTGCGGCGCCTGAAAAGCGGCGACATCCAGAACCCGACCTCAGTGGACATGATGCACCGCAAGGTGATGCAGATCATCGGTGGAGACCCGCTGCCCTATGGCATAGCGCCAAACCGTAAAACTCTCGAGGAGATCATCCAGTACGCTCAAGAGCAGCGGATCATCGATCGGCCTGTTACCGTCGAGGAACTGTTCCCACCCGGCACACATGACCTGACCGGATGATCAACCCTGACCAGCGGATGGGCCCTCCGCGCACGTTAGTGTAGTGCGGCAATCATATTAACCAATATCGAGCGCTTTGCGGGCACGCTTGACCTTTTCGAGGATATCGGCAGCTTTGGCGGTCCACACGAATGGCTTGGGGTTGTCGTTGTGTTTGTCGATGTACTCACCGATCGCCATGATCAATTCCTCGACATCCCGGAAGACTCCGCGGCGGATTCGGTTCTGAGTGATGTCGCGAAAGAACCGCTCCACCATGTTGAGCCACGAACTGCTGGTTGGTGTGAAGTAGATGTGGAATCTCGGGTGGCGAGCCAACCACCGTTGTACCTTGGGATGCTTGTGTGTAGCGTAGTTGTCCGCAATCAGGTGGATCTGTTGGCCGCCGGGTGTGACATGGTCGATCACGCGGAGAAACTTCAGCCATTCCTGGTGGCGATGTCGGTCGTCGCACATGCTAATGACGGTCCCATCGAGGGCGTTCAGCGCTGCAAACAGGGTTGCGGTCCCGTTTCGCTTGTAGTCGTGGGTCATGGTTCCGCAGCGCCCCTTCTTGATTGGCAGTCCAGGCTGTGTTCGGTCCAGTGCCTGGATCTGGCTTTTCTCGTCTGCGCAAAGTACGATGGCATGCTCCGGCGGGTTGAGGTAGAGCCCGACGATGGCCTCCAGCTTTTCAGCAAATTCCGGATCGTTGCTGACTTTGAAAGTCCGAGATAAGTGCGGTTTCAGGCCATGCTTGTGCCAGATGCGGCGTATGCTCTTCTCGCTTACACCCGCCGCCAAGGCCATGGTGCGTGTGCTCCAGTGGGTCGCGTTGGCAGGCTTCTCCTGTGTAGTCTTGCGAACCACTTCTTGCACCTTGGACGACGTGATGGTTGGCGTGCGTCCAGGTCGAGGCGCATCCTTTTCCAAACCGGCTAAACCAAATCTCAAGAAACGCTTTCTCCAACGCGCCGCTTTCTGGTTGCTGATTCCAACTTCAGCGGCGATCTCCAAATCCTGCTTGCCGGCCGCCGCCAGTAGGACAACGCGTGCGCGTTCGACTTGTCGAGCAGGCAGCGAGCGGCCCCGCGCCCATTGATGTAAGGTACGCTTCTGGTCTTCGGTGAGCACTACAGGGGGTGCGACACGCATGCGATCGTCTCCTGATTATAGAGACGGCGTGGCACAGGTTATTGGTTACTATTTACGCCGCACTACATTAGCGAATCCACATCCGTGGGTCGCTGACAGAAACCGCGTCGATTCCCGATGCAAGTATATGCTCAACCTCTTTGAGGTCGTTCAAGAGACCTCCTGCAACGACCCTCAGATAAGGGTGGACCTGGCGAAACCGGGCGGCTACCCGCGGCGCAGCGACAGCGGGCAGGACCTCGACCGCGTCTGGTTGAAACTGCGTCAGAGTGCGGAGCCCCGCCTCTACCGCAGCGGAATCGATGCCAAACGTACGCTGAACCGTGATCAGGCCCTGGTTTCGCGATGCCCGCAGTACATCGTAATGCGTCGAAATGATGCCTGCGGCTCCGCACCGTGCCAGGTACTCGGCGTTCACCGAATCTCGCGAAAATCCGGATAGCAGATCCAGGTTCACCAGGGGCAATTTTCCCTTATCCCGTAACGACTTGATCAGGCCGACGATGCTCAACGGGCTACCGAACAGCAGATAAACCGTTTCGGTGGGCGCAGCCATCACATTCGCTACTCCTTCCAGGTTCCGGAGCGCTGCTATGATGTGGCCGCTCTCAAGAACATCTGCCCATTGGGGATTTAACT
>CAZSQK010000186.1:0-9635 GCA_964608645.1 uncultured Solibacteraceae bacterium | reverse complement strand
GGACATTTCTACTTTGCAGGGAATAGGACATTTCTATTTTGCGTTGACACATCGCGAATTCGACTTTCAAGGCAAAGTAGAAATGACCGCTATTCGGCCGAGACTCAGCGGAGTTCACATGATTCCACGTTCGCCCAAAAATAACAAAATCATTGCGCACCGCCTGTTTGCTGCTATATGATCGTGCTGCTGATTAGGAAAAGGAGAGACGGATGCGAATAGGTTTATTGAGGCAGGCCGTGCCGCTTCTCATATTGCTCGCCGTTCTGGGCATTGCTGACGCACAGCGCCCGCTAGCGTCGCAGGATTCGCTCAAGCCGGTGGATGTTGGAAAGACGGGAATCGAGATCAAACGTCCGGTGTTCGCGGGCGCTTGTAAGGCTTGTCCATGGGGTGTTCTCGCCGCGATCACGCAGGCCGCGATGAAACCATACGGTTACGACGTCGTGATTTGTTGGGTTTGCTGGTCGAATTACGGGCCTCGCGAGATGGCCGACAAGACCAAGCCCGTCGTGCCGCCCGGGGCTGGAGAGTATCCGACCGCGGGATATGTCGAACCTCCTCCGGATGCCGTACCCGATATCAGCGCCACCAGCGAAGTCAACCTCCTCGATGCCTGGAACGGGGTGGGGGCGTACGCCGCCGACCACAAGCAGCGTCGCAATTACCGGATCATCGCGCTCGTGCAACAGCCCAATTTTCTGATGGCGGCGGCGAACAAAAGATCCGGCATCACGGATCTTGCGCAAATCAAAGAGCGAAACCAGCCCACTCGGATTGCTACCGGCGCCCGCGACGCGGTTATTGAGCAGGTTCTCTCGTTTTACGGCATCACCGAAGAAGGCCTCAAGGCGAAAGGCGGCGGCTTCATTCGAACCGCGAACCGCGAAGAGCGGGCTGGCGCCGATGTGTTTATCGGGGGAGCTTTGCTCGTCTATACTCCCGAACAGCGTATGTGGTACGAAGTCAGCCAGCTCGATGACCTGGTGTTTTTCGATCTTCCAGAAGCGCTACTTACGAAGCTCGCAGGACAACGCGGGTATGTACGGGCAACCGCTCCCATCGCACTTCTGCGCGGAGTGGAGCGTCCTATTCCGACGGTCATGCGTTCAGCGCATGCGATCTACGTCCGCGACGATGCGCCTGACAACTTTTCCTACGCCGTCGCGAAAGCTCTGGATGAGCATCAGGAGTTGTTCCGGATGTACGGCGATCCGTGGTACTACGACACCAGAATGGTTGCCAAGAGCACGGTAATCCCCATGGCTCCAGGAGCGATGAAGTATTACCGCCAGAGAGCTTACGTGAAGTAGCGCTGGATTGCCGCAACCGGGTGAACGCGGGCCATTACTCCAGATGGCGATTGAAGAAACTTGCCAACGCCGTCATGGCATCGCGCGCCTCCGGCAATTCGGGATTCACCCAAAAGAAGTGCCACATGCCCTCGAAGACGTTGAGATCCGCGTCCACACCCGCTTTGAGGAGTTTGCGATGCAGCACCACCGTCTGGCTCAGGCACATATCTCGAGTGCCGGAAATCAGAAACGCAGGCGGGTAACCCTTCGGGATATCGCCATCGAGGGCCGTGGCGGGAGGTTCGCCGGGTTTTCGCGGAGTGGCAGGCGGGCGGTAAGGCGCGCCCCCCCGAAAGACAGTGGACAGCTCCTCGTCGAGACCGTTCATGGTGAACCGCGCATCTCCCGGGTTCGATCCGCCCGAGCAGGTGCCCAGCCCTACCGCGCCGGGTAGGGGGAGCTTCTGCTCCGGAAGCCACAGGATCGTGGTTTGGGCAAGGGTGCATCCGCCGGACGCGCCGAACATGCCAATGCTCTTCGGTTTGTGTGTCTTCAGCAGTTCGCGATAGACGGCGACGATGTCCTCATTACCTGGGATGGATGGGCCGCCGCCGCGGTAATTGACTTTGATCACTTTGAATTGGCCCAGACTGGCCACGGCGATGGCTTCGGCGTCCATCTCGAACTCCAGCGCCACCTTATTCCGATTCCTGGCGGGAATCGTTTTGGGAGAATAGATGGTGACGCCGATTCCGCCAATCTTCGAATCCTCTACAACTACGGGATAGATCTTGAGGGCGGCGTCCTTACCCATGCCCCCGCCTGAACGTCCGCCCTCAATCGTTTCCGCGGTTCGCGCCGAAGCCAGTCCGCCTTTAGCGGCTGAAGCTTGCGCCTTCCGCAACATCTGACGTGTGTACGTTTGTCTGGCCTCCGGGCTGGCAAGAGCGGGCGGCGGAACGGTGCGTGGGCCGAAGTGCAGCGTTCCATCGGAATCGACAACCATTTGCGGCGCCACCGGCGCCTCGACCAGGATTGCCGGGTCGAGCTTCTGATCCTTCGGTTGGCCATCTAGCGCGAGGACACAACAGGTGAGGACAACCATTCCGGCTGCAAGGACAATGCGATGACTGGTCATGACTACTCCTTTACGAGATGAACGGATATTCGCATCGATTGTACCTCAGCTATCTGATTCCGAATGTGTACAAGGAGTTGCCGCACTGGATGCTCACGAACTGTCTTCCGTTGACCACGTAAGTGATCGGAGCGGCAGCAATTGACGGTCCGAGGTTGGTTTCCCAAAGCAGCTTGCCAGTGGCGGCATCCAGCGCAAAGAACTGCCCATCGCGCCCGCCGGAGAACAACAAGTTCGAAGCCGTGGTCAGCACGCCGCCTTCGGTGGATTGCGCCGACATCTTATAGGTCCATTTCCGCTCGCCGGCTTTCGGATCCCAAGCCACGATCGAGCTGAACACCTCGTCATTCGTCGGAGCCTGGTGGATCGGGCCCAAGCCCATGAAGCTCGATCCTTCTTCGAACTCGGGAGGCGAATCTTCCTTTCGGTACATGCTGGCAGTGTTCTCCCTGGTGGGGATATAAAACAACTCGGTAGCGGGGCTATATGAAGGGCTATACCAATTCGTGGCGCCCTGGTTGCCCGGGTAAACGAGTGTTCCTGCCTTGCTGGGCAGAATCCCGGGAGCGCGCATCGGCCGGCCCTTCTCGTCGAAGCCGGTAAGCCAATTTGTTTTGGCGAAAGGCTTCCCCGACAGGAACTGGCCGGTCATGCGATCCAGGACATATGCGACACCGTTGCGGTGTGCCCACAGCATTGCCTTGACCGGGCGGCCATGGAAGGCGATATCGGCCAGCACCGGAATCTGGGTTGCATCCCAATCGAATTCGTCGTGCGGAAGAAACTGGTAATGCCACTTCAGCTTCCCGGTATCGACATCCAGCGCCACTACCGAAGAGCTATACAGATTATCACCGAGACGATTGTCGCCGTTGTAGTCCGGGCCGGCGTTCCCCGTTCCCCACATGGTGAGGTTTGTCTCCGGATCATAGGAACCTGTAGTCCAGATGGCAGCTCCGCCATGCAGATAGGAGTCGTTGGGCTTCCCGTCCTTCCCGAGCCAGGTTTCGTAGCCGGGCTCTCCGGGGCCTGGAACGGTGTTGAACCGCCAGACCTGCTTGCCCGTGTTCGCGTCGTAGGCGGCCAGGAAACCCCGGATGCCATGTTCTCCGCCGGCCACGCCCGTAATGATCTTATCCTTGACTGCCAGAGGCGCGACCGTCATCGCGTACTGCTGCTTGTAATCCCCAACCTGAGTTGACCACAACTCGTTGCCGGTCTTGGCGTCCAGCGCAATCAACTTCGCATCGAGCGCGGCCAGGAAGACCTTGTCGCCGAGAATGGCAACGCCGCGCGTCACATTGCCACAACAGGGATTCCGGGTTCCTTCCGCAGGCCGGTAATAATGTTGCCAGATGGTCTTGCCGGTAGCGGCGTCCAGTGCGATCACATCGTTGGGACCCTGGACGGTGAACATGATTCCGTCCACCACCAGCGGTGTGACCTCGTGTTTTTCCACGGAACGGGCCTGGTAAACCCATTTCAGCGAGAGGTCGCGCGCGTTGGCCGGCGTAATCTGCGTTAGTGGGCTGTGCCTTTGGCCGTTATAGTTGCCCGAATAGGTCAACCAGTTTTGGGGTTCCTGCTGCCCGCGAACGATCCGCTCAAAGGGCACCGGCGGGACTTTTGCTTCGCGGTTCGGTTCTACACGCCGCCCCCCGCGACCGCCGCCCCCGCGCCCCCCCCTTGTTTCCGGTCCGCCTGGCGTTCCCGGCGCTTGAGCCCATAGCATGGCGCCGGCAGTCGCGAGCGCCAGTAAACGAACCGTCATCGTCATGTAGATCTCTCCTCGGACAGGCCGAAATAAAAGGACCAGCGCAGCTACAGCTCGATCCGAGTTCCCAGAACCTTGAGGAACTGGGCAAGCCATGCCGGATGGGCAGGCCATGCGGGCGCGGTGACCAGATTGCCGCTAGTGTGGGCCTGGTCGATTCCAATGTCTGCATACGTCGCTCCTGCGGCGGTCACTTCCGGTGAACACGCGGGATAACAACTGCAACTCTTGCCTTGGAGCACGTTCGCCGCGGCCAGCAGTTGGGCGCCGTGACATATTGCGGCAATTGGTTTATTGGCGCCGGCGAAGTGCCTGACGATCTCGATCACGCGCGGATCGAGGCGCAAATACTCGGGGGAGCGTCCGCCCGGAACTACCAGCGCGTCGTAATCCGCTTCACGCACATCTGCGAACGTGGCGTTGACGGTGAAATTGTGGCCAGGTTTCTCGGAATACGTCTGGGCCCCGTCAAAATCGTGCACGGCGGTGCGGACGCTTTCGCCGGCTTTCTTGTTCGGGCAGACCGCGTGTACAGTGTGTCCGGTCATGAGGAGCGCCTGAAAAGGCACCATCACTTCGTAATCTTCGACATAATCGCCGACTAACATCAACAGCTTTTTGGCCGCCATATGAATCGTCTCTCTTTCCTCTCGTATTGATTTTTTTATGTGAGCTAAGCGAAGATTTTTCTCGGGTTGGCGTGGGACCAGTCCTTGGCCTCTTTCGAGGCGGTCCACTTGATCGCATTCAGTAAGAGCGTCTTGAAGGCGGGATTCTCCCACGCAACCTTGTCGTGGCCGTGCTGAATATAGACCACCGGCGACCGCTCCGCAGTCTTTACCCAACCGGTCATATTGCTTCCTGGAGGGTGCCCCGCCGTGCGCGGTCCGAAATTATCCGGCACGGCTTTGTAATCGGTGCGCATCAGGCAGTGAACCGAGTCTTCGAACATGGGGCAAAGGTAAACTTCGTCCACGATGTCGAAGTCGCTCACGCCTCTCGTCACGGGATGGTCTTTATCGACGATCGTAATGTGCTGATTCGTGTTCATCTGGAAGCCGGAGACAGGATAATCCTTGCCTCGGATGTTCTTGAGCGGAGCACCCCAATCGGCAGCTGCACCCATCACCTCAACGTACTCCGGCCAGGTATGCACCCATGCCGCGATCGCGTGATGGAAGAACACGAATCCCTTGTCGCCATTCTGCAGGAGCTGCTTTAGATTCGCTTTGACTTCCGGCGGGGGCGCGGCGTACTCAGTGGCCATTGTGCCGTCGGGATTGGTTTTCTGCACGCGCCCGGTGAAGGCATCGTAGAACAGGAAAACGTCGAATTGGGCCGCGAGCATGGGATCGAAGAAAGCGGCCGCGGCCGGATGCTCCACGTGAGTCCAGGAAATATCCTTGCCCATGGAGTCCAGGGTGGAGAAGAGAGCCTCACGATCGAAGGGGTGATACTTGCTGATGAAGAGCACTTTCGTCGGGCCACTACCGCCTTGAGCGGGCCCCCGGCCGCCACGCCCTCCCCCCCGTCCGGCGCCGGCAGCAGGTTGACCGGGCGGGGGAGCCTGCGCTGCGCCCTGAGGCGTCTGAGCGCTTAACAGCGGCAACACGGATGCCGCAACGCCTCCCGCCAGTGCTCGACGGGATAACCCCTGTTGCTTAAGGCTACGCTCTCGTTTCATCAGTTCTCCTGAATGGTGGTGTAGACCGGCACGCGACTTAACCGGCAACTAAGCGAAGATCTTCTTAGGGTTCGCGTGAGCCCAATCCTTCGCTTCCTTGGAGGCCGTCCATCGGATCGCATTCATCAGCAGCGTGCGGAAAGCGGGATTCTCCCATGCCACCTTATCGTGGCCATGCTGAATGTAGACGATCGGTGACCTCTCCGCAGTCTTCACCCAGCCGGTCATGTTGCTCCCCGGAGGATGGCCCGCCGCGCGCGGCGCAAAAGTTTCCGCCACCGGCTTGAAGTCGCTGCGCATGATGCAATGCACGGAGTCTTCGAACATAGGGCAGAGATAGACTTCATCGACAATGTCGAAGTCGCTGACGCCCAGGGTCACGGGATGCTCCTTGTCCACGATGGTGATGTGCTGCTGGGTTCCGCCCTTGGCGCCGGAGGCCGGATAATCCTTGCCGCGGATGTTTTTGAGCGGAGTACCCCAATCCGCAGCACCGCCCGTCACCTCGACGTATTCCGGCCAGGTATGCACCCATGCGGCGATGGCATGATGCAGGAAGACGAATCCCTTGTCGCCGTTTTGCAGGAGATGCTTGAAATTTGCCTGAATCTCCGGGGAAGGCGGGGTGTATTCGGTGGAGGTGGCGCCATCGGGGTTCGTTTTCTGAACGCGCCCCGTGTAGGCGTCGTAGAACAGGAAAACGTCATACGGGGCTGCCAGCTTGGGATCGAAGAACGCAGCGGCAGCCGGATGCTCAACATGAGTCCAGGTTATGTCCTTCCCCATGGAGTCCAGCGTCGCGAAGAGGCCCTCGCGATCGAAGGGATGGAACTTGCTGACGAACAGCACTCGAATTGGACCGTTACCGCCTTGGGCGGGTCCGCGGCCTCCCCGGCCGCCTGCCCGTCCGGCGGCACTGGCCGGTTGTCCGGCTGTTGGAGACTGCGGTCCGCCCTGAGGCGCCTGTGCACTCAAAAGCGGCGCCATGGATGCGGCCGCTACACCTTTCACTAAGGCTCGACGGGACACGTCGTCGTGACTGTCTTTGCGGGCCCGGTCTTTATTCATTGATTTACCCCTCTCTGGATGGTGGGTGAGCCAAACCGACAAGCCTCCGCCGGTGGTCTCTGACGCGCATCATCTTGGATCCCCCACCTGAACTTCATTCCGCGGCCGGACGCCCGCGCTTGCGGGAACAGCCGGCGAACAAACAAAAAGCCGCCCGTGGAGAAAAACCACGGGCGGCTCTCTAGTGCTCTTGCCCTCGATCAGAAACAATATCACGACCGAGCCAGACTGTCGATTTGTTTTTTACGATGTCGAGTAGCTGGTAAATCGCACCGGCCCGGACAAATTCGGGACGGCCGAAGATTTTCATTGACGGCTTCCGATGTCCGTGATAGATTCCTTCGGTAAACATCGCGGCAAGAGATTCAGAGAGCCGCCCCTAAGACACCTGTCCGGGTTCTAAGGGGCGGCTTTTTTCTTGCCCGATGACGCACTTTGGGGTGTGGAAAACAGCCTATGAGACTCGAGTTCAACGGGGCGCGGGCATTTCAACGGCGAACCCTAAGCATCGGTGCAAATTGGGCGCTGAGGGTTATCGCACTGGTCGTATTCGTAGCGTGTATATATGCGCAAACAACTACGGGTACGATAACGGGGACTGTGATCGACCAGTCGGGGACTATTATCCCGTCGGCTAAGGTGTCGGTCATAAATGAAGCCACCGGAGACGCGCGCCGAGCGGTTACAACCGCAACCGGCGACTTCAACTTTCCGTCACTTCTGCCGGCCACGTATACGGTGCAGGTGGAAATGTCAGGTTTCCGGACATACCGCAACACAGGCAACGTGTTAACACCGAACGGGCACCTGGCGTTAGGAGAACTTCGCCTGGCTTTAGGCGCCGTCACGGAAACAATCGCAGTCACGGCCCAAACGGCGCAGGTGTCGACACAGAGCGCGGAGAATTCGGGTGAAATCACGCGAGACCAGTTCAGCACCATCCCGGTCAAGGGCCGCGATCTGACCGGCTTGATGCGAACGCTTCCCGGGGTCCAGATGACGGGCGATCAGGACGCGTTTGGCGGCGCCAGCGGTTTCGGGGCCAGCATGGGCGCTGCCGAAGGCGTGCGAAATGACAGCCAGAATCTCACGGTGGACGGCATTGTCGCCAACGACATGGGCGCTCCATCCGGCTTGAGCGGCGAGGTCAATATGGACGCCACTCAGGAAGTCAGAGTTTTGCTGGGCAGCTACCAGGCAGAATTTGGCCGTAACCCGGGCGTGACTATCCAGATGGTAACCCGCGCCGGAACCAAGGAGTATCACGGCGGAGCGTACTGGTATGTCCGCAATGATGCTTTCAACGCCAACGATTTCTTCCGTAACCGATCTGCCAGCCCCCTCCTGAATTCGTCACCCGCTAAATACAAGTTCAACACCGTGGGCGCCACCTTTGGCGGAGTCTTTCCCTGGGCTATCCCGAAGCTAAACACGAATAAGTCAAAGCTGTTCTTTTTCTATTCCTGGGACGACACGACCAGCAAGATCCCGAGCGGCAGCGTCTCGAACATTACCTTCTACAACATGCCCACCGCGCTCGAAAAGCAGGGGAATTTTTCACAGTCCGTAGTGGGCGGAATGGGAACAAACGCGCCCGTCGATCCCCAGACGAAAGCGCCGTTTCCGGGCGGCCTGATACCCGCCTCTCGGATCAGCCCTGTCGGGCAGGCCCTAATCAATGTGTATCCGCTCCCCAACGTGCCGAACAACGGCTCATACAACTACCAGCTCGTTCCTATCCTTACGATTCCGAACTGGCAGCATGTATTCCGGATCGACGAAAAACTGACCGACAAGGACTCAATATACTTCCGCGGCGCGATATGGCACAAGGACACCCACGGCCCGGGTGGCACCGTCGCATATGGCACCAGCTTTCTCTGGCCCTATCTCGATTCACACTACCAGTACTATGACGACTCGATGGCGCTCAACTACACCCACATCTGGAGCCCGCATCTCATTTCTGATTTCACCGTCGGCGTGCGGCACAGCATCGAACGCGAGGAGAAAGACGACTTTCAGGCTCTGGCCCAGAAGGGTTCGCGGGCGGGTCTTGGCATCGACAGCCTCCCGTATCTGTTTCCGGCCCCACACGACAACCCATTTAATCTGACGCCAAACGTCACCTACGGCAGCACCACGAATCCGACGCTATTCGGGTATGGCGGGCGGTTGGGAATCCCGGGCTCCGACTTCCAGTTCAATATCAACCACGGCACAACGTTGATTAGGGGCGCCCACACGTTCAAAGGCGGCCTTTTCTGGGATCGCGGGCGTGACATTGAGGGGCGGTCGGGCACTTCCAACGGCGCCTTCGATTTCGGAATCAATACCGCCAACCCTCTGAACTCGGGTAATGCGTTCGCCAACGAACTCCTCGGCAACTACTATTCCTACACGGAAACGAACACGCGCATCCCGCTGCTGATGTTCCGGTACGTGCTCGACTGGTACGTACAGGACAGCTGGAAGGTCAGTAAGAGGGTGACTCTGGAATACGGTCTTCGTTTCGACTACTCCTCCTGGTTCCACCAGAACGATGGCAGGGCGTCCGCCTTCGTTCCCTCTCTTTACAAGCCTGCGGACGCACCGAGGCAATTCCAGCCGTCTATCGTGAACGGAACGCGCGTGGCATTCGATGCTCCGACCGGACAGACTCTCAATTCGGCGTTT
>CAZSQK010000185.1:0-10020 GCA_964608645.1 uncultured Solibacteraceae bacterium | reverse complement strand
CTAACCGATACAGGCGTCAAGGCTGCCCGCATGTTCCCCCTGTTCCGCAAGCGCGTCCGCAGACCGTTGGCGCATTCCCTGTTCGATCACCGACCCGACGAAGGCTCAAAGCCCACCAGCAAAGTTGAAACGGCCTATTACAGGGACCGATCAGCTCGCTGCATGAGCGTTTCTGAGAGAATTCTCAGATTCGGCTGTGCTAGAAACTAATGAATGGCCAAGAAAGCGCGAAAGCTCCGCAGCGACGCCCCTGTCGCAGTTGCCGCCCCCGCTGGTCCGGAAGCCGCGCCCGTCCTGCTGGATTTTGCCTCCCGCTACGCGCGGCTGATTGCCCTCGCCGCGGTGCTGCTCGCGACCGCGCGGATCGTCGCGACGTACAACGTCTTCAACCACACCATGGACGAGCCCGCGCACATCGGCGCCGGGATGCAATGGCTCGACCGGAAAGCGTATAGCTGGGAGCCGCAACACCCGCCGCTGGCGCGTATCGCGGCTGCGCTGGGGCCGTATGTGCTGGGCGGCCGGTCGACCAAGGCGGCGCGGACCGACGATCTGGACGGTCTGTTGACCGAGGGCACGGCGATTCTTTATCGCGGCCATCAATACGATCGCGTGCTGGCCGCGGCGCGCCTCGGCATCCTGCCGTTCTTCTGGGTTGCCTGCCTGGTCGTCTTCGAATGGGGGCGGCGGTATTTCGATGCGGCCACCGGGGCCATCGCCACCGTTCTCTTCAGCTTCCTGCCGCCGGTGTTGGCGCATGCCGGGTTGGCCACGACCGATATGGCGCTCACCGCCTGGTTGGGTGCCGCGTTTCTCACGGCGATGTTGTGGCTGGAACAGCCCTCCTGGCAGCGGTCGCTCTTGTTCGGCGCGTGCGCCGGTCTTGCGGCGCTCTCGAAATTCTCTAGCCTTGCCTACCTGCCGGCGGCGTTGGCACTGGCGGCCGCGGCGTATCTTTGGACCGAACGCCCCGGCGCGGCGCGGATCGCCCGCGAGGCGCGCGGCAGGGCCGCGATGTTCCTCCTGGCTGTGGCCGGCGGCGCCCTGGTCATCTGGGCCGGTTATCGCTTTTCCTTCGCCGGTGGCGTGCCCGCGCCGGAGCTGTTTCAGGGAATCCGCAGCGTCATGGCGCACAACAAGGGCGGCCACGCGAGCTACCTCTTCGGACGGCAGAGCGCCACCGGGTGGTGGTACTTCTTCCCGGTCGTGCTGGGGGTGAAGACGCCTCTGGCGTTTTTGCTGCTTACCGGGGTAGGAATCGGTGTTTTGGCGAGACGCGCCTGGATCCCACTGGCATTTTCGGTCGCGGTCCTGGCGGTGGCGATGGCCGGCAATATCGACATCGGCGTACGTCACGTGCTTCCGGTCTATATGGGGTTTTCGCTGGTGTCCGCGGGCGGCGCGGTGTATCTTCTCCGGTTGGCTCCGTCGAGAGCCTGGGCGGTCCCGGCGCTTGCGCTCATCCTCGCCTGGCTGTTCGCGGCGTCCCTCCTCAGCCATCCGGACTATCTGCCTTATTTCAACGAGTTGGCGGGAGACAACCCGGAGAAGATCGTGGTGGATTCCGACCTCGACTGGGGGCAGGATCTCAAGCGCCTGGCGCACCGCTTGCAGCAGGTCGGGGCGGACCGGGTCACCGTCATGAATCTCCTGACCGTGGACTACCGGGAGCATGGCATGCCCCCGACGACCGACCGCATGAACGGGCTGCAACCTCCCCCGGGGTGGTGTGCGATCAGCCTGACGTACTGGAAGGCGCGGCGGCTGGGATTGGGCATGGCAAGGCCCGACGTCGTGCTGTGGCCGGACCGGATTCCGCCCACCGAGAAAGTCGGCCACGGTTTCTATTTGTGGCAGTTCCCGCCCGCCCGGTGACCGGCATTTGGAGCGGCGCGCCACAACCCCGGCGGTCTGGTGCGAACCCGTCCATGTTGTATAATGGAAGGGCATTTGACTCTAGTTTTCCGCTTCGTCGATTAAGGGGGTTGCGTGAGTCCATCCGCACCCCCTTTTTTTGGGCGTGGGGGCCCGGCCGGGGTCGAAAATGCATTTTTGAGTGAAATAGAAGAAGGAATATAGGCAGATGAAAGAAAAAGGTACAGTGAAGTGGTTCAACGCAGCCAAGGGCTACGGCTTTATCCAGCGTGAAAACGGAGAGGACGTCTTCGTGCACTTCTCGGCGATTCAAACGCAGGGATATCGGACTCTGGATGAAGGCGCGCGAGTGGAATTCGAAGTGACGAAGGGCCCCAAAGGTCTGCAAGCGACCAACGTCACAGCGGCCTAAGCAGTTCGCGAGCCGGCCGGCCGGCAGTCCAGCCGGCTGGCTCGCAAAAAAATCAAAAACCTGGAGGTCTATGAGCAAAGAAGACAGCATTGAAGTCACCGGCACGGTGCTCGAGAAGTTTCCGAGCGGTCTCTTCAGCGTCGAACTGGAACATAATCGCGTCGTCCTGGCCCATTTGGCCGGCCGGTTGCGCCGCAACCGCATCCGCGTTCTGGCCGGTGATAAAGTCACACTGGAATTGTCCCCTTACGATCTCACCAAAGGCAGAATCACCTTCCGGCACAGGTAGTCCTGGGCCATTCCGACCATACCTACCCCCTCTTCGCGCCGTCCGGTGCGAAAGTTCACATACGTTGGCCGCCGCCGCATGTTAAAAGGACAGAGTGTAGACGGCATATCACATTCGGAAGCCAGCGGTTTTGCGTTTGCGCGCCGGTGTTTGGTAAATTTGCTTCGTTGACTCACAGGGCATCTAAATGAAAGAGCCGAATCGTCCGGAAGAGAAGCGGCGCACGCGGGTCAAGAACCCGGCGGCCGCTATCGTGAAATCCGAAGGTCTCTCAGAAAAACCCCGTAGTTCGCTAAGCCGGAACAAGAAACAATCCACCGATCTGGTGGAGGATCTGACAGCGGTTCTTTCCCAAAAGGTGGTGGGGCAGCCCGCCGCCACCAAGGTGATTGTTCCCTATATTCAGATGTTCCAGGCCGGGCTGGCGCCGGAAGGCCGACCGGTCGGCATCTTCCTCCTCCTCGGACCCACCGGAACCGGCAAAACCAAGACCGTCGAAGCGCTCGCCGAGGTCCTGCACGGCAGCGAGAAAAACGTTCTCAAGGTGGATTGCGGCGAGTTCCAGATGGAGCACGAAGTCGCCAAGTTGATCGGCGCCCCTCCCGGGTATCTGGGCCACCGCGAAACCCAGCCGATGCTCACGCAGCAGAAGCTGAATGCCGTGACAAGCGAGCGGTGCAGCCTGTCCCTGGTGCTGTTCGACGAGATAGAGAAGGCCGCTCCTTCGATGACGCGCCTGCTCCTCGGCGTCCTGGATAAAGGGCTCTTGCGGCTCGGCGACAACTCCACCGTCAACTTCGAAAAAAGCCTGGTCTTTCTCACGAGCAATCTCGGCGCGCGCGAGATGATGCGCGAGATCAATCCCGAATTCGGCTTCCAGTCGGTCAAGCCGGCGGAGCGCGCGGACCTGACCAATAAGCTGCAGAGCATCGCGCTGGTCGCCGTGCGCAAGCGCTTCTCGCCCGAATTCGTCAACCGCATCGATTGCATCATCACCTATCAGCCGCTGACGCCGGAATCGCTGTCGGCGATCCTCGATAAGCAGATCGCGGACCTGCAGAACCACGTCAACACCCGGCTGGGCAACCGCTCCTTCGTGCTCGACGTGCCGTTAGAGGCGCGGCAGTTCCTACTGCAAAAGGGCACCAGCTCCGAGTACGGCGCCCGCGAGTTGAACCGCACCATTCATCGTTTCCTGACGCAACCACTGGCCACGATGGTGGCGACCAATCAGGTCAACCCCGGGGCGCGCGTCTGGATTGAAGTCGACGCGGCGGCCGAGAAGTTGTCCATTCGCGCCGCCGACGCCGTGCTGACCGCCGCCCCGGCCAATCCCACCGTCCTGCTGGTGGACGACAATCGGGACCTCTTGCACTTCCTCGAGCGATTGATGGCCAATGACGGCTGGACGCTGCTGACGGCGGAATCGGCCACCGAAGCCAAGCGACTAGTGCAGACCCACAAGCCCAACGCCGCTTTGCTGGACTATATGCTTCCGGACGGAAACGGCGTGGAACTCGGCGTCGAGTTCCTGCAGGCCGTTCCGCAGATGCTGGTGATCGTCATGACGGGAACGATTCTCCCGCCCGAGGAAGAGGCGCTCTGCGAAGAGCACAACTTCCCGGTCTTGCGGAAGCCTTTCCTGGCGTCCGACGTAATGAATCAGATTCGCAGCCGCCTGGCCCCTGCGGGCGTGTCGCGCGGCGCGTAGCCCTAGCCGATCAACTCCTTCAAGTTGCCGGCGACCTGGCGCAGCACGGCCGATTGAGCCCGCAGTTCCTCGCCGGCAGCTGCGTTCTCCTCGGCGCACGAAGCGATGTTCTGGGTGACCTTTTCCATCTGGACCAAAGCCGTTCCCATCTGTTGGACGGACTGTTGCTGAGCTTCGCTGGCCGAATGCACCGTCGTCACGCTCTTTTCCATCGTGGCGGACAGCGTCGTAATGGACTCAATGGCGCGAGAGAGGCTCTCCAGCCGCGCTTTTCCCGCGCGGGAGGCCGCGATCGATTCCGCGATCAGCGCGGTCGTGTCGCCTGCCGCGGCCGAACACTGGCGCGCCAGGCGGCGCACCTCTTCGGCCACGATCCCGAAACCAAGACCTGCCTCCCCGGCTCTGGCGGCTTCGATCGCCGCATTGAGGGACAGAAGGTTGGTTTGAAACGCGATTTCATCGATCATGCCGGCGATCTTCGAGATTTTCTGGGCGCTGCCGTCGATTTCGCCCATCGCCGAAACGGTCTGGTTGAGCATCTCGTTGGCTTCTTCGACCCGCGCGTTCACCCGGGCAGTGATATCGGACGCGGCGCGCATTTCGGTGACATTATCCCCGGACACGGAGCGGATATGCTCGGAGGACGCGCACGTCACCTCCAGCGACGACGACTGCTCGGTCGCCGTCTGCGCCAGAGCTTCGCTGGCTGAGGCGATGTGGGAGGTCGCCGTGGCGAGTTGCGCCGTCATGTCGGCAATCTCTCCCGTAGACCTCCGCATCACCTTTGTGACCCGGCGAATCACTACCAGAACCGCCATTCCAATCAACAACGACACCGCCATCGAGAGAACCGCTCTCCAAACACTCGAGGATGCGGTGCTCCGGACTTGCCGCCTCGACCCTTCCAGCGCCGCGTGCTCCTTGTCGCGCACCACTTCCGCGGCCTTGGACATGTCCGCCACGATCGGATAGATCTCCCCGAGCATGATCTCGTGGGCGGCCGGAAAGTTGTGTTCGTGGGCCAACTGCAGATACTTCCCGTACAGCGGCTGCCATTTAGCGGCGCCGCCCTCGACCCGTTCGACGGCCCCGGCTTCGTCGGCGTCGGCGACCAACGGCCGCAACTCCGCGGCGATCCGATTCACATTCGTGAACGCAACGGCAACGGCCTGCTCGTTCGAAGCGATATTGTCCATGGTGTGGCAGTTGGCGCACACCGTCTCCTCGCCCGCCTTGTCCTTTACATGGCCTACGACCGTTCCGTTTACGATCGAGATCTCAGTCAATGCTGCCGCCAACTGCACCTCCCGCAGTCCCGACAAGAGACTGTCCGCCAGAGACAGTTTCCGGGCGGTGACATTCACGGCTCCGTCGAGGGCTACGGCGAGCCCATCGATCATTCGCAGCGACCCGTATCCCGATACCAAGAGCAGCGACAGCAGCGAGGCGAAGCCGACCATCAGCTTAATCCCAACGTTCCATCGGCGTGACTTCACAATTTCCCTCAGTGTGAATATCGGCCGGACCGGGGGAAAACATTAGTTCTTTTAGAAGTGCAGGCCGGCCCCGATCAGGAAGAACGTGTGATGGGTGCTGCCGTCGACGCGGGAGTTGGCCATGGCATCGCGGCCCTCCGCCCGCAGACTGACGAGCCGGGTGAGACGGAAATCGAGCCCCACCCCCGCGTCCAAAGCCCCGGTGATGGTGACGCGGTTCGTGCTGGCCACCGTGCCGCCGCCCACCACATCCAGCACCCGAAAAAAGGCGCCGAATCCCACGCCGCCGGCTGCATAAAAAGAGACCCGCGACGCCGGCGTGAACTTCCAGCGCAGTCCGGGCGTGAAGAACACCGTGCCGCGCACCGACGACGTGATATTGCCGCCGGCTACGACGTCAGTCGACGAGGTCGAGAGGATGGAGGGCAGTTCCAGGTATAGCCGCCCGCCGCCCGATTCCCGCAGTTGAATCGCGTAATTCAACTCGCTGCTGCCGTTGACCGAACTGCGGACGCCGCCTGAGCCGACGCTGGACGACACCGCCACCGCTGCGCCCGCGAGAAGGCCGAGATCGCTGTTCTGGGCGAATGCGGCGCCGGCCGTCAGGGTCGCGATCCACAGCACTCTCGAAAGAATCGTTCGCATCGTCTGTTTCCCTTTCTCATTTCGCGATCGTCAACGTGACCCCGTTATTGGCCAAGCCGCCAATCGCGGCGAATATCGGGACCTGTCCCGCCGGGGCTGCGGCGGGCGCTTTCACATTGATTTGCCACAGGCCAGGGAACGAAGGCTGCAGCCCGCTATAGCCGACCTCCGCCAACTCGGCCCCGATGTAGACCCGCGGCGCCAGCAGGGAAGGCGCGAGACCGGCCGCTCCGTCGTCGAGCCGCGGATTGGTCACCTCGCGCCAGAGATTGTCGCGTGCGGCGTCGGCGGCCGCGGAGGAGAGGCTGAGCAGCGCGAGGAACAGCAGTTTCATGGGGTCGCTCTGGTATCGAGAATAAGCCCGAAGAGCCGCCAGGCCGACCGAATTCCCATGGACGGTCGAATTCGCCGGTGAGCGGCGCGCCTGCCGCTCATCGGCGATCCCGACCGTTCATCCGGTTTGCGTTGGCTGCGCGCGGCGATCGACCCTATACTGAACTCGCAGTGATTCGCCGCGTCCTCATTTTCGGGCTCGTCTGCTCGCTCGCCGCGGCCGACGGCAACTCGTGGAACAAGCTGCGCTATAGCGGGGGCACGGTAGAGGCGAAGGTGAACCCGTTCGACTGGAATACCACCCTGACGGTCTCGCCCGATGCTATCGTGTTGATGTTCGCGCATCGGGTTACGGTTCGCATGCAGCCGGCGCAAGTCACCGCCTTGAGTTACGGACAGGAGGCGCACCGCCGCGTCGCCGATATGGTGGCGCTAACCGTGGTGGCCACGCCGCTGGCCCTCTTCGGCATCCTGCACAAGAGCAAGACGCACTTTATCGGCATAGAGTATCGCGACGGCGGCGACAAGCCGGGCGCCGTCCTGCTGGAGGCCGATAAGAACAATTACCGGGCCATCCTCGACGTGCTGCGGGTGGTGACGGGCAAGCCCGTCCGGAACGCCCCCTGACATGAGCGGGTACGAACTCCTCAATCTCGTCACGCTGTTGCCCTACACCTTCGGCGCGCTGGCCTTTTGCGCGCTGGCGGTGTCGTATTGGCGCGAGCGCCGGGGCGTTCGCGCCGAGATCCTGCCCGTGTTCACGGCCGCCTGCGCCGCGGCCTTCCTCCTCAACCTGGCGCGCGCGCTCGACCCGCCCGACGCCGTGCTCTTCGCGCAGGACATCGTCACCGGCATGATGCCGTGCCTGCTGCTGCACCTGGTCTGGAGTGGCGAGGGGCGCGGCCGGCGCTGGCGGTGGGGCATCGCGGCGTTTTATGCGGCCGGCGCGGTGCTGGCGGCGGGGGCGCACTTCAGCGAAAAGCTGGACGGCGCCCGCGTGGCTATGCTCGGCGCCGCTGGGGCGTTCGGGCTGATCGTGCAAGCGGCGCCGGGGCCGGGCCCGATCCGCCGCTGGAATCGGATGCTGCTCTGCCTCACCGTCGCCTGCGCGGGGCTCAACCTGGCCTTCGCCCATCCGATTCTGGCGCTGCTGCCCGACTATCTGCTGCTGGGATTCTTCGCCGTCGCCCTCTACCATCAGGAGCGGCTGGCGTTCTTCGACGTGATCATGAAGCGCGGCGCGTTTCTGGCCCTGGGAATGGTGGTCGTCAGCCTGATCGAGCCGTGGCGGCATGCGTTGCTCGTCATGCCGTTATGGCTCGCCGCGCCGTGGCTGTACGACCGGCTCGCCGGCGCCATCGACCGGCTCTGGCTGCACCGGCGCTACCCCGCTCCCGAGGCCGAGCGGCTATTCGTGAGCGAATCGCAGGCCGCGTCGGACGAGCCGGATCTCGCCGCCCGCGCCGCGGAGTGCCTCGGGCGCATTTTCCAAACCCGCGTTCATGTCCGCTTCGGCGACGCCGGGCCTGAAATCTCGCTGGAGGACCGGCCGGACGGCGTCCCGTTCCTCAGCGACGACCGCCGCCTGCTGCAATCGCTCACCCGCACGCTCGGCGTCGTCGTCGAAAACGTGCGCTTCCGCGACCGCGAGCAGCAGCTCCGGTGGCTCGCCGGAAGGGCGGAGCTCAAGGCGCTGCGCGCGCAGATCAATCCGCATTTCCTCTTTAATGCGCTCAACGCCATCGCCGGCCTGATCCATGAGCATCCCGGGCTGGCCGAAGAAACGGTCGAGCAGCTCGCGGAGGTGTTCCGCTATACGCTGCGCAAATCGGAACGGGAATGGGCGCGGCTCGACGAGGAGATGGAGTTCGTCGCCGCCTATCTGCGAGTGGAGCAGGCGCGTTTCGGCGAGCGCCTCCGTGTCGAGATCGACATCGATCCGGCGGCCGGCGCGGCGCAGGTTCCCGCTATGAGCATCCAGCCCCTGGTGGAAAACGCCATCAAACATGGCGTGTCGGCGGTGGAGCGCCGCGGCGTGGTGCGGATTCGTGCGGGGATGGAGTCCGGGCGGCTGCGCGTAGAGGTGGCCGACAACGGGCCGGGATTTGCGGGAGGCGCGGTGGAGGGGCACGGACTCCGCAACGTGGCGGAGCGGCTGGAAGGTTACTACGGCGGCGCCGCGCGGCTGGGCTGGGAGAACCTGGGCGAAGGCGCGCGGGTGTGGCTGGAGATCCCGGAGGGAGCGATGTATGCGCGTGCTCATCGTGGATGACGAGGCGCCGGCGCGCGCCCGCCTGCGCCAACTGCTGGCGGCGCATGCCGACGTCGAGATCGTCGGGGAGGCGGACACCGGCGTGCGCGCGATGGAGCTGGCCGCGGAGCACAAACCGGACGCGATGCTACTGGATATCCAGATGCCCGGCTGCACCGGCATCGACGTCGCCTCCTGCCTGCCGCAGCCGCGCCCGCACGTGATCTTCTGCACCGCGTTCGACCAGCACGCCGTGGACGCGTTCGAGCTGCACGCGGTCGACTACCTGCTGAAGCCGATCAGCCGCGCGCGCCTGGCGCAATCCCTGGAGCGCGTCCGGTCGTTGGGAACGGCCGCGCGCGAGGCGGCGCTCGACGGCGCTGCGCGGGTGCGGGTGGCGGCCCCGGTCCGTTTCCTGGTGCGCAACGCCTCGCACTATCTCGTGGTGGGTGAGGCGCGCGTCCTGTACTTCGCGTCCGAGGACGGGCTCACCAAGCTGATCGCCGATACCGGCCAGTATTGGATGGATCCCACCCTCAACGAACTCGAGCAGCGGCTCGACAGCGCCCGCTTCTTCCGCGTTTCCCGCGCGGGGTTGATTCATCTCAATGCGGTGGCGGAGGTCTTCCCGCTTCCCGGCGGGTCGGGCGAGGTGCTGCTGAAAAACGGCCACCGGCTGGAAGTCAGCCGGCGGAGGTTCCGCGATCTGCTGGAAACGCTGGAGGGGCGGTAGCTTCGAGAATGCTCGCTTACGGTCGCTGCTCCGATCGTCATGAGCGTTAGCGAATGGTCTCTCGATACACGAGCGTAGCTCTGAAACCGATCACCAGATCTGGAAGCCGCACTCGGCGATATTCGCGAGCAGCGTTTCCGAATCGTGCCCGTTGAGGGCGAAAATCTGGCGCACGAGGTCGCAGACGCTCTCGTAGCCGCGTTCGAAGAACACCAGGATCGACGGGCCGGCGCCGCTCAACGCGCAGCCGAGCAGGCCGGGCGCGCGCAGCTTCA
>CAZSQK010000184.1:0-10045 GCA_964608645.1 uncultured Solibacteraceae bacterium | reverse complement strand
CCTGCCCGAAGGGGTACGGCAACATCTGATCGAGCGGATGCGTGATCGCGCGATCAGCATCTCGGATCTCAATCAACTCCGCCTCTGGGTCGAGACGCGTCCTGAAGTGCCCGACGGTGACTGGCACAAGGATTTCGGCTCTTTCAAGATCTGCGGCAGCGGATGCTACCCCAAGACTTTCCTGGTCCGAGGGCAAGCTGCCAAGGGTGAAGCCCTCTGATCAGAGCGCCTCAGCCGATTCCTCCTCTGTAAGTCGCCACGGGTAGATCTATCCTACGTCAGGGAGGATCTGACCAGTGGTAGTCCGGTCAAGGTCCGAATTGTGTAATCCAGCATTTTAATCACCGGCGCCGGAAGCCACGGGTCGCCCCCCCGCAGCGACGATACTCGACTTCTCCTGATCTTGCTACGTTTGGTAGAATTCCTCGTGCCCAACTCTTCTCCTTTTCTCGTCGCATGGATCGTCGCAGTGTCATTCGGTTTGCCCCAAGCGCAGGCAGCCAGTTACTACGTTTCCCCCAGCGGTTCCGACACCGCGCCCGGAACGCTCGCTCAGCCCTTCCTGACGATTCAAAACGCCGCCACGGTGATGGTGGCCGGAGACACGGCATTCATTCGCGCTGGCACCTATCGGGAGACGGTGAGGCCGAAGAACTCGGGGACCCAGAACGCTCCCATCACCTTCATGCCCTACAACGGCGAATCCGTGACCATCAGCGGCGCAGACGTATTTCCCGCAAACTCGTGGACCTTGTCCGGCGGCAGCATTTACAAGGCGAAGGCGGCCTGGGATCTGGGGCCGAGCTTTAACCAGATCTTCCTCGACGGCCGGATGATGGTTGAAGCCCGCTGGCCCAATACAACCCTGGATGCGTCCCACCCCATCGTGGCGAAGTCTACGGCCGGCTCTTTCATCGACGGAGGAACCGGCCTCTCGACGGGCACGATCACCGACGCCAACCTGCCCGCGAGACCGGACGGTTACTGGACCGGGGCCACCATCCACGCCGCGCTCGGGGCCGCGTGGTCATGGCAGACCGGCTCGGTTGTAGGCTCCTCCGCCAACCCCGGCCAAGTGAAGTTTACTTTTGCCAAAGCCAATGACGCACTCGTCCCTGGACCCGCGAATCCTTACTATCTGACCGGCAAACTTGGGGAATTGGATAGCGCTGGAGAATGGTTCCTCGACGGGCCCTCGTCGACGCTCTATCTGTGGACGCCTTCGAATGACAGTCCAGGCCAGCATCTGGTCGAGGCTAAGCACCGACAACTCGCCTTCGATCTGCGGGGCAAATCGTTCATTACCGTTCAGGGCATCAACATTTTTGCAGCGTCGATCTTCTCCGATCAGAACAGTCAATACCTCCTACTCGACAGCTTGAATCTGATGTACGTTTCACATAACAGTTTGGAGAATCAGTCGCCGTATTCGCTGGGCGGCACGGACGGAATCCTCCTGCAGGGCAACAACAATGTGGTGCGGAATTCGACGATTGCGTACAGCTCCGGGTCGGCATTGACCGTAGGATTTCCCGCGGAATCGACCAATCACTCGCGGGTTTTCAACAACACCATCCATGACGTGGGATACGGCGCGGAGACCGCGATTATCGTCGGCGCAACCGGCGGGATCTTTGCTTACAACACCATCTACAACGCCGGCAAAGCTGGAATCACTCATTCGCCGCTGGTTAGTGGGCGAATTCTGCACAATGAGATCCACGACGTGGTGTTGCTTACCAATGACGACGGCTGCACATACAGCTACGAAAGCAATGGACATGGGACCGAAATCGCATACAACATCTGTCATGACGTCCACGGCTTGCTCTTGAACAACAAGATACCGTATGCCAACGGAATCTACCTCGACGAGGGCACCAGCAACTATGTGGTTCATCACAACGTTGTCTGGAATACGCAATTCGCCGCCGCACTAAACAGTCCGAGCACCAACAACCTAGCCTTTAACAATACCTATATAGGCATGAGCCTTGGCTTGTCCGTATATAGCGCAAGCGGTCCGGCACAAATGCCCGGAACGACAATCGCGAACAATATCTTCACGGCGCCGCTCACACCGACCCCCGGCGCGACTCTCCAGAACAACCTGCTGCCCGGCGCCGATCCCCAGTTCGTAGACCCCGCGCACAACAACTACCAGTTGAAGCCCGGCTCGCCGGCCATCGGCGCCGGCATTGCCATCCCTCCCTACACCAACGGCTACTTGGGCGCCGCTCCGGACCTCGGCGCCTACGACCACACCAAACCGGCCTGGAAAGCCGGCGTGCAGCCCGCCGCCAACGTCAGCCTGCCTGGTTACGCACCCACACTCACGCCCGGAACCGTCGCTGTGGTCGACGGCTCGGTCCCCTTCGATTCCGGCGTCTCCGTGCTGGTGACCGATGGCGCGAACGTCGACTTGTCCGCACCGCTGGTATACGTCGCCGGCGCACCGCCGCAGCTGGCCTTCCAGGTTCCATCGAACGCGGCTCCCGGCGTCGCGATGATTACCATCACCAATGGCGACGGAACCATTTCGCTGTCCTCGGCTCCGCTGTTTGCGGGCGCGCCCCCGATTGCGATAACGGCCACGCAAGGATCGGGGCAGAGCGCTGCGATCCACGCGTCCTTCGCCACACCGCTGCAGGCGACGGTGAAGTCTGCGAACGGGAATCCGACGCAGGGAGTTGCCGTGACGTTCGCGGCACCGGCGACCGCGGCAGGCGGCAGTTTCGCTGCGTCCGCTACGGTGCTCACCAACAGTTTGGGTGTCGCTGTAGCTCCGGCGTTCACCGCCAACGGGTTCGCCGGCAGTTACATGGTGACGGCAAGCGCGGCGGGAGTCGGGGCCCCGGCGGTTTTCAATCTTACCAACACCGCTCCTCCAGCGGCGATTCCTTCGGGCGGAATCGCCGGTGTAGGCGGCAGCGTGCCCGCTGTTCAGACGCTTTCACAGAACGGACTGATCAGTATTTTCGGACAGGGTTTTCTCCCAGCGGGCGTAACCGGCCGCCGGGTATTGCCGAGCGAGTATGTCAACGGCGGTCTGCCCCCAGTGCTATTGGGCGTGTGCGTGGACGTGGGCGGAAAGCGTGCCGCGATGCTCGATGTGTATCCCACGCAGATCAACGCGCAGGTTCCAGCGGTCACCGGATCGAGCGCCAGCGTGAGCGTGCTCACCTACTGCGGAACGCCGGCCCAGGCGGCCTCCGCCCCGCAAACGGTCGCAGTAAGCGCGGCCAGCCCAGAGTTCCTATACTTCCAAGCAAACGCCAGCGGGATGAACCCCGTGGTGTTGGTGAACGCGGTGACGGGGGCGCTGGTGGGTCCGTCGAATATCCTGAGCGGCGCTCTGATGCTCACGCGGGCGACGTGCTGACCGCTTACGGCACGGGCTTCGGCCCGCTGACACCAGCGGTGGCGACAGGACAAATTCCCCAAGGCATCGCATCGGCCGTTGGACCGGTGTCGGTGAGCATCGGCGGGGTCGTGTTGGCGGCAACGGATATTCTGTACGTGGGCGCGGCGCCGGGTTCTATCATCGATCAACTGAATTTTCAGGTACCGGCGGCCGTCGCGGCCGGCAATCAGCCAATCGTCATTACGATTGCCGGTGTGAGTTCGCCGCCGCACGCGTTTGTGGCGGTGCAGTGACTTGCCTTATTTCTCGGCTCCGAAGGCAGGCCTCTAATTTATTGCGCCCAGGCCTTCACCGCCCGAACAGTTGTTAGTACTTTTGTTCGAGCGGGCGTCCTTCGAGCGACGCGATCCGCCCAAAGCAGCCCACTTCGACGGGGGCGATTCCACGGCCCTTTGGGTCGCGCCGGATCGCGGAGCGGAGAGTCCCCCGCGGGTTGCGGCCACTCGCCTATGGCGTTACTGTCAGGCATGCGCAACACTCGGCTTCGAATTGCCTTGGCGCTCCTGCCGTTGTCTTCGCTGGGAATCGCCGCCGCGCAGAATGAGGCTGACATCGCCTACCTGCAGAACGGCGTCCTGGAAATAGCTCCCACCTACGAAAGCAGTTCGCTTGTCGTATTCGGCGAACAGGCCTTTCCGGTGGTGAGTGGCAGATCCAGGTGGGGCGTAATGGAGCCTGTGATCGCCGCTGGGCGGATGGGTAATGGGCGCATGGTGGTGATGGGCAATACGGATGCCATGGAACACGACGGCCTTCAGGTAGGAGACACCGCCCGCATGCTTGCCAACACGCTGCGTTGGATTTGCGGCGAAAGGAAGGCGCCCAAGATCGGGATTCATAAAATTCCGGGTTTGGCGTCGCGCGTGAAGAGCCTGGGCTTCGATGCGCGCGAGATCGAGCTCAGCGATCGAAGCCAGGTTGATGCGATTGTCACACTGGCACGAACGGTAACCGCCGAGGACGTTGCTCCGCTTGCAGAATACATTCGAGGGGGCGGTGGGCTATTGACCGGCGCACGGTCCTGGATGTTGGAACGGGCATTTCCCGGTATTGACCTGGCGAATGAGCTTCCGGTCAGCCGCTTGACGGCGCTTGCCGGAGTGATGTGGGCCCACAGCGTGGTTTTGCCGGCCTCAGCGCGCGGTTTTCGCGTGGAGCCGCCGGCGGAATTATCGCACGCCGGCAACGCGCTGGCCGCCTTTGAAGCCAGCGAGGGGCACACGCGGTTCCTCAGCGAAAAAGAGCAGTTGCAAATGTACGCTGCCCTCTCCCACGCGGCCCTGGACCTACCGTTTATGGACACCCGGCTGCTTCCCCGCCTCGATCGCGCGCTCGCGCCATTCCAGGCCAGCGCAATTCCCTCGGCGGCCATGCCCATCGCGAGAGATGATGTCCCGTGGAGATTGGCCATCACGAGGGGCGCCGAGCGTTTGCGCCGGACGCCGCCGGAGGACGTGCGCGCCCATCCGGCAGCGGCCGAATTTCCCGGCGCCGTGCCGTCCGGCGCTCCCCGAATCACAGCCTCCGTGCGGGTGGAGGCGTCGCGAGGCCGGTGGGGTTGGTTCGGAACCGGCCTTTATGCCGCGCCAGGCGAAGTCATCACCGTGCGCACGCCGCAAGCCGCTATCGCGCCCGGGCTGGGGCTCCGCATTGGGGTTCATACGGACCAGCTATGGGAGCTCGATGCGTGGAGCCGGATGCCGGAGATCGTCACGCGGAAACCCATCCGCTCCACGGAAGTGCGCGCCGCCAGCGCATTCGGGGGACCCATCTATATCGATGTGCCAAAGGACGGCGGGGAGGGCGACTTCGAGATCACGATCTCCGGCGGCGTGCCGGCCCCGCGTTATATCCATGGCAAGACGGGATTGAGCGAATGGCGCTCTTCGATTCGCAACCTTCCGGCTCCGTGGGCCGAGATCGAGTCGGACAAAATCATTCTCAGCGTGCCCTCCCGTTTTGTGCGCGACCTGGACGACCCGGCGGCGCTAATGAGCGTCTGGAACGAGATGTCCGATCTTGTGTGCGAACTCGCCGGAATCCCGAAATCGCGGCTGCGTCCCGAGCGTCTCGTCACCGATGTGCAAATTTCGGGGGGTGTGGACCACTCGGGCTATCCCATCATGATGCACCTGCCCAAGGCGCTGGCCCTCATCAGCCGGGAAGAGATTCTGCGAGGGCGCTCCGGCTATGGGGACTACAACCGGAGTATGTGGGGCTTTCCTCATGAACTCGGGCACAACGCACAGAATCCGGCGTGGAGCTTCGACGGTTCGGAAGAGCCCAGAGCGCAACTCTTCGCGCTCTATGTGATGGAGAAGCTTTGCCATATACCGGTGGCATCGAATCAACATGGCTCGACGGAATTCCGCGCCTCGCAGATTGCCAAGTACAACTTCGTCAAGCCCAATTTCGAACAATGGAAGCGGGACCAATGGATCGGCCTGACCACTTACCTCCAGTTGCAGCAGGCCTTCGGCTGGGAGGCCTTGCAGGGCGTCTTTGAGCAATATTCCAGGCTGCCGGGGAGCCAGCAGCCGAAATCCGACGATGAGAAGCGCGACCAGTGGATGGTGCGATACTCCCGTCAGGTGCGCCGCAACCTGGGGCCTTTTTTCCAGGCCTGGGGCATACCCACGTCGGAAGCGGCGAGAGCCTCGATTGCAGACTTGCCTGCCTGGATGCCCACCGAGCTTCCGGCGCCGAAGCACTGAGGACCGGCGCCTCCGATCTTACGCCAGGTACCGCTGCAGGTCTTCGGTGCGGAAGCAATGCGCGAAGGCGGTTTCCTTCGCAATCTTGCCGAACCGCACCAACTCCGCCAGCGACTGCTCCATTGTCATCATGCCTTCGGCCTTGCCCACGGAGATCTGCGACCGCAGTTGGTGATCGTCGCCTTTCCGCACGAGGGCGCGCACGGCGTCGGTGGCGATCATGACCTCGGTGGCGGGCCAGCGCGAGACGCCGTCGACGCCGGGCACGAGCTGCTGCGCGATCACCGCCGCCAGGGCCAGCGAGAACTGCTGCCGGATCTGCGGCTGATTCGCCGCCGGAAACGAATCGAGGATGCGGCTCACCGCCTGGATCGCGTCGTTGGTGTGCAGCGTCGAGAGCACCAGGTGGCCCGTTTCGGCCGCCGTCAGGGCCGTGGCCATGGTCTCCGCATCGCGCATCTCGCCGACCAGGATCACGTCGGGGGTCTGGCGCATGATGCTGCGCAGGGTGACGGCGAAATCGGGCGTATCCCGGCCGACCTCGATCTGCTCGACGATCGAGCTACGGTTGGCGTGCTGGTATTCGATCGGGTCCTCGATGGTCACCACGTGCGCGGGCCGGCGCGTGTTGACGATATCGATGAGCGCCGCCAGCGTGGAGGTTTTGCCGCAGCCGGTCGGGCCGGTCACCAGCACGAGGCCCTGCCGCCGCTCGGCGAGGCGGGCCAGGGACGCAGGCAGGTGGAGCGATTCGAGCGACGGAATCCGCGACGGCAGCAGCCGGATGCTGGCGGCCAAGGTCCCGCGCTGGTGATGGATGTTGATGCGGAAACGGCCCAGATTCTCGCGGACGAAGCTCAAGTCGACGGATTTCTTCTTTTGCAGCTCCTCGAGCTGCCATGGTTCGAGGAGCGGCAGCACGTGGCTCTTCACGTCCTCCCCGTCGAGCGCGGCGCCGCCCGCCGAGGCGAGGTTGCCGTTGATCCGCAGCATGGGGGCCGCTCCCGCGATGAGCAGAACGTCGGACGCGTTCCGGCCGGCCGCGGCGTGCAGCAGTCCGTCGAGCGACGCGGTGGACTGGGGCGCCCGCGCCGCGGTCTTCTGGCTGGGCGCCGCGCGATTCAACTGCGCGACCAATTCGGATAACTCGTTGTCGTACTCGCCCACGCCACCAGTATAGAGGGCCGCTCCGCGGGCCGGCCCCGCCTGCTACAGTCAATCACGTGAAGATCCTTCTGTTTTCCGACATCCACAATGACTGGAAAACCCTGGAAGGTCTCCTGGCGGTCGAAGCCGATCTCTACATCGCCGCCGGCGACCAGGTGTCGTGGCGCAAGGGTCTCGACCGCTGCGGCCAGATCCTGCAGACGCGGGCCGGCAAGGTCTGCGTCCTGCCGGGGAACCACGAGTCGGCAGACGACGTTGCGGATCTCTGCGGCCGCTTCGGCCTCCACAACTTTCACGGCGAGCAACTGGAGGCCGGCGGCTGGCATATCGCCGGGCTGGGATATTCCAACCCGACGCCCTTCCACACGCCGGGGGAATACACCGAGTACGAATTGGCCGAGCGTCTCGACCGCTTCTCCGGCCTGGAGCCGCTCGTCCTTGTTTGCCATGCGCCGCCCTACGGCACGGCGCTCGACGAGATCCGCCCGGGCCTGCATGCGGGGTCGCAATCGGTGCGGCAGTTTATCGAGAAGGCCCAGCCCGCCTACTTCTTTTGCGGCCACATCCATGAAGCCGAAGGCGCCGCGGTGGAGATGGGGAAGACGCGCGCGCGCAACGTCGGGAAGCGGGGCTATTTGCTAGAATTGGAGGAAACCCCATGACATTGGAAGAGTTGCAGCGCGAATACCAGCCCCTCCGCGACCAGGCGTCTGCCGTGCGGAGGTATCTTTGACGCGCCCGGCCAACGGCAGAAACTAGCCCTCAGCGACGAACTCATTTCGTCCTCCGATTTCTGGAACAATCCCGAGCGGAGCCAGAAAATCATGCAGGAACGCAAGCGCCTGGAAGAGGCCATCGCCAATGATGAGCGCATCCGTTCCCTCACCGATGACCTCGACACCTTCTTCGAACTGGCGCGCGAAGGGGAGGCGGTCCTGGGCGATATCGAACGCGACCTGAAGCCTTACCGCGAGCTGCTGGAGCGCCTCGAAACCGCCATGCTGCTCTCGGGCGAAAACGACCGCCGCAGCGCGATCGTCACGATCCACCCGGGGGCGGGCGGCACGGAGAGTCAGGACTGGGCGGAGATGCTGCTGCGCATGTACCTGCGGTGGGCGGAGCGGGACGGCTACCAGACCGTGGTGACGGACCGGCTGGAGGGCGAAGGCGCGGGCATCAAATCGGCCACCTTCGAAGTCAACGGCGAGAACGCCTATGGCATGCTGCAGTCCGAAATCGGGGTTCACCGGCTGGTGCGGATTTCGCCGTTCGACGCCAATGCGCGCCGGCACACCTCGTTTGCGTCGGTCTTCGTGTACCCGCAGGTGGACGACGAGATCAAGATCGACATCCGAACGGAGGATATCCGGATCGACACCTTCCGCGCCTCCGGGGCCGGCGGGCAGCACGTCAACATGACGGATTCCGCCGTGCGCATGACGCACTTTCCCACCGGGATCGTCGTGCAGTGCCAGAACGAGCGGTCGCAGCACAAGAACCGCGATAGCTGCATGAAGCAGTTGCGCGCGCGCTTGTACGAGCACGAGCTGGAGAAGAAGCGCGAGGAGACGCGCAAGACCGAGGACAGCAAGCTCGAAATCAACTTCGGCAGCCAGATCCGCAATTACGTGCTGGCCCCGTACCGGCTGGTGAAGGATCTGCGGAGCAAGCTGTCGCTCGGCGACGTAGACCGCGTGCTCGAGGGCGATCTGGACCCGATGATGCACGCGTACCTGGTGTGGCGCAAAACCGGCAAGATCGCCGGCGACGATAAAGACGAGATTGCGGAGTGACCATCGAGACCGCCGCGGCGCTGATTCGGGCGGGGAAGCTGGTGGCATTCCCCACCGAGACCGTTTACGGCCTCGGCGCGAACGCGCTGGACGCGGAAGCGGTCGGCCGGATCTTCACCGCAAAAGGCCGCCCGCGCACGAGCCCGTTGATTGTCCATGTGGCGTCGATCGACATGGCGCGCTCGCTGGCCGCGAGCTGGCCCGAGGCGGCTGAAATCCTGGTCCGGCGGTATTGGCCGGGCCCGTTGACGCTGGTGCTGCCCAAGCAGCCGCGGATTCCGGATGCCGTCACCGCGGGATTGCCTACGGTCGGATTGCGCATGCCGGCGCACCCGGTCGCGCTGGCGTTGATTCGCGCCGCCGGAGTGCCGATTGCGGCTCCCAGCGCCAACCGTTTCACGGAGCTCTCCCCGACCGCGGCCGGTCACGTTCCCGAGACCATTGCGGATGCGGTGCTGGATGGAGGTCCGGCGCGCGTGGGGATCGAATCGACGGTGCTCTCCCTGGTGGACGCGCCGATTCTGCTCCGGCCGGGTGTGATCCCGCTGCCCGAGATCGAAGCGCTGATCGGACGGGTGCAGATCGGGTCGACCGCCGAGGGGCCGCATCCATCGCCCGGTATGCATGAACGGCACTACCGCCCGTCGACGCCGCTGTATCTCGTGCCCGCCGGCGGGGCGCTTCCGAAAGGCAATGGCGTCTACCTGCGGATCGGCGAGGAGATGCCAGGGGAGCCGCTGGCCTATGCGGCGGCGCTGTACAGCACGCTGCACCGGCTTGACGGCGAAGGGCACGATTGGATTGCGCTGGAGCCGCCGCCGGCTACGCCGGAGTGGTCCGGGATTCTGGATCGGCTGCGGCGGGCGGCGTCGAGGTAATGGCAAGGGTCCTAACTACTTCTCAGCGCAAAATTCGCTTTTCGGCCGTGATCTGACCACCCAGCCGCA
>CAZSQK010000183.1:0-10325 GCA_964608645.1 uncultured Solibacteraceae bacterium | reverse complement strand
GACCGAGTGTATCGCGAGTTTCCGCGGTTGCGCTGTTAAACTGGCGGACGAACTAGGTTGGGCGATCTTCCGGCAGACAGTGCCGGCGGCCGCCTTCTCGCCGACCGTTGCCAACGCGGCGCCCATACCGGGATCAGCCCCACAAGGAATGCTCTGGATCCCCGGCGGCGAGTTCTCGATGGGCGCGGCCGTACGACTTCTGCGTTAGGCGAACCGTCAACACCCGAGAGAGACGCCGAGCAAATTGCTCGGGACCGCGCACGACTCAACGAGCCGGTCGAATCAGTCGGCTCTTACCGCTTTTTTATAGAACCCGACAGAATCAAACGGAGCTCTCGGGAGAGTCTCGCCCACTCGCGATACCTGGGGAGCCACGCGACCCCGTTCGAAATCATCGCCCAATTGGTTAACGCTCCATCCGCGGCGCTTCTGCGCGAATTGGCAGAATTCGGGGCATTCTACGACTCTCTGGCCTTCAGCGATGAGAGCCGGTCCGTGCATGGATGGAGTGTATTCCGGCGCTATCGCGGAATATTCTCCCGGCTCTCCCGCAGGGCGTCTTTTGGTTAACAGCAGGAACGTCGCCGCACGCCGCCCAGTCGTGCGCTGATCAATATCGGCGACTCGTGAATTTCATTCATAGTATGACGCGCGTAAACTGATGTTGATGGCTGCAAGAATCGACTCTCTTCCTGCATGGGCGCAACGTCTGATTTCTGAACTGGAAGGTGCCGACCGCCGGGCCGAACGAGTGGCGGGGGGACTCAGTCGCGAGCAGCTCAACTGGAGCTCTGCGCCGGGTTCCTGGAGCATTGGCCAGTGCCTGGAGCATTTGCGCGTCGGGAATGAGATCTACCTGCCCGCGATTGCGAATTCGCTGGAGGGCCGGCAGCAATCACCGGTGCAGGAAGTTAACCTCAGCGGCTTGAGCCGGTGGTTCATCCATAACTACATCGGGCCGTCGCTCGGAACACGGGCAAAGGCGCCCCGCAAGATCCGGCCGGCCGCAGCGGTTGAAACCTCAGTCCTAGACGCCTTCCTTCGCAGCAACCAGATGGCGCAAGCGCTGATCTCCCGGGCCGGTGCGTACAACGTGAACCGTCTTCGATTCAAGAATCCGTTTGTCCCCTTGTTACGCTTCACGGTGGGAACGGGTCTGGAGATCGTTTCGCAGCATGAGAGCCGTCACCTTCTGCAGGCCGAGCGTGTGCGGCAATCGCCGGGGTTCCCGGACGGTCCTGCCGTCTCCTCGCCCGTTCCGTGACGAAGGCGACCTCCGCATCCTTCCGGCCCTCGGTCGGTACACCACGAGCCCAAACTTCCAACTGGTCCCAAAACCCGACGCGCCATCTCGTGTGATCCCATCTGTACGAGCACCCCACGCAAAGCCGTCGCCACTCGCCTCCCGATCCTCATCGGCATCGCCGTCCTTGCGCTTGCCTTCCGCGACTCGGCGGATTCTCTCAACATCAGTTGCCTCGATCTCAACGGCGCCGTCGGCGGCGCCGCGGCCACTCCGAGCGGGGCCATCGCGGATGTAGTCTCGGAGAGTGACGGAGGCAAGGGAGGTCGCCAGGTGAATCATCGATATGAAGCGCCACAGAAGGGGTTGCAGAATTTGTTGCGCTCCGGTGTGGGCAAGCGGTTTCGAGTGACTCCAAGAGGTGGTGAACGGATTTCGATGCCCCTCAGGGGTAATTTCTAATTACAGCCTTTCGACCCCCCGCGCCACTGAGCGAGGGCGGTCGCCGTTGCCAATAGCAGCAGGTGAAACTGGGCGAGAAAGAGCAGATGATGCCTCACCTGGTCGGAGACATCGGCTAGCGAGGAGGCGACCATCGTCGCCACCGTCATCGCGATCAGAACCAAGCCGGCCGCCGCCGTTCCGGGCGGGAGTTTCCGCCGGATGCGGAGGAGCGCCGCCGCGAGCGCCACGGAGAGCGTCAGGACGACCGCGAAGAGCCGGCCCCCGTGCTGGAAGAACAGGCTCCGCTCCAGGCCGCTCACGATCTGGAATCCGCCGTAGTGCGACGCCGGCGGGCGTCCCGAACCCGCGTCGAAGTTCCCCAGCGGCGATTGAAAGCGGCCTACCTCGTCGAGCGATCGGGTCAGCGCGCCCCAGCAGGCCGAGGGATGTCGCAGGTAGTAGCGCACGATCGTGCCGTAGGAGACCCGCTCTTTCCAGGCGCGGTAGAACGCCGGGTCGTCCCACGGGATGGCTGGCTCGTACGCGACGTGGTCGTTCCAGCGCGCCCAGGAATCGTCGAGGCCGAGCTCTGCGAGCGCGCGACTCTGGTCGGGCGCGTGCGGCAGGATCTCGGCGAAGATCACGCTGAAGAAGTTGCGGTATGAGTACTGCTCCGGAACGAAGAAACGCTGGGAGACCCAAGCGGTCGCGAGCAGCGCCACCGTCGCCGCCGCTGCGAATACCCGCCGCGCGCCGATCGTCCACAAGAGCGCCGCGAAAAACGGGGCGAGCAGCACGTATCGCGGCGACGCTGTCGAGGCCAGGACCGCGCAAAGGAACAGGCCGGCCGCGTCGACGGGCTTCCGCCACCGCGCTCGCCGCACGTAAAACGCCGCGCCCAGCAGCGTGAACAGTAGAGCCCCCGTGTCCATGTAGAACGAGTTCAGATATCCCGCGAACAGGAAGTCCGTGAAGAAGAGGATCCCCAAGGCGACGATCCAGACGCTCTCCACGGCGGTGGAAGCGAGCCACACCGCGAGCGCCAAAACCGCGATGTGGACGCCGCCGATCACCCGCAGGTCGAAGGACCCGTCCCGTGAGAGCGCCCGGTTGATCGCGACCGCGGGCGCCACGAAGAGCAGCTCCGAGGATTGAAAGCCGGAATCATATGCGAACTGCGGGCCATAGCGGAATTTCGTGCCGGCGTGGACGAAGATCTGTCCGGAGCCCAATCCGTAGCGGCCGAGCAGCTTGCCGAAATCGCCATTGTCGGCGATGCCCGGGACGGGCGGGGTCATCAACTCGATCGCGATGAATAGCGCGGCCAGCAGCGTCAGCGCGAGCCGCCACCGGGGCGCCATGGGGCCATGGTAACAGCACACCCGCTTCAAGATGAAGCGATTCGCCCGACTCTGTCGATGCCAGCAAGTTTTCGATTGAAGAAACGGCGGAGAAACTTGCGAACGCGATCCATGAGATTCCTCCAGTTTAGAAATGGGTCGACGGTAAAGAGGAAAGACACCGTGGCGTCAGGGTCTAGATTCCACTTAGGGTACGACGTATTTCGAGCATGACGAATTGGCGTCAGATGGTCCAACACCGCGGCCGTTCTTGAGCGCCGCGACATGTGGCGGCCCTCGAAGAGGAGCGCCGCTGGACCAGTGTGCAGGACAGGGCGCAAGATTCTCGAATTCATTCGGGCGCTCGTCATTTTTTACGCAGCTGGTTGAAATCGATGATGCGGCTGACTACCCACTCTTCGATGCAGTCTCGGCCGAGGAATGCCGCGCCCCGGTCCACCAAATTTTTTCGAAGCAACTGACCTCCCACGGCCAAACCCATGATCAAAAAGGGTGGCAACTCCTCATGGCAGGATGGGACGTCGTCGAGCCACTGACGCCTGGCGGCATTCCTGGACGGTGCTCTGTCGCAGTTCAGCGGCGGTCCGGGTGCAAATGCCGCAGAGGACCTCGAACCGCAGGTTTCAGGTAGAGTATAGGAAGGAGCACGCTGTGAACGTCGCGATTGAAATCCCGGACGATATCGGGCGGGTGCTTGCGGGTCAGGCAGGTGACCTCTCGAAGGCCGTGCTGGAGGCTGTTGCCGTAGAGGCGTATCGGTCAGGCACGATCACTCCGGCACAGGTGCAACAGATGCTCGGCTTACGGTCCCGTTGGGACACGGAGTCCTTCCTACGGCGTGCCGAAGCGCACCACGATTACACGATGGATGACCTTGCGCGGGACATCGCCGCAATTCGCGACGCATCCCCGCAATGATCGCGGTCGCGGACACGTCACCGCTTTGCTACCTGATCCTCATAGATGAGGTCGATCTCCTTCGAGAGCTTTTCACTCGGGCAGTGGTCCCAATATCCCAATCATCGATCACCAGCAGATCGATACGGCCGAGCCTGGCCACAGATGGCGCGTCGAGCGCGCGTACGGACATCTTGTTCCTCTGAGAATCAGGAAAGCTCGAGGCGGAACGAAAGCACTGGTTTCGCGGCGAAAGGAGCCCGCGGTCGAACGCCGTGCTATGATGCCGCAATCAGCCGTGGTGGTGATTTGACGGCTGCAACTCGATACGTCTCATGCGAACCAACATTCCTTTAAAACCGTTGCTTCTCGGCACAATCTGCGCGTTGGCAGCTCTTGGAGCCGATCACTCTCTTGGAACGTGGAAACTCAACGTAGCCAAGTCGACGTTTTCTCCTCCCCCGATGCCCGTCCGGAGCCTCACCACGACGCGAACGGCGGTGAACGGCGGCGTGAAGGTGAGGAGCACTGGAGAAATGGCTGACGGCTCCTCAATCAACTCCGGCTACACGTCGAAATATGACGGTAGTCCTTCTGCTATGGAGGGAACAATCTGGGACACCATCTCCGTGAAGCAGGTGGACGCCGATACGTTTACCAACGAATCCAAGAAGGGAGGCGGCAGCTATCACACGATCGCACAGGTGAAGATTTCGGCTGACGGAAAGACGATGACTGTTACATCGAAGGGGACGAACGCCGAAGGCAAGCCGCTGAATTCCACTTTTGTTTACGAGAAGCAATAGCCGGTTGCCTTCGAGAGAAGGACCGGGACCTGAGGGTTTTGATTACGGGCGCGGAACGCGGCATCGGGATGGCAACGGCACAGGCACTTGCCCACCGAGGGCATTCCGTCGCCGCCACCGATGCAATCCTCAACAACGCAGGTATATCTGGCGGAGGGCCGGTGGAAGGCTATCCCTTGATCGTATCCGGCAGATGTTCGAGACAAACACGCTCGGCGCGTTGCGCATCATCCTCGCGGTCTTGCCCGCCTGGGGCGATGGCGGCGCACAGGAACGGGAAGATCGAGAGGGGCGCACGACAGTGGCATGCCGGCCGCGGTGGGGTCTTGAAGATTCTTGCGATGCGGATGGATCAGCGTGGTTTCAGGACGCGCATCAGTTCGGCCGAGGTGACTGTGGGCGCCCAGTATTTCTCGATGTGTTCGATCACCAATTCGGTGCCTCGTTCATGGCTGACGAAGGGACGCATGGCGGGGTTATACATGGCATCGGTCAGATCCCGAATCAGAATGCACCGAATGCCCCACCTGGACATCTGGCGGATGGCAAATGTGCGGTTCAGAATGCACATGTTGGCATGAACCCCGGCGACCAGGAGCGTCTTGACGCCGCGGGACTGCAGGGCGCTGTAGACTTCGCGGCCGTTGTCCGATATCAAATCGGAAGGCGCAATCCGGATCGCAGGGTGTTCCTTGGTCCACGCGCGATAGTTGACGGGCAACGGATTGTTCGGGGTGTCGCAACCGCCGTCAGAATCATCGATGGGCAAGGGCGGATCGGTGAGGGGCAAAGGAGCGGGCGGCTGGGCGGGCGCGATGGCAAGAATGGCAAGCCGCTGCGGGGCCTGCGCGTAATAATTCATCGTGTCCGACGGCGCGTGGACGATCAGCACACCGCGGGATCGCGCCATGTCGACTACCGGCGCCATGTGCTGAGCCACGACCGCGACCCGGCGCGCGGCTCCCTGGCACCAATGGTTGTCCCACATGTCGCAGAGGATCAGGGCGGTGGAGGCCGGTGAGAATCGTTCGTCGATAGCGACTTCCCGCCAATCGGCACTGCCCTTGTAGAGCTCGACGCGGGAGCGGACCGAGACGCGCACTTCGGGGCTGGCCGCCGCGTGAGAAAGAACGATCGCGACGGCGGGGAGAAGAAAAGCGAGGCTCGAGCCCCGCACACGCTTCAGCAGGAGCATTGGTTCATCATATGCCGAATCGCGGTGGCATGCCCCACGCCGCAGGGCGCATGGGTTACGGAAAGAGAGCGGGCGGCTGTTGCAGGATCCGGCCTGTCCGAAACGCGTCGGCGCCCAGGGAGGCTGCCGACGAAGCCTGCCGGTAGGCTCCAGGGGAGACGCCGACGATGTTCTTAAAGGCGCGTGACAGGTGGCTTTGATCGGCGAAGCCGGTCTCCGCCGCGACGAGCGAGATGGGGGCTCTCCCGCGCAGCAACTCCCGGGCGCGGGAGATGCGGACCTGGCTGAGAAACGCATGCGGGGGGAGGCCGGTCTCCCTGGCGAAGACCCGTGTCAGGTGAAAAGGGCTCAAGCCGGTGAGCGACGTCAGCTGCGCGAGGCCGATCTTTTTCGAATAGTTCTCGGTCAGGTACTCGCGCACGATCCGCACCGCCCGCGGCTCCGCGCCCGCGTGCTTCGGGAGGTCGCGCCCGCCTTGACGCTGAGTCAGGAACGACAGGAACTCGAAAACAGCGGGCTGACGAACCGGGCCAGCCGCGGTGGCCGATAATAGGCGATGGAGCCGGAGAAACCGCTGAAAGACGCCGGCGTCATCGAGAACGGCAGTGGGCAACGCGCCGCGATCGAGAAACGAGGGGTCGAAATCCAGCGTCAAGAAATCGCAGCCGCCGGGCCGGGGGGTCGCATAGGCATGGACGTCACCAGGCGCGACGATGGTGAGCGTGCCAGGCACGGTGGCGTATGTGTTGCCGCGAAACCAAAGCTCGCCGTAGCCCGCGGTGACCGCGAAAAGCCGATAGTCCTCATGCCAGTGGCGCGGGACATCCCCGCGGGTCGAGACTCCGCGCTGCAATTCCACGCCGGGCAAACCGAGCGGACGCCAGACGATGGTTTCCGGCTTCTGCCTGTCCATTCGTTGGTGGACGCGCCAGGCTCCGATCCGTTAGGGCGGTACCATGGAGGCTGGATCCATTCATGCGAATTGCCTTGTTGCTTGCGCTTGCCCTGCCGGCGCTGGCGGATGAGGGGATGTGGTTGTTCAACCAGTTCCCCGTGGCGCAGGTGAAGGAAAAGTATGATTTTACGGTAAGCGACGCATTTTTGGAGCATTTACGCCTCTCTTCCGTGCGGATCGGCGGCGGCTCCGGATCGTTCGTGTCGGCGAACGGCTTAGTCTTCACCAATCACCACGTGGCGTCGGATTGCATTTCCAAGGTGGGGTCGGCGCAGCGCAATTACATGCGTGACGGCTTCTACGCGGCGAGTCAGCAGGATGAGTTGGCATGTCCGGACCTGGAAGCGAACGTCCTACTGAAGATCGACGACGTCAGCGCCCAGGTGAAGGCGGAGGCGAGCGGGAGCGCCGCGCTGCAAAGACGGAATGCGGCGATCGCGCGCATCGAAAAAGAATGCGGCGGGTCGACGGGCAACTCCTGCGCCGTAGTGAAGCTATTTTCGGGCGAGAAGTACCATCTCTATCAATACAAGAAGTACACCGACCTGCGACTGGTGTTCGCGCCGGAGTTCGGCATCGCATTCTTCGGCGGCGATCCGGACAATTTCACGTATCCGCGATACGACCTGGACATCGCGTTTCTGCGAGCGTATGAGAACGGCCGTCCGGCGGCGACGCCGCACTTCCTCAAATGGAGCGCGGAGGGTGTGAAGGACACGGAAGTGGTGTTCGCCGCGGGGAATCCGGGGACGACGTCGCGGCTGGCGACGGCGGCGCAGCTCGCCTTCGCGCGTGACGTCACGCTTCCGCTGGGGCTGACGAGGCTGAAGACCCGCATCCAGGCGGCGCGGGAGTTCGCGGCGCAAAGCGTGGAGAACCAGCGGCTGGCCGAGCGCACGCTCTTCGGCTTTAACAACACCTTCAAATCGAACGCGGGGAAGCTGATCGGGTTGAAGGATGAGCGGCTGATGGCGCGCAAGCAACAATTCGAAAAGCGGCTGCGCAATGCGGCGCAAAACGATCCAAAGCTGGGAGCGGAAGCCGGTAAAGTGTGGGACGACATCGCCGCGGCATACAAGACGTGGACGCCATTCGAGAAGCCCTACGAAGTTCTGGAACGGCCGGCGGCGCAGGGATCGACGCTATTCCGCATGGCGCGCCAGATTCTCCGGCTGACGGAGGAGCGGACCAAACCGAACGAGCAGCGGCTGGCGGAGTATCGGGATTCGGCGATGAAGTCGCTGGAGCTCTCGCTCTACTCTCCGGCGCCGATCTCGGATGCGCTGGAGATCGCAATGCTGGCGCAATATCTGGAAGAAGTGAAAGCGCTGGGCGAGAAGGAAGCGCCGGTGAAGTCGATCCTGGGGAGCCGCACGCCGCAGCAGGCCGCAGAGGAGTTCGTGCGGACGACGAAGCTTCGGGACGTGGTGGAGCGGAAGCGGCTGGCGGGGGATCGGGAGGCGGCGGCGAAGTCGGATGACGGCATGATCCGGCTGGCGCGGCTGATCGAGGCGCCGGCGCGCAAGCTGCTGAAGAAGCACGAGGAGATGGTGGAGAGCGCGGAGACGTCGGCGGCGGAGCGGATTGCGCAGTATCGGTTCAAGCTGTACGGGGACAAGGAGTATCCAGACGCGACGTTCACGCCGCGGGTGACGTTTGGAGTGGTGAAGGCATACCGGGACAAGACGGAGGCGCCGGCGCCCTATGCGACGACGTTCGGCGGGCTGTATCACTGGGCGGGGCCGCAAGATCCGCGCAAACTGCCGCAGCGGTGGATCGACGGGAAGGGGTCGCTCGATCTCGTGACGCCGTTCAATTTCGTGAGCACATGCGATATCACTGGGGGGAACTCGGGGAGCCCGACGGTGAATGAGAAGGGCGAAGTGGTGGGCATCGTATTCGACGGGAATATCGAGAGCCTACCGCAGACGTATTTGTATTCGGAGGAACAGGCGCGCGCGGTGCACGTGGCGTCGCAGGGGATCGTGGAGGCGTTGCGGAAATTGTACGGGGCGGCGGGGTTGTTGCGGGAGATCGGGATTTGACACCTGGTTGAGGCGTTTGATTAAATGGAGAGACACCTTGCTCCTCAGTAGCTCAATGGTAGAGCATTCGGCTGTTAACCGAAGGGTTGTAGGTTCGAATCCTACCTGAGGAGCCAAATTCTTCAACAACTTCCAAGCATAGAAAATCCAAGGCCCTCCCAGCAAAACGGCTACTTTGCCCATTTCTTTGCCCATGGTTTTTGGCGTGTACTCCGGCAGGGTGATTATGAGGGGCGGACCGCTCCGAAATCATCTCCCGCTGGAGTACCGCAGAATGGTTATATTGGAGACCCTCAGTTCAATCCCACCGGATGCCAATTTCGTGCAGAATCGGCCCGTCACCAGCAGAGCTATCCTGGTCCGCCGTCTGCGCGACGAGTGAACGGCAAAGGCGAAAGAAGGGGAACAACGGGCATGTCGTCATCCGGCAAGCAGTCGAAACGGGTTGCAGAATTCCGCCGTTGGCTGACTCAGGAAGTGCCGCGGTTCCCGAACGACGGAGCCACTCTGCAGGTGTTCAAAAACCTGTCAATCACCGATCAGATGATCGCGTATTTGAATTGGCGCGCGCGTCACGTTTCACAGCATCCAAGAACGGTCACGACAGAATCCACCGTATCGCTCGATCCACGATGGCAGGCTCTCGCGCCCAATATCAGTATCCTGCTTGCCAAGGTTAGGGCTGGCGATGACCTGACGCCACATTTGTCGTTCGATATCCGGCACGGGTTCACACTTAAACCGACTGCACCTGCCCCGAGCGCAGACTCGTGGAGGGACAAGGACCGGCTCTTGAACGTGATGGGCTTTCACCACTTCCATCTCGGTCTGAACGTCGTGAATGGCCATGTCGATCGAACTGACGATGTCCTTTTTGCGGCCGTCTCGCGTGAGACTTTCGAGGCGCTGGGCATTTTCGACCACGACGTGTTTGAGAGCGATGCTCCAAATGCGATGCCGGCCGAGCGCCGGAGGCTTTGGAATCTCTACGAAGACCGATTGGCGAGCGGTGCGGTCCTCGACGGTTTGCTCGTCGGAACGGGAGTATCGATGTCCGGGCACGCTCTTCCAGTGGTTCAGGCCGCGTTGCGTTGCGCCGGGCGCATTCGCCAAATGGATTCGAATCTCGATCAGTGTGATTACCTCGCCGAACTCTACGCGGGGTTGAAAATGGCAGTTCCAGCCAAGCCCATGTTGCTTTGGCGCTTCCGCCATCTCGACTTCGGCGTCTTCGCGCCAAACGAAGATCAGTTCTGGCATCTGGCAAAATGGCCAGATTGAAGATCCCTCAGCATACAATCGCTGCTAGCCTTCGTTTCCGTGATGGGGAATGCCCGGATTTCCGTTGAAAGTCGCGACCCCCGCGTAACCCACTCTAC
>CAZSQK010000182.1:0-10422 GCA_964608645.1 uncultured Solibacteraceae bacterium | reverse complement strand
GCGATGAAATCGCCATTGCTATCCGTGGCGATCGTTCGCGTAAGCCCGGTCTCAGTGCCCGATACGATAACAGAAGCGCCCGGGACGGCAGCGTCGTGCGCGTCCTTGACGGTCCCAAGAATCGTGCCACTAACGGCCTGGGCGTGGAGCGCAGGGGCCAGCATGAGAGCGGCGAATAGGAATGGTACAGAGTGAGCCTTGGGCATCGGTGCTTCTTCTCTTGTACCAGACACCGCCGCTTTCCTCAGCATGGGAGTACGACTCTCCCACTCTCGGCCCGCGTCGACAGTCCTGCCTCTCTCCTTCCCGGCAGGATTGCTGCCCCAGTGATCGAGGCGATCTGGTGGCACGTCAGGTTGTTGCAGCCGCTCCGGGGCGATCCCGGCTGCTTCGAGCGCTCGTCCGCGGACGGTTCGCCTGATTTTGAAGTCGAAGATCTCTAATTCCTGCGAGCAACAGCCGAGCCGCGCAACGTCCTTATTTAGTTTCTGATGGCTGCTGGGGTCGAGAATACTTCGGCGGCCACAAGGTTCGGTTCACCGGCCGCCGGCTCAGAATCAAGGCTCGAAACATCAGCGGCGCACCGCTCACCCCCGAACAGCGCCTTCACCTCGCTGCTTTCGTTGGCAATATTCTCGTATACGGCGCAGATCCGGCTTGTTTTTGACATCGCCTGCGATATATAATCCCGCCCATCATCCTCCTTCCGGATGTTGACTGGGTTCAGACTTGAAGACCGCTCACGATCGAGAACACGCAGCGGCGTGTCCTCTGCGGAGCGCGGGTTGTGCGATCTCAAGGCGATGAGGTGTTGCGATGATTCAACGTTGGAACTTTGCTGTGGCTCTGACCGTGCTTGCTCTGCTCTGCGCGCCGCCCTGCCTGCTGGCGCAGAGCGGCATCGGCACTATCCAAGGAACTGTCGAGGATGCTACTTCTGCTGCGATTCCAACCGTTGCCGTCCAGGCATTGAACCAGGCCACGGGGGTTGTCATTGACACGACGACTAACGCCGCGGGCTTCTACGCAATCAAAGGCCTATTCGCGGGCACCTACACGGTGACCTTTAGCGCGCCAGGAATGAAGAAGTCGGAAAACACCGTCACGTTGCAGAACGGCCAGGTGCTGGTCTTCAACCGCCAGTTGACCGTCGGCGATATGACGGAAAAGGTCACGGTGACCGGGGAAACGCTTCAGTTGGCCACCTATGACAGCGGCACCGTGAATACCCAGCTCGACTTTGCCCGTATCGCGCAGCTTCCCCAGAACGGCCGGAACGTGCTCGGATTGGCGCAGAACACGGTTCCGGGGCTGGAAGGCGGCGGCACCCGCGCCAACGGGTTGATGGGTGAAGCCATGGAGTATTCGCAGGACGGGGCGCCGATGACGAACCGCAACTTCGGCGGCGAATCCAATACCGCACAAGCCACACTGCCGGATCCCGACGCCGTCCAGGAAGCGCGCTTCGAGACCCTGAACTCCAACGCGCAATTCGCTACGCCGGCTACGGTGATTCTGACAACCAAGGCCGGAACCAACCAATTCCACGGCTCCCTTTTTGAAACGGCGCGGAACAACTATTTCGGTATCGCCAAGGCGCGCCAGGATCCCGCGAACCTCGTCGCTCCGAAGCTCATCCGCAATGAGTTCGGCGGATCCATCGGCGGACCGGTCTCGATTCCCAAACTGTATGACGGCAAGAACCGGACATTCTTTTTCTTTGCGTATGAACGCTTCTCTCTCCGGCGAGCCAGCCAGCAGCTGATGTATGTGCCCACCGTGGCCATGCGGGGCGGCGATTTCAGCGGACTGATCAACAGCGCGGGTATCCTGCAGCAACTGTACGATCCGAACTCGACACAGGGCCAGGCAAACAATTACGCCCGGGCGCCGTTTGTCAACAATCAGATCCCGCTCTCCCGCATCAGCCCGCTGGCGAAAACGCTCCTGGCGGCTACGCCGCTGCCGACTTCAGAGGACAATCCGATGGTCAACTTCAACTTGAACGGGCAGAACCCGACCAGCCAGACCGTCCCGAATTATACCGTTCGCTTCGACCACGTCTTCAATGAAAAGAATCGCGTCTATTTCCGTTTCACGGATATCAGACAGGATCAACAGGCTCTGCGGAACTACCCCTCGAACTCGCCGGCGAATATCGAGACCCCCGAATTGAAGGAAGGATCGACCGGCTACCAACGGATTCCTGTTCAGACGATCAGCGGAGCGATGGGATACTCCAAGACCCTCTCCCCGACCCTCTACTCCGAGACCGTTCTCAGTATGCAGTGGCAGCGAATGTATGTGGTTGGCAACGACGTGTCCATGGGCAACTTCGAAAAGCAGTTCGGCCTGCCGAACAACCTGGGAAATCCCGGGTTTCCCGCAATCGGCGCGAACCTCTTCATGCCTTACGGCGGCTCCCAGTGGTACTACGGGATGAGCCAACGGCTGTCGACGCTGGACGAGAACCTGAATAAGATTTGGGGCAAACACCAGTTCGCGTTTGGCGTCCGCATCCGGCACGAGCATTTCGCCTACTTGTCGGACCGCTCGGTGGACGAAATTACCTTTACCAACCAGGCCACCGGCATTTATGATCCGACCACCGGATCGAACTACGGAGTGAAGCCGAATACCGGAAATCAGAACGCCGACTTCTTCCTGGGGGCGGCCGCGACTTACAGCCAAAGGCGGAACGCTCCCTTCAATATCTGTTCCCTACGGGAGTACGACTCCTATTTCCAGGACAACTGGCGCGTGTCCTCTCATCTTACTTTGAACCTTGGACTTCGTTGGGAAGCGCATAACGCGCCGCGCGCATCCAACGATTACATGGTCGCCTTCGATATCAAACACAATGCGCTGGCGCTTCCCCGTTCGCTGGATTACTACGTGACCAACGGGCTCACCAGCAACGCGCTGCTTACGAATCTCCGGAATCTCGGCGTGAAATTCGAAAGTATGGAGGAGGGCGGTTTGCCTTCACGCGGCATTTTTGGCAGCAATGCAAATTTCCTGCCCCGCTTCGGCTTCGCGTATACGCCGCCGTTCGGCCGCCGCGGAACGGTTCTGCGCGGCGGTTACGGCGAGTACCTTTATCCGGTGCCGGTGCGGAATTCGATCCGCTACCTGACGGCAAACTATCCGTTCACCGCAGGTTATTCCCAGAGTTACACTTCGGCGGCGCAGGCTCCGGACGGTTTGCCGAATTTCCTGCTGCGCAACTCTTTGACGGTGATCACGGGCGTAAACTCGGCGAACGTCGTGAATACCGATACGACCAGCGCGCTTCTGCCGGGCATCGGCACGGGCACAGTGGTCAGCGCGGATTACCCGCCGGCCAAAGTGAGGGAAATGAACTTCACCATCGAGCAGCCGCTGAAGGATGGCTCGGTGTTCCGTGTGTCCTATGTATTTACCCACGGCGAAAACCTCGACCAGAATTACCAGATCAACGACCCGCCTTCCACATATACGTGGCAGGTGAAGACGGGGACGACGCCGCCCACAGGAACGTTCGCCGGCGTCGCGACCCGGCCCTATGATAACCGGACCTGGGGCGGCATTACCCAGTCCACCAAGTTTGGTTTCTCGAACGACAGCGCGCTGCAGTTTAACTATCAGCGGCCCTATCGGCGCGGATTCGGTTATCAAATCTTCTATGTCTTCTCGAAGGCGTTTCGCGTGGGAGGCAACACCTTCCGCGACAACGTGCTTTATCCGGCCGCAATCTATGCGCCCGGCGTGATTCCGCAAGGCATGGATGTGGGCACACAGCTCGAGCCCAGCCGCGAGTTCAATCGCTGGCAGAACTATCGCCCGGATACGGCGATTCCGCTGCACCGCATCTCCTTCAACGGTGTCGTGGATGTGCCGTTCGGCAAGGGACGGCGTTTCCTGAAGGGTGGCAACCGTTTCCTCGACGCGCTGGTTGGCGGCTATCAGGTTGCATTCGTTGGCACGGTGGTTTCGCAGTCGTTCCAGGTGTCCACCGGTAACTACGGCGCCTTCAACCCCATCCAGTTGTACAAGAGCAGTGTTCCCGTGACGGACTGCCGCTCCGGCGTCTGCCGGCCGGCGTACATGTGGTTCAACGGCTACCTGGCGCCGACGGTCGTGAACGCAGCCACGCGCGGAGTGCAGGGAGTTCCTTCGGACTACCAGCCGTATTTGGCTCCCATCAACAACACTCCCGGCACGCCGAACTTCGGCAACAACAACGTGGTAGTGACGCTGGCGAACGGCCAGCAGGTGACCACTGCGTTCTCGCCCGGCCCCAGCGGCGTCTTTCCGTACAACTCGACGGTGCTTCAGGGTCCGAAGAACTTCCAGACGGACATCTCGCTCTATAAGGAGTTCCGGTTCACAGAGCGTGTGAGACTGCGGGTCAACGCGGACGCTTTCAACGCGTTCAACATTCAGGGTTTTGTGAATCCGAACTCGGCCGACGGAATTCAGTCCCTGCAAACGTCTTACTGGACTCCCCGGCAGATTCAGCTCTCCGGACGCCTGTCATTCTGATCGAAGGCCAGCGGGGTCATTCCAACTGCGGAGTGACCCCCAGTTGGCGTAACAACCGCGCCGCCCCTTCTCGTGTGGCGGCATCTTCAGCAGCAGCGGCCCTCCGCAAGTAAGGAATCGCCGCCGCGCGCTCCCCTGTCATAGCCAGGGCCGATCCCAAGCCGAATTGTGCTTGCGCCGATTCAGGGTGTAGTCGCAGCCACTCGCGGTAATGCGGCACAGCGGCCGCCGGCTGATCCCGTGCCATCAGCAGCTTTGCCAGCAGTTCGTGCGCATCCGCCAGGGAGGCGTCGGCCTCGATCGCCGCCTCCAGCTGCCGCTGCGCCTCGTCAAACTGCCGCGCTCCGCCCAGAGCCACTGCAAAGTTGTACCGCGTAACCGCGTCCCTTGGCTTGAGCCGCAGCGCGGTCTCGAAGTGATTACGCGCGTCGGTGAATTCTCCCTTTCCCGCGAGCAGGTTTGCCAGATTGCCATGTGCGTCCGCATAGTCCGGCTGAATCCGGATGGCCTCGCGGAACTCCGCCTCGGCCCGCCTGGAATTCCCGGAGGAGAGCAACACGATCCCGAGATTACTGTGAGGCTCCGGCAAGTCGCCATCCAAGGCAATCGCCTTCTCAAATGCTTTCGCGGCCTCATCCATTTTTCCCTTCTCGCGATGGGCCAGACCCAGCTCGTGCCATAGGGCTGCACTGTCCGGTGCAAGCTGTGTCGCGCGACGCAGCGTCTCGACGGCGTCGTCCACCTGCCCTGCACGACGCAACGCTACACCTAGATTCTGTCGTGCGGCTGCCATTTGCGGGTCGCGCCGGATCGCTTCCCGGTATGCCGCTGCTGCCTCGGCGTCCCGGCCGCTATTGCGAAGTGCTTCGCCAAGCTGAAAATAGAACTCAGGACGCGCGAATGGGAACCGTTGAACGGCCGCGGCCAGGCGCGGAATGCCCTTTTCCAGATTGCTCCGGTCGATCACCTGCGCCAGCGCTGTATACAACTCCCTGGTTGGCGACGCAGGCAAATCCGCCGGATAATACAGAACCACTTCACCGCGGTAGGCGCGGTCAGCCGTCTCATGACGTTCCTCCCGGGGCGCAAGTAGATCGCCGGCGGGCTTGTGCCGCTGAATCAGATGATCCGTCGCCAGCGAATGAACCACGTCCTCGGTGCGGCGTTTTGGCATGTGGCAATCCGCGCAGCCGGCCGCGCTCGTGTGCTTACCCGCCGCCACCGCCCGCGCAAACTCCCCGCCGTGACACTTCCTGCATCGATCGTCGTAATACCTGACCGCGTTCTCTCCTCGCGGAATATCGTGCGGATCGTGACAGGTGGCGCACTCCATCCGGCCTTTACTCTCCAGAAAGCATCGCGAACGGCGCATGCGATACACCGCGTTCACGATCTCGAACTTGTCCTCCCGTCCCGTCCCCGGCGCATGGTCGAAAAACAGCCAGTAATTACTCAAGGTCCGGCCTGGCTGGTAATCGAAAGGCCCTCGATCGTACCGCTGCAGCGAATTAGGCAGTGGAAAACTAGTGGTCTCGAGGTGGCACTGAATGCAGACCTCTTCTCGCTGCTGGGGGTCCAAGCGCGCGGGATTCACAATCGCCTTGCGAATTGCATCAGGCGTTCCCTTACCCGAACCAGCCAGCTCGTTGTGCCTCTTTCCCGGCCCGTGGCACCGCTGGCAGTCAATCCCGGCCGGCAGCGGATCGAGATACACCGGTTCGGCAAACGGCCGCTCATGCCTTGCGGGAATCTTTGGATATCCGTTGTGGCAGAACATGCAGTCGTAGCCGGCTCTTCTGCGAAAGCCCTCATGGTCAGGACGGTCATAGCCCGGGTTCATCGCCCAACGGCCGCCCTCCTCCGCATACCAGCCCAACGGCAGTTCGATAAGGGTATTGCGCGGCGACCTGTGCAGGAAGGTTCGCGCGTGATTGCCGGATCCCAGGACGAAGTCGATCCGCTTCTCCATCACATCGGTCTCGCCGCCATCCGAGCCCAGCCGATAGCGCCGCTGGAAGAACTGATTCCCCCGCCGCAGTATCGTAAAATAGCTGTCCGAAGGCGCGTGGTAGTAAGATCCAGTCCAGTTGGCAAGCGTGTTCTCGACCGTTGGCCGGGAAAACGACCTCCCCATTCCGGTCAGCCGATATTTCTCCCAGATGCCACGGTGGCATCCCGCGCAAGTCTGCGGAGCCGCATACTCAGAGGTCTCGCTCCCGGCGCGGTGGGACTGGCCTTGGGCGCCGATGCACAGCGCGGCGCACAAGGCGAACACTGGAACCAGCCAGCAGACCTTCCGTGTACCCAACGAAGAGACTAGAGAATCTCCGGAGGATTTCGTTTCTGAGACCGGCTTTGTTCCGGAAAGCGGATCTTGGACTTGAGCGTCCATTCCACTGAGCGTACAACGAGACTGGACGCGGCGCACGGCGTGATACTGCTCTGCCGGTCTGCGCCAGCAGCTCATTGGCCGCAGCCAATATCTCGGCGGCGCCACCTTACCGCAACCTCACAGAATTCGATCATGGCTCAGGGGTCGTCGGCGCTGCCGTCGCAGAGGAAGTTCTCTCCTCAACGGACGATCTGGCGGGCCGCGGTCGTCTTCTCCACGAACAACAGGACGTCGAACGATTCAGGCGCCGTGAGCTGCGGAAAGTAATTGTCAGCTGTCGCCTCGGAATAGACGGCGCCGACCGTGCGTGCCTGGTGCGGCTGGCGGAACCAGCCCGACACGGGGCCAACTTTAGGCAGTTGCCGCAAGTCCAGTGCAAATACGGGGATGCCGGTCGAGGCGAGCATCGCATCGATACTGCCTGCCGGAGACGGTGGAACGGTAAACTCGTGCAGCCCCTTGCCGGTCTCGACTGCCCGGAACGATCCCTGGTTGAAGCCGAAACCGAACACCACCATCTGATCCCCGAACATCTTGTGGAGCGAGCTGCCCATGGGTTCGTAGCCGCGATACCCGCCGTGCGCAACGTGGCCATTGTGCGCCCATAGCACGATCTTGGCCTTCGGATTCTGATCAAGAATCCACTTTACGTTGGCGGCCATGCTGGCATCGCGGGTGACCAGGTTGGCGCGCATCTGCATGCACTGGAGGACGACGCGCGCGTTCTGAATGGCCCACTCGGTCTCCTTGCCTTCGCCGTACTTCGTCCGCGACTCCTCCATGTGGGTCACGATGTCCTTCCAGACACCGGAGGCAATTGCGAAGTCGGTGGTCGGCCGAGGCGGCGCCGGCGGCGCGCCGACGTAACGCATGCGCAAGCTGTGCTTGCCGCCGTGGTATACATAGTCGTCGACCTGAACCTGATAGCCGCTGCCGCCGAGGTAAAAGCCCTTAGGGCGGGGAGTCTCGAAATCCAAATCGAAGGCGGCGGTCTCGTAAGCCTTGCCGTCGAGCTCGATGCGCAGATCGTCGAACCATGCGGTGCCTTCGCCTCCGCTGGCGGGGAAGAGCAGCCCGAAATTGATGTTCACGATGTCCTTGGGGATGTCGAGCTCGATTTGATACTGTTTCCAGTCGCTGGTTCCCTTCGCTCCCCGGTCGTGCATGTTGTCGAATCCGGCGGGAGTGGGCCGGCCGTTGACATCGGGGCGGCCGTCGTTGCGCCACCAAAGGCCGGCGTATCCCTTGGCGATCCCCTCTGTCTTGATGTAGCCGCTGAATTTCAAGTGTTTACCGGCGGCGTCCTGAATCGGAAATGTTCCCGTTGCGACTCCGAAACCACCGCCGGCCTGCTGCTGTCCCGGCGGCGGCGCCAACGCCATTTTGGAAGCTTCCGCAAAGCCGGCGGATGCGGCGAGGGTATCGTCGTGTTGCTTCAGAAACTCGGTGGCGATCCGGAGCGCCACGGTGGGGGTCTGCATGTCGAATCCGGTGAACTCCACGTGGCCCTTGCCTGATCGATTGAATGCGCGCATCCATTGCACCATGGCGAGCACTTCCTGAGTGTCCCAAGTCCAGAAGTACATGCCCTTGATGAGGGTAGCTGGGTCGCCGTTGCCGTTTAATACGTAATCGTTGAGGCGATATGCCTCGGGCATGTTGGCCTCGATGGAGAAGAGTGTGAAGCCCATCTCGTTTGCCAAGAATTCCATCATGCGGCCCTTGAGCTGGAAAAACTCGCGCGTGCCGTGAGTCGCTTCGCCGAGGGAAACGATGCGGGCGTCTCCGATCACCTTCTTGAGCAGCTGCATGTCGACAAACCCGTGGCCGGCCTCCGGCGTCGTAAGCGTGATGGCCTTGGATTTGATCCAATCCGAGACGGGGGTCGGCGCCTGGGCACAAAGCAAGAGCGGGAGGGCTAGCGCGGCGAATCGAGCAGTCATGGACTCTCCTCGGGTTATGATATTGCAATATTAGACGCAAAAAGAGAGCTGCACGTGGAGCGACGGCGCCCCGGGGTAGCGGAATTTCCTGGGCGCCTGAGACCTTTTCGAGTCAATATCTTTGGGAGGCGACTTGGGCACTCTGACCGCCTGTTAGACGCTTCACTTCAATTTCGTAAATACCAACTTGCCCTGAATCGTCTGCCCGTTGCGGTTCGCGGTCCACTGGAAGCTCATCTCCTTGTCCTGGATGCGGCCGTTCCCCGTTCCCTCGATGGTAACGCCGCCGTCATTCTCCGTTCGAAAATCGCCTTCGGCGTTGCCGTTTTGGAGCCGGAAACGAATCCTCATGATCGCCTTCGGAGCCCGTAGGTAGAACACGACGTTGTTGCCGTCAATCTTGCCTTCCGCGATCTTAAGCGGCTGCACGTCTTCGCTCGGTCCTATCGAGCCGGTGATGTCGCTGCCTTTGATGCCCAGCAGCATCACCATATCCATCCGGGCTAGTTGATCTCCGGCGCCCCAGGAACTGGTGAGTTTCCAGGTTCCGCTGATCCCGTCGGGGACTTGAGCCGGCGCGAGAGCGGCGGACAGCAGAACGAGCAGAACTCTAATCGTCACTTTGCCCATGGATTCACTCCTTTGAGGCGCTGATTATTACGTATCGCGTAAGAGTATGACGAGGAGCGCATTGCTGTCAATGCCTCGTGACTTCAGGAGCGATGGAATCCGTGCCAGTCTGCGCTTATCCATGTCGCGTGCCGACCCCAAAACTCCTTGCAATGCGCCTAATAATGTAGTAGAGTGGACCACACGGTTAGTAAATATGGAGTACCTGCGCAGATATAGCATCAGACTCGTGCTAGGGCTGGTCTGTTGCCTAGTCGCCGCCGGACAGAGGGCCGAAGAGTTGCCAGCGTTTGACGTCGCATCAGTGAAAACCAACAATGGTCCCCGCGACAACATCGATTTGGGAACGATCCATCACGGCCAATTAAGGATGCATAACGTGAATATGAAGGATTGCATCCGGTATGCTTATCAGTTGGTATCCAATCAGCAAATCTCCGGACCGGACTGGACCGAGAGCTACGACTATCGATTCGAAATCCTCGCGAAAACCTTACCGGAGACGCCCGAAAGCCGGATACAGCTCATGCTCCTGCGTCTCTTGGCCGAACGGTTCCATTTGGCTCTACACGAGGAGCAGAAGTCAATTGCGCATCTTGATTTGGAGGTCGCAAAAGGTGGGATACGCCTGCCGCTCTCGCCAGTTGAGCCGTCGATGCCAAGGCACATATTCGGCCGGGCGCTACTGAACTTCACGCATCAGAGCATGGAGGACGTTGCTACGCTTCTCTCGCGACAACTGAAGCAGACAGTCGTGAACCGTACGGGCCTTGCAGGATTCTACGACATCAAACTACAGTGGCGCCCTGAAGATCTGCCAACGGCAATGACAGGCGCGAATCCCGCTGTGGTCCAGGCGCTAACTGAGAGGCCGGAATTGCTGTTGCCGATCATCAGAAAACGTCTTTTTTTGAGCATCATTCGGCAGGGCGT
>CAZSQK010000181.1:0-10684 GCA_964608645.1 uncultured Solibacteraceae bacterium | reverse complement strand
CGGATGATGTCGAATGGCGCTCAGAAAACTACGTTTTCAGATGATTGCTGACACGGTGGGAAGGAATGACCGGCGTAAGCGATCCGTCGCTGATCACACACCATTTGAAAACAACGGATCAGCGTTGTCACGAACCCACGGGCTGTTCGGTGCTCGACTAGTGAGACCGGCAGCTTGGAAATGTCTCGGTCGAAAGGAAGGAGAGATCATGAAAATCGTCGTAGTTGGCGGCAGCTGATGATGTAGCCAGTGCCGTCGGCACAATCGCATCGAGCTCAACCGGGAATCGCATCATTGAAATCGGGGGGCCGGAAAAGTTTCGTCTGGATGAACTCGTCCGACGGGCGCTGGCGGCGTTTAAGGATCCCCGCGAGGTGATCTCCGACCCGCACGGACGCTATTACGGCATCCAGGTGAGCGAGAGGACGCTGGTTCCCGACGATGATGCGCGGCTCGGCGAGACGCATTTCGAAGACTGGCTCACGCACGCGACAAGAGCAGCGGCAAACGCGGGTCGGTCGCCGGCATAAGTGCACGGTGGTGATACCAGTGAAATGGCGGCAACAGCCTTGTCCAGGCGCGACTCGCGCCTCACAGCCCTCGGGGTGAAACTTCGGCGCGACCTGTCTCGCACGTTGCGCTACCGACTCATCTCGCCTGCCATCGCCACTTGGACGCGTAGTCGCTGATCTGGTCCAATCTGTGCACGCGCCACATTCCAGAGAAGTTAACGCCGCGCGGGCATCATGATTGGCCGGGTAAGCGCGTTTCCCGTCAAGTTGAAGTCGAAGCGCTGAGGTTCAGGGCGCACAAATGGTCCAGCCGGCTCACGCCCCCACCAGACTCCCAGTTCTTTGTCCTCGATCAGTTCTCTGTCGGACGCTCCACCGAATCGATGACCATCACTTGAACCGGCCCTTTCGACGCTTGCGCTTTGACGCCGAGCTGTTCCTGAAGAACGGTGACGATCGAGGGCTTCTGCAAATCGGTAGCGGGGACTCGATCTCCGGAACCTGGATCGACCGGGGTTTCATCTGGTGCAAATTCCAACCGGGCATCGAACGTCCCGATAAAGCCAGTCTTGTCGACGACCGGGCGGCCAAGCACATCTGACAAAACCGCCGCGAGGCGCGGCATGACAATCCCGTGTGCCTCGACGAGACCCTTCGCCGCTCGGATGTTGTCACAGAGGGGCCTTCGTTCACGCGGCTGCGGATTCTTTGGGTCGGGAGCCACGCAAGTTGTGTCTTTCGGTGCGGATAACTTGAGGCCGCCCTTTGCCGCCACTAACTCAAAAATCGGCGACTCCCTTGTTTCGAAGTGGACCGCGAGCTTGAATCGGCTGGCCAATAGCGAACGGAGCATGGGCTTCAATGGCTCGAAGCCGTTAGGCGTGCCTTCCGGACCCTTTGCGGTGATGTCAAATCGGTCCGTGCTGATCCATGAAAAGCTACCCGGAGCAATCTGAAAACCCTTGAGGTCGTATGCGGCCTGGATCAGAAATTGCACGGGAACATTTCGCGCGATGAAACGGCCGCCGGGTTGAGCGGCCGCGCCCATGTTAGCGTCCCCCGTACGATTCGGTTTGACCGATTCGACTTCAAATTTTGAAGCGAATTCATCCGCTTGTCCCTTGCTCGGTGCATACACAAAAAGCGCGAAAGAGAGCAACAGGAGGCTGACCAGCCTTCGCGAGCGCTTTGCACAGATAGTACGTGGCACGTAATAGGTGTAGCACCGGATGGATTCACTGTCAACGAGCAAAATGGCGCGCGCAAAATGGCGCCAGCGGACCATCGTCTAACGGATGTTCTCTCGCCCTTGCGGTTACCGTTTTGGTAACCTTGAGTGGGTGAGGATCATTAGTAAGGCGGCAATCACCGAATTCAGCAAGACGCACAAGCACGCGCTGGAGTCGCTGTTGCACTGGCACGGTGTAACCACGCGAGCCGCCTGGAGGCGCTTGGTCGATGTCCGCGCCGATCTTCCGCACGCCGGCGCCGTGGACATTTTCACGGTGTTCAATACCAGCGGAAACAAGTGCCGGCTTGTCTCGGTGATCAAGTATCGATGGCAGATCGTCTACATCCGCCACATCCTCACGCATGCCGAATACGATGAGGGGAAGTGGAAACTATGAGCACCACGCTACTCGATGAACGTCAATATCGGAAACTCCTCGATGAGGCGCTACCAGTGGCCATCCGCACCGAGGCGGAGTATCGTCGTTTGCTGGACGCCGCCGCCGCCCTCATGGAAAAACCGGAAAATGAGATTTCCGAGGAGGAGGGCCGGCTCCTGGAACTACTCAGCATCCTGATCGAGGAATACGAGAATCGGGCGCACCCGCTTCCAAGAGCCAAGCCGCACAAGATGCTTGCTTATCTTCTAAAAGAAAAAGACATGAAGCCGAGCGACCTTTGGACGGTGCTGCCCAAAAGCCGTGTTTCCGAAATTCTGAACGGCAAGCGCAGCATCAGCAAGACCCAGGCCAGGCAACTGGCCGAACTCCTCCGCGTGCCGGTCGACCTGTTCTTGTAGCCAAAAAGGGCGTGACGGAGCTTTGCCACTGGACTCGTGGGTGAATACCTCTCCACGCCTTCCCACTGAATCCCCCGTCTGAAGTGCCAATTGAAATGGAGCCAGCCCCAGCCCTCAAAACACATTCGCCGCCGCCCCAGACAGCAGCACGAACACGCCGAATTGCGGACCCGTGTGCGGCTGCGGGTTCGGAACCGTCCCCACCGGCGGCGCGACGGCCAGCCCCGTCATCGGGATCACCACCTGCTGCCCGATATACACTCCCGTCACGAGCGGCCCGGCGAACCAGTTCTCCGCGTCGCGAATCTGGAACGTGTCTCCGTAAGCCAACCCCGCGTAGCGGAGATCTACCGCCACTTCCGGCGCCTGGTCCCAGTTGTACGCCACGATGTTCGCCCGGCCCGGCTCGTACAAATTGGGGCGCACGAACGTCCACGCCCCCGCCGGTCTTCCCGGGCTGAACACGCTGTGCGCGTCCACTCCCACCGCCGACTGCCATCCCCCGAAATCCACCGTGCTCCGTTTGCACGGCTCCGCATTGCACCGCCCCGCCACCGTGAACTGCCCCGACCCGAAGTAGCGGTTATAGTCATACGAGTACGCCGCCGGATTCTGATCGTCGCGGTACGTCAGCGACGTCTCGTTCTGCCGCGCCGCGTAGATCGTATTGTCGCGGAACGTCACCGAGTCCCAGCGTGTCACGTCGACCCCTTCGCTGCCCCCGATGAAGTAATTCCCGATCGCCGCCAGATCGTGCGCCCGCGGCGTCGAGTAATAACTCAAATCGTTGGCCCCGTCGTCCGCGGACGGCGTATGGTACAGGAAGTTATGCAGCAGCATGACTCCCTTGGGCCCGCCGTTCCCCGCGCCGATGATCAGGTTATCGTTGCGCGACCCCGCCGGCGGCGCGTCACTCGCCGAGTTGCCGCCCGTGCCCACCGCGCCGTTATTGAACGACACGTTTCCTTCCAGGTGGAAATTCTGAATATAAGACTCGTTGCTCCCGAATAACTGGATGCCCTCGCCGAAGTTATTGAACGTCACGTTATCGAACAGGTGTTTGTAACCCGGCCCCGCGTTCTGCATGTAAAAGCCGTGACCGTGTCCGCGATCGCTCCCGTATCCGCCGATGTTGTAGACCAGGTTCCCGTATGCCTCCGCATCCCCCGCCTCGTCCCACATCTCGATGCCCGTGCTGGTGTCGTGGACAATGCAGTTGATGATTTTCGTCCCCGGCGCCCAGGAATCGATGCTGGCGTGATTCTGTTGCCGCGCGTAATCCGGCGGACCGCTTGTGCCGCTGTGCCGGTCGGGATTGTAACTCGCAAACTCGATGCCCCAGAACCACGTATACGCGCCCCGCTGCGGCTGCGGATCCTGGTCGCAGCATCCGATCTGCAGCCACGCGTCGATGATCGGCCGCTCCCCCGGCCATGCCCGCACCACGATCGGCGCCGAAGGAGTTCCCACCAGCGTGCTCCCGATGATGTCTTCCACCGCCCCGCTGCCGTATTTGCCGTCGTGCAGCCAGACCGTGTCGCCCGGCTGGATGCGGTGTCCCGCCCCATGCAGCGCCGTCACGATGTCCCACGGGTGGTCGCGCGAGCCGTCGCCCGAGTCCGTCCCGTCCGGTGTCACGTGCCACTCGTTTCCTTGCGGGCTCCCCGAGGGCGCAATCTGCAGCGTCACGATTACCCCCGTCGACCTTCCATCGGATAACTGCAGCCGCACCACGTCCGTGTATAGCCCCGGCGCCAGCCCCGTGGTGTCCGCCGACACGATAATCGTCGCGAACCCGGAGCCTTCGGTTGCCGACAGCGTCAGCCATTTCGAGCTCGCCGATGCCGTCCACGCCGACGTGCCGTCCGCCGTCGACACCGTGATCGGCTGGAACATCGGATTCGAGCCCGCCTTCACCGAGAGATATTGAGCCGCCGGATCGCCGCTAATCCCGGTCGCCGCGGCCAACACACACGCGCAGCACGGTAACAGCAGCCACTTCAGCATGGGAACCAGGTCCTGGGGCGCGAAAAGTCGCATTGCTTCTATTGTGGTGTCCCGGCGTCCTGTCGGCCATACGGCGTCCGCCCGCATCCGTGCGGTTCTCTCCTGAATCCCGCCGCGTATGGCGCGCAATCGCACGCCCCCGCGCTCCGCGAAAAGCTATATAATCAAGCCAATTTCCAACGGAGGGGAAGTGCGCACTATTGCCTCGATCAGTCTGATGGCGGGCTGCTTCGCGTTGAGCCTCGCGGCCGCCGATCCCAGCTACTTTCGCGATGTTCGTCCAATCCTGCAGCGGCAGTGCCAGGGGTGCCATCAGCCCAATCTCAAGTCCTCCGGCCTTGACCTCACCTCCTACGAAGGCCTCGCCGCCGGCGGCAAACACGGACCCGGTCCCGCTTGGATCGTGAAATACCTCACCGGCGAGTCCAAGCCGCAGATGCCCCTTGGCCAGCCGCCCCTTCCCGCCGAGTCCATCGACCTTGTCCGCAACTGGCTCGCCGCCGGCGCCAGGAACGACACCCCCGCCGAGACCGGCCTCGATAAACCCATCGTTTACACGCAGCCTCCGGTCATCACCGCCCTCGCCTTCTCGCCTGACGGCCGGTCGCTCGCCGTCTCCGGCAATCGCGAAGTGCTCGTCCATGCCCTCGATGGCAGCGCGCCGCCGCGCCGCTTCGCCGGTCTCTCCGAACGAATCCTCTCCCTCGCCTTTTCCGCCGATGGCCAATTGCTCGTCGCCGGCGGCGGCACTCCCGCCCGCTTCGGCGAGATTCAGATCTGGGACGCCGCCGCCGGAACCCTCCGCCGCTCCGTCGTCCTCACCGCCGACACCGTCTTCGGCGTCGCCATCTCCCCGGATGGGTCCCGCGTCTCCGCCGGCTGCACCGACAACACCGTCCGCATCGTCGACACCGCCACCGGCAAGGAGATCGCCAAAATGGGCGCCCACGAAAACTGGGTCCTCGGCAGCGTCTTCGGCGCCGATGGCAAACGCGTCGTCTCCGTCGGCCGCGACCGCGCCGCCAAACTCACCGACTCCACCAGCGGAGCCTTTCTCGAAAACATCAACCTGCTGCGCGGCGAGCTCGCCGCCATCGCCCGCCATCCCGCCAAAGAAATCGTCGTCATCGGCGGCGAAGAGCGCGTCCCCTACATCTACCTGATGGACCGCCCCAAAGTCATGAAGATCGCCGACGACACCACCCTCGTCCGTAAGCTTGATCGCCAGAACGGCCCGGTCGCCGCCCTCGCGTGGTCCCCCGACGGCCGCCGCATCGCCGTCGCCGGCGCCGCCCCCGAAATCAACGTCTACGACGCCGAAACCGGCGCCCGCGTCTCGTCGTGCAAAGGCCACTCCGCCGGCATTTACACCGTCGCCTTCTCGCCCGATAGCACGACCCTTGCCGCCGGCGGCTTCGACGGCATGGTCCGTCTGTATGACGCCGCCAACGGCCAATTGAAAAAGGAATTCGTCCCGGTCCCCCTGGAGAAAACCAAATGAGGCGCTCGATCCTTCTCCTGCCCTTGGCAGCCCTCTCCGCCTTCGCCGCCGCCCCCGCGCTCACGGAGCTCCGCCCGCGCGGCGCCGAAGTCGGCCGTCCCTTTACCCTCACCGTCCTCGGCCGCAACATCGGCGAAGGCGCACGCATCGCCACCACCCTCCCCGCCGCGTTCACTCCCGTGCTCCCTCCGGCCACGTCGATGCAGACGCCCGGCCGCTCCGCCACCTTCCTCGTCGAGCTCAAATCCGACGCGATCCCCGGCGTCTACCCCATCCGCGTCGAGACGCCCTCCGGTCTCTCCAACATCCTCCTCTTCACCGTCGGCACGTTCCCCGAAGTCACCGAAGAGGAATCGCAGCCCGGCGCCCTGCCCAACCGAAACGACTCCATCGAGACCGCCGAGCCCGTTCCCGCCACCCCCGTCGTCGTCAATGGAACCCTTCGCGGCCCCGAGCGCGACATTTTCCGCGTCTCCGGCAAGGCCGGCGAGCGCCGCGTCTTCGAGATCGAGGCCCGCCGCTGCGGCTCCGCCGTCGATCCCGTCCTGCGCATCCTCGACGGCGCCGGCAAACAGCTCGCGCGCAGCGACGACAGCCCCGGCGCCGGCCTCGACGCCCGCATCGATTTCACCTTTCCCGCCGCCGGCAACTACTACGTCGAAGTCGCCGACGCCCGCTTCAGCTCCCAGGCGCAGAACTTCTACCGCCTCAAGATGGGCGCCTATCGCTACGCCGAAGGCATCTTCCCGCTCGGCGGGCGGCGCGGCGAACAGACCACCGTCTCCTTCGTCGGCTCCGGCGGCGACACCAAAGTCGATCTCCGCAGTGCCGCCCCTTTCCAGGCCTTCACCCACGTCGCGCTGCCCGGCTCTCCCGCGCTGCCCTTCGTCTTCGCCATCGGCGATTTCCCTGAGCTTCGGGAGCCCCTCGACGCCCCCGCCGCCCTCCCGGTCGTCATCAACGGCCGTCTCGACAAGGACCGCGAAATCGACCACTACCGCCTTAAAGTCGATCCCGGCGACCGCCTCATCCTCGAATTGCAGGCTCGAGAGCTCGGCACTTCCAAGCTCGAAGCCATCGTCACCGCCTACGACACCACCGGCAAGAAGCTCGCCTCCGCCGGCGACCAGCCGCTCCCCGAGGACGTCTTCGCGATCCAGGGCGTCAGCCGCACCAGCAGCGACCCCTTCTTCAACCTGACCGTCCCCGCCGGCATCCACGAGATCATGGTCACCGTCGAGGACCTCGCATTGCGCGGCGGCCCGCTCTACGGCTACCGCCTCATCGCCCGCAAGCAGGCCGAGGACTTCCGCCTCACGGTCTCCTCGCCCCAGGTCAACATCCCTGCCGGCGGCGTCGCCACCATCGCTGTCAACGTCGACCGCCTCGGCTTCGACGGTCCCATCCGGCTCGTGATTCCCGATCTCCCCAAGGGCGTCCGCCTCGAAGGCGGCGTCATCCCGCGCGAATACCTCGACGCCAGCAATACCCGCACCGTCAATCGCCGCGGCGTCATCATTATCAGCGCCGATGCCGACGTCACCCTGAATACCCGCCAGTTGCAGGTCTGGGGCGAGGCCACCCTCTCCGATGGCTCCACCCTCCGGCGCCGCGCCCGCGGTATTGGCATGGCCATCGACGTCGCCGGCGCCACCGAGCAGGGCGTCGTCGACCGCCAGCGCCCGGTCACCGCCCCGTGGCTCGGTCTCGACCTCCCCGTCGCCATGGCCGACCCGCCCTCCGCCGCCCTCGAAGTCCATCAGACCAATCTCAAACCCATGGAGGAAGGCGTCCGCTACGAGTATTCCTATAAGTGGACGATGCGCGGCCGCACGCCGCCCCCCGCCACCGTCAACGTCGACGTGAACGGCGCCAAAGACCTCCGCATCATCGACATGAAATCCGATCTGCGCTCCATGACCGGCACGTTCGCCGTCACCACCACCAAGGCCACCGACCCCGCTCGCTACGATCTCTACATCAGCGGCCGTCTCCGCACCGACGAGGGCGACGAAATCATCTTCTCCCGCCCCATTCCATTCGAAGTCACAGGAGCCACTTCCAGTGCGAAATAGCCTCTTTCTCTTCGCCTTCGCCTCGCTGGCCCAGGCCGCCGGCCCCACCTTCCTGCGCGACGTCGCGCCCATCCTGAACAAGGTCGGCTGCACCTCCGGCCCCTGTCACGGCGCCGCCAAGGGCAAGAACGGCTTCAAGCTCTCCCTCCGCGGCTACGATCCCCAATTCGATTACGAGGCCCTCCTCTACGACCTCTCCGGCCGCCGCTTCAACCGCGCCGAGCCCGCCCGCAGTCTCATGCTCGCCAAGCCCACCCAGCAGGTCCCGCACGGCGGCGGCCTCCGCTTCGACGTCGGCTCCGAGCCCTACAAAATCATCTTCGATTGGATCGCCCAGGGCGTCCCCTTCGGCGACCCCGCCAAGGACGCCGTGCGCCGCCTCGACGTCGAGCCCAAAGAGATCTTCCTCAAAGCCCCCGCCGAAGGCGCGGCAGTCAAGGTGACCGCCTATTACGCCGACGGCGCCACCCGCGACGTCACCCAGCTCGCCATCGTCGAAAGCAATACGCCCGACGTCGCGACGGTCGCCGACGCCGCCGTCACCGGCGCCCGCGTCGGCGAAGCCACCCTCCTGGTCCGCTACCAGGGCAATCTCAACACCGTCCCTGTCACCGTCCTCAATCCCAAGCCCGGGTTCGTCTGGAAGCCCCTCCCGCAGAACAACTACATCGACCGCGCCATCGACGCCAAGCTCCAGCGGCTCAAGATCCAGCCCTCCGACCCGGTCGACGACGCCGGCTTCCTCCGCCGCGCCTCCCTGGACCTCACCGGCCAGTTGCCCTCACCGGCGGAAATCCGCGCCTTTTTGGCCGACAAATCGCCTCAAAAACGGTCAAAACTGATCGAAAAATGGGTCGAAAGTAGCGAATTTGTCGATCATTGGACCCTAAAATGGGGCGATTTGCTCCAAAATAACCGGAAATATTTGGGTGAAAAAGGAGCTTTTGAGTTCCGCGAATGGATCCGGGAAGCGGTCGCCCAGAACAAACCGTACGACCGGATGGTCCGCGAAATGCTCGCCGCCCGCGGCAGCTCCTACGACAGTCCCCAGGCCAATTTCTTCCGTGTCACCCGCGACGCCAAGCCGACCATGGAGAAGACCACCCAGGTCTTCCTCGGTGTCCGCATGGTCTGTGCGCAATGCCACGACCACCCCTTTGAGCGCTGGACGCAGAACCAGTATTACGAGATGGCCGCCTTCTTCTCCGCTGTCGGGCTCCGCCCCGGCTACGAAGTCGGCGAGGAGATCGTTTACGATCAACGCCAGGACTTCGACATGAAGCATCCCAAGGACGGCCGCGTCATGCCCCCGAAGTTCATCGTCGGCGGCACCGCCCCGCCCACCGACGCCACCCGCCGCCTCGCCTATGCCGAGTGGCTGACCTCCAAGGACAATCCGTTCTTCGCGAAATCCACCGTCAACCGCGTATGGAGTTACTTCTTCGGCCGCGGCATCATCGACCCCGTCGACGATATCCGCGCGTCCAATCCCCCGACCAATCCGGCGCTGCTCGACGCGCTCACCAAGGACTTCGTCGATCACGGGTTCGACCTGCGCAACCTCATGCGCACCATCGCCAACTCGCGCGCCTACCAGTCGAGCTTCGTCCGCAACGAGTGGAACGCCGCCGACGGCGACAATTTTTCGCACGCCATCCCCCGCCGCCTCAGCGCGGAGGAGCTCATGGACGCGGTCGCCCAGGCGACCGGCGTGCGCCCCGTCTTTCCCGAGGCCCCGCCGGAAACCCGCGCCGAACAGTTGACCGACCCGCATATCGGCAAGGATGGCTTCCTCGACGTCTTCGGCCGCCCGCAGCGCGAATCCTCCTGCGAGTGCGAGCGCCGCAGCGATTTCAGCCTCCCGCAGGCCCTCAACCTCGTCAACGGCAAGACCATCTCCGACGCCGTCGCCGATGCCAACGGCCGTGTCGTCAAATCCGTGCTGGCCGGACGGCCGAACCGCGACCTGGTCGAAGACCTGTATCTCGCCTCCCTCAGCCGGCCGCCGACGGCCGCCGAGATGGAGAAAGGCCTCGCATACCTGAAAGGCGGGGACGGCCGCGCCGCCCGCGCCCAGGACCTGCTGTGGGCGCTGCTCAACAGCAAGGGATTTCTGTACAACTACTGATGTTCAACCGGCCCGATCAGGAGAATTCGTTATGCTAGTCATTCCCGGACGCCGCTGTCACACCTGCGAAGGACCCACCCGCCGCGAGTTACTCCGCTCGGGTTCGATCGGCCTGCTCGGCCTCAACCTCGCCAACTTTCTCGCCCTCCAGAAGACCGCCGCCGGCGCCACCAAGTTCGACGGCGCGAAGGGTTTCGGCAGCGCCAAATCGGTCATCATGATCTTCCTGCAGGGCGGACCCAGCCACATCGATATCTGGGATCCCAAGCCCGACGCCCCGCTCAACGTCCGCGGAGAATTCAAAGGCATTCCCACCAAAATCCCCGGCACGCACATCGGCGAGCACATGCCGATGATGGCCAACGCCCTCGATAAGGCCACGCTCATCCGCTCCATGAGCTACACGCCCAACGGCCTCTTCAACCACACCGC
>CAZSQK010000180.1:0-11208 GCA_964608645.1 uncultured Solibacteraceae bacterium | reverse complement strand
GCGAGACCTCCCATGGACTTTAGGCCCTCCCTCAGATTCCAGCTGAACCGCAACACCTAGGAGTGTTGCCTCCACCGTTCTGACGCAAATCGATAATGATCGCGTCGAAGTCGGCCAACGCACTCAGGAATGTTGAATCCCACGGCGTAGCGTTTACCGGAGAGGCAAACTAGTTCAAAAGGCAACTGTCTACGAACAGGGAAAAGCTGAAGCCGCGTATCCCACATCGGGTTCGAGGCTACGCGAGCCGAGCTTCCGGCGCTCATTGGAGCGTACCGGTGACCGACAGATTTCTCCGACGAGGCAAAAGTTTAGAATGGTGATGGGTTCCCTGGCACGGAAGCATGCGGCGGCCAAGACTTAGTTCGCTTTAAGCTGAATCCAATGGGAGACCTCGTCACGCTGCGCAATGTTGGCCGGGTCTACGCGATGGACCGCACCCGCGTAGCCGCGCTCGTCGATGTGTCGCTTGATATCCGGAGAGGAGAGTTCGTGGCCGTGACCGGCCCTAGCGGCAGCGGCAAGTCCACATTACTCAACCTGATCGGATGCATCGACCAGGTCACTAGCGGCAACATCCGAATTCATGGTCGCGATGTTACGGGTTTGAGCCCCGGAGGCCTGGCTGATTTACGCAGACACACCATCGGATTCGTATTTCAGATGTTCAATCTGATCCCCGTATTCACAGCCTTCGAGAATGTCGAGTACCCGCTGCTGCTGCAACGTGTGCCGGCAGCCGAACGGCGGCGCAGAGTGTTGGATGCGCTGGACAGCGTCGGGCTCGGCCACCGCTCCCGCCACCGGCCCGACCTGCTCTCCGGCGGCGAGCGCCAGCGGGTCGCAGTAGCGCGGGCGGTCGTCCATCGGCCCGCCATGGTGCTGGCGGATGAAGCCACGGCTAGTCTGGATACGGCGAGTGCCACCCAACTGATCGAATTGATGCGCCGGCTGAACCGCGATTTGAATGTGACTTTCGTTTTTTCTACTCACGATCACCGCCTTCTGTCGGGAGTCGATCGGATCGTTCACCTTACGGATGGGCGCATTTCAGGAACCTCGAATGCGACAGTTTCTGCTACTGGCGTTTAGAAACGTGCTCCGCAACCGCCGGCGCACGGTAATGACCCTGCTGATCGTCGCAGTCGGGGTAGCGGCCCTCATGCTTTCAGGCGGATTCTTCCTGTACATGTTTAACGAACTGGCGGAAGGCACAATTCGTTTTGGTATCGGACACCTGCAAATTTGCAAATCTGCTCGACTCAATGGACCGGAAAAATGGGTCATGGAGAATGGCCTGGACAACTACCAACAGACGCTGGCCATGGCCCAAGCAGTTCCACACGTCCGGGGCGCCGCGCCGCGTATTGCATTTTTCGGGATGGCCACCAGCGGCGGTAAGTCCGATACTTTCATGGCGATGGCCGTCGATCCCGCCGCCGAACGGCGGATGGGGTTCGATCTTCGTGCGGCGGCTGGGGCGGAACTCGCGAATGACGGGCAGATCCTCGTTGCTAACGGTCTGGCCCGTTCGCTCAACACCAAAGTGGGGGATCAGCTGAAACTCCTGGCCGTCACCTCGACGGGCGCGCTGAATTCGCTCGACCTGATTGTGGCGGGCACTTATTCAGTTGGGATGCGTGAAGTAGACGACCACGCGGTCCGTCTCACGGTTCCCGCTGCGCAACGTCTGCTCCCGACGGATCGCGTCAGTGTGGTGGTAGTCGGACTGGATGCGACCCGCAATACCGATTCCACCTATTCCGCTCTGACCGGTATTCTCGGAAAGGGGCGCACGGACGTTGTGGTCCGAAAGTGGATAGACCTGGCTACGTTCTATCGCCAGTGCCGCGGTCTGTTTGACGGGATCTTCGCTTTCAGCGGAGTCATCGTGTTCATTATGGTTGTCATGTCGAGCGCTAACACGCTCATGATGTCGGTGTTTGAACGCACCCGGGAAATCGGCGCCATGCTGGCGATGGGGACGCCCCGGTCCTGGGTGGTTGCGTTGTTTGTAGCCGAGGGAGTCATCACCGGCATCTTTGGAGCGATAGCCGGCGTCGGGGCGGGGCGAGCGATTGGCGAAGTGGTCAATCGTTCCGGTTGGGTACTACCGCCTCCGCCAGCCACCGATATGCCTCTGCCGGTGCGGGTGTTTTTCAGCGCCGACATCATGCTGGGTGCCTCGGCGCTGGTAATCCTCACGTTGCTGGTCGCGTCTCTTGCGCCAGCCATTCGCGCGTCACGTTTGAAGATTGTGGAAGCGCTGGCGCACGTTTGATGTAGGTCGTGCATGCATCCTGGAGACGAAAACGGCCCACCCTTGGGGAACGCGCCAGTCACCCATAAATTTCCCGGACGGGACAATTTTGGAGAGGGCCCTACGAAGCCGGGCCCAAGCCCAACTGGCGTAGGCGATCTGAACTTGTTCGCGAACCCCAATGCCGCCTGCTGCAAATCCTGGTCTACATAGCGGCCTTCCCAGGCGCTGCCGCCCCTTGCGCTACAGCCATCGCCAAAATGTCTGCTGTCTCTCTCTTTCCGGCGCGGCTGCGTGCTAGATTAGCAATCGGAAAATGAACATCACTCCGAAGTTCCGCCCCGTGCTCGATCCGGACTTCGTCGCCGCGTCTTTATGGAACCGCGCCTTTCGCCAGTCCCTCGGAAACCAGAGCCGTCCGCTGGCGATCGCGCTCGAGCGCAGCGATGGCTCCGTCTCGGTCTGCCACACGTCCGTATCGGCGCATGACGACGCGTCGAACCGGCGCTACGCCGAGCGGCTCCTCAAGTTCCTGCTTTGGCAGAAGGGCGGATATCGGATCACAATCGCCGGCGATGCCGCCTTGGCCTCCTATCTGGCCGGCGTCTACTCGCCTCGAGGCGCCCGCGCCTTCGATCACGAGTTCATGGGCGAGCGCGTCTATGGCCGTCCTTTTGAAATCCGCGCCGCGTCTTACGAAGCCGCGCTTGCGGAACGCGAGACCGCTGCCCCTCTCGGCCGCCACCTTGACGGCTACCGGATCGGCTTCGACCTCGGCGCCAGCGACCGCAAGTGCGCTGCCGTCGCGGACGGGAAGGTCGTTTTCAGCGAGGAGGTCCCGTGGAGTCCCTCCGCCCAGGCCGATCCGCAATATCACTTCGATGGGATTGACGATTCGCTGCGCCGGGCGGCGGCGCATCTGCCGCGGGTCGATGCCATCGGCGGCAGCGCCGCCGGCGTCTACGTCAATAACGAAGTCCGCGTCGGCTCGCTCTATCGGTCCGTGCCCCGCGATGCGTTCGACCGGCGCGTCAGGCGTCTATTCTTCGAAATGCAGCAGGCGTGGGGCGGCATTCCCTTCGACGTCGTCAACGACGGTGAAGTGACCGCCCTCGCCGGCTCCATGGCGCTCAACGACGGCGCGGTGCTCGGCGTCGCCATGGGAAGCAGCTTGGCGGCCGGCTACGTCACACCGCAGGGCGCCATTACGACCTGGCTGAACGAGCTCGCGTTTGTTCCGGTGGACTATCGGGACGGTGCTCCCGTCGACGAATGGTCGGGCGATGGCGGGGTCGGCGCGCAGTACTTCTCGCAGCAGGCGGTGGGTCGGTTGCTTGGCCCAGCCGGTATCCAACTGCCGCCGGAGATGCCGCTGCCCGTCAAGCTGGAGCAGGTGCAGCAGCTCGCCGCGGCGGGCGACGCGCGCGCGCTCCGCATCTACGACACCATCGGCGTATACTTCGGCTACAACATCGCGACTTACGCGGACGCCTACGAGGTCCGCAATCTGCTCGTGTTGGGGCGCGTCATGAGCGGAGAGGGCGGCGACCGTATCCTCGAAGTCGCGCGGCGCGTCTTGCGCGAAGAGTTTCCGGAGGTCGCCGAGCGCATCCGTTTCCACATTCCGGACGAGAAAGAAAAACGTCACGGCCAGGCCATCGCCGCCGCCAGCCTGCCCGCCATTCCAGCTCAGGAGAAGACCAATGCGATTTCATAACCCCGGCGCCGACCTTTTCGTGCCCGATGGCGCCGCGCCCGAGGCGGCTCTCTCGCGAACCACGCACCTTTGCATCGCCGCCCACCAGGACGATATCGAGATTATGGCGTACCACGGCATCGCCGAGTGCTTCGGGCGCAAAGACCGCGGCTTTACCGGTGTGATCGTCACCAACGGCGCGGGCAGCCCCCGCGCCGGCATCTATGGAGACTATTCCGACGAAGAAATGCAGCGCGTGCGGCTCGTGGAGCAGCGCAAAGCGGCCTATGTCGGGGAGTATGCCTGCCAGATCCAGCTCGGATTTACCAGCTCACAAGTCAAGAACCCGCGGGAGAGCGCCGTCGTGAATGACCTCGCCGAGATCTTGCGCGCAGCCCGGCCAAAAGTGGTATATCTCCACAATCTCGCCGACAAGCACGACACCCATATTGGCGTCTCCATGCGGGCCATCGCGGCCCTGCGCGCGGTTCGCGCGGAGACCCGCCCGGACAGGGTTTACGGCTGCGAGGTCTGGCGCGATCTCGACTGGCTGTCCGATAACGAGAAGCAGGCCTTGCCTGTCTCGGCGCGGTCCAATATCGCAGCGGCCCTGGTCGGCGTTTTCGATTCGCAGGTCACTGGGGGCAAACGCTACGACTTGGCCACAGCCGGCAGGCGGCTAGCCCACGCCACATACTTCGCCTCGCATGGCACGGATCAGGAAACCGCCCTCAGCTTCGCGATGGATCTGACGCCACTCATCGACAATCCGAAGATGCCGGTGGCGGACTACGTCGTGGGATTTATCGACAGGTTTCGGGCGGACGTGGAAAAGAGGATTGGATCCGTCAGCGAGTCTTAGGCCCCGCGGCGCCAGTGCCTTCTGCTCACGGCCAGCAAAGCTAACCCGCACCCGCAGAAGATGAGCGGCGTGGGTTCCGGAACATCCAGCGCCAGCCCCCCCAGCGACAGGTTCCCCAACAGGAATCCGTCGACGTCGTCGACTTGGATCCCGATGCTCCGGATTCCGGGGTAGCCGACAAAACCGATCAATGGCGCGATGTTGCAAGGCGTGGGCGGATTGCTGTTGCTGATTGTCAATGTCTGACACTCGCCGCCGCCGCTCAGATTCGGAATGGTGGTGTCCAGAATGACACTGCCGGTTCCAAATGCGCCGGAATAGAGCTGAACGTGAGGGGTGAAGGTTGGATTTGTGTCCGAGTTGGATTGGATGCGGAAGCCGATCGCTTGGACCGTGCCATTGAAATTCAGGATCAGCTTTCCGTTGGTGTCCATCGTATTGCCGATGAAGCGAATTAGGTGGTCGCCAGGATCGCCGGGAGCAAATGCGCTGGTGGCTGAGGTGTCCGGGGGAGCGTCGAAATTCCCCATGAAATTGGCCGGCGCGTTGATGAGATCCTGATAGTCTACCCAGGCGCCGTTTACGAACTTTGCGTCGTAGTTATCGACCAGCATGACGCCCTGCGGCGTATTGATCGACTTGACGTTGATCGTGAGCCCGTTATTCGCGCTGGCGGTCCAAAGTCCGTTGTGATTATTCCCGTCGGCAAAACCGAATATGGCCCAGTCGATACGGGTCTGGAAATTCGGTAAAGCGCTGGCGTAGCAGGGGTTAGTAGATGTAGCGACACCGCTGCAACTGATGACTGTCGAAGCAGTGAGAAGTCCGCCGAGGATCTGTGCCAGTGCTGCCGCGATAAAAATGCGCTTCAAAGTACCCTATCCTCCGAGACTCTATGTTCTCTTCGTCGTGATGTCGTCGCTACGGCAAAGTTACAGACAAAACTACAGATGCGAGTTTAGTTGATTTGAGCACGAACAGCAAGCGCAAGATAGCGGCTACAACCCTGAGCCCTCGATCGGCAGCTTTTACTGCTAGATAATCCATTGAAAATAAATGTGTTACGTATCTCGGGGAATGGTACTAGGTCGGATCCCCCATTTCGTCGAGGCGGCGTCCAAACCACCACAGGGAGGTGGCCCATATGCCGAGACACGGAAGGAGCAGCAGAGGGCTCGTGAACTCGACTGCCGCCCCGGCCGCCGCCATGGCCAGGACCTGGAGGAAACCCAAATAGATTGAGACACCTGTGGAGAATCGCCACCGTATCTGAGGCCGTGACTCGTGGACGCTCGGAGAGTGGCCGATAGCCGCGCAGATCAGCGCTGCGCCACCGGCTGCCACCGGTGCAAGGGGCAAGCATAGAACGGTCATTACCGCGAAAAAGGCGGCATCCTTCGCAGCCAGGATTTTCCAACCGGAAAGGGGCAGCAAACGGTAGCGGGAAAGACCCCCTTCGCCGTCCAGGCCGAAGAGGCATTGGCTGTAGCTGGACAGGGCGAGGAGGATCAGCAGGGTGAGGTGCAACCGCCCCTCCGACGGCAGGAGTCGCGCCACGCGGAAGGCCGTCGCGGCAATGCTGAGAAGCAGCGCGACGTAAAAGTCCAGAGTCGAGAGGATCTCACGGATGTTCTTACGAATGAGTTGGTTAAGCGGCCCTGGAAAACCCGGCAGCCAGCGCCATAGCCGCAGGCTGCGAACTGGCGGCAACTCCGAGACGAGAAATCCGATGAGGAAAAGCCCGGCGATCGCGGCCCAGAGCCCGATCGTCAGACGTCCGCGCACCGCCCAAACCGCGGCGGCGGCCAGGAGCCACGTCATGGGATTCAGCCAGGGACTGAGGCCGCGAAGAGCCCAACGTTCGCGTGGTGTCAAGGGCCAGAGATCGAGGCGGGACTGCGGAATCTTGCGGAGCGGGTCGGTGCTCATCGGGAAAATTGCCACCAAAATGGCGATTAAATAGACAAAAACACCTGCTTTTTGAAGAAAAAACGCCGAAATTGGGAAGAAATTGTTGCCTGCGAGCGACCCAAACGACCTCCAATCGCGCCGGAAAGCGGTCCGGACCGCTCTCAGGATCGCGAAGACCCGAGCCATTCCATCTCCTCCACGGCCGGGGATTCGACCAGATCGAAGTAGTGCTGCTCGAGGGACTGCGGAAGCTCGCCGGGTGGCGAGTCCCAGACGAGTTTGCCTTTACGGATCATGACGACCTGGGTTGCCAGGCGTTCCACCATGGAGAGAATGTGCGAGGTCAGAAAGACCGTGATGCCGCGGCGGGAGGCGGATTCGAGAAGGTCGCGCATGATTTTCGAGGTGACGGGATCAATGGCCTCGAAGGGCTCATCGAGGAACAGGACGGCGGGATTGGGCAGTAGCGCCATGGCGAACGACGTTTTCTTGCGCATGCCGTGGGAGCAAGCGGCGGCGAAGGTGTTGCGGCCGTGTTCGAGGCTGAGAACGCGCAGGAGTTGCGCGGCGCGGGAACGGGTTTCGGCGCGGCCGAGTCCATAGACGTCGCCGGTGAGGAGCAGGTGCTCTTCGACGGTGAGGTCGTCGAAGAGGCCGAGATCCTCGGGCAGGACGCCGATGCGGCGTTTGATCTCGAGCGCATGCGTGGCGACGTCGAGGCCGGCGACGGTGACGGAGCCCGAGGTGGGCGGGAGGAGGCCGGTGAGCATTTTGACGGTCGTCGATTTGCCGGCGCCGTTGGGTCCGAGAAAGGCGCAGATGGCGCCGGGGGCGACGTCGAGATGGAGGCGGTCGACGGCCGTGAAGCCGCCGAAACGGCGGGTAAGATCGCGGCAGGAAATCATCAGTCTTCCAGGATTACGTGGGCCATCCCATATTGTTCCGTGTGGGTGAGGGAGAGAGAGACGTTGCGGACGCCGAGGCGCGCGGCGAATTGGGCGGCGACGCCGTGAAAGCGAAGGGTCGGCTTGCCGGTCGGCAGGTTAGCGACCTCGAAATCGCGCCAGCGGACGCCGCGCCGCCAGCCGGTCCCAATGGCTTTCATGCCCGCCTCTTTCGCGGCAAAGCGCGCGGCGTAGCGCTCATACTTGTTGGCTTTGCGCTCGACATAAGCGATCTCGGAGGGGGTGTAGATACGCTCGATGAACTTTCGCCCGAAGCGCTCGACGGAGGCGCGGATGCGCGGCACCTCGGCGAGGTCGACGCCGGTTCCGACGATCATTTCAGCTCCACGCCCGCGCTGGTGATGGTGAGGCGTCCGTGCTTGACGCCTTTGGTGCTGATGAGAGTGTCGGCCACGCGCCGCACGTCCGCCGACTTGCCGCGGACGACGAGGACTTCGAGGCAGTGGTCATGATCGAGGTGCACATGCAGCGTCGACAGGATCAGGCTGTGATGATCGTGCTGGATGTCCGTCAGCTTCTCATTCAGCATGCGGACATGGTGGTCATAGACGAGTGTGACCGTGCCCACGACGTGGCTGTCGGGGGATTCCCATGTTTTTTCGACGAGTTCATCGCGGATCAGGTCGCGGAACGCCTCGGAACGGTTGGTGTACTTGCGCTGGGCAATGAGGCGGTCGAATTTATTCAGAAGGTCGGTGTCGATCGCCACACCTATCCGGCTCAGGCCGCTCATGCGTACACATGGTATCACCCGCAGGCGGCGCGACCCGGTGGCACGAATCTCAGGGTCGTGCTACTGTGAGGGGGAAAACGTGCATATACCGGACGGATTCTTGTCGACGCCCGTTTGGGCGGCGTTGGACGCGGCCGCGTTGCCGATGTCCGCGTATGCGGTGCGCCGGGCACAGCGGAGCTTCGAGGACACGCGCATCCCACTGCTGGGAGTGATGGGCGCCTTCATCTTCGCGGCGCAGATGATCAACTTCCCGGTGGGGGTGGGCACGAGCAGCCACCTGGTCGGCGGGGCGTTGCTGGCGATAACCCTCGGGCCGGCGGCGGCAAGCGTGGCGATGTGCGCGATCCTGGCGATTCAGGCGCTGGTGTTTCAGGACGGGGGGGTGCTCGCGCTGGGCGCGAACACGGTCAACATGGCGATTCTGGGGGTGTTGGCCGGATACCTGCCGTACCACTGGTTCGGCGGCGGACGGTGGAGGCGGGCGGCCATCTTCGCGAGCGGCATGCTTTCGGTGCTGGTGAGCGCCCTGCTGGCGATGGCGGAACTGCTGCTCTCCAGAGTGCCGATGCCTGCGATGGCGCTGGGGCTATCGATGGGCGTGTTTCTGGTTTCGGCGGTGTTGGAAGGGGCCATCACCCTGGCTGTAATTCAGTCGCTGGAGGCGATCCAGCCGGCCTTCATCCGCAAACCCGCGGGGCAGCGGTCGTTCGCGGTGGGTTCCCTGGGTGCGGTGGCGGTGCTACTGGCCGCGGTGGGAGTGGTGTTCGCGTCGACGCAGCCGGACGGGATCGAGAAGTTGACCCGTTATCAATCGGGCGCCGAAGCGTCCTGGCTCGGCAAGGCGGAAATGGGTCTGGCGGGCGTCGCGCTGATTTACGCCGCGTGCCTGGGGATTGGCCGCATGGTGGCGCGCCGCCGGAGCGCCTGATTGCGGCACACCGTTCTGGAGAACTGGAGCCGCGGGCAGAGCGGCTTGCACCGGCGGGATCCGCGGGCGAAACTGCTGGTGCTGGCGATCTTTCTGGTGACGCTGTCGACGGCCGAACGCGGCCTGCCGGTGCTGGCTCCCCTTTTTCTGGCGATCCTGCTGGGCGGCGTTGTGTGGGCCAGGATTCCGCCTGGCTCCGTGCTGATTCGGGCCGGGGTCGTGTTCTTTTTTACGATCCCGTTTGCGCTGGTCAGTTTCCTGGCGGGCGACGCGGGGCGGGCGGGCGCCTTGCTCTGCAAAAGCTATCTGTCCGCGTTAGCCGTGTTACTGACGGTCTCGACGACGCCCGTGCCGATGTTACTGCGCGGCATGGAAACGGCGGGCGCGCCGCGTTTCCTTTTGACGGTGGCCCAGTTCCTCTACCGTTACCTGTTTGTCATTGCGGAAGAGGCGGAGCATATGCGTGAGGCGGCTGTCTCACGGGGGGCGACGCGGGCCGGCATCCTCGCGCGCCGGGAACGTTTTCAGGCCGCGGCGGGGGCATTAGGGGCTCTCTTCGGGCGCTCCTACGGCCGTGCGGAAGATATCCACCGCGCCATGCTGGCGCGCGGATTCGACGGGCGCTTTGCGACGCTGGACGAGCTCCATTTTCGAGGGCCGGACGCGGTGTTCGCCGGGGCAGCATCGCTGGCGGTAGTGCTGGCCCGGGTCGCCGGGGAGAGGTTCGCGCGATGGGGCGCTTAGTCGAAGTCAACGATCTGCGCTACGAATATCCGGACGGCACCCCGGCATTGCAAGGGGTCAACTTCCGGCTGGAAGCCGGCGAGGCGGTGGCATTGCTGGGCGCCAATGGAAGCGGCAAGACGACGTTTGTCCTGCATTTGAACGGACTGCTCGACGGAAAGGGACGGGTCCGCATATGCGGACTTACGGTGGAGAAGGGTAACCTGCCGGTGGTCCGGCGGAAGGTCGGCATAGTCTTTCAAGACTCAGAGAGTCAGCTCTTCATGCCGACCGTGCTGGAAGATGTCTGCTTCGGACTACTCAACGCCGGAACAGGTTCGAAGGATGCGGCGGCGCGTGCACGCAAGGTCTTACGGCAGGTGGGAATGGAAAGCGCGGAGGGGAAGGCGCCGTACCATCTCAGCGCCGGCGAGAAGAAGCGGGTCGCGATCGCTGGAATCCTGGCCATGGAGCCGGAGATCTTAGTGCTGGATGAGCCTACGACTTTTCTCGATCCCCCCGGACGGCGGTCGCTGGTGGAGCTGCTGACGGAGTTGCCGCAGGCTAAGATCGTCGCGACTCACGACGTTGCGTTTGCGCGGGCCGTGTGCGGGCGGGCGGTTTTTTTCGAGCGGGGAAAGATAGCCGGCGAGGGAAGTGTGAACGATGTGGCGCGGGAGTTCGGGTGGGAAGCGGCGGGCGATCCGGTGCGATCGCCCGCCGCTAACGTGTAAGGGATGGTCGCATTGCTGGGTCGTGGCCGCGGCGTTCGCGGACAGTGCGTTGGTGGCTTGCGGGGCGGTTTGCCATGTTCCGCCTAGCGATGCATTTAGACGGAGGCGAGGCGTCGGCGGGCAGTATTTCTCAAGCCGGGGGGAAGATAGCCGGTGAGGGAAGCGTGGACGATGTGGCGCAGGAATTCGGGCAACAGATTGTAAGGGAACGCGGTGTTGCTACGCTGCGCCCAGCCTTCGCGGATAACGCTTTGATGGGGGCTTGCGGGTGCTCGCAATGTTGAGCCCAGCGACGTTTTTGAATCGCGATGCGCGGGCGGGCGTATTTCCGAGCGGGGAAGATAGCCGGCGAGGGAAGTGTGAACGATGTGGCGCGGGAGTTCGGGTGGGAAG
>CAZSQK010000179.1:0-11224 GCA_964608645.1 uncultured Solibacteraceae bacterium | reverse complement strand
GAATTTTCTGGCCCGAAGACCGAAAATACCCTTGAAGTGCGAAAGTCGGGCTAGTGGAGAGGCAGTTTCACGCCAACACCGCCCTCACGATCTCGCCGTCTACATCGGTAAGCCGGAAGTCGCGTCCCTGGACCCGATAGGTCAGGCGCCGGTGGTCGATGCCGAGGCAGCGCAGGATCGTGGCCTGGAGATCGTGGACGTGTACCGGGTCCTGCGTGACGTTGTACGAGTAATCGTCCGTCTCCCCGTAATTGACACCCGGCTTGATGCCGCCGCCGGCCATCCACACGGTGAAACAGCGGCCGTGGTGGTCACGCCCATAGTCCGTCGCCGTGAGACGCCCCTGGCAATAGACGGTGCGCCCGAATTCACCGCCCCAGATCACGAGCGTCTCATCCAGCATGCCGCGTTGCGCGAGGTCGCTGATCAGCGCAGCCGACGCCTGGTCAACGTCTTTGCACCGTTTCGGCAGCGCTTCGGGCAATCCGCCGTGGTGGTCCCAATCGCGGTGGTAGAGCTGGATGAAGCGCACTCCGCGTTCGGCGAGCCGCCGTGCGAGAACGCAGTTCGCCGCAAACGTGCCGGGCTTCCGGGAATCTTCGCCGTACAGTTCGAACGTGCGCGCGGGCTCTTTCGAGAGGTCCGTCAGCTCGGGAACCGAGGTCTGCATGCGAAACGCCATCTCGTACTGCGCGACGCGCGCCGTGATCTCCGGGTCGCCGAACTCCTCATGTGCCGCGCGGTTCAACTCGCCTAGACTGTCGAGGAACGCGCGGCGGTTCGCCGTCGAAAAACCATCCGGATTCGAGAGGTATAGGACCGGGTCGCCGCCGGAGCGGAACTTCACGCCCTGGTAACGGCTGGGCAGAAAGGCGCTGCCCCATAGGCGGTCGTAAAGCGGCTGGCCGCCTCCCGAGTTCGAGATCATGACGCAGAATGCCGGGAGATCGTCAGTTTCTGCACCGATCCCGTACGATACCCACGCGCCCAGGCTCGGCCGCCCGCCCAACCGGAAACCGGTCTGCATCATGGTGACCGCGGGATCGTGATTGATTTCCTCGGTGTGAACCGAGCGAATGAAGGTCAGCTTGTCGGCGAGCGCGGCGGTGTGCGGAAGCAGATCGCTCACCCACGCGCCGGACTGCCCGCGCCGCGCGAACGGAAACTTCGAAGGCACGACTGGAAACGTAGATTGCGACGCCGACATTCCCGTGAGCCGCTGCCCGTTTCGCACCGAGTCCGGCAGTTCCGCCCCCTGAAACTCGACCAGCCGCGGCTTGTAGTCGAATAGCTCGATTTGCGAAGGCCCGCCTGATTGGAACAGGTAGATTACGCGTTTCGCTTTCGGCGGGAAGTGTGGCAGACCGGGGAGGCCGCGCTGTGCCCGCTCCGCTGCCTGCAGCACGGACGCCAGAGCAAGTTGAGCGAAGAATCGTCGGGTCATGGCTATTGCTTCGTGACTGCCTCGTCCATATTGAGCATGAGGTTCCCGACGCCGGCATAAGCGGCGAGCTCGACTCGATTGAGCCCCTCGCGCGCCGGCGATTCGCCCGTTTTTAGTAGCGCCACGGCCGCCTCCGGACGCGCCCTGAAGTCCGCCTCGAATCTCGTGAAGGCACGACGTAGAATCTCCGCCCGCCGCGCATCCGGTCTTCGCGCCAGCAGCAGACTATAACCGTAAGCGATTCTCTCCTCCACCGTTGCGCCGCCTTCCGTCATCATCCGCTCCGCAAGCTTGCGTCCTGCCTCGACAAAGGTGACGTCGTTCATCAGATCAAGCGCCTGCAGCGGGGAGTTGGTGCGATTCTCAATAACCGCGCACTGCTCGCGATTCGGCGAATCGAAGGTCATCATGTAGGGCGGTGGGATGGTCCGCTTCCAATAGGTGTAGAGGCTGCGGCGGTACAGGTCAGAGCCTCTCGACTGAACGTATCCCTTGTCACCGGAAAGCTCCTGCCATAAACCGGCGGGCTGGTACGGCTTCACCGACGGCCCGCCGAGTTTCTCCGTCAGCAGACCCGCGACCGCAAGAGCCTGGTCTCGGATCATCTCCGGTCCGAGCCGCAGGCGTGGACCGCGGCCCAGCAGGCGATTGTCCGGGTCCTTTTCGAGCAACGCTGGCGTTACGGCCGACGACTGACAGTAGGCGGCCGACATGACGATCAGTTTTTGCATCGCCTTCACGTTCCAACCGCTCTCCATGAACCTGACCGCGAGCCAATCGAGCAGCTCGGGATGGACCGGCCGCTCGCCCTGCGCTCCGAAGTCATCGACCGTTTTGACGATGCCATAGCCGAAGAACGACTGCCATAAACGGTTGACGGTCACCCGCGCTGTCAGAGGATTACTTTCGGAAACCAGCCACTCGGCCAGGCACAAGCGATCGCCGCAGGCCGGCGCGCCGAGGACGGCGGGAATCCCCGGCGAGACCTTTTCGCCCGGTGCGTCGTACGCCCCGCGCTTGAGGACGAACGTATCCCGCTTCGCGCCGTCGGCCATCACCATCACGGTCGGGATCTTCTTGTAGAAATCGTCGCGCTCGACCTGTGCGCGCTCGAGCGCGGTTTGCGCATCTCTGAACGCCGGAGTCGCTTCGATCAACGCGAGCCGATGCGCATGCCCGGCGTCTCCGGCCAGCGCCGCAGCCTCCTCACGTGTTACGGCTCGACCGTAGATGCGCGCGTCACGGATTCCGCCTTCGAACTGCAGCCCCCCGCCCGAGCCCACGCGAATCGGCGTGTTCTTTTTGTGGAATGGCTCGTTGTTCTGGTCGAACAGGATGTTCGTCTCCCACGGTTTGCCGTCGAGGTAAATTCTAACCCCTGACGCCATCCGATTCCCGTCGTATGTCACGACTACGTGCTGCCACTGGTTCAGCTTGACGCGCTCGGCCGTCTCAACACGCCATCCGAGATCGGTGTAGCGATGCGTCAGGTGCATGCGCACGCGGCCGTCGAGAAGGTAGAGGCCATGGCCCTGGCTCTCCATGTAGTCGTCAAGGTGCGTGAGAATAGCGCCTTTTGGCGACGCGGGTTTGATCCAGGCGGAATAGGTGAAGGGCTGGAGATAGTCGAAGTCGGCGGCGTCGCCCTTGTATGTTCCGGGGCCGTCGGCGTGGAACACGAGATCGCGTGACGGCGTCCACTCCGCAGACGGCTGCCAGCCGTTGAGTGCCGCGGTAATGGACGGCTGCAAGTCGTCCCACCGCTTTCGGCGTGCGGCGAGAGCCGCGTCCAGTTTGGCGAGGCGTTGCTGCTGCTCGGGCAGGGGCGCTTTCACGAACGGCTTCTCCGGGCCGTAGTTCCACACGAATCCTCGTTCGTCGGGGACCTGATTGAAATACGCGAAAAGACGGTAGAAGTCCTTCTGTGAGATGGGGTCGTACTTGTGGTCGTGGCAGCGAGCGCACCCGGCCGTGAGGCCGAGCCATACCGTTGCAGTCGTCTGCGCCCGATCGGCCACGTACTCGACGCGGTACTCCTCCGGGATGATGCCGCCCTCCCCTGTTGTGCGGTGATTGCGATTGAAGCCGGTCGCGATGCGCTGGTCGAGACCCGCGCCCGGCAGCAGATCGCCGGCGAGCTGTTCGACGGTGAAGCGGTCGTACGGCATGTTCCGGTTGAACGCGTCAATCACCCAGTCGCGCCAGCGCCACATCTCCCGCGCGCCGTCGGTCTGATAGCCATTGCTGTCTCCGTAGCGCGCCACTTCCATCCAGCGGAACGCCATCCGTTCGCCGTACCGTGGCGATGCGAGCAGCCGATCCACGATCTTCTCATAGGCATTGGGCGAGCCGTCCGCAACGAATGCCTCGACTTCCGCAGGCGTCGGCGGAATGCCGGTCAGGTTCAGCGAAACTCGCCGGATCAGCAGCCGCCGGTCGGCTGCGATGGAGGGCTGGAGCCCTTCGCGTTCCAGTCTCGCCAGGATGAATCGGTCGATGGCGTTCCGCGGCCATTGGGTGTCCTTGACGGCGGGCGGAGGGGAGCGGCGCAGCGGAGCAAACGACCAGAATTGCTGCCACGGCGCTCCGTCGCGAAGCCACTCACGCAAGAGTGCGACCTGGCGCGCAGACAGCGCGGGCTTGCCCGACGACACGGGCGGCATGCGCCTGCCATCGGTAGCCGCGACGCGCGTAAGCAGCTTCTCCGCTACTGCTTTAGCTCCGCCATCAATGTCGAGGCGAAGTCCGGCCTGACGGTGCGCCGCATCCGGCCCATGGCACACAAAGCAGCGGTCCGAAAGGATGGGGAGAACGTCGCGGTTAAAATCGGCTGCGGGTGCGGACAGCGGTGCCAGAGTTACGACCGCCAGTAGAGCGGAGCTGGATCCCCTCCGAGCCATGGCTTCATTCTACAGTGGAGCGGCGGCGTCAATCGCAGGACTTTGAAACGCCGAAACGAAGCTTCGCTAAAAACTACCTCACCACGGTCACTTTCGGTGGTTCCAGCGTGTCCTTCCGAAACGTGAGCGTGTATGTTACACCGCCTTTGTTAATCTCCGCTCCAAACTCGCCCGCCTGATCGACCTTTCGGATCGGCGGGACGATCTCGGCGCTGTCAACGGTTGGCTTCAGGAGATTGAGAATGTAGTCGGACTTGGACGGGCGATCCATCTCGATTTCCAAGCGCCAGCGGCCGTAACCCGGACCGTACACCGGCATGTACGGCGGAGCACCCATCGTTTCTATGGGCCGCTCGGGCGCCCAGTTGAACGACTTGTGGTTGGGAATGACGTCCTCGTTATAGTCCTTTACCCAAAAGTCCTTTACGTGACGGTGGAAGTGTCCCGCGTTTCGTCCTGGGTCGTATGAATCGTCGTGCACTGTCCCGGCGGGCTCGCGGCCGCCGATCTTCCGATAGTGGAACGGCGCGGGCGAGAGCGTCTTGACGAGCAAGGCGGCAAATCCCCTCCGCAGGTCGAAGGTCGTCTGGTTCTTGTCCGAAGGATCGCTGTCGTCCACCACAATTCTCGCAGTGTCGACGCCACGATGCACCGACTCGCCGTCGTCCACCATTTCCACTGTGCCGCCAACTTCGACGCGATCGAGGGCATGCAGCAGCCAGCGCTTTTCGAACGCGGGATTCGTCGATTCGACGGTGTCCGCAACGGCCAGCAGATCCAGCGGCCGGAGATAGACCAACCGGCGGTAGACCCGGTTGACCTTCGGTGCATTACCCTGCGATGAAAAGCGTGGGTTGTTGTAGGCGTTCGTGATGTCGGCGACGACGATTACCGCCTGGCCGTCGTCGTGCGCCGAGATCACACGTGCCACGTCATATGCGTCGCGATTCCGCTCGAACGCGTCGGCGTCCCGAACGGACATGCCGCCCGCCGGCACGAACGTGCGCTGGCCGCCATCGTTCGGTATGCATCCGGGCCATCTCGTCCCGGTCGGCTTCGCAAGATCTCTGCCGTTCCCATCGCAGCCCATTCCGGCGATGAAGCCGCGAAAGATCTCGCGCGGATCGCCAATCAGGATGCCGTTGGAGCTGATGGTGCGCGTGTACCACGCTAGATGATGCGGGTTGAAGACGTTGTCGTCGTCGTAGTGCCCGGTTTTCGGCGCCAGGTCGCGCCGCTTGAAAATAGTGAACGCACCCTGGTCCAGGTGTTCGTGGGTATCGATGTGCGGGCCGGCCCAAAACGCGATCCACGTTGCATCCGGGGAATCCCAATCGGAGCGGATGTACACGAAGCCCATGCTCGGATCGAAGAACGAGAGGCGCTTCGGCTTGACAAGTCGGGGCGGCGGCGAATAGTAGAGGAGATCCCAGAGACATTCGTTGTCTTCAAACGCGCGGTCGACTGCCGGCTGCCGGAAGACCCAGTTCCACACGTCCGCCTCCTCCGTGCCGGCGAACCGGCGCGACAAGATGAGGCCGTTGCGGCGCGAGGAGCGATTGAGCCAACCGGCGGCGCGCCGGCCGTCGCCGCCGATGGACGCTACCTCCGGAAATGGCCGATCCGGGAATCCGGTGGGATCCGCCGGCCCGCCGATCGTGCCCGGGTAGGTGGAGAAGGCATCATAGAGCAGGCGCTGCCGAAAGAAAGGATGCGACGCGAAGAGATCTCTTCCGCCTGCTGAATAGGCCACGTTGGCCGCCGTGATGATGCCGGCCGCAGTCGGCGACGCGCCGTAGGCATTCCCTTCCCCGCTGGCCCCACCCTTGCCGATAATATCGAGCGTCTCGAGTGTCTTTTTCCATCGCTCGTTGCAGTTGCTGGTCCTGGGGATTGTCGCCAAGCGTCGCGTACACCGCGGCGGCGACCCCCAAAGTGACAGAGGCGCCGTCATTCCGCATGTACAGACCGCCCTCCGGACAGTCGAGGTGCTCGAAATGCGTGGTCGCATTCAGCCATTCCACGAGATCCTTGCGCTGCCCGGGGGAAAGGCCCGCATATGCCCAGTCGTAGAAGTGCGCGATGACAGCCAGGAGCACACCGCCCTGAAAAGCGGCCTCATGCCTATTCCCTTGGTACAGGTCGAGGATCGGCATCAGCCCTGCGGACCGGTCGGCGCCATTGCGATAGATCTTTGCGCGGACGAAATTCCAACCGCAATCGAAGTCCTGTTGCCGGCCGGTGACGAGATAAGACAACATGCAGCCGGTGGCGATGTTTCCGTTGGATCGGCCGGCCGGATGTGTTTCGAGCCAGCGCGCAAAGCGCGTCCAGGCCGGATCCTTCTGCTCGCGCAACAAGCGAAGGCGCGAAATCAGCGACTCGTCGACTTCGACGCGCGGATGCGGACGCACGGCGGCCCAAAACGGGGGCGCCGCCGCGAAAAGGAGAACGCCGAACAACTGGTGGATCTTTACCAAAAGAGTCGCACTCCGAGTTGGATTGCCCGAGCAGATTTCGCCGAGGTTTGCTTGGAAGAGATCCCGTACGTGCCGGGCTGGTTCAGACCCTGGGCATTGAAGACGTTGAAAACGTCGGCCTCGAGCCGCGCGCGGGCCGATTCCGAGAAGAAGAAATTCTTGAACATGACGGCGTTCTGACTATACGAGAACGGTCCGAGAAAATACTGGTTCCGGTAAGGGTTGAGGCCGGTGTTCAGCGCCGTCTGTACGACCGAGCCGTTCTTGAGCGTGATGAATACCGTGTTCGAGTCGTAATAGCTGTATACGGGATCCGTCTTGCTTCCGCCGTCCGCCGGGATCGGATATAGCGGCGTCGAAATCGGCTTGAAGCCAGAGGGAATTCCGCACACACCGGTGCAAACTCCCGAAGCGTTCACGCGATTGATGAGATTGGCCGGGATGTATGCGTTGTACCAGAGGTAGCCGTCTACGCAGACTCCGCTGGTGCAGTTCACGACTGGCGTGTTTTTGCCGTAGGTCTGGAACGGTGCGAAATTTGCCCAGTTGCCGGCCGGCAGTGTGTTCCAGTTGCTGTTCATCGCGCCATTGCCCGAGAGTTGCCAACCGCCGATCGCGGCGTCCAGCAGGCGGCCAGCGTTCCGGCCGATTGGTTTGCCCTTGCCGAAGGGCAAGTCGACCATGAAGTTCCATCCCATCCGATGCTTCGGGAACGACGTGTCGCGCTGGTAATAGAGAAAGCGTTCGAGAGCGCCCAGATCTGCAGGCACCGTCCCCGGCAGGTACAGGTTCGTATCCAACGGAACGAGATTCTGGCTGCCCGCCGTGTTGCTATTGGCGGTTACGGTCGTGATCGCATTTCCCATCACATAGAACCACTGGAAGGCGTAGCCTTTGGAATATCGGTGCAGGACCTCCAGTTTCAGGCCACTGTAGTTCGAGTATCCGATGTGGGAAAACTGGGTAATGTTTTGCCACGTCGTCTGGTCGTATTGCCGGGTCGCCACGGCAGAGTATAACCCCGTAGGCTTCGGCAGCCCCGTGGTGGTGTACCAGACGTAGTCGTTCGGGGCCTGGTTGAATCCGTAGCTCTGATCCAGACTCCGCCCGGCGGTGCCGATATAGGACGCACTGACCACTGTATTCGCCAACCACTCCTTTTCGACCGTCAGGTTCCATTGATGCGCGCGGCTCGTGGGCAGGTGGGGATTGAAGTAAACGAGCGGGTTCATCGAACCGGGTGCGATCGCATTCGGCCGGCTAATGTCGATCACGTTCATGCTGTTGACTCCCGCCACGACAGATGGCGCGGACAACAGCGCGTAGCTGGGCAGCGGCTGGTAGATCGACGAATTGAAGCTGTAGGTGAACAGGTTGCTTTCCGGAGGATTGCTGCGCATGTTGGCCTCGAAGCCGAAGCTCGGCGTGGCGAAGTAGTACATCCCGTAACCGCCGCGAACGACGAACGCCTTCGCGCCCGGTCCGAGGCGGTACGCCACCCCGGCTCGAGGGCTGAAGTCGCGGCGGTTCGGGTTGACGAGACTGCTCGGAAGGCCAGCCTCGTCCGGCGTCTCGACCTTCATTCCGATCGCCACAAACTGGTCATAAATTGCGCCGACGGTGTAGCCACGGCGGATCATTTCGTCACGGCTGAGCGGCAGGACGACGGCGTCCCTGGCCTTGTCGAATCCCGTGATGTTGTTGCGCGCTTCGTGAAATGGCGGCCGGTACTCATAGCGCAGGCCGTACGTCAGTGTGAGCCGCGGTGTGACTTTGAATTCGTCCTGCGCGTAGGCGGAGTATTCCGCATACCGCCAGAGATAGTAGGAGCGGGCAAAGGTGTTGTTGTACGTCTCGAGCAAACCCATGTACATCCCCGCTTTGGGCGACCCCGTCTGGCCGAACGGCTGCGGGCTGTTCAATCCGGACGAAGGATTGTACAGCGCGGTGTAGTTGCTGCCGAAGGAATCGGAGCCCGGTACCTGCTGCTGTTGGGGCAGGACGTTGTCGTGCTCGAAACGGATTCCTGCTCCGAACTGGATCTGGTGGCGGCCGTGTGTCTTGGTCAGGTCTTCCTGCGCATTATAAATATTCGTGATGTTCTTGCGGGGTGTCGATGCCGAGTACGTGGTGCCGTACCCCGTGTTGGAGATCGCCGGCCAGCCTTTGCCATCGAACGGATTCGGAAGGCCGAGAACGGCATCTACGTCGTTATTCGCATCCCTACCTGTGTAGAACTGGAAGTACTGCCAGGAATCGCTAAAGAGAAACTCGCTGAACAGGGTCGGCGAGAACGTGTGGGTCCAGGAGAGGACACCATTCCTGTCAGGGTACATGTTGTACGTAAGGTTCGTGGTGTCGCCGAGCAGCGGCGCGCCCGTGCCGGAGTTCGAGGCCGTCAGCCGGCTGGCCCTCTGGGTTCGAGCAAAAAACCGGTCCTTTTCCGAGAAGGTATGGTCGATGCGGAGCATCTCCGCGTTCCGGTCCTGAAACGTTTTGGCGCCGCCGATCCAGTTGGATCCCGCGGCAGGGTTCACATCGGCCAGTGTCGGCAAAGGCGTGATGCTGTAGAGGTATTTGGCGAGCGGCGCCTGGCGGCTCGAAGGTATCCGGTTGCCGGGGAACGGCATCCTCGCATAGGTAGGGGCCGCGCCGGTGCTGTAGGGATCGTAGAGAGTGACGGGACGCAGTGCCCCATCCGTGAGGGCGCTGAAATCGCCATTGCGTTCGGCAGCAGTCGGAACCGAGGTGCTGATCGATGTTCGCTGCCGGAGATAATATCGCGAAAAATCGAAGAAGAAGAATGTTCGCTTCCGGCCATCGTACAGTTTGGGGATGTAAACGGGCCCGCCGACCGCGGCTCCCAAGAGATTCTGAATGAGGAACGGGGCTTGCGTAAAGGTGTTCTGGCGCTGGCGCGCGACGCCGGCGACGCTGTTGTCCTGATTGCTCTCATACGCCTGCCCGTGCACCTTGTTGGAACCCGACTTGGTGACGACCACCACGGTCGCCGGACGGTTATACCGCGCCGATGAGTTGATCGTGTTCACCTGCACTTCCTGGACGTACGTGGATTCCGGCGCGGCACTCTGAGTGCCTCCCTCGGAACGATCCGAGGCCGGAGCCCCGTCGACCGTAAGCTCCGCGGAGTCGTTGCGCAGCCCATATGCGCGCGGAGCCGACCCACCGCCCTCGAAGCCGGGGGTCGTTGTCTGTACCAGCCCCATGACATCGTTTACGGGGAACTGCTCGATCCTCGCGCGGTCCAGGCGTTCGCTAACGGTGGGAGTGGTTACGTCGACCATGGGGGTAACATCCCCGACCGTGATCTGGGTGGCCGTCGCGCCGATTTTGAGCTTCACATCCACCGTCGCGGCCAAGCCCGCTTGCAGCAAGACTGAGCCTTCCCAGGTTTCCATGCCCGGCGAACTCACGGTCAATCGGTAGTCTCCGAGCGGCGAGGCAGGAAAGACATAGATTCCGGCGCTGTTGGTCGTAGTCTTTTGGACGACAGCGGTTTCGGACTGCGTAAGGACAACCGAGGCGCCGGGGACAACGGCGCCCGTCGGATCGGTAATCGTGCCCTGGACGGGCGCTCCGCCCGTCTGGGCATGAGTTGAAACGGCCAACCAACCGGCGTAACATACGACGCCAGCCAAACCGGATATTCGCATATGCTCCTCCCGGCCTTTAGGACCGCTTAATAACACATGGCACAGGCTCCGTCAACCGAAACCGAAGGAGCCCCAAGTCAAAACGAATAGCGGAATCCAAGCTCCATCGCACGCGGCAGGTTGATCTGCGTGATCGGGACCTGGCCGAAGAGCGGCGAGGCGGGATTGTTATTCGGCGCTCCGAAGATCGGAGTGTTCGCGATGTTGAATGCGGAGACCTTCGCCTGAACCTCCCGACGCTCGCCGATTCGAAAGCTGCGTGACAGATTGGCGTTGAATTGAGGCGCGGTGTGGCGGCGCATATTCGGGCTCCGCATTTTGGCGACGCGCAGCGTATCGGGCGGACGCTGTACCCAAAGCCCCGGCGACGTGTCGAACCACCGATTGAGCGTCTGCTCATTCGAAGGGAGGAGCGGATTGCCCAGGATGTAGTAATCGGGAAGGGAGAGAGGCGTACCGGCCTGCGACGTGCCCATCACGCTAACCTGCCAGCCGCCCGCCAGCCGCGCCGCGGGACCGCTACGAAAGAGCGCGCCGCGGCCTCCAAACGGAAGGCTCCAGATTCCGCTTACGACGAGACGTTGTGGAATGTCATAGGCGGCGAGCTCGCGCGATGGCAGCGCATCCTGTCCATTCAGGTATTCGGTGGTTTGCATGGTCTTCGAGTTAGTGTAGGTCACCAACGCGGAAAAACCCCGCTTGAATCGCTTCTCTAATCGAAGCTGG
>CAZSQK010000178.1:0-11286 GCA_964608645.1 uncultured Solibacteraceae bacterium | reverse complement strand
CTGGTGAAACAGGGCCGACGAAGGATTCTGCTGATCCGCGACCAGCCGCTCTATCTCGGCGCGTTGCGCGGCGCTGTGCTTCACTAACAGCGTGATATGCGGCAGGGTCATGCCAGGCTCGACAGGACCCCGGTCGAATTGAGGCTGAGCTAACCGGTGCACGCCCCCGCCGATAACCCGGATCTGGCGGTTATCGATCGGACGCGAAATCCGGCTGGGCGCAGCGGCAAAACCGATCTCTGTAGACAAAAATAGAACCAAAGGGAAAAGGCGCATTAGAGTAACTCCGGAATAACAGTACCCGAAGAGTTAAACAGAATGCGCCGGTGTAGTCAAATGCCGGCCCGGCGCGTGCACGCGCCCCGACTCCCTACCCTCCAGTTGCTATTCTGTTCTCCATGCGTGCCAGCACATTCGCCGCCCTCCTCGTGTTTCCCGCCGCCGCACTCGCGCAGCCGGCCGACCTCGTCCTGCGCAATGGCAAGATCGTCACCATGGCCGCCGCCGCGCCGGTGGTCCAGGCAATCTCCATTCGCGGCGAGAAGATCGCGGCCCTCGGCAGCGACGCCGACGCCGCCAAATGGATCGGCCCGCGCACGCAGGTCATCGACCTCCACGGCATGCTCGCCGTCCCCGGCTTCATCGAGGGGCACGGCCACTTCACCGGCGTCGGGCAGTTCCGCATGGGGCTCGACCTCCGCGAGGCGCGCACGTGGGACGATATCGTCGCGCAGGTGGCCCGCGCCGTCCAGCAGGCCAAGCCCGGCGAATGGATCATCGGCCGCGGGTGGCACCAGTCCAAGTGGACCAAGGCCCCCGAACCGAACGTCGAAGGCTTCCCGCTGCACGACTCGCTCGACAAAGTCTCTCCCAATAACCCGGTCGTGTTGACCCACGCCAGCGGGCACGCTTCTTTCGTTAATGGCAAGGCAATGCAGGAGGCGGGGATCGCCAGAGACACGAAAAACCCGTCCGGCGGCGAGGTTCTCAAGGACAAGAACGGCAACCCGACCGGGCTGCTGCGCGAACGCGCCTCCGGCCTGGTCAGCCGCGCCGAGTCGGCGTATAACGCCCGGCGCACACCGGCCGAGAACGCCGCGCTCCTGCGCAAACAGATCGACCTCGCGATCGACGAGAGCCTCTCCAAGGGCATCACGACCTTCGAGGACGCCGGCTCTCCGTTCAACACCGTCGACACGCTGAAAGCCATGGCCGACCGGCGCGAGCTGCGCATGCGCATCTGGATGATGCTGCGCGCCCCCAACGACCAGCTCGCCCCGCGTCTCGACCGCTACCGCATCCTTGGCGCCGGCGGCGACTACTTCACCGTGCGCGCCATCAAGCGCCAGATCGACGGCGCGCTCGGCTCGCGCGGCGCATGGCTGCTCGAGCCGTACGCCGACAAGCCCGACAGCAGCGGCCTGAACACCGAGGACCCCGCGGATATCCGCAAGACCGCCGAGCTCGCCATCCAGCACGGCTACCAGCTCTGCGTGCACGCCATCGGCGACCGCGCCAACCGTGAGACGCTCGACATCTTCGAAGAGGCCTTCAAGGCCCATCCCGACAAAAAGGACCTGCGGTGGCGCGTCGAACACGCGCAGCACATCAGCGCCGCCGATATCCCGCGCTTCGGCAAGCTGGGCGTCATCGCCGCCATGCAGGGCATTCACTGCACCTCCGACGCCCCCTACGTGCTGCTGCGCCTCGGGGCCAAACGCGCCGAAGAAGGCGCCTATGTCTGGCAGAAACTCATGAAGACCGGCGCCGTGATCAACAACGGCACCGACGCGCCTGTCGAAGACGTGAGCCCGCTGGCGTCGTTCTATGCGAGCGTCAGCCGCAAGCTGAAGGACGGGACGGTCTTCTACCCCGAGCAGCGCATGTCCCGGGAAGAGGCGCTGCGCTCCTACACCCGCAACAACGCCTACTCCGCCTTTGAAGAGAATCTCAAAGGCTCTCTCGAAGCCGGCAAGCTCGCCGACGTGACCGTGCTGTCGCGCGACATCATGACGATTCCCGAAGACGATATCCTGTCCACCGACATCGTCTACACCATCGTCGGCGGCAAGGTCCGTTACGAGCGGGGCGCCGGATTGAAACGGTAACCACACATCATGCATCTCAACCGCCGCGATCTTCTGCAGCAGGCCGGCTTTCTGCTGGCCGGATCGCAACTCTCCGCCGGGCCGGCCGCCGCGCCCGCCGGCGGCGCCGCGTGGCTCTCTACGTGCCGCGGCCTCATCTGCGAGGCCTACAATCCGCCTTTCTATCCTTCCTTCGATTTCGACGCGCGCAAAGCCGTGGCCATCGCCACGCAGTTGAACTCCGATTCCCTCCGCTATCCCGCCGCATCCTATTGGGCCTACTTCCCGACGAAATCCGGCTACCCCATCCACCCCGAATTGAAGGGCGACCCGATGCGCGAAACCGTCGACCTGTGCAAGCAGGCCGGACTCAAAGTGATCGCCTACGTCCCGCTCAACCACCCTTTCATGGATGCGGCGTCGAAGGATCCGCGCTACCCCGAGTGGTATAAGAAGACCGCGGACGGCGCGCCCATGATCACCGAGCACTACGGGTTCGCCCGGTACTTCGAGGGCTGCCTCAACTCGCCGGTGCGCGACGTGATCCGCTCGCTCGTGCGCGAGGTGCTCACCGGGTATCCCATCGACGTGATGTACTTCGACGGCCCCTACCAGGGCATGCAGAACGCCAAGGAGCGCTGCCGCTGCCGCCACTGCGAGGCGGCCTTCCAGAAGCAGTTCGGCAAGTCCGTCGAGGCCGCCGGCGAGATCGAGTATTACAACTGGATGGCCAACGACGTCGTCATCGCGTTCCTGCGCGAAATCCGCGAGATGATCCGCGCCACGCGGGACGTGCCGACGCTCTACAATGACACGTCCCTCCTCAGCAAGCGCGAGTGGCGCAACCGCGCCATTCCCGTGGTCGATGGCTTCATGTATGAAGCGGCCGAGACTCCCGAGGACAAGCTGTTCAACCTGCAGCTCGGCCGCTCCACCGGCAAGACCATCTGGACCTATGTCGGCACCCACACGCAGTACAACCGCGAGCACATGAAGAGCGACCGCACCCGCGGCTGGTTCAGCTACCCGGTGGAAAGCCAGGAGCTGCTGCTCGACGGCGCAACCGCTCTTGCCGGCGGCGCGGGCATCGTGTACTGGGGCCTCAGCCGCTTTTTCTATATGCCGGAATCGCCGCTCTCGTATGACAGCGGCCGCTACGTCAAGGAGATCTTCGATTTTTCCGCGAAGCACCGCGAGGTGTTCGCCGCGGCGAAACCACGGCCCATCGCCGGCGTCATGGTCGGCAGCCAGACCATCGATTGGTTCGCCGGCAAACACCACGTCGCCAAAGGTTACGAGAACTACTATCACGGCGCCTGGCAGGTGATGAAGGATCTCGGCTACGACGCCGAGCCGTTCCTCGATTACCTCATGCGTCCCGAACAACTCGCCGGATACAAGCTGGTGTACGTTCCCAATGCCGCCTGCCTCAGCGACGCGCAATGCGCCATGCTGCGCGATTACGTCGGCAACGGCGGCGCCCTCATCGCCACTCACCTCACGTCCGTCGCCGACGAATATGGCCGGATGCGCTCCAACTTCGGCCTTGCCGGCCTCACCGGCGCGACCTTCCTCAATCCGGACCCGCTCGAAATCCCCGATCTCTACCTGAAGCTCCCGGGCGGCGAACTGATCCCGCAGGATCCGCAGGTGGTCCGGTTCCGCTCCACGGCCGACATCCTCGCGGAAACCGCCGACCGCGGCCACCGCGCCAATCTCGGCCCCGCCGTCACGCGCCAGGGCCGCGTGATCTATATCGGATCGGGCCTGGAAGCGGTATATAGTGAAACACGCATGCAGCGTCTGCGCGCCTACCTCGGGACCCTGATCGATCCGATCCTCGCGCCCCACCGCACTTACGAGATGGAGCGGCATTCGGGCGTCACCCCACACCTCGCCGCGTCGTCCGATACGATCCTGCTGCATCTCCTCGCCGACACCGGCAATAAGACCAAGAAGCTGCGCATCCGCGAGGAATTCGAACCCGTGGAAAACATCAGGACGCGCATCCGCATTCCGCAGGGCCGCGCCGTCAGAGCGGTGTCGCTGCTCCGCTCCGGCCAGAAGCTCGCCGCCCTACCGCGCGCTGGCTGGCTCGACGTCACCGTCCCCCGGGTCCTCATTCATGAAGCCGTCCGGGTGGATCTCGCGTGAGCGCGCCCGAAGCCGCCCCGAGACCCCTCCGCTGGCGCATGATCGGCCTCGCCTTCTGGGCGACCGCCATCAACTATCTCGACCGCCAGACCCTCTCCGTCGCCGCGCCGGCGCTCTCCGAACAGTTCCACATGTCGGACGTCGATTACTCCCGCGTCACGTCGGCGTTCCTGTTCGCCTATACGATCATGAACGGCGTTTCCGGCCCGCTGATCGACCGCCTCGGCACGCGCCTCGGCTACGGCCTGTGCGTGCTCTGGTGGTCGTTGGCCGCGATGCTGCACTCGCTGGCGCGCGGCGCCTTCAGCCTCGGCGCCTTTCGCTTCCTGCTCGGAATCGGCGAGGCGGGCAACTGGCCCGGCGCGGTGAAGGTCGTTGCCGAGTGGTTCCCCAGGGAGGAGCGCGCGTTGGCGGCGGGCATCTTCAATAGCGGATCGGCCGCCGGCGCGATCCTCGCGCCCCCGGTGGTAGCCTTCCTGCTGCTGACCTTCGGCTGGCAGTCGGCGTTCCTGTTCGTCGGCGTCTCGGGGCTGGTGTGGCTGATCTTCTGGGGCAAGCTGTATTTCACCCCCGCGGCGCGCGTGGATGCGCCGCCCGAGAAGCCGATTCCCGTGAAGGATCTGCTGCGCCACCGCTTCGTCATCGCCTTCACGATCTCCAAAATCTTCCTCGACCCCGTCTGGTACTTCTACATTTTCTGGTTCCCGAAATACCTGAAGGCGGCGCGAGGCTTCGACCTGGCGCATATCGGCAAGATCGCCTGGATCCCGTTCCTGGTGGCGGGATTCGGCAATATCCTCGGCGGTTGGATGTCGAGCGCCCTCCTCAAGCGCGGCGTCTCGACCACGGTGGCGCGCAAAGCCTCGGTGACGTTCTTCGCCGCCCTGATGTTGAGCGCGATTCCAGCGGTCCTCGCCACGGAGACATGGCTCTCGATCGCCTTCGTCTCGATCGCGATGTTGGGCTACACCGGAGCGCTGGCGAATATGCTGACGATCCCTTCCGACGTGTTCCCAGGCAACGCCGTCGCATCGGTGTACGGCCTGGCCAGCATGGGCTCCGGTTTCGGCGGCATGGTATTCACGCTGATCACCGGCTGGGTCGTCGAGCACTACTCGTATACGCCGGCGTTCTTCGGTTTCGGCGTGCTCCCCCTCATCTGCGCCTCGATTCTGTGGGCCTTCGCAGGACCGCTGCGCCAGCCAGCAGATACCAGCCTCCCCGCCGGCAGCTCGTAGCAGGATGCTGAGACCGCTGGCCGCGCTGCTTCAAAAGCTGAACGCTGACCGCTGATCGCTGAACGCTCCCGTCCTCAAGATTTCAAGCATCCTTGGCTGCCATTCGCTACCGCAGCTCCAGGATCAACGCGTCGAGCGCGATCGTCTTCTGGATATTGCGCCGGATCAACTGCGCGATCTCGTCGACTTTCCGCACCGCGCGCCGGATCCAGTCGAATTCGACCTTGCCCGTCAGCGCCTCCAATTCGCGCCGGATATCCGTATTGCGGATGTCCGCCAGACCGTTCTGCAGCAGCAGCAGATCGCGCAACAAATCGAAGAGCACCTTCAAATACAGGTCCAGTTTCTCGCTCTTGCTGCGGCCCATCGCTTCCGAGACCGGAATCCACGCGCTGAACGGCGCCGCTCCCGCCGCGACCTTCAGCAGAGTCAACATGGCCGCGCGGCGCCGGTCGTAAACCTCGATATCGAGCGACACCGCGACTCCCGGGCTTCCCGCCGCCAGAGCCACCCGCCGTTCCGGCTGGTCCAGCCCGCGCGCCCGCGCGAACGCCCGCATCTCTTCCGCTCCCAGCGGCGCGAAGTAGACCGGGGCCGCGCGCGAGCGGATGGTCGGCAACAGGTCGTACGCGTTCTCCGCCGTCATGATCAGGATCAGGTGCGGCGGCGGCTCCTCCAGCGTCTTCAGCAGCGAATTCGCAGCCTGCTCGTTGGCGCGATCCACATGATCGATCAGGAAGACGCGCCGCGCCCCCTTGTGCGGCAGGAACTGCGCGCGGTCTTTCAGCAGCCGCGTCTGGTGAATCGAGATCTGGCGCAGCGGCCCGTCGGGAGCGAACGTCACGAAATCCGGGTGCGACGAGAACAGCAGTGGGTCGTCGTTGCGCTTGTCGGGCGGCATCTTCTCCCGCGACGCGGCGATCTCCAGATTGTGCGGCAGGCTCAGATCGTCGCGCTCGATCAACTCCGGATGTCCCAACAGGCGCCCGCCGAGCCGCCGTGCCAGCGTTGCTTTGCCGACCCCTTCCGGCCCGGCGAAGAGCAGGGTCTGCGGCATCCGGTCGAGCGCGATCATCTGCTCGATCGACTCCACCACCGCCGCGTTTCCCCAGAAGTCTTCAAACATACGCGCTCACGATCCCCCAAACCTCGCGCTCGATCGTGCCGATATCCGCGCGCCCGTTCACGACTTTGACGCGCCCCGGTTCGGCGGCCGCCAGCGCATGATACGCGTCATGGACCGTCTGGTGAAACTCGAGCGATTGATCGTCCATGCGCGTCTCGCAGTGGGGCTCCGCGGCGTTGCGCGCCCGCGCCCGTCCCAGGCTGGCCGCCGCGTCGACATCCACCAGAATCGTGAGATCCGGCTTCAACCCCCGGCACGCGACCCGGTCCAGCGCCTCCACCGCCTCCGCCCCGAGCCCGCGCCCGTGCCCCTGGTAGACCAGCGAAGAATCGGTGAACCGGTCGGAAATCACGATCTCCCCCCGTTCCAGCGCGGGCCGGATCACTTCGTCGACATTCTGCGCCCGCGAAGCGAAGTAGAGCAGCAATTCGGCGCTCGGACTCAGCTCCTGGTTGGCCGAATCGAGCAGGATCCGGCGGATTTTCATGGCGATGGGCGGCCCTCCCGGCTCCACCGTCTCGATCACGCTTCGCCCCATCCCGCGCAGCCGCGCCGCCAGGCGATGCATTTGAGTCGTTTTGCCGGAACCGTCCATGCCTTCGAAGGTAATGAAGAGGCCTTGTTTCACGTTGAATCTCTTATTGTAGCGGGTGGAAATGGGGGAGCAGGGTGGGGCAAATCGCCCAATTCAGGACTTCCAGGCCGTGAAATGTTGAATAAACCCGCAGTTTTCAACACGGCAAGCGTGGCCCCCTACTTGCAAATGAGTTTCTTCTAGACTGGAGACCTCATGAACTTCGATCAATCCCCGATGCTCGTGATCTGGGAAGTGACCCAGGCCTGCGACCTCGCCTGCGTGCATTGCCGCGCCTCCGCCCAATCCGAACGCCACCCCAAAGAGCTCACCACCGAACAAGGCTATCGCCTGCTCGACGAGATCCGCTCTTTCGGCGAGCCCCTGATGGTCTTCACCGGCGGCGATCCGCTCAAGCGGCCCGACCTGTACGACCTGGCCCGCTACGCGGTGAAAATCGGCCTGCGCACCAACGTGACCCCGAGCGCCACCCCCCTGCTGACCGCCGAAGCGATCGACAGGTTCAAGGAGGCGGGAGTTTCGCGCATGGCGATCAGCCTGGATGGCCCCGACGCCGCCTCGCACGACGAATTCCGCGGCATCCCCGGCACGTTCGAGCGCGCCATGTTCGCCCTCCGCCATGCCCGCGATATCGGTCTTGACACGCAACTCCAGACCACCATCACCCGCCGCAACATGGGCCGCCTGTCCGAAATGGCCGATATCGCGAAAGAGGTCCGCACCAAAATGTGGAGCCTCTTCTTCCTGATCGTCACCGGGCGCGCGCTCGAAGGCGACGATCTCCAGGCCGCCGAATACGAGAAGGTCTTCGAGTTCATGTACGAGCTTTCGAAGACCGCCGCGTTCGGCGTGAAGACAACCGAGGCGATGCACTACCGCCGGTACGTGGCGCAGCGCATCAAGGCGGAGCATGGAGCCACGCAGAACGAGAACGCCAAGGGCGTCGCGTGGCGCACCGCGGGCGTCAGCGACGGCAAAGGCTTCGTCTTCGTGTCCCACACCGGCGAGATCTTCCCCAGCGGTTTCCTCCCCGTGACGGGCGGCAACGTCCTCGAGGACTCCCTCACCGACGTTTACCGCAATTCCGACCTGTTCCAGACGCTCCGCGACACCACCCAGCGCGGCGGCAAATGCGGCCTCTGCGAATACCAGAAGATCTGCGGCGGCTCCCGCTCCCGCGCCTTCGCGCTGACCGGCGACTACCTCGCCGAAGACCCGAGGTGCATCTACCAGCCGCACCTGGCGGAAGCGGTCGCCGGATAAAGAACCGGGGCGGAACCTCAAGGGCGCAGAGCGATTCCCGTCACATCGCAGGAATGGACGTGAACGTGCCCAGCGGGCTGAACCGCAGGCCGAGACCGGCTATCCCTTCGGGCGTGGGGGATTGGAAGCGCACGATGCCGCGCTGTCCTGCCGTTAGCGGAAGCGAAGTCGGCAGGTCAAACGCGGAGTGCCCGCCCGCAGATAGGGCGATCGTGTTCGTGCCGAGCTGGTTCCCGGCGTCGTCCCATATCGTCGCTGTGATGTTGACCGGGGCGGCGCCGGGATTCGCGATGCCGGCGCTCGTGATGTAGCCGCCCGTGTTGTCGTAAGGGATGGTCAGCGAGGACGGCAACTGTGTTTGTAAGAGCAGGGTCGCCTCGGAGGGCGGGCCGCTGCCGGAACTCGAGCTCAGAACGGCATATCCGCCGAGCGGCGCGGAGCTGAGCACATCGGCCCAGCCCGCCTGCCTGGAAGCGAGCGGGTCTCCCGCGACAATCAGCAGCGAGGCGTTCGGGTTGAGGACCTCGCTGAAGGAAGAACCCACCACGGCTCGTGAAGCTCCCGGGCTCGTGACCGCCGCGAACAGGTTCAACGCGCTGCCATCGTCGCCATGGAAGGCGACCGTGAGCGCAGCGGGCGCCGCGGAAAGATTGATGAGGGTAATCACGGTGGTCCAGTCGCCGCCGGCGGCGATATGGGGGAACGCCGCCCTGCTTTGCGCAGCGGCGCGCGGCCACGCCGCGTCCGCGGGTGGAAGATTCGGATCAGCCGTGATGCGCAGGTCGGCGCAATGGTGATAGAAGTACCCGCCGCCGAAGTTGAACCCGTGTTCGGCCATGAATTCGATGATTTGCAGGGTGCACTTGTCGCAATTCAGGTTGGGCAGGACGATGGTGGTCTGCCAGTCGCCGGTGGGCGGACTGGTATGCTGGAACACCCCGTCGGCCAGAACGGGTATCCTGGCGGGGTTCTGGATCGCAGCGCTCACCGAGACGCCATCGGCTGCGACCACATCGGGGTCGGCGGGAAGTTCGGCGCGCGAGTTCACCGATAGGGCGAAGCGGTAGTGGCCGGGGTGAAACACAAACTCGGTGAGCCGAATGGCCACCGGATGGCCGCCCTGGACCGCAGTGACGATGTTGGAATCGGGGCCTTCGGCGCAGGGTGGGGCGCCCTTGCCGCCATCCTCAATCGCCAGCGCCGAAGGCGGCTGCACGAGCGCGAAATGCGCATGAGAAACGGGCATCGCCAGAAGCAGCGGCGCCGCCAGAATCCATCGATTGCGCAGTCTCCGCATGACCCCTCCCGATCACCGTTAGTCTATTCGATTCACCTCGTATCTGTTGTGAAATGAATCCGCGCGCTGGGCGGATTTACCCCAATGCCGGGGGCCGGCGCAGGAGGGTTCGGACCGCGATCGCCAGCAGGAGCGCGGCGCAGATCGCGACGCACGTGCCGGTGACGGGGATTGGCGTCGGGGGCGAAAGCGCCAGCCGCCCGATTCTGCTGCTCGCTTCCGTGAACCAGATGTTGCCGTCCGGGCCGACGGCCACGCCGAAGGGGCCGCTGCCTGCGGGAGCGGCAAATTCCGTGACCACACCGGCCGGAGTGATTCGTCCGATCTGGCTCCCGCCCTCGTCAGCGAACCATAGATTGCCATCCGGACCGGCCACAATACCTCTGAGTTGATTGTGCGAAATCGACGGGAACAGAGTGGAGACGCCGGCCGTGGTGATCCGGACGATGTTGCTGGAAAGACCTGTTGTAAACCAGAGGTTGCCATCCGGGCCGGTAGTGATTCCGGGCGCGAAGCAGCAGGCATTCGGCGTGAATGGAGTGACCACGCCTGCGGGGGTGATCCGCGAGACGTTCCCGACGTTCGTCGTGAACCAGAGATTGCCGTCGGGACCGCTGGTAATCTGTATGGGAGCGGCGCCGGCATCGAATTCGGTAATGACACCCGCTGGCGTAATCCGGCCGATTTTGCCGATGAAGTCGGTAAACCACACGTTCCCGTCCGGGCCGGCGGTGATGCCGAAAGGAACACTGCCGGCAGGCCCGGGGAACTCGGTGATGACGCCCGCCGGAGTAATCCTCCCGATATTCCCGATCACTTCCGTAAACCACACGTTCCCGTCCGGCCCGGCGGCGATCCATTGCGGACTGGCCGCGGGGGTCGGAATCGCAAACTCCCCGACCAAGCCGCTCGGCGTAATCCGTCCAATCCGGTTACCGGGGGGTTCCGTGAACCATAAATTGCCGTCCGGCCCGCGAACGATTCCGTTAGACCTGGAATCATTGCTGGGAACGGCGAATTCGTTGAAGGTAAATTGTCCAAACAGGCCCGTGACAAATACGGCGAAAGCGCCAGTTACGCGGGCAGCCCGTCGATGGAATCTTCGTAATGCGGGTGGCGCGAGCACTAAGCGTTTATCTCATGCAGGGTGGAGCAAGTCAACGAGCGGACCCTGCTCCCTGGCCGGACGGCGCACCGCGATGACCCGGTCGTATCGATTCGACTTATCTTCGGGGTAATTTGTCTAGTGCTGCCCCCGTGCAGCCTATTTTGCTGCATGGGGAAGCCGGCGCGACAATTCCATATCCGCCTTCCGGATCTCCTCCTGCCGGCCGAAGCGGTCGGTGCTGATACCGCGCAGGCACGTAAGCGCGAGCGTAGCGGCCCGGCGGCCGAGCCCGCTGGTTCCCGCATCGCGCGCGACCTCGTTCAAAATCAGGTATGCCCGCCACCTCTCTTCCTGGCTGTCCTTGAGCGTTCTTTCGCCATCCTCAACTCCTGCCGCTCCGCTCCGGTCAGCCGGCTGT
>CAZSQK010000177.1:0-11480 GCA_964608645.1 uncultured Solibacteraceae bacterium | reverse complement strand
GTATTCGGCTCGTACGTCATGACCACTCGCATTCCGAAATTCCCCAGCTCCGCGTACTCCGCGATCCCGCCCGTTCCCGGCAGCGGCTGCGGCAGGCGGCGGATCACCAGGCCCAGCGCGTCCTTCGTGAACGCCAGGTTGTGCGTCGTCACCGTCGTGGTTCCGGTCTTCGGCACGAACTGCGAGCGGAACACGAAGAAGTCTTTGATCTTCCCCACCGTTCCGTCCACAATCGTCCGCAAACCCGAATCGCCCGCCGTCTGAAATTCGCTGAACCGCGGGATCTGCCGCCACGTCGAATACGTCGCCGCGTCCACCACCATGTATTTCTGCTGCGACGGCGGAACCTTTGCCAGAAACAGCGCCGTCTCCGCCGCGTCGATTGTCGCTTCCGTGATGGGCGTCCCTCCAACCCCCACCACCGGGTTTACCGAAAAGTCCGCATAGTGGCTCAACAGATCGCTCTCGATCCGCTGCGCGATCGCCGCCACCGCCGGCTGCATGTAGAGCTTCAGGAGGTCCGGCACGGCCAGCACTTTCGCCACGTCCGGAATCTGGAACGTCGCTTCCGCGTGCGTGTTCAGCACGATCGACGCGCTGCCGATGTTCGGGCTTTGCACCTGCACCGTGCCGCCGTCCAGGATGTTGTTCGCCTGCATCGGCGGCGGAATCAGCACGTTCACCGTGTCCCCCGCGTTCGCCAGCACCGGCTCGTAATCGCGATTCACCAGGTTCCCCATCACGAGGTTGCCCACCAGGGTCGGCAGAGCATCGGCCGCCACCAGCTTGACGATCGCGTTCGCCACGTTATTCGAAGTAATATCTGCCATTCTTTCTCCTTCTCGCCTGACTAATCCCCGCGGTCTTAGAAGCCCCGCAGAGTCTGTGACGCCACGCGCACGATCTCCTCACGTACCCGCTGCATCTCCTCCGCGCTCATTCCAGGGCGGATTCGCTCCAGATCCACCGTCTCTCGGGTGGCCGGCGGAGCTTTCAATGTCGCCGTCATCCCCGTGCCTCCGGGAATGCGCGCCGGCAGAAACTCCGGATTCTCCGTGACGAACGCCGCCAGATACTCCTTGACCGGCAGTTCGCCGCTCTCGCCGCGGGCCACCAGCCGCCCGTCCTGCGTCCTCACGATCCCGTCCTGTACCGCCTTGAACGCCAGATCGATCTTCGCCACGCCCAGCCGCTGCAGTTCCGACCGCACCGCCGAGCTCCGTTCCGCCTCTTCCGCCATTTGGCGGCTGCGTTTGTTCTCCTCCACCAGCTCGTTTAACCGGCGTTCCAGTTGTTCGCGCCGCTTCCGCTCCTCCAGCAATTCCGCTTGATGGGCGGGTGCGCTCTTGGACTGTTCCGCGGTCGCATACTCCTGAATTGCCTGTTTGACAATCGACTGAATATCAATGCCTTCCATAAGCCTCCCTAAATCTGCCCTCTTGCCTCTGGCCCGAAACGTAAAAGCGCGGAGAGCATCGCCCCCGCGGTGAATAATTCATCGGCGTTCATCGGCGGCTGAAGATCCCCTCCCGCCAACCTCACGAAGCCCCGTCAATCTCCTCCGCGACTCTGTTCTTCACCTCCTGTCGTGCGTCGCACAGATACTTGAACGCCAGCTTCTTGAACACCAGCTTCTTCAACGTCTCCGATCCGATTCCCAACTCCAGCAGCTTCTTCGCATCGTCCAGCTCGTTGCTGAAATCCTCGATGTCGAATTCATCCAGGCCCGAGACCGCGATCGATATCGTGTCTTGCCGCGCTCCCGCGATTGCGCCCAGCACCTGCTGCATCGTCTCCTTCACTGAGTCCCCGTAAGCCTTCAACACTTCGTTCGTGATGCTGAAGTCCCTCTGCTTGCTGAGCCCCGACTGTTTCCAGTCGGAGCTCCCCCCGGCTTGGCTCATCAGATAGCAGACGCGGTATATTTCGTCCTTTAACCGGACCAGGTTGTCCGCCGCTATCTGATAAACCTTGCCCTCCGGCTCTGCCCAACCGAACCGGTCGTCCTTGCCGAGCTGGATGTAATACGATTCGCCGACTATCTGGTTCCACTCGCGCTCCGAGTACACCACCGGAGTCGCGAACAGCCCCATCGTCAATGCCCAGGACAGCGCGTTCGCCTTGTTGAAGTGTTCCAGTTGCAGCAGCGCGGCCTTGTTCATCAGCCACAGCCCTTCGCTCACGCGCATCTGAAACACCGGCGTCCGCTGCAAACCCGCTAGCCCGTGCCGTCCTTCGTCGATCTGTTCGATGGCGGTCGCCTCTCCCGTCGACCGGAACACCTGGAAGTTCTCGCGGTCGTAATACACCCACCGCGTCTCCCGTTCCCACTTCGCGTCCGTCACCTTCGATTGCTGCAGGCACGATGTCCGGATGACCACCCACTCGAGCCCGCCCGTCTGGTCATAGCTCCAGTTGATAACCTCTTCCGGCGTGTAATCCGTCAGGTAGGCCCTCGATCGTCCGAGGGCGTCTTCCTCCGCGCGATTCAGCGCCGCCCCGTTCGGCCGTGGAAAGTCCACCACCGTGTAACTGCTCCCGTAGACCATCGCCTGCACGAATTGCCGGCGGAAGAACTCGCTCAGGTTCGTCCCCTTCAGATCGCAGTCCTGCGCCAGGATGCCGTAGAACTTCTTGGCGCCCTCGTCCGCGCCTTCGAACAGCATCATCGGCTCCCGCCGCATCAGTGTCGCCGCATACCAGTCCACGATCGACCCGATATAGTTTTCGTAGAACACCCGGCTCAGCCGCTCCTCATAGACAGCGGCCGGTTCCTTGTTGCGCCGCGCCAGGTACTGCGCCGCGTTCGCCCGCAGCCGCTCGCCGCCCGCATAAAGATCCTGATACCGCTTCCACATCGCCTTCCGCGCTGTGTATTCCGGGTGTTCCCGATTGATGTTCTGCATTCGATTCCTCCCGATATCCCTGCCTGACCCTGTCCGTCCGGTTCCTCAGCGACCTCACCCAAACAGCGGCTTCCCTTGCTCCCCGATCGGCCGCTTGCCGGTCTCCAGCAGCAGATACCCCAGCGCGTCCGACAGATGAGTCCGCATTCGGTCCCGGTCCTTATCGATTTGACTGGTGGTCTCCTTATACGAGACCTCCTCGAGATCCCGGATCAGCTCGACACACTGGCTGTCGATCAGCAGCCCCACCGTCCCGGAAGCCGACCGCAGTTTCGAATTCACCAGGTTCACCCGCTCCCGCACGCTCGGATTGGCCGCCGGCACACGATACTCCGGCCGCTTCCGCCCGTTCACCCGGAAGAACTCCTGAATGATGTCGTAATCCGAAACGCCGCTCGTCTGCGCATGCCGTCCTGCCGCGTCGCCGAAGATCACGACCCTCCCCCGATGCTCTGCGAACCGCTTCCAGAATGCCTCGCAAGCCTGCTGTGTCGTGGCGTGCCGCAGGAAGATCTCAGTCAGCACCCGCACCGTTCCGCCCGCTTCCTGCGCCACCACGGACGACATCGGATCCACGTTGAAATCCAGCGCCCATAACAACTCCCGATTCGGATCCAACCGCAGCTTCTGCACATTCACCGTCCGGTCGAACGTGCTGTAGACCCGGCCGCCGTCCATGTTCAAATACAGCCCGAGAACTTCCTGCTCGTAAAACTTCTCGTCGTAGCTGTCTTTCAGGCGCGAATAAAAATCGGGGATCTTCTCCAGCAGGAAACGATTCTCGTTCGCTTGCGCCAGCACGGCCGCGTATCCCTTGGGAGGCGACGCGATGAACCGCCGGTACACCCAGTCGTAACCCTTCGGTGTCCATACGGCGAAACCGCAGAGTTGCGAAGCCTTCGGGTCCCGCAGCCGGCCTTCCAGACGCAGCCACGATTCCTCCTGCGTATAGGTCAGTTCGTCGATCCCGAACCACGCCAGGTTGGTGCCGCGCAGCCGTTCGAATTCCTCCACCGGCCGGAACAGGATCTTCGACCGCGTGTCCCGCAGCACCACCGTGTTTTCTCCCTTGTTGTGCTCGTACCGGATCTCGTTGGCGTCCAGAATCTCGAACAGCGCCGCCTGTGTCGCGTCCCGCAACATAGGGTACGTCGGCGCCCCGATTAACCCGGTCCTGCCGGCGTTGACATAACTCATCCGGATTGCTTCCTGGCAGAGCGCCTGGCTCTTCCCGCTGCCGATCGGCCCCGAGAATCCCTTGAAGCGATTCGGCAGGTCGTGGAACCGCTGCTGCGAAGGCAGCGCCGCATAGGCTATTTGGACTTTTTTGACGTGCTTGACGTAGGATCGACCCACGTCACCTTGATTTCCTTCATCTCCTCCTCCTCGAAGTCCTTCTCCAGTTGGATCAGCTTCAGGAACTCCGCGAGACTCGGTTTGAACATCTCGGCCGGGTTTTCCTTGGTGAAGTTTTCCGCCGCCTGTCCCAGCAGTTCCGCGATGCGCATTTTGCTTCTTACCTCTTTCCACCGCTTGCACCCCTGACATGTCTTCCGTCCGCCCTTCGTCGCCATTGAGTCGCCCCCAAAAAAAAAACAGCTTCGGCCGTGCGCCGAAGCTGTCGTCAAAAAAACAAAAGCGGCTTCGCATCTCTGCGCAGCCGCCCGCAACCTCTTACCTGAATAGACACTAACACCGCGATCCCGCGGCTCCGCCAGAGACTCCCGCTAACTATATGAAAAGAGGCCTAAAAATCTTTTAATTTATTTGTGACGAGAGATTTGCCGCCCGACGTTTTGACCAAAATCAGCGAATTTCCCAATAAATTCGCTAGTTTTGGCATGCGCGGGCCTTCCGCCACCAGGTAGTACCGGTCCGCCGACCGCCAGATCTCTTGCAAATCGCGGTCGGTGATGAACACATCCCGCGGCGCATCCGGCGCATAACTGCCGTATTCGAGGTTGTTTACGCGCCCGTTCAACAGTAGCGCCCGCCGGTTCGTGTAGAAGAAGATCGACGAGAACGTGTAATACTGATCGTCCACGATCAGTTTCCCCGGCGGTGCCTCCAGCAGCGCCTCCGCCAGCGGCCGCGACGAAAGATACGGGTCGAACACCACCAGCGCCAGCCGCGCCGCATGGAAGAACAACACCATCATCGCCGCCAGCGCCGGCGCAGCCTTCCACCGCCACGCTCCGATCGCTCCCACCGCGCATGCCACGCCCGCCACCGCCAGCGGCAGTCGCAGATACGCGAAGGCGTGCAGCGTGAGGTCCGTCATGTGGCCCAGCGACAGCGTGTAGAGATCGGGATTCTGACTGAGCGCCGACGAGATATCCCCCGGAGCCGGAATGCCCCGCACCATCCATAGGATCGCCCCGATCGCAATGGCCGCCGCCGCCGCGATTGCCGCCGCCACTCGTGTGCCCCACCGCAGCCACGCGTCTCCGCTCGCCATCGCCGAGCCCAGCAGCAGCGCCAGCGCCGGATAGCACGGCATCGAGTAATATTCCTGCGTCGTCGAAAACGTGAAAAATACCAGAATGAATCCGCACCAGCAGAGCGCCAGCAGCCGCACACGCGAAGCGCGATCCGGTTTCCGGTAACTCAGCTTCACTGCCGCCGGAAAGTACATGCTCCAGGGAAAAAACCAGAGCAGGTGAAACAGCCAGAAGTAAAGCCGCGGCACCGTGTTGTAATCCCGCGGATACCGTAAATTCAGGAACCGCAGGACGTGCTCGTTCATGAAGTAGAACCAGAAAAACCCGTGGTATGACCCGCTCTCGCTATGCATCGTCAGGTCGAAATACGGCGGATTCCGCAGCGTCGCCAGCACGTGCCACGGCGCCGCAATCGCCAGCAGCAGCGCCATCCCCGTGAAGGGCTGCAATCGCTTCCATGTCTTGCGCTCGAAGAGTTGCCTCGTCAGCCACAGGTACACCAGGCTGATCGCAACCGGGAACATCGCGGCGATCATCCCCTTCAGCAGCATTCCCGTTCCCATCGACGCCCATCCGGCCAGCGCCCAGCGCGTGGGATGCGGTTCGCCCGCATCCAGCGCCCGCAATAGCCCCCACAATGCGAGCGCGATCGTCAACGTCAGAATGACGTCCGGAATCAGGATCCGCGTGAACAGGAACAGGCCGATACTCGTCGCCAGCACGAGCCCTGCGTTCGTCCCGGCGCGCGCTCCAAATGCCCACATGCCGAAACGCGCCGTCACCCAGCACAACAGCACCGCCGCCAGCGCCAGTGGAATCCGTGCCGCCCAGTCGTGCGGCCCGAACACCATGAACGACACTGCGATCATCCAGTATTTGAGGGGGGATTTTTCCAGGTATGCGACGCCGTCCAGCCGCGCCGTCACCCAGTCGCCCGATTGCAGCATGTTGCGCGCGATTTGCGCCTGCACCGCGTCCACGTCGTCCATCAACGCGGGGGGACTGAGGATGCACCCGAAGAAGATCAACGCCGCGGTCAGCGCGACGATTATCTGATTGCGAACAGTCGCGCCGGAGGAGCGTCCGCTGAAGGAAGAGTCTCCACTTTCCATCTCTTCATCCACAGGAACAGCGTCAGCAGGCCCCATAAGTGATATCCGACATTGATTCGCCTCTCCATATGATCGCCGATCAGCGCATGGATCGCGCGCGAGTCGAAGACTCCCGTGGCGTCGATCGCATCCGCCGTCAGCGTGTCCATCAGCAAAGGCCGCAATGGTCCCCGGAACCAGTCGTGCGTCGGAATATCGAACCCGGTTTTCTTTCGCGTCAGCACCGCTTCCGGCAGCTTGCCGCGCATCAGCTCCTTCAAAATACGCTTCTGCTGGAATCCGCGGATCTTGAACCTCTGGGGCAGGGAAGCCGCAAAGTCCACAATCCGCGAATCGAGGAACGGCGGCCGCACCTCCAGCGAGTGCGCCATGCTCATCCGGTCCGCTTTATACAGGATGTCGTCCGGGAGATAGTAGTTCTGATCCACCGCCAGGTACCGGTCGAGCACCCCGCTCTTTCCCAGCCGCAATTGCCCCACCAGGTCTCTCAGCCCGTTGCCGTTCGACCCCGGACGAATGCGCTGCCGCTGCTCGTTGGAAAATGTGCCGTTCCAGAAAAAATGCGCTTCGTCCGGATCCAGCCAGCTTCCTTCGATCCACCGCTTCAGCTTGTACTCCAGGCTGATCTTCTCGTCCGACACCGGCAGATAGCGTTCCAGCGCGCCCCGCATCGCCCGGCGCAGCGGCGCCGGCACGAATCGGAACGGACGGATCAGCCGGTCTGCCACATACGTCAGATACCCGCCGAACAATTCGTCCGCGCCTTCTCCCGAGAGCGCCACCGTCACATGGCGGCGCGTCATTTTCGAGAGGTACCAGACCGGTAGCGCGCCCGCATCGGCGCTGGGTTCATCGGAATAGTAGGCGAAGTCCTCGATCGCCGACTGCAGTTCCAGGTCTGGATTCAGGTCGAACTCGTGGTGGTCCGTGCCATACACCCTGGCGACTTCGCGGAAGTAGGGGCTCTCGTCGAAACTGCGCCCCGTGAACGAGACGGAAAACGTCTTCAGTCTCCCGCTCGTTTCCCCCGCTGCGTAGTGCAGAATCGTCGAGGAGTCGAGTCCGCCCGACGCCCAGACTCCCAGCGGAACATCCGAAACCAGGTGCTCCCGGACCGATTCCCGCAACAGCCAGTCCAACTGTTCCTTGGCCGCTTCGAACGACCGCGGCGCGGTCATGGCGTCCGCTTTGACCCAGGGTAGAATGCGGCAGCTTCCGTTGCGCCACTCGAGGAAATGTCCGGGCGGGACCTTCTTGATCCCCTCGATCAGCGTCTTCGCCCCGGGGACATAATTGACGGACAGATAGGCGTCCAGCGCCCCCAGGTCTAACTGCCGCGGCACGTCCGGGTGCTCCAGAATCGCCTTCAATTCCGAGCCGAAATAGACCTCGTCGCTGTCACGGTAGTAATACAGCGGCTTGATGCCCATGCGGTCGCGCGCCAGCACCAGCCGTTTGCGCGATTCCGTCCAGATCGCCGCCGCGAACATCCCGCGCATCCGGGTGAAACACCGGGTGTCCCACTCGAGAAACGCGCGCAGCACCGTCTCCGTGTCGCAGTTCGACCGGAAACGATGCCCCAATTCCTCTAGTTCGCTGCGGATCTCGCGGTGATTATAGATCTCGCCGTTGAAGGCAATGGCGCTGTCGCCATCATCGCTCACGATCGGTTGGTCGCCGCCGCCCAGGTCGATGATTTTCAGGCGCACCGCGCACAATGTCGCGACGCTGCCTTCGAACACTCCCTGCTGGTCGGGACCCCGATGGTAGAGCGCTTCCGCGATCCGATGGGCTACGCCCCGGCTCGCTGCTTGCCTAAGTGTTGTAAATCCCGCAATGCCACACATTTAGCTTTGAATCCGAACAGCCATCCATTCTACGATGGATTGTGTCGAATATAGCACAACGCGGCCTGAAATATTGGAACCCACTGTATCCCGAAATTCACATCAACCGATTGGTGCGTTTCGGCGTCTAATCTCCGAGACCAGACCATGAGGAATGCCGTGCGTCCATTCGCCGCCCTGCTCGCGCCGATCCTGCTCGCCTCGTGCTCCCACACGACACCGCCGACTACCGCCCAGGCGGCGTCGCCCGGCGTCGAGCTGCCGAAAAGCACGAAGCATGAAATCCGCCTGACCGGGCTCATCGAGGCGGTTCATTCGTCGAAGATTCTGGTCCCCCAGATTTTCGGCCCCGGCGGTCCGCTCACGTTGACCCACCTGATTCGCAACGGGTCCGAGGTGAAGGAAGGCGATATCATCGCGACCTTCGATGCGACGGCGCAAATCGATCAGGCGCGGGACACGCAGGCGAAGTACGACGACCTGGGGCACCAGGTCGAACAGAAAGTGGCGCAAAACCGGGCGGACGCCGAAAAACGGGCGATGGAGCTGAAATCGGCCGAGGCGGAGCTCGCAAAAGCCGAATGGGACCTCAAAAAAGGTCCAACTTTGCCCGAAATTGAGCTAAAAAAGGTCGAAGTTCGGGTAGAAATCGCCAAAAAACACGTCGAAAGTCTCAAAAAATCGGACGCCGCGCACGATAAAGCGGACGCCGCGTCCCTCCGCATTCTCGAATTGCAGCGCGACCGGCAGAAGGTCGCCCTCGACCGCGCCCAGGGAAATATCGCCCGCCTCGAAATCCATTCGACCCTTCCCGGCATGGTCGCTATACAGAATGTCTACCGCGCCAACTCTCAGGGCAAACCGCAGGAAGGCGATCAACTTTATCCCCGTCAAGCTTTGGCTAGCATCTTCGATCCAAAGGAGATGGCGGTCCGCTGCGCGGTCGGCGAGCCGGACGGGATTGCCCTGAAGCCGGGGGCCAAGGCGGTCGTCTACCTCGACGCGTATCCCGATATCTCATTGACAGCGCACGTCGAATTCGTCAGTCCGGTGGCCGCGTCGGCGCTCGGCAGCCCGATCAAGGCGTTCAGCGCGCTGGTCAAACTGGATCGAACCGATCCACGAATCATGCCCGATCTTTCCGCCGCGGTGGTGGTCGAGCCAGAAGGAGGTGGCAAGTGAAGCGCTGGCTGCTGGCGTTCTTCGTGCTGGCGATGTTGGCCGGTTCGGCCTTTGGGCTCTATCGGTTGCGGCTAGGCGAGTCGGCGGTGAACCTCCCCGTGGCGCCGGCGCGGAAGGGAGATTTTCTAGCCATCATCCGCTGCCGCGGCGATTTGAAGGCAGGCCGCTCCGCCCAGATCTACACCCCCATCGTTCCCAATCTCCGGATCGCCTGGATGGCGGCGGCGGGGGAGCCGATCGAGGCCGGCGAAAGCCTCATCAAGTTCGATTCCTCGAGCGCCACCCAGCAACTCGCGCAGAAGGAAGCGCAGCTCCGCCAGAGCCAGGCTGGTCTTGACCAGGCGCTGGCGCAGGCGCGGATCACCGCCGAGCAGGACAAGAGCGAATTGGGGCAGGCGAAGTACGCCGTGGAGCGCGCGCGCCTGGAGGCGTCGAAGCAAGCCATCAAGAGCAAGATCGACGGGGAGCAGAGCCTCATCGACCTGTCGGTCGCGGAGCAGAAACTCAAGGTGCAGGACGCCACGGTGGCGCTGCACGCGGCATCCGATCAATCCAAGATCGCGTCCCTGACCCGGCTGCGGGACCAGGCGAAGGCGGAGGTCGAACTGACGCAGCACCGCATCGCCCAGATGGAGATCAAGGCGCCGATCGCCGGCATTCCGGTGTACGCTCCGAACTACAGCCAGGGCTGGAACAACGTGCGGCCGTTCAAGGTGGGGGATAACGTTTTCGGCGGCATGAACCTGGCCGAGATCCCCGACCTGAATACGCTGGAGATGGACGTAAAGGTAGAGGAGACCGACCGCGGGCGCATCGCCGCGGGGACCAGCGTCCGGGTGACGGTGGATTCGCTGCCGGAACTGAACATGGCCACCAAACTCGACCGCATCTCGCCGCTGGCCGAACTTTCGACCAACGAGTGGCCGCCGACGCGCACGTTCCGCGCTTACGCGCGCATCGAGAAGCCGGATTCGCGGCTGCGGCCGGGGATGAACGGCGGGATGGACATCGTGGTGAGCCGCATTCCGGACGCCATCAGCATCCCGTCGAAGGCGCTGTTCACGAGGGACGGCAAGCCCATCGTCTACCTTGCGAATAAGGGGCGGTACACGCCGGTCGAGGTGCAGGTGCAGGCGCGGAACCCGGACGAGGTGGCGATCAGCGGGATTCCGTCCGGCGCCATGGTGGCGCTGGTGGACGTCGAGAAAAAGGACCAGAAGAAATGAAGATCCGGCTGCTGCTCATCGCGACCCTGCTACTGGTGGTCGGGGCTCTCGCCTGGGGGGCGTTGCGGTTTGCAAAGGTCGCGGTTCCTCCGGCGGGAGGAGAAGTTCCGATCACGCGCGTCAAGAAGGGGCGGGTCACCGTGGCGGTGTCGGCGCGCGGGGAGCTGCAGGGCGGGAACTCGGAAATGCTGACGGCCCCGATGGTCGGCGGCGGCGATATGGCGATCACGCTGCTGCGGCAGCCCGGCGAGCTGGTGGACACGGGCGAGGTGGTGGTGCAGTTCGACACGACGCAGCAGGAGTACAACCTGCGCGAGGCGCAGGCCGACCTGGCGGAAGCGGAACAGCAGGTGATGCGCGCCGAGGCGGAGAGCGAGGCGAGCGCCCTGGAGGCGGATTACGCCGTGATCGCGGCGCAGGGCGACGTGCGACAGGCCGAGCTCGACATGCGCAAGAACCCGATCCTGCCGAACATCGTGCGGCGGCAGAACGAGCTGGGGCTGGAGGCGGCGAAGGACCGGCTGCGGCAGACGGAGCAGGACATCCAGAACAAGAAGACGACGGCGTCTTCGGGGATTGCGATCCAGAAAGCGAATCAGAACAAGGCCAAGGTGATGGCCGACCTGGCGCAGAAGAATATCGACAACATGACGCTGAAGGCGAAGACGTCGGGATATGTGAACGTCCAGCAGAACACCAATATGAACATGATGTATTGGGGGATGCAGCTGCCGCCGTTCCAGATCGGGGATTCGGCGCGGTCGGG
>CAZSQK010000176.1:0-11519 GCA_964608645.1 uncultured Solibacteraceae bacterium | reverse complement strand
GGGCGGCCAGGGCCGTAACGGCCGGCAAGGCGGCGACCAGGCGGGTGGCCAGGGCCGTAATGGCCGTCAAGGCGGCGACCAGGCGGGGAATGCTCCAGGCGCTCCCGGCGGCGGCCGGGGCGGATTCGCCAACATCTCCGAAGAAGACCGGCAGAAGATGACCGACCTGCGGCAGAAGATTCAGGCCGCGACGGGCGACGAGCGCGACAAGCTCATGGCGCAGATGCAGGAACTGCGGCAGAAGCTCGGCATGGGCCAGGGACGCGGAGGCGACAACCAGGGACGCGGCGGCGATCAGGCCGGACGCGGCCAGGGTGGTCCCGGCCAGGGCTTTCCCGGCGGCGCGCCGGGCGGCGGCGGCCGTGGCGGCCGCGGCGGCGCCAACGGCGGAGACCTGCTGGCGATGTTCGCCGGACGCAGTTTCTCTCCCTACACCGAGGAAGAGCGGAAGAACGCCAAACTGCCGCTGCCTCCGGAGCAGGATTCGCAGGTGCAGGCGCTGTTACGGCCCGGCCTGTTAGCCGATGTGGAAATCATCGTCGAGAAGATTCCGGACGCATTGCACCTTCCGGCGCAGGCGGTTTTCGAAAAGAACGGCCGCCCCACGGTGTTCGTGCAGAAGAACGGCAAGTTCGAGCCGCGCGAGATCCAACTGATGAAGCGCAGCGAATCCGTGATGGTGCTTTCGGGCGGGGTGCAGCCGGGCGAAATCGTCGCCATGGCCGACCCGACGGTGAGCCCGTCCGACAAGAAAAAGAACGACAAGAAGCAGGGCGGCAGCGGCGCGATGAGCGGCATGCCGGCGAGTAAATAACATGGGCCTTTCACACATCCTTCCCGAACTAAAGATGGGGCTGGCCAGCCTCTTCGCGCACAAGCTGCGAAGCTTGCTGACCATGCTCGGTATGATCTTCGGCGTGGGCGCGGTGGTGGCCATGCTCTCGATCACGGCCGGGGCGCAGAAAGAGATGATGAGCTTCATCGACCAGCTTGGCGTGAACAACATCATCGTCGAAGCGCACGAGGCGCTCGACCGCAACGAGCTGCAGACCATCCGCGCCATTTCCCCGGGCCTGACGTTCCGGGATTTCCGGGCGATCAGCGAGAACGTTTCCGGGTTGGTGGCGATCACGCCGCGGAAGCGCTTCAAGCCGCAAAAACTGCTGCCCAAGACCAATCAGGATCCGCCGCAGCTGGTCGGCGTGCTGCCGAACTTCGTGGAGATCAACAGCCTGAAGCTGGTGGCGGGCCGCTTTTTCACCGAGGACGAAAACAAGAGCTCGGCGCCGGTCTGCGTGCTCGGCGAAGGCGCCAAAGTCAACCTGCTCGGGTACGACAACGCCGTCGGCAAGTACGTGAAGGTCAACGACACGTGGCTGCAGGTGATCGGCGTGCTGACCCCGCAGGCGTCCGGCGACGCCGACGTGGAAGGCGCCACGGCGAGCAACCGCAACAACCTCGTCATCGCCCCGTTGAACACGGTGATGCGCCGGTTCGAGGACAACACCAGCTATCTGAAGGACGAGATCGACGGCATCTATATGAAGGTCGGCCCTAACATCGATTCGATCGAGACGTCGAACGTGGTGCGGGCGATCCTGACGGCGACGCACAAGGACGCCGGCGATTTCACGGTGATCGTGCCGGCCGGCCTGCTCGAGCAGAAGAAGCAGACGCAGATGATCTTCAACGTGGTTATGATCTGTATCGCGGGCATCTCGCTGCTGGTGGGCGGCATCGGCATCATGAATATCATGCTGGCCACGGTGCTGGAGCGGACCCGGGAAATCGGCATCCGCCGCGCGATCGGCGCACGCCAGGCGGACATCGTGCGTCAGTTCCTTACGGAGGCGGTGTTGATTTCGATCGCGGGCGGTTTGATCGGTATCGCGTTCGGCGTCACGTTGTCGAAGATTATTGCGTCGGCCGCCGGCTGGTCGACGCTGGTGACCAGTTCGTCGATCGGCATCGCCTTCGGCGTGTCGGTGTTTATCGGACTGTTGTTCGGAATTTATCCCGCCGTGCAAGCGGCGAAACTGGATCCCATCGAGGCCATTCGTTACGAGTAGAATTATGCGGTTGCGAACATTACTTACAGGCATTCTCCTGACGGCGGGCGCGTTCGCGCAGGTGTCGTCTTTCCCGAAGCCCAGCTACTTCCGCGAGACCTTTCAAAAGGCTCGCGCCAATGTCGAGCTGAAGGACCCCGTCAAGCTCAAGGACTTTATCGCCGGCGGCAAGCTGGAGCTGTCCTTGAAGCACTACCTGGAACTGGTGATGGCCAATAATACGGACATCCAGATCCAGTTCCTGAACCTGGAGATTCCGAAGAACAACATCCAGGCGGCGTTCGGGGTGTGGGATCCGACGGCGCGCACGTCGTTCCAGACGACGCGCACCACCAGCCTCCCGACCAGCCCGCTGGACACGAATAACGTCAACGCGATCTTGAAATCGCTGAACCAGCCGTACAGCCTCTCGTACACCCAGACCCTGGACACGGGCACGAACTACTCGGCGCAGTTCTCTGGCGCCAAGTCGTCGAGCAGCGGTTCGCGGTCGAGCTACATCAAGCAGCTCACGGCGAACATGACGTTCAACGTGCAACAGCCGCTGTTGCGCAATCGCGGGCGCTATGTGAACCGCCTGCCGCTGATGTCGGCGCAGAGCAACCTGCGGGTGTCGGAATACAACCTCCGCAACTCGCTGCTGAACCTGGTGAACACGGCGGAAGCGGCGTATTGGAGCGTGATTTCGACGCGCGAGACGCTGCGCGTGCAGGAGAAGGCGCGGGACACGGCCAAATCCTACCTCGATTTCATGCAGCAGCAATTGGACCTGGGAGCGCTCTCGCCCCTGGACATTTACAATCCGCAGGCGAGCCTGGCGTCGGCCGAGGTTTCGGTCTCGACCGCGAAGTTCAACCTGGCGCAGGCGGAGGACGTGCTGCGTCATCAACTGGGCGCCGACCTCGATCCGGAAGTGCGCAAGCTGCCGGTGGAGTTGACCGAACCCATCGACCTGGGCGCCAGCGCCGCATTGAGCGTCGACCGGGAGCAGGAAGTGCAGAAGGCGCTGACGATGAGCCCGGCGTTGAAAGCGGCCAACCAGCGGCTCGACGTGGACGATCTGCAGATTGCCTCCAATAAGAACGCCCTGCTGCCGAACCTGGTGTTCAACGCGGGCTACACTTCGAACGGCTTGGGCGGCATTTTCGATCCCAACAAATCCAGCCTGCTCGGCGGCGGCGGCGCGGGCCTGTTGCCCCTGATTCCGGGCGGCATCAGCGACGCGTTGGGGCAGATGTTCGGCTTCAGCTATCCGACCTATCAGGCGGGTTTGACCCTGACGCTGCCGATTCGCAACCGGACGGCTTCGGCGAACCTGGCGAACGCGGTGGTGCAGAAGAAAGTGGATTCGCTGACGGTGCGCAACCAGCAGCAGAATATCCGCCTGCAGATCCTGAGCGCGGTGACCGCGCTGGATGGCGCGAAGGAGCAGTTGAAACTTGCCAACACCCAGCTCAACTTCGCCAAGCTGAACATGGACGCCGAGAACGAGAAGTACAAGCTCGGCACGGAAACCAACCAGAACGTGATCTTCGCCCAGCAGGCGCTGGCGCAGGCCGAGCTGACCGTGGTGAATGCGCAGATCAGCGTCCGCCGCAGCCTGTTGAACCTGTTGACGCAGACCGGCGAACTGCTGGACGAGCGCGGGATTGTGGTGAAATAGAAACGCGCGGGCAGGGCTCGCGCGCGGATGCAAACCCTCGTGCTCGCGCTGCTCCTGGCGGCGGTCTTCGGTCTTTTTGTTCCCGCGGCCCAGAACCGGCTGCGGGGTCTGCTGCAAGGCAGTCCCCGGTCGGTCTGGGCCGTTCCTTTTTTGCTGGCGGCCGTTTTCGGGGGAGCGTCGGCGGTTGCCGGCGCATGCAGCATCCCCCTCATCGCGATGGTCCTCGCGTATGCTCTGGCGCCAGTGGCGTGCGTGTATGCGCTCGGGGTGGGAACGCCGGCGACGCCGGGTGTTTTGGATTTCCTGGCGATCCTGCTGCTGTGGCTGCCGCTGGAGTTCGCCGCGGGGCAACATCTGGTCCCCCGTCCCGCGCAGGGCTTCCTGCACAGCGTGGGATACGGGATCGCGATTCTGTTGGGCCTGGTGCTGTTCCTCGGCTTCCGCTCCTTCCCCGGATTGAAGTACAACGCGCCGCGCGGGCGGCGCGACTGGGTCCTGCCACTGGCCGGGTTCGCGGCCGTTGCGCCGGTGCTCGTCGCGGTGGGAATCGCGATCGGCTTCATCCCGATGCCGCACCTGCCGGCGCAGTCCGGCGGGAAAATGGCAGCCGCCGTGGGAATCATCTTCGCCGGCACCGCGCTCCCGGAGGAGATTCTGTTCCGGTCGCTGATTCAGAATCTGCTGATGTTGCGTTTCGGAGCGGGTTGGCGGACGCTGATCGTGGCGAGCGTGATCTTCGGGGCGGCCCATCTGGATAACGGTCCGCAGGCGCTGCCGAACTGGCGCTATATGATCGAAGCGACGATCGCCGGCGTGGCATACGGGCGCGTGTTCCAGAAGGCGTCGTCGGTGACGTCGTCGGCGATGCTGCACATGACGGTCGATTGGACGAAGCACTTCTTCTTTTAGCTTCGTCAGAGGAGTCTGTGGGAGTATACCGCCAATTCCAAGAGGCAATTTGCGGTTGCCACCAAAAGGGGCAGCCGCCGGAACGGCAACTGGTTTCAAGAAAAAGGTAGTTGGCGATCTCGTTCACAGCAGGGCGGCGCCGGAGCGGAAAACCAACTGGCTAAGAAAAGAAAATTGAACATACGCGCTGCAGTCCGGTGGCGGGTTGCTTTTCCCGAAGCTGACCTCCGGGCCAGCGCCACGGCCCAACCGGGCGTTTATTTGACAGTGCTGGGATTGAGAAGAGTTCGCCAACGGGCGGCCTGGGTGGCCTTGCCCGTGTTAGGAGCAGACTTGTCCCAGGATTCATAGAGGTCGACGAGCTGCTTCAGGAACTTCTGCTTCGTGCCAATACTCACTGTCGTGTCCCCGGAGATCGGTTTGTAGGACGCGAGCAGGAGGGGCTCCGCCTCGGCAAACTTGCCGCGCTCCGTCAGCACCTGACCCAATAATCTCTGCGCCCAGGGCAGTTCTTGGGGTTGCTTCTTCGCCAGGTTGAGCGCTTCACGGGCGATGGGCTCGGCTTCGGCGGCGCGGTGTTGCGCGACCATAACGTGACCCAGCCCGGTCAGCAGCGTTCGAACGCTCCCTGAGTTTTGCGGTTCCTGCCGGTTCGCCGTTAGAAAATCACGGTAGAGTTGCTCGGCCTCCGCCAGTTTACCCTGTTCGAGGAGCGTATCGCCGAGATGATCTGCAATGATTACCGTGGTTGCGTCACGCTCGCCCAGGCTGCGGCGCAGCCGGGTCAGCGAGTCGCGCTGCAAAGCTTCCGCTTCTGTGAACCGGCGCTGATCGTAGCGGATCATCCCCAGCGTGCTGATGCAAATCGCTAGATTGGATGCCTGCTGCGGCTGCAGCTTGCGAAAGATCGTCATCGCCTCCTGAAGGCGCTGTTCGGCAAGATCGAATTTACGCTCATCACGCAGTAGCAGGCTCAGGCCTTGCAGTGCCACTCCGATTCGAGGCCCGTCTCCTATTAATCGCCTGGTCACCCCGATCGATTCCGTCCGCAGGGCTTCGGCTTCCGCAAGACGACCTTGGCTCACGAGCACCTCCGAGAGTCGAATTTCCGCGTTCGCGACCCGAAGGTGCTCATCGCCAAACACCTTCCGCGCGAAGGCCAGCGATTGGCGCGCGAGTGGCTCCGCTTCCGTGTAACGCGATTGGGAGACCAGAATGTTTGACAGCTGCTGAAGAGACGCCGCGATCGATTCATGATCTTCGGGTAAGATGCGGCGGCGTATTTCGAGGGCCTCTCTGGCGGCCGGTTCGGCTTCAGCGTAGCGGCGTTCGGCGCCGTAGGCAGTCGCCAGGTACATGAGATGGATTGCGGTGCGCTCAGTTTCGCCATCCAGCTTCCGGCTCAATCGCACTGCGTCCTGTATGAGCTGCAGCCTCTCGGGCGTACGACCAACCATCATGGAGAGATCTGCTTCCGACTGGGCAACCTCGCGGCTCTCTCCGCCGAACAGCTTGCGCCGCAGCGACAATGCCTCGCGCGCGAACGGCTCTGCTCCCTTCAGGTCGCCCTTGTTTTGCAATAGCACCGCGAGGGCTTCGAGACTCTCGCCGATTTCCGCGGCGCCCGCAGGCAGATGCGCTCTCCGCAGCGATAGCGCCTTTCTCATCTGCGCCTCGCCGCCGCTGATATCACCGAGACCCATGAGCGTCCCGCCGATCGTTTTCCGGACAGCGGCTTCGACCAGAGGTTGGTCTTTTAAAGCCCCACGATCCAACTTAGCAATCGCCTGGGCTACAGCCTGTGCGACGGTGATGTCCCGGCCGTTAGCGTCGCCCCTCCCGCTGGAAAATGGATCGGCCGATTCGAGCATATCCTGAAGAAACTGGTTCACGGCTTGGGAGCTGGCTGCCTCCTGCCGCGCCTGGACTTCAGCGCGCCGGGCCCGTAGAGCCTGCCACGTGCTCGCGGCCACTCCCGCGACCAGAACGAGGAAAACCGCGGCGGCGCCAAGGACCAGGCTTTTGTGCCGCTGTGCGAACTTCTTCAGCTGATAACTCGTTGTGGCCGGCCGGGCCAGGATCGGCTCGTTGTTTAAATAGCGGCGAATATCCGCCGCCAGATCGGCCGCCGAGGCATAACGCCGCGCCTTGTCCTTTTCCAGGGCCTTTGCTGCGATTGTCTCGATGTCGCCGCGATAAATCCGGCTCACCGACGTCAACGGAGCCGGGTCCTGCTCGCGGATCGTCATTACGGCTTCGTGCAGCTTGTGGCTCAACGCGTACGGAAGTTTCCCTGCCAGCAACTCGTAGAGAATGACTCCCAGGGCGTACACATCGCTGCGAATATCGACTTCCAGCGGATCGGCGAGTGCCTGCTCAGGACTCATGTAGGCCAGCGTGCCCACGAGTTGTCCGACATCGGTTTGCCGCGTAGCTCGCGCGTCGCTGTCGGTCATGCGCGCAACACCGAAGTCCAGAACCTTGGGATGGCCGTTTTCGTCAACCAGGATGTTGCCTGGTTTAAGATCGCGATGGATGATGCCGCGCTGATGCGCGTGCTGGACGGCATCGCAGACTTCGGTCATGAGCTCGAGGCGTTGGCGAACAGTCAGGCGGCGAGCTTCGGTGTAGGTGGTGAGAGACTGCCCGTCGGCGATGAACTCCATCGCAAAATACGGTTGCGGACCGAAGCCGCTATCGGCTGTGCCCGCCTCATATACTTGGGCGATACCAGGATGATGCAGCCGCGCTAGAGCCTCCGATTCCTGCTGGAAACGGCGAACCAACTCCGGCGTTGCCCATGCGCTCTTGATCACTTTCAACGCCACCGTGCGCCGTGGCTGTTCCTGCTCGGCCTCGTATACCGCGCCCATTCCGCCTTCGCCGATCAGGCGGACGATTCGGTACCGGCCAATCGCGGCGGGCGCTCCACCGCGGGACCGCTGCGACGCGAGATGTTCCGCGGGTGCGATGGTACGCGTGACTCTCGGGTCCTGAGGATCTCCAGCAATCTCCATGGAATGTCAACCAATTCTATATCTCCGGAGCAGGTGCGAGGAAATGCACACCAGCAATAATCCTGCTATCCGAAAGGCTCTTCCATAGTCTAACGTTGTATAGGTTGGCTATGGAAAACCGTCCCGATATTCCACCCGGCACGTTGTACATGCTGATTTTGAAGACCTTGGCCCGCCGGGGAGCGCTGCACGGTTATGGCATCGCCCAGCACATTCGGCAAACCTCGGATGACGTTCTGCAGGTGGAGGAGGGCTCGTTGTACCCCGCTCTCCAGCGCATGCTCGTCAAAGGCTGGGTGGTGGCGGAGTGGAGGCAGTCGGAAAACAACCGCCGGGCACGGTTCTACGAGCTGACATCCGAGGGCCGCAAGCAACTCGCCCGCGAACTGCGCGAGTTCGGCCAGGTCATGGGAGCGATCGCACGCGTCATCGAGGCGGTATGAAACAGGTGTTTCGAAGGATCTGGTTCTTATTGCATCGGGCCGAACTCGAGTGCGACCTCGATGAGGAAATGCGCCATCACCTGGCACTCGGCGAGGAGGAACGGGGCAGCCGGGAGGCCGCCCTGCGACAGTTCGGCAACCTCACGCGACTAAAGGAGCAGAGCCGGGCCATGTGGACTTGGACTTACCTGGAACAACTGGCGCAGGACTGCCGTTACGGCTTTCGCGCCATCGCCGCGAACAAGACTTTCAGCATGCTGGCGATCTTGTCGCTGGCGCTCGGCATCGGAGCCAATACGGCGATCTACAGCTTCATGGATTCGCTCCTCCTGCGCTCGCTGCCGGTCTCCGATCCGGGGTCGCTGGCCGTAGTGAATTGGGGCGCCAACCAAACCGGACGCGACTTCGTGATGCACGGCATGAGCGGCAGCACCTGGAGCGATAAGAAATGGAAAGAAATCGCCGGAATCTTCCCTTTTCCCGCCTTCGATCTCATCCGGAAGAGTTCCGGCCCCGTTTTCTCGAGCGTGTTCGCCTACTACCCCACGCGCAAGGTGAACGTGAGCGTGAGAGGCCAGGCCGAACAGGCGGCCGGTGAGTTTGTCTCCGGGGACTACTTTCGCGGGCTCGAGGTTTTGCCGGCTGCCGGGCGCACGATCATTCCGGATGACGACCGCTTTGGAGCGCCGCCAATCGCCGTCCTGAGTTACGCATTCAGCCAGAGGCGCTTCGGCGACGCAGCGAGCGCGCCCGGCCAATCCATCCTGATCAATAACGTTCCGTTCACCGTTGCGGGAGTCGCGCCACCGGGATTTTTCGGCGTCGATCCCGCGGCGGCGCCCGATTTCTATATTCCGCTGCACACCAATCTCGTGCTGCCGCTAAGGGTAAGGGCGACTGATCCCCAGGTATACCTCGATCAAAACTTCTATTGGATCGAGATGATGGCGCGCCTGCGTCCGGGCGTAAGCCTGGCGCAAGCGCAGGCCGCGCTGGCCCCGGTGTTTCACCGGTGGGTGGAGACGACGGCGGCCAACGATCGCGAGCGCGCGACGCTTCCCGAACTGCTGATCCGGGAGGGCGCGACGGGACTCAATACGCTGCGGCGGCTGTACTCGAAACCCTTGTACGTGCTGCTGGCCATGGTGGGGCTGATCCTGGCGATTGCCTGCGCCAACATCGCGAACCTGCTGCTCGCGAGAGCGACGGCGCGCCGGCGCGAAATGGCGGTGCGGCTCAGCATGGGCGCGGGACGATTCCGCGTGATCCGCCAACTCCTGACGGAGAGCGTGCTGCTGGCGTCGATCGGCGGCGCCTTGGGAGTGGCATTCGCGATGTGGGGGATTCGATTCCTGACGCTCCTGCTCGCGAACGGAAACCCGGACTTCACTTTCCGTCCGGATTTGAATTGGCACGTGCTGGGCGCGGCTCTGGCGCTGTCGCTGTTGACAGGGCTGCTGTTCGGGCTTGCTCCGGCGCTGCAGTCGACGCGGGTGGACGTGATCCGGGCCCTGAAAGAATCGCGAGCGGGACGGCCGGGTTCGCATTCGTTCCGCCGCGCGAGCCTCGGCCAGGTGTTGATGGTGGCTCAGATCAGCATCTCCCTGCTGATGCTCGTTGGGGCGGGGCTGTTCCTGCGAACGCTGTCGAACCTGCAATCGATCCAATTGGGATTCAACCGCGAGAACGTCCTGCTGTTCCGCATGAACGCGCGGCAGGCGGGACATCGGGACCCGGAAATCATCACGTTCTACACCGATTTGCAAAAGCGGTTCCGCGCGATTCCCGGCGTGCGCGACGCAAGCGCCTCGCATTCGCCGCTGCTCGGGGCAGGCACGTGGTCCGGATGGGTCGTGCCGGTGGGGCAGCAGCGAAAAGCGTCGACTCATATTTTGATGACGGCGCCCGATTTCTTCAAGACGATGCGGATCCCCGTAGTGCTGGGACGCGCGTTCGACGATCGCGACCAGCCCGGCTCCCAGGCGGTCGCGGTGGTGAGCGAAGCGTACGTCCGGAGATACTTCGCCGATCGGAATCCGCTGGGCCAGCACATCGTCATCACCCGCCGTCCACCCTCGCAAAACGCGGAAGTCGAGATCGTCGGAGTTGCCGCGAACGCGCGCTACGGCGAACTCAAGGGAGAGTTTCGGGATATCGCCTACCTGCCCTTCAACCAGGGTTCGTACTTTCCGGTCGACGACATGACGTTCGTCCTTCGCACCAGCGGCGACCCGCTTCGCTACGTCAACGCAGTGCGCGCGATCGTCAGCCAGGCGGACGCGCGCGTTCCGGTGACCGACGTCAAAACCCAAGCGGCCCAGATCGATCAGATGATGAACCAGGAGATCATCTTCGCCAGGCTCTGCACCGCCTTCGCCATCCTGGCCTTGCTCATTGCCTGCATCGGCTTGTATGGCACGATGTCGTACACCGTTGCGCGGCGCACAGTCGAGATCGGGATTCGGATGGCGCTGGGAGCGCAGCGCGGCGCCGTCGTTTGGATGGTGATGCGCCAGGCCTCGGTGCTGGCGGTGGCCGGGCTCGCGATCGGCGTGCCCACGGCGCTCACGATCTCGAGGTTCGTAGAGTCTTTTCTCTTCGGTGTGAAGCCGAACAGCGCAGATACTCTGCTATTGGCAGTAGTCGTACTCCTTGGCGCCGCACTTGTGGCTGGTTACGTGCCTGCGGCGAAGGCTTCTCGCATCGATCCGATGACTGCCGTACGGAACGAGTGAGTTGCAATCGTCACCCAATCTGGTTTTTACTAGGACGGAACGGCTCGCAGACCATGGGCGCTGGCTCCGGCCGGGCACAAGGAGGGTATATACATGAAGCCCAAGAACACGATCTGCCTCTGGTTCGACAAGGACGCGCTCGAGGCGGCGCGCTTCTACGCCGCCACCTTCCCGGATAGCAACGTGACCGCTGTTCACAAGGCGCCCGGCGACTATCCAGGCGGCAAGGAGGGCGACGTGCTGACGGTGGAGTTCACCGTTCTTGGCATTCCCTGTCTCGGGGTCAACGGCGGCCCGGCGTTTCAGCACAGCGAGGCCTTTTCCTTCCAGGTGGCGACGGAGAATCAGGAAGAGACGGACCGCTACTGGAACGCGATCACCGGCAATGGCGGTGTGGAAAGCCAGTGCGGCTGGTGCAAGGACCGCTGGGGTCTTTCCTGGCAGATCACCCCTCGCACGCTGACCGAGGCGCTTGCGGCTGGCGGCGGTGAGGCACAGCGCGTCTTCGCGTCGCTGATGCCGATGAAGAAGATCGACATCGCCGCCATCGAGGCAGCGCGGCGAGGCTGACGGGAACACGGCAGCACCGTGTCCTGCGGCGGAGAAACGAGACTACTTCTTCTTGGGAGTCAGCGGCTGCCACAATTCGATCTTGTTGCCGTCGGGATCGTAGATCCACGCGA
>CAZSQK010000175.1:0-11736 GCA_964608645.1 uncultured Solibacteraceae bacterium | reverse complement strand
CACCGCCGAGCACGCCGCCATCGCGGCCACCGCGCCGAACGCGCCCAGGCTGCGGCGGAGCCGCCCTGACCGGACCGGCGCAAGCGTAAGCGCCGCCTGAAACTCCCTCGCGCTCTGCGGACGCGCCGCGGGATCCTTCGCCAGCGCGCGCGCGATCGCGGCGTCGACCGCGGCCGGGACCCTCCTCGTAACGCTGCTTACCCGCGGAGCCGGCTCCTCGACGTGGCAGCGCATCATCTCGAACGCGCTGTCGGCCTCGAACAGTTTTCTTCCGGCGAGCATCTCGTACAGCACGACGCCGACGCCGTAGAGGTCCGACCGCGCATCAATATCCAGTCCGCGCACTTGCTCAGGCGAGAGGTATGCCGCCGTGCCCGCCGGGACTCCAGGGGCCGTGAGGCGCTCCATCCGGTGGTCGCAAGCCAAGCCGAAGTCCGTCAGTTTGGCGCGTCCGGACGGCGTCACGATGATGTTCGCGGGCGTGACGTCGCCGTGCGTGACGCCGCTCGCATGGGCGCACTCGAGTCCGGCAAGCACGTCGGCCGCAATGGCGAGCGCCGTAGGCGCCGGGAGCGGGCCGCGCTGCAGCACACGCCGGAGGTTCTCGCCCTCGACGTACTCCATGATCAGCGCGATCACGTCCTCGTGGCGAACCGCGCTATACACCGCCGCGACATTCGGATGCAGCAGCCTCGCATGCATCTGAATCTCGCTCTCGAAGCGGCGGATTTCGCCCGGCGCGGTGGCCCACGAGAGCGGCAGCGCTTTGAGCGCCTCGATTCGTTTGGTGATGCAATGCTCGACTTTGAAAACGGCGTTCATGCCGCCGCTGTCGATCGGCTCCAGAACGTGATAGTCCCCTACGATATCTCCAGGGCGGATCGGCATACCGTCAATTCACCTCGATCTCGGCGCCAACGGGGAGGTCGGCCGGCGGAGCCGCCGTGAAGAGCGCATGGAAAAACGCGGCGCTACCCGCGAAGCGGTCCTCCGGCTTTTTCGCGAGCGCCTTCAACACGAGCGCTTCGACGGCTGACGGGACCATGGGATTGATGGAGCTCGGACGTGGCGGCGGCGCCTTAAGCTGCTTCGAGAGCACCTCGAAATCCGTCTTGCCGGTGAATGGCGTTGTGCCCGTCAGGGCCAGAAAGAGGACCACCCCGAGGGAGTAGATGTCCGAGCGCATATCCGCGTGCTTGCCCGCCACCTGCTCGGGCGAGATGTAGCGCGGATCGCCGATCACGGCCCCAACTTTCGTCAAGTTCGCGTCCGACGACGCCTTCGCCGCGTCGAAGCCGCCGAGCTTCACCAGGCCGTCAGAACAGAAGATCACGTGATCGGCCGTGATGCCGCGGTGCGCGATGCCGAGATCGTGGGCGTCGGCGAGGCCGTACAGCACGGCCAGGAGCACGCGGACGGCGTCTCCGGGATCGAGCGGCCCCGCGGCGCAACACTCGGCGAGCGTCGTTCCGTCGACGTAATCCGTCGTCATCACGACGTGCCCGTCGAGCAGGAACGCGTCGTGGAATCCGATCAGGTTCGGATGGGTCAGCCGCGCCTGGATGCGGATCTCGCGCAGCAGTCGCTCCACCGCTTCGGGATCGTCGACAGCGGCGCCCGAGAGCGCGCGCAGCGATTCGATCTCGCCGGTCCTGCGATTCCGCACCTTGTATGTCAGGCCCACGCGGGGTTTCTCGATGATCCCGAGGCACTCGAAATCGCCGATAGTCTCATTGACGCCGAAGCTCACCAGTCGGAATTCTACGCGCCGGCGCCGGGTACGGTCAATGAGGCCATCGAGCAGCGTAACTGTTGCTATCGAAAGGCAGGGTTATGGGCCGCCGCCCCGGCGAACTCCCGGTGTGGCTAACCTTTGGCTATCTTGCCGCGCGGCTCTGCGAAGGGGGTATTCATGCGAGGGTTTTCGCTTCCCTTCTTAGCCGCGTTGGCGTGCGCGGTATTGGCTGCAATGACGGGGTGCTCAAGCGCTGTGCTTGATCAGCTTGGGTGGGGGCTGCTCCCCGTTTTTGACGGAGAGCCGGAGAGCCAACGGAATATGTTTTGTGGCGGAGAGGGGGAGATTCGAACTCCCGGTACCCGTAAAGGTACTCCCGCTTTCGAGGCGGGCGCGATCGACCACTCTGCCACCTCTCCGCGTCAATGAAGATATCCTGATTGTACCAAGTCCCATGCCGTCAAAGACGAACGCCGCCCGCATTCTCGATGCAGCGGGTGTGCGGTACGAGATCCGTGAATATGAGGTCGACGAAAACGACCTGAGCGCTCCGCATGTGGCGCAGGCGATAGGCATGCCTCCGGAACAGGTGTTCAAAACCCTGGTGGCGCGCGGCGACCGTGCGGGCGTGCTGCTGGCCTGCATTCCGGCGAATGCGGAACTCGATCTGAAGGCGCTGGCGGCTGCCAGCGGCAACAAGAAGGTCGAACTGGTGGCGGTCAAGGAAGTTCTGGGGCTGACCGGGTACATCCGCGGCGGCGTGTCGCCGGTGGGGACGAAGAAGCCGTACCCGCTGTTCCTGGACGAGACGGCCGGGTTGTGGGACGCGATCGCGGTCAGCGCGGGGATTCGCGGGCGGCAACTGGTGCTGGTGCCGGGCGATCTCGCGCGTGTCACGGAAGCGACGACGTCCGCGATCGCGACGTTCTGAGCGCCCGCCTAACGGAGCAGGTTGGCTGCGGTCGTGATGATCAGGGAGTTGGTGAAGTCGATCAGGAATGCGCCGACGATCGGGACGACCAGGAACGACTCCGGCGCCGGGCCATATTTCTCCGTCAATTCCTCCATCGATGCCACCGCGTTGGATGTGATGCCGAGCATGAAGCCGCAGAAGCCGGCGGCGGTCACGGCGGATTCATAGTCGCGGCCCATCAGCCAGAAGCAGACGGTCCGGCACATCGCCCAGATGAGGACGACCTGCGCGCCGAGAATCACCAGCAGCGGCAGCGCCAGATGGACCAGTTCCCACAGCTTCAATGTGAGCAGCGCCATCACGATGAACAGGTATAGGGAGATGCGGCCGAGCGTGGCTACTTCGGTGTGCGAAAGACGGGCGAAGCCGTAGCGGTCGTCGAGATTGCCGATGACGGCGGCGACCACCATCGCTCCGATATAGGGCGGCAAAATGACACCGGCCTTCTCGATGGCCGCGCTGAGGAGCGCGCCGAGCCCCATCGCGATGCCGATGACGAGTGTGGTGGTCAGCAGGTTTTGGGGAGTCGCCGCCGGACCCGGCTGTTGTTCCTTTTGGGCAGGCCGCGGAACTGCCCGACCGGACTTGACGAGTCGCGCGCCGATGTAGGCCGAGATGACGCCCGCGACGGCGATGCCGAAGGTCGCCGAGGCGAATGCGACCGTGGTGGCGCCGGCGACGCCGATTCTCTCAAACGTCGGGCCGAACGCGAGGGAGGTGCCGGGTCCGCCTGTAAGAGACACGGAGCCGGCGAGGATTCCGAGGCGCAGATCGAGGCCGAGCAGCTTCGCCAGCCCCATGCCCAGCGCGTTCTGCAGCACCGCGCCGAAGGTGGCCAGAGCGAAGAGCTTCAGCACCTTCACACCGCCTTCGCGAATCAGACGGAGGCGCGCGCTCAGACCGACGGTGGTCATGAAGGCGACCATGAGGAGGTCGCGCAGCACGACGTCGAACTCGAAGTTGGCGACGCGGTCGCGCAGGGCCATGGCGACGAGGGCGTAGACCATGCCGCCGGCGATCGAGACGGGGATGTTCAGCCGGTCGAGCAGCGGGATGCGGCGCTTCAGCCAAAAGCCGATGAGCACGCCGAGCGAGGCGAGGCCCAGGACTTCGACGGCGTTCACCTTGAAGGTCGCGATCATAGAGGGGGCGATGGAGCTTAGAATGCATAGTGTACGCCATGCGCCTGACCCTCATTCTGTTCGCCCTCGCCTGCTCCGCGCAGACCCAGGAGAAATCCGCGCTGGCCGGGCGGGTGGTGAGCGCGGTGACGGGCGCGCCGTTGAAGAAGGCGTCGGTGTGGCTCGAGGCGTTTTCGCCGACGCGGGGCGTGAACGGGTCGCCCAGTGTGGCGCTGCCGGCGACGACCACCGACGCGGAAGGGCGTTTCACGCTAGACAACATCGATCCCGGCAACTATTTTCTGCTGGCGAAACGGGTCGGTTATCTGGACCAGGGATACGGCGCGGCGGAGCCTCAGGTAGTGGGACCGCCGCTGGATTTGAGCGCCGGGCGGACGATGGGCGATCTGACTTTGAAGCTCACGCCGCAATCGCTGCTCTACGGGAAGGTGGTCGACGAAGACGGCGATCCGGTTCCCAACGCGCAGGTGCAGGTGCTGCGCGCGTCGTATGCCGGCGGGCGGCGGCATCTGGTGGAGGTCGGGGAGTCGGATTCGCAGGACGACGGCAGTTTCGTGGCGGGCAACCTGACGCCGGGCCGGTATTACCTGTGCGCGGGAATCCGCAAGATCGATGAGGCCGGGCCGCCGGTGCGGAAGGAGGAGCGCGAGAAATATACCGCGACGTTTTTCCCGGGAACGTCCGATGCCTCCGCCGCCGCGCCAGTGGAGGTCAGCCCCGGCGCGGAGGTCCGCGGTCTCGCCATCCGGTTGCGGAAGGCGCGCAGTTTCCATGTCCGGGGGCGGGTGGTCACCGCGGACGGCGGCGCGCCGGGCGCAAGGCTGCAACTCCATCTGGTCGAAAGGAGCGACGCGCGCGGACGCGATGTGGGAGTCCTGACCGAGGCGGACGGCCGTTTCGCATTCGAGGGGATCATGCCGGGCACGTACACTATTGAAACCGTGCCGACATTTTCTTTCGTGGGGGATGGGCTCCAACCGAGTTCGAGCCGCCCCGCGCCAATTGGCCGCGCGGCGGTTACCGTGACGGATGGCGACGTGGAGGACGCGCGTTTGCCGGTGGGGAGCGGCGTCGAAATTACCGGAATGGTCAAAGGCGCCAAGGCCGGGCGAATCGCGCTGCTGCCCGCGGACGGCGCCGAGTACCGCGACGCCGTCGCCGAGATTCAGGCGGACGGCAGTTTTCAGATGAGCCGGCTCATCCCGAATCTGTACACGCTGGAAACGGGCGGGCTGCCCGAGGGCTCCTACGTGAAATGGGTCAATTTCGCCGGCCGTCCGGTGGAGGATTGGAAGGTCGATCTGAGCGCCGGCGCCGGGGGAGAACTGCTGCTCGAGGTCTCCGCTGACGCGGGGGAAGTGTCGGGTGTCGTGCGCAATGCCAATGGCGATCCGGCCCCTGGAGCGACGGTGCAGGTGTGGCCGGCGGGCGGCGACTCGGCGCGGTCGGTGAAATCGGACGCGCGCGGCGAGTTCCGCACGAAGTCGCTGCCGCCGGGCGAGTACCGCGTGGCGGCGTTTCAGGACCTCGACGACGACCTGGCGCAGTATGCGCCGTTCCGCGCACAGTTCGAGTGGATGGCGGCGAAGGTGAGGATCGCGGAGAAGGCCCGTGAGCGCGTCGAACTGAAGCTGGTGGGGCGCGAGGCGATCGCGGTGGAAGCGGCCAAGCTGAAGTAGCATAGAACGAATGAAGACGCTATTGCTGCTGGGGCTCGGTGCGTCCGCGGCGTTGTGGGCCGACACGTATCCGCGGCAGCCGGGAATCGACGTCGAGCACTACGTCTTTCGCGTGACGCTGAGCGACGACACGGACGAGATCGCGGGGGAAACCACGGTCACGATCCGATTTGTGAAGGATGGGGTGACGCGCGTGGCGCTCGACCTCGGGCCGGCAATGGCGGTCTCCGAGGTCGCTGGGAACCCTTTCCGCCGGGAGAGCGACCGCCTCTGGATCGACCTGCCCGCGGCCCCGGCGGCGGGCGAGTTGCGCCGGTTCACGGTCAAATATGCGGGCAAGCCGGATCAGGGCCTCAAAATTCTGAAGAACAAATACGGCGAGCGATGTTTTTTCAGCGCCAATTGGCCTGATTTGGCGCACTACTGGCTGCCGACGGTCGACCATCCGTACGATAAAGCGACGGGCGAGTTCCTGGTCACTGCGCCGGCGCGGTACCAGGTGGTGGCCAACGGGGCGTTGGAAGAGGTGATCGACCTGGAGGGCGGGCGGAGGCTCACGCACTGGAATCAGCGTGTGCCGATTGCGACGTGGCTGTTCAACATCGGGGTCGCACAGTTCGCATGGCGGCGGTTCGGGACGGCGGCGGGAGCGCCGCTCGAGACCTGGGTGTACCATCAGGATCGCGACGCCGGGATCGGGACGTTCGAAGAGGCGTCGCGGCGCGCGGTCGAGTTCTTCAGCAGCCGCGTGGGCCCGTATCCGTACCAGAAGCTCGCGGATGTGCAGGCGGCAGGCATGGGCGGCGCCATGGAACATGCGAGCTCGATCTTTTTCGGCGAGAAGGTCGTCAGCGGGCAGCCTGCGTATGCCCTGGTGGCACATGAGACCGCGCACCAGTGGTTCGGCGATTCCGTGACCGAGAAGGACTGGGACGACGTGTGGCTGAGCGAGGGCTTCGCGACATACTTCGCGGCTCTGGCAGCCGAACACTACGACGGGCGCGACGCGTTCGTCGCGGCGATGAAGCGGTCGCGGGAGCAGGTGTGGAATGCCCAGAAGCGCCTGCCCGGCGTGGCGGTGGTGCAGGACAAACCGTGGAAGGGGATCCCCAACGGGATCGTGTACCAGAAGGGCGGATGGGTGCTGCACCTGCTGCGCGGGCAGATTGGGACGGCGCCGTTCTGGGCGGGGATTCGCGAGTATTACCGGCGCTATCGCGACGGCAACGCGTCGACGGAGGATTTTCGCAAGGTGATGGAGGAAGTGTCGGGCGCGGATCTGGGTTGGTTCTTCCGGCAGTGGCTGTACCGCGCAGGCACCCCGGCGGTGGAGGGCGGATGGAAGTATGACGCGGCGGCGAAGCGGGTGGAGATCGACTTGGCGCAGATGCAGCCGGGCGATGCGTACCGCTTGCCGCTGGAAGTGGCGGTGGGCGAGAAGACGGAGCGCATCGAGATGACGCAGAAACGGCAGCGATTCGAAATCGCCGTGGAGCAGGCGCCGGGGACCGTCGCGCTGGATCCGGGTCTCTGGATGCTCATGGAGGTGAAGTTTGAGAAGCGGTAGCGCATTCCTGTGCTGCCTGGCGAGCGCGCTGCCCGCGCTCGCGCAGCCGGTCTTCACCGACATTTTCCCTCCCGAGGAATACGCGGCGCGGCGGGCGCGCGTGCTGGCGAGGATCGGCGACGGCGTGGCGATCCTGCAAGGAACCACGGAGCGTCCGGGAGAACAGCCGCTGCGCCAGAGCAACCAGTTTTTCTATCTCTGCGGAGTGGTGGAGCCGCGCGCCATCCTGCTCATCGACGGCCGCACGAAGAAGACGACGCTGTATCTCAACCCGCGCAACGAGCGGCGCGAGACGATGATGTTCGGACCGGGACTGTATCCGGGGCCGGAGGCCGCGCGGGCCACGGGTGTCGACGCCGTCCTGCCGCGCGAGGACTTCGCCAAGGTGGTGGCCGCGCTCGATGGGCGGGCAATTTATACGCCGTTCCGGCCGGAGGTGCTGGGCAGCGCGTCGGCGTCGGACCCGGCGGCGCTGGCACGGAACACGAAGAACGATCCGTGGGACGGGCGCATCTCGCGGGAGGAGGCGTTCCTGGCGAAGCTGAAGACGGCGTCGCCGCGTTCCGAGGCCGGGAACCTCGACCCGATTCTCGACGAGCTGCGCGGCACGAAGAGTGCGCGCGAAATCGCGATCCTGCGCGAGGCCACGCGCATCACGGGGCTGGCGATCGTGGAAGCCATGCAGGACTGCAAGGCGGGGATGCGGGAGTACGAGCTGCAGGCGGACGCGGAGTTCGTTTTCAAGAAGCATGGCGCGTATGGTCCGGCATATTTTGCGCTGATTGCGACGGGGCGGAACACGTTCTACTCGCACTATCACAAGGACACCGCGGTCATCGAGGATGGCGACCTCGTGCAGTTCGACTATGCTCCGGACTACAAAATGTACGCTTCCGACGTGACGCGCGTGTTTCCGGCGAACGGCAAATTCACACCGCGGCAGCGGGAATTCTATACGATCTACCTGCGGCTGTACCAGGCGGTGTTGACGTCGATCCGCGTTCACACGACGCCGGCGGACGTGATTCGCGACGCGGTGAAAAAGATGGACGCGGTGATGGCGGAGTATCCGTTTACGGATGCGAAGATTCAGGCGGCGGCCACGGCCTTCGTCGAGCGGTATCGCAAGAGCGGTCCGGCGGCGGCGCTCGGGCATACGGTCGGGATGGAGGTGCACGATGTGCGTTCTCCGTCGGCGACGCTCGAGCCCGGGCAGGTTTTCACGATCGAGCCGGCGATGACGATCGCGGACGAGCATATCGGGATCCGCCTGGAAGACATGATTCTGATCACGGAGAGTGGGTACGAGAACCTGTCGGCGTCCGTGCCGATCGAGATTGCGGATATCGAGCGAACGATGGCTAGCCGATCGCGCGTTCGACGGTGATCTAAGTGCGTCCGGAAATCATATCGTGCCATTGTTTCCGGCTCGTATGAGCCGGGACTGCAAGGAGCGCTCCTTGGCTCCACTCATGGCGGAGTGCAAGCCTCTATGGCGGCCCAAGAACGTTGCGCCTGCGTTTGAGCCCGATCGCGTGTCTCGAGAACTCTGGATCGGAACGCGGCCCCGGAACGGCTGCTTCTCGGCCGGCGAGCAGCTCTTTTCGATTCGGAGAGTAGCACGCGGATTTTGGGTTGTGGCAGGGTCGCGCTGTAAGTGATTGATATTGCTATGAAAGAAAATCGAAAATCCTTGTGACGGCCGGGCGGGGGACCACGCATGGCTCCGGCCGGTCCCCATTACCCCTGCGAAGTTGTCCCATGGCGCTCGCCCTCAGTTGTGCAAACGGACGTGGTAGATGTTTTCTAACTCGCGCATGTGACTCCGAACCAGCATCAGTCCACATGAACTTGCCTGGGGGGCGGCTGCCGTCCCACCTTTGTACAGGTCGAACGCTGCCATGCATTGCGCTTGGCGGTACTTCTGCCAAGCTGCCTCGGTTCCGTCAAGCTCATCCACCAACTCTTTCGAGGTCAAGGGCAAGCCGGTCGGCCCAGGAGTTCGATTCTCGCTGTCCCCAAGCGTAAGAGCCAGCAGCGAGTGCAACGAATCGAAGTAAGCCTTGTAATTCACCGTGGCCGCTTCGTTCTCCTTACCCAGGCACTCTACGATATCTCGGGTGCTGACCGCCTCCCGGCAAGAGTCGGCCTTTTCACGATCCATTTCCCGATTGAAGGCCGCCGCAGCGTCCCGTTGAAAACGAATCACCTGCGCATAGAACGCTTTCTCCTGGGCAGCTTGCTTGCCTGGAGTCTGTCCTTCGGCGCTCCCGGCGAGCGCCGCAAGTATCAGCATCAACACCATTGCTTTGGTGACGCGCTGCGCGGTAGTTGAACTTGCAAGTGCATCGCGCGGGCTCATCGGAGTGGATAGTCCTTTTCACCGGGGACGTGACCATCGATCTTCAGAACCTTGAGTCCCTTCGGTACCTGGGTCGCTTCCACGAATGCCACCGACCCGGGAATCGCGTTTACCAGTTCAGCGGCCATTTCGTTGGAGTAAACGATCTTGGGCCCGCTGGCAGCTTCCGCGCGGAACACCTTGGAAATCCAATATTGGCGGAATTGCGCTTCCGTCATATGGTAAATCGTCTTCAGGACCACCTCGCGCTCACGCGCAGCCGGCGCGCGAATCAGCAGCGTGACGCGTATATTCGAACTCCAGAATTGACGGTCTCCCATCAACAGCCTGCGCATTTCGGCGATCGACAGATCGTTGACCGGGGTGTCGGGCCGCACCACCACGGCAATATCGCCTTCCGTCGCGACGGCCGATGCCGGCAGCATGACAGGCAACGCCAGCATCGCCACGACAATCGGCAGCTGTTGTTTGAAACGACGGCCAAATGCTTTCACGAAACAGTCCTCTTGCAAACACGCCCTCAATCAGAAATCGAAGAATGCGATTCTCCGTGACTATACCAAATACCACGGCGAACCCTTAGATCGCTATCGCCAGCAAAAACGGTCTCTTTACTGCGTATAATGTCATGGGCTGGCCAAGAGCCCGATACACAAACGTATGACACGAACATTGCTGCCAATGCTGCTGCTTGCTCCATTTTTGTCCGCACAACAGCCCGTTCCACTGCCTCAAGAGGCCGCACCGCCGGCGGCTGCCGACCGTGTTCTCCTCCAGCAGCTCATAGACCGCGTAGGCCAGCTTACCGAGCGCGTGGGACAGTTGGAATCGGAAGTTCGGCAGCTGCGCGCTGGGGGCAGTGGTCCTAGTGCCCCTCCTGCCGTACCGGCCTCGCAGCAGACTTCCGTGATGCCCGCCGAAGCCATGGCTCGGGGGATGGCCGAATCCGGAGGAATGAAGATGAGTGCGGAAGGACTGCCGCGAATGCAGATTCAGGGCTTTTCGGATGTCCGGTACAGCGTCACAGGGCAGAAACGTGTGCCCAGCACCTTTACACTCGGCCAAGTCAATCTGTTTATGACCAGCAAGCTTGCGGAGAACGTGAATGTGGTGAGCGAGCTGGTCGTGCAAGCGGATGCGACCAATACCTTCGGTGTGCGCATTTCGCGCCTCCTGCTGCAATACAACGCCAGCGATTATTTTAACTTGAGCGCCGGCCGCTACCACACCTCAATAGGCTTCTATAACACGGCTTTTCACCACTCGACTTGGATGCAAACCGGATTCGACCGACCGTTCCTATATACCTTCGAAGACGTCGGCGGCATTCTCCCGATCCACGGGATCGGGCTGTCCGCTGCGGGCGCAATTCCGTCGGGCGGTCTCGGCTTGCATTACGTCGCCGAACTGAGTAACGGCCGCACTTCGAGCTCGCCGCTGGTGAAGGCCACGCAGAGTCAGCAGGACGAGAACAACGGAAAGGCGTTCAACTTGGCGCTATTCGCCCGGCCCTTGTCGCTGCGCGGCTTCCAGACAGGCTTTTCGGTGTACCGCGACGTTCTCCATCCCCAGGTCACGTCGTCTTTGACGCCCTACGGGCGCAGAGTTGGACAATTCATCTTCGCCGGATACGCCGTCTATCAAGGCGGCAAGTTGGAATTCCTAAACGAGTTCGTAACGTTACGTCACGCAGTCCAAAACGGCCCGGTTTATCACATTCCGGCCTTTTACTCACAGGTTTCGACCCCGATCGGCAAGGTGCGCCCTTATTTCCGATACGAGTACCTAAACATACCGCGCAACGAGCCGATGTTCGGAGCGGTCGGGCTGCGTTATGGTCCGTCCGCAGGCATCCGGTACGATTTCACCGACTTTGCGGCATATAAGGTCGAATACTTCCGACTAGCCCAACGCGACATTGGCGTTTTCAACGGCATGCGCACCCAGATCGCCTTCGTCTTCTGACATCCGCCGATCGGAACGATCCCTCAGAGGCGACCGATCCTCATTTGGATGGCGAGAGGCGCGAGGGAGAGCAGCGAGAAGTCGCCAGCATGGAGGAAGTCCCAGTCATGGGCCGTCCCGATCCGGAGCGCATCTGCACTTCGATTGTCGAGCGGTCCAATCTCAGCACCCGGATGAGCGTCCGCAGATTACGGCTTGGTCGAAGGCTTCGGAGTTGCCCGAGAACATCGAGATTCGCCGGAGGTTCCGGGTCAATTCTCCAAACACAATGTCACGCAAAGATTTCTGAGTTGCTTTGTCAAGAGGGATTCTT
>CAZSQK010000174.1:0-11775 GCA_964608645.1 uncultured Solibacteraceae bacterium | reverse complement strand
CCGGTGGCGGCGTCCAGGGCGTAGAGGTGGCCGTCGCCACTGCCGAAGTAGACAGCGCCCATGGCAACGACGGGACTCGACAAGTAAACGTCGAACGGGTCGGCGACGGTCTGGTTTTTGGGCTGGAAGCCGTGGAGGCCCCGCGCTTCGAAACGCCGTTCGCCGCCGGTGGTGAATCGCCACTGGAGGCGGCCCGTGGCCGCGTCCACCGCGTAGAACCTGCCATCGTAACTCGCGAAGTAAACGAGGCCATTGGCGACGGCGGGAGTTCCGGGGACGGGACCGCCGGTGGCGAACTGCCATTTCTGGCGGCCGCTGGCGGCGTCCACGGCGTACACGTTGTGGTCGTCGCTGCCGAAGTAGAGGATTCCGGCGGACCAGACGGGGGATCCGACGATGCGGGCGCCGGTGGGGAACTTCCATTTGACGCCGCCGAACCGGCGCGGGGCGGGGCCGGAATAGACGCCGGAGTGCGCGGGGTCGCCGCGGAACATCGATTGGGCGGAGCCCGCGGCTGCCGCGGACAGAGCGAGAAGGATCAGCTTGTTCATCGGTGCAGCACCAGGCTAGTCTCGACGGGTCCCTGTTGGAATGTGCCGGCGATTTCGTGGCGGCCGGCATGAGAGCGGCCTTCGAAGGTCATGCCGGCGGCGGTCACCTGAATGGTCAGATTGTCGGCGTCCAGCGTGACGAGGTCGGCTGGGAGCACAGTCTCGCGCCTGCCGGTGAGGGTGAGTGTGGCTGTGGCGCCGGAGAGCGTGAGTTTGACATGGATGGGCCGGCCGAGGAAATCCATGTCACCCTGCCATTCGCCTTCGAGTTCTTTGCGGACGGGCGTGCTCTGGCGGGGGAGGTCGACTTGCGGCGGGCCGGCGGAACGGAGGGCAAACCGCGCGATGTTGCCGCCCTGGTGGAAGTCGCCGGTGAATCTGTCGCCGGTCACGCGCCCGGTCAGTTTGGGGTCGGCGAGGGCGCCTTTTATGGCGAAAGAGACGTCGCCGTCATCGACGGAAATGGCAGTCAGCCGAGCGCCCTTGATGCCGAGATCGGGGAGGATGGCGGAGCCAATCCATTCGCCGCGGCTGTCCTGAGCGAGGTCGAGAATGAGACGGAGCTCTCGCCCGGGAATTTGGATGGCGCCTTCCCAGCGGGCGGCGGCGTCGGCGGCGACGAGATGGGGAGACAGGGCGAGCAGACAGAATAAGAGCAGTCGAGGGGGCATCATCGGGGAGTTTGCCACGGCTGGGGCGGGGCGTCTTGAAGGATCTTGCGGTTCGGGCGTCAGCGGGCGGCGCGGAGCAAGGCGCGTTGAGCGGCGCTCCAGGCGCGCAGGTTCTGCGCGTACCAGCTCGACTGGAGCGGGTCGCGAGTCGAGATGTCGGTGGTTTCGCCCGGGTCGGCGGCGAGGTCGAAGAGATGGGGCCGGCCGGTGTCGACCTGGTAGATGAACTTGCGGGGGCCATCGCGGAGGCCGAGGAGGCCCAGGGAGTAGTCGGCAAAGAAGAAGGCCATGTGGGGCGCGGGTTCGAGCAGGGAACGCCCCGCGTGGCGGCCGGCGGGCGGCGCACCAAGCAGGTCGAGGATGGCGGGCGCGACGTCGATCAGGCTCACGACCCCGGCGTCGCGGAGCTGTCGCGGGATCAGTCCGGGCGCGGCGATCAGGAGGGGCACGTGGACGTTCTCTTCGTAGAGCTGGAACGTGTGGCCGTAGTTGCCGTCATGCTGTCCGAAGGCCTCGCCGTGATCTCCGAAGACGATCCACAGCGTCCGGTCCTGGAGGCCGCGGGCGCGCACGCCGTCTATGAGCGTTCCGAGGGCTTCGTCGCCGTAATGGAGCGCGTTGCGGTAACGGTCGAAGGACGTGCGATCGGGGAACGGACCGGGTTGTGGGGTCTCATAGGGGTGGTGGCCGGCGATGGGGAGGTAGGCTACGAAGAACGGCTGGCCGGCCGGCGCCCGATCGATCCACTGCAGGATGTGCGCGACGGTGGATGGCTCGTCGACGCCGAAGCTCGAATGGCGATTGCCGCCGATGTCCCCGGCGTCGGCCAACGTGTCGAAGCCGCGATTACGGATCACGGATTCCATGCCGAGGTAGCCGAATCGTCCGGAATGAAACAGGGCGGTGCGGTAGCCGGTGTCGTGGAGGATGGCCGGCAGGACTGCGCAGGGCGCGGCATAGGTATCGCCCGAGCTGTCGAATGCGGGGTATGCCGAACAGAGGATGGAGTACAGACCCTTGATGCTTTCGGGATACACCGCGTAGGCATGGTCGAAGACGACGGCGGAGTTGGCGAGGGCGGTGAGACGCGGCGCCGGGTCGGGCGTGGCGCCGTACAGGCCGAGGTATTGGGCGGCGGTGGATTCGAGGCTGACGAAAATGATGTTGCGGCCGGCGGCGGCGCCTCGAAGGCGGGTGAGGTCTTGCCGAGGGCTGCGGTCGAAGCCTGTCGCGCGCCAATCGTCCGAGGCTCGCTCGGATGAGAGGCGCGGCAGGGAGGTCGTGAGGAGAGCGGTCCAGGCGTTGCGCTCCCGGCCGAAGGTGTCGACGCGGCGCTGCGCGGCGGGCCCCAGCGCGACGATCAGCGCTAACGCGGGAATCAGGGGGCGTGTGGGCACCCGGCGTAGCGCCAGCGGGGCTAATGCGGCGGCGGCGAGGATCGAGAGGAACAGCAGGGCGTTCGGCCAGGTCACGTAATAGCGCATCGAATCCGCGAGGGGACCGCGCGCGGCGCGCCACATCGACCAGGTCAGCGGCGTGGACAGGATGCGCATCACGGGTATGTTCCAGGCGATGTAAAACGAGAGAACGCCATACACGGTCCAGGCAATCCGCGGCCGCCGTGCGAGAGCGAGATCGAGGATCGCGGCGAGAAGGACGACTGCCGCGTCGTGCCATAGGTATGCCAGCGGCGACCACCAGGTGAGTGTCCCGTGGTGGCCGGCCAGCGCGATGGCTTTTGCCAGGACGATCACGGCCAGCAAGCTTGCGGGTCTCATGGCCGCACCAGGTAGACGCGCTTCAACAGGGCCAACGAAACGATCGCCCCGGCGCGCTGCCCGCGCCAGATCCAATCGTGAACGAGGACGCCGCAGGCAGGCGGGCGCGCGCAGACCGCCGCGCGGTCGCCTCGAAATGCCAGCGGGATGACGAGGAGGTCGTAGTCGCCGCCGCCGGTGTAACGTTCGTGCCGGAATTCGATTTCGGGCGCCTGCAGGAGACGGCGGGCACATTCGAGGTGCGGCCGGCTGACGTCGATGATTGTGATCCGCGAAGCGGGCAGGAGTCTTCGCAGGATGATCGCGGTTCTGGGAAACAGGCCGCCCCCGACAATCGCGACGTGCCGCGGAGGAATCGTCGCGGAGAGCACCTTCCGAAGGGCGCCCTCGTGAGCGCGCAGGACATAGCGCTGGAGGATCGGCGCGTGGAGGACGAAGCGCTCCAGCGTGTCGAGGTTGCAGTCTTCGATCCAGCGGAGAGGAGCGGGCCAGCCGCTGCGGCGGGCGTGCGGATCGGCGCGTTCGCCGAGCCGGGTCCAATGCAACGCCGGGTTAGCGTGATGCTCGACGTGGTAGCCGTCGTTGAAGAACAGCAGGTTGTAGAGCCTGCCGTAGTAGCTGGTGGCGCCATGGGCGTGCTCGTAATGGCCGTGGAGCGCGCACAGTCCGAGGCCGAGCAGATAGCCGGGAACGTAGACGGAAACGAAGAATGCGGGCGCCCGCGCGGCCAGCGCTGCCCAGAGGGCGAGAACGAGGGCAATCTGCGCCCCCAATTCGATGGTGAGCCGGATGCGCGGGCGGACGCCTCCGTGGTGCGCCAGATGACGGTCGCGCCAGAGCGATTGCGGGATGCCGAGCAGCACGCTCAGTCCGGCGGCGAAGAGCGCATTGGCGGAGCGGCGGCGAAAGAACGGCCGGTGAATGAAGTTGTGGGAGATGGTGTTCGAGTTCCACCAGACGCCGAGAGCGATGACGGGAAGGACGGGGGCGGCCAACAGGAGCGCGGCATGAGCAGCGGCCAGAGTGGCGAGTAGCCCGTCCCGTCCCAAGGCTCCGAATGCGACGCGGGGCGCCGCCACGACGCTATGGGATGCCATGGGCTGCCCTCAGTCCTTGAAGTCGAGCACGGAGCGCACGGGCGGGTAATCGGTGCGGCCACGGACCCGGTTGACCCCGGTATTCACGGAATAGGCGTCCGGATTCGCCGGTTTCTCGTCGGACTTGCGGAGCCGGGCGGTGAACGGGCGGGCGTTGAAGGCGACGACCTCGCCGGTTCCGGCGACCTGTTTCAGATCGTTCCACTCATTGCGCGTCAACTCCACGTTATTGCCCAATTTGAAGTAGAGGTAACCGCGGGCGGGCGGGAGGTAGTCGTTGCGGTCGTCGGGCTTGGCGATGGCAAAGACTCCCCAGATCTGGGCGGTGTCGTTCTCGATGACGACGCGGTCGATTCTGGCATAGACGCCTGTAAAATCACTGGCGTGCAGTGCCGGGATGGCGGCGGCGAGAACGGCCAGGATCCGCAGCAGTGGTTGGACGGACTTCATCTTTTTTTTCCCCTCCGGCGGGCAAGACGGTTCGAAAGGGTGAAGCGTTAACCGGCAACGGGCCCGGAATTGTGCCGTGTTACCCTCGAATTTGTGTTTCGGCGAATCATCTGGATCGTGCTCGACAGCGTAGGAATCGGCGCCATGCCGGACGCGGCCGCGTATGGCGATCCGCCCGGCGGCGACACCCTGGGAAACCTCGCTCGCGTGCGCGGGCTGAAACTGCCGAACCTGGCGCGGCTGGGGCTGGGCAACATCCGTCCGCTTCCGGGGATCGCGCCCGCCGGGTCGCCGGAGGGGGCGTTTGGGCGCTGTGCCCTGGCATCGCCGGGGAAGGACACCACCACGGGGCATTGGGAGATGGTCGGCATCCATCTCGACAAGCCGTTTCCGCTATATCCGAACGGGTTTCCGCCGGAAGTGATGCAGGAATTCGAGCGGCGAATCGGGCGATCGTCGTTGGGAAACAAGGCGGCTTCGGGAACCGAAATCATCGCGGAGCTGGGCGAGGAGCATATGCGGACCGGGTCGCCGATCGTGTATACGTCGGCGGACAGCGTGTTTCAAATCGCGGCGCATGAAGAGGTAATCCCGCTCTGGGAGTTGTACAAGATCTGCGAGACGGCGCGGGATATCCTGCGCGGGCCGCACGAGGTCGGGCGGGTGATCGCACGGCCGTTCGCCGGGAAACCGGGGTCATTCGCGCGCACGGCGAACCGGCACGATTATGCGGTGCCGCCGCCGAAGGGAATGCTCCTCGATCAACTGGACGATCGCGATGTGACGGTTTTCAGCATCGGAAAGATCTTCGATGTGTTCCTGGGGCGGGGCATCCGGGAGCAGGCGAAAACGAAGAATAACGCCGACGGGATGGCGAAGACGCTGCAGGCGATGGGCGAGCTCGATTCCGGCCTGCTGTTCGTGAACCTGGTGGATTTCGATCAGCAGTTCGGACATCGCAACGACAGGGAAGGATACGGCGCGGCGCTCGAGGAGTTCGACGCCTGGGTCCCGGTCTTCGAGAGCGCGGTGGGCGAGGACGATCTCGCGGTTTTCACCGCCGATCACGGGTGCGACCCGTGCATTCCCGGCACCGACCACAGCCGTGAATACGTTCCGTTGCTGGCGTCGGGGCCGAAGGTCAAGCGCGGCGTGGACTTGGGGCTGCGGGCTTCGCTTTCCGATATCGGACAGACCGTCGCCGCGAATTTCGGCGCGAAACTGGCGCACGGGGAAAGTTTCTTGGCGCAAATTCTATGAGAAAACCAGTCATGGCGGGCAATTGGAAGATGTACAAGACGCCCGCGGAAACCATCGCATTTTTTGAGAAGTTCCGGCCGCTCGTCGAGAAGCCGGAGCATTGCGAAGTCGTGATCTGTCCGCCTTTCACGAATCTCGCGGCGGCCGCCGGCGCCGTCAAAGGGTCGGCGATCCGGGTCGGCGCGCAGAATATCGCATGGGCGAAGGAAGGCGCGTTCACGGGAGAAATCTCGGGCGCGATGATCGCGGCGGCGGGCGCTACGCATGCGATTGTGGGGCACAGCGAGCGGCGGCAGTATTTCTGCGAGACGGACGAAACGGTGTTGAAGCGAACGCAGGCGGCTCTGGAAGCGGGACTGACGCCGATCGTTTGCGTGGGCGAGCGATTGGACGACCGTGAAGGCGGGAACACGGAAGCGGTGTTGATCGCACAGTTTCAGAAAGGCATCGCGGGCTTGACGGAGCAGCAGTTCGCGAAGATCGTGATCGCATACGAGCCGGTATGGGCGATCGGCACCGGGAAAACGGCCACGCCCGAGATCGCGGCGGACGCGCATCGCGCGATTCGCGGCCAGGCGGCGGCGCAATATGGCAAGGCCGCGGCCGACGCCGTGCGGATCCTGTACGGAGGCAGCGTGAAGCCGGACAACGTGAAGGTGCTGATGGCGCAGCCGGAGATCGACGGCGTGCTGGTGGGCGGCGCGGCGCTCGATCCGGTAGGGTTTGCGTCGATCGTGAACTTTTAGGGAAAAGGCGCGCGGGCGAATCCTCCGCCCTTTTCGAAATCCACCCGCGCATGGCCGAAAGGCCAAACCCAAGGAGAAGAGCCCGGAAAAGAAAATAGCCGATCCACATCTACAGTAGAGGTGTTCGGGCGGCCAATCAATACGGGCGTTCTGCTGCTGGGTGCCTTTCCCCACCAGCGTTGCGGTGAATCGTATCAGATGAAACGTTGCACTTCGGCGAGGAATTCGTCTTCGCGATCGATCGCCATTGCGACCTTCAGCCAATAGAGCCCGAGCGGCGCGATCAGGTCGTCGCAATCCTGGCAGAGGTTGACGGCGTCCTTTTCCGTCGTGATCAGGGCGGTGGCGCCGTGGCCGCCCATCTGGTGGGCGAGGCGGCTCAATTCGTGCGGCCGATAGCGATGGTGGTCCTCGAACTCCAGCCAGTCGACGGGCTCCACCCCCAAATCCGTGAGGGTACGGCGGAAGGACTGCGGATTGCCGAGCCCGCAGAATGCGCCGGCAGGGCCGAAAGGACGGGCGGCGATGGGGAACTCCTGTCCGGTTCGATGGTCCACCCAGGCGCGCGTTTCGACCCAGGCGCAGAAGATCCGCGCGGTCGGATTCCAGCGGAGGACTTCGTGTTCGATGGCGGCGGGCAGGTTGGAGAATGTGCTGCGGGTGATCAGGACGATCTGCGCGCGGGCGAGCGATTCGACCGGCTCGCGCAGACGGCCGAGCGGGAACAGGCCGCCGCCCCCGAAGGGTTGCAGCGCGTCGATCAGCACGATGTCGATGTTGCGCGCGAGGCGGACGTGCTGGAAACCGTCGTCGAGCAGGAGCACGTCGGCATGGAACTGGCGAAGGAGCGCCGCGCCCGCCTGGAAGCGGTCGGCCCCAATGCCGACGGGGGCGAGGCCGGAGCGGACGAAGATTTTCGGTTCGTCGCCGGAGTGCTGCGCACTGATCTCGGCTCCGGGACGCACGATCATGTGACTGTCTGGGGAGCCGCGGCCGTAGCCGCGGGTGAGAATGCCGGGATGCCGGCCGCTCGACTTCAACAACTCGGCGAGGCGGAGCACACAAGGGGTCTTGCCGGTCCCGCCCATCGTGAGATTGCCGACGCTGACAACGGGGGCCGCGAGTTCGCGGCGGGCGGCGAAACCGCGGGCCTGCCGGCGCCGTCCGCCCCACTCCCAGAGGCGCGAGAGAGCCCAGGCAAGGGTGAACCAAGGCTGGGGGGGGCGATAGCGGGGGACGCGAGCATCGTAGAGTGCGCCCGCTTCGGCGAGCGCGCGGGCGGTGGCGCCGCGGCGCGCTTCCGCGGCGGCTTTGGCTCGCGCGCCGATGGAGCCGGCTTCGGCAGGGTCGTCGAGGAGGCGCGCCATCGCGGCCGCCAACTCGCCCGGGCCGGCGATGTCGACCAGGGCTTGAGCGGAGCGGAAGTCGCCGGCGATGGCCTGGAAATTCTCCATATGGGGGCCGACGACCACGGGCTTGCCGAATAGCGCGGGTTCGAGAATGTTGTGTCCGCCGCGCCGTGCCAGAGTCCCGCCCATGAATACGACGTCGGCGAGCGCGAAGAGGCCGCTGAGTTCACCGATGGTGTCGAGCAGGAGGACGAAAGGCAGAGGCTCAGCGGCGGGTTTCTCGAGCGCGGAGCGGCGGACAAAGGGAATGGCGGCGGTTTCGAGCTTCCCGGCGACCGCGTCGAAGCGTTCCGGCTTGCGCGGGACCAGGATCAGCAGGACGCCGGGCCGTGCGAGCTGGCGCCAGGCGGCGATCACGGCATCGTCCTCATCGATATCGCCGGGGCTGGCGGGCGGCATCGTGCTGGCGGCGATCCATACGGCGCGGGGACGCAGGCGGCTGATGAAGTCCGCCACGGGCGAGGCGGAAGCGGGGGCGGGCTCGAAATCGTACTTGAAATTGCCGCCGATGTGGACGCGGTCGGGCGGAGCGCCGAGGGCCGTGAAGCGCCCGGCTAGTTCCGCTGTCTGGGCGAGGATCGTATCGGCTTGGGGCAGGACCGCCTGAAAGAGGCTGCGGTAGCGCAAATCGCGTGGGTAGGCGGCGTCGGAGACGCGGCCGTTGACGACGAGCAGCGACGCATTGACGCGTTTCACCTCGCGAAAGAGATTGGGCCAGATCTCGGTCTCGGCGACGATGACCAGGGAGGGCTGGAGGGCACGAAGGACCCGGCGCACGGCGAAGACATAATCGACGGGCGCGTAGAAGACGCCGTGGGCGATGCCGTGGAGTTTCCCGACGGCGGTGGCATGTCCGGCAAGGGTGGTCGTGGACACGAAGAGGCTGCTGCGCGGGAATTCGGCGCGCAGGCGGCGGAGGAACTCGACGCAGGAAAGGACTTCTCCAACGGAAACGGCATGCAACCAGATCGCTCCCGGATTGGTCTGTCTTAACAAGCGCGGAAGAAAGCCGAAGCGTTGCGGCAGGGACCGCCAGTAACCGCGCCGCTTCAAGCCGCGGAAGAGGAAATAGAATAGCAACAAGGGCAGCGCAAACGCCTGAACGGTTCGATAGAGGAAATAGATGCCTTTTGTTTTCAAACGTTTGGCTCTCGTTCTGAGTATAACGGCGGCGTTCGCCGCCGACAAGGAGGCGCCCTTCCGGGCGGCTTCCGCGGCAAGCTACCCGCACCATCAGACCAATGGCGCCATCACGATCGGGGTGGACCCGTACGCTTCGGGGGACAAGATCAAGGCGGCTTTTGGCAAGCTCGATCCCTACCAGTACGGGATTCTGCCGGTGCTCGTCGTGATCCAAAACGACGGTAACGAGACGATCCGGTTGAACCGCATCAAGGTGGAATACGTTGGACCCGGACACCAGCGGGTCGATGCGACGCCGTCAAGAGATGTGCGATACGCGCGCGGAGTGCAGCGCCCGACCGTGTCGCCGGGTCCCGGGGGCAGGGTGGCTATCAAGAGCAAGAAGAACCCTCTGGGCGCCTGGGAGATCGACGGCCGCGCGTTTGCGGCGCAGATGCTGCCGGCTGGCCAGTCGGCATCGGGGTTCTTCTATTTTCAGACCGGACTGCAAACCGGATCGACGCTGTACATCAGTGGAATGAGCGAGGCGGGGACGGGGAAGGAGCTTTTCTACTTCGAGATTCCGTTGCAGTAGGGTTGGGGCAGGCGCGGCGCCTGCCCCAAAGTGGTTGGACTACTGAACGTCGGTGACCCGGCCGTCGGTGAAGGTGATCTTCATGTCCTTGTAGATGTAGATCTGCTTCGATCCGAGGTCGGCCGTCTTGCCGGGTTGGCCGAGCGTCGCGATCACTTCCGCGGTGGTCTGTCCGAGCGCGATGGTGACCGGAGCGCCCGCGCCTTCGGCGGGAGCGAGGCTCTGGTTGACGACATCCTGTTCGGCCCGCTCCGCTTCCTGGGCGGCCTGCGGTATTTCGCGGACGGCCTCGGGGTCGGGACGCATTTCGGCGGCATAAGGCGCCTGGACCGGCGGGGCGGCGGCGGCGGGCGGGAGTGAGGGAATATCGCCTTGGCCTTGCTTGGAGCGCAAGTCGGCTAATCCCTGATCGATGGTTGACCGCATGTGGTTCTGCATCTCCTGGAGGTCGGCGATGCCTACCGTGGCGATGCTGCCCTTGCGGCAGTCCATGCCCTTGCTGGCGAGCACGACCACATTCGCCGCGGCTGCGTTAGGCGGCGGAGGGCCGTTGAGTTGGAGGACGTCGCCTTCGGTGACGGCGCACTCCCCCATGTTGGAGTTCACTTCGAGGGCATTGGCGACCACGAAAACGTGGGTGCCGCCCCCACCGAAGAGTTCCGGCTGGTAGCCGTTCGGATTGCCCTGTTCGGCGCGGGACTGGTCGAGTTCGCGGCGGACCTCGTCGGAGATCGCCTGTTTGACGTCGGGCGTCAGCGGAGTGCTGTTCTGGGCGTAGGCGGCGGCGTTCGAATTTGCGATGGCTGCGTCCATCCGCGCCTGATAGGCGGATTCGAGCGTAGTGGCGATGAGGTAATCGGTCAGCCACAGAGAGGGGCTGGTGTAGACGGGGTATGGTGTGAACCAGCCGCCATAGTATCCATACCAGGGACGTCCTGCCCAACCCCACGAATACCGGACCGGCCTGACCCAAGGCGAATACGCCCAGGTATACATCGGAGCGGGATAGTACCGGACCGGGCGGTACACATTCACCACCAGACCGCCAAAGTGCACCGGATGATAGACGCGGACCTCGGGGCGCCCGCGGACGATGTAGGTCCGCTGCACAAACTCGCGGCCGCCATACACTACGGGCCGCTGCACGTAGCCTTCGGAACGGCCAGTGGCGACCACTACCCGGCCGCCGGGCCGCACGACTTCGACGTGACGCATGCCGAGCGGCTCATGCCGGATGACGGCTCCGGTGGGGGTATGGACCTCACGCACGTGGCCGTCCGAGGCGCGGTGGACCATGCCGCCATTCGGGGTGCGCGTCACGACGGGTCCGCGATTGCCCTGATTGCCGTTGGCGCCGAAGACCCGGCCGCCGGGAGGAGGCGTCAAGCCACCGGGGTTGCGATTGCCCATGTTGCCGGGTTGATTGCCACCGGGATTGCGGTTGCCCATGTTGCCGGGCTGATTGCCGGCCGGTTGCCCGCCCGGGTTGTTGCCGCCGGGATTGCGGTTGCCCATATTGCCGGGCTGGTTGCCGCCCGGGTGCGCGCGCTGGATGTTGCCGGCGGGGTGATTGCCCATGTTGCCGGGTTGATTGCCGCCGGGATTGCGGTTGCCCATGTTGCCGGGCTGATTGCCGCCGGGTTGCGCGGCCGGGGGATTACCGCCGGGATGGTTGCCCATGTTGCCTGGTTGGTTGCTGCCGGGATTGCGGTTTCCCATGTTGCCGGGCTGATTGCCGCCGGGTTGCGCGGCCGGGGGATTGCCGCCGGGATGATTGCCCATGTTGCCGGGTTGAACGGCGGGATTATTTCCGCCGGGATGGTTACCAGCGTTAGCGGGGGGATTGCCGCCCGGGTTCCGATTGCCGGCGTTGCCCGGCGCGGGATTCGCGTTCGGTGCGCCTCCAAAGGTGCGGCCTGGGGTGGAACCGGACGGTTGCGCCGCGGGCGGCGCCGGGTGCGCGGGGGCCGAGGGCGGAGCGGAATGTTGGACGGCCGGGGGCGGCGCCGAGTGTTGTTGGGGCGGCGGCGCCGAGTGTTGCTGGGGCGGCGGCGCCGAGTGCTGCTGGGGCGGTGGCGCGGAGTGTTGCTGGGCCG
>CAZSQK010000173.1:0-11926 GCA_964608645.1 uncultured Solibacteraceae bacterium | reverse complement strand
GCGGATGATGTCGAATGGCGCTCAGAAAACTACGTTTTCAGATGATTGCTGACATCCCGGACCGCACCAGTTGCGGGTATGCGGTCTTCCAGGTTGCAACCTACTGCGCCGGCCTCGATTGCCAGGGAGACACTCTTGGCAACATCCTCCGGCGCCTCGCCATAGCCGCTTTCGAGATCGACCGATGCCGGTAGATCCACAGCCCCAACGACCCGGCGGAGGTTCTGCATCGCCAGCTCGAACGAGATCCGTTCGCGATCATCGAAACCGTGCGCTTTCGCGACTGCCCAACTGCTGGTTGCGATCGCCTTGCTTCCGGCGTTCGCCACCGCCCGCGCGCTTCCTGCATCCCAGACGTTATATAAAACGAGCGGATTTCCCGGCTTATGCAATTCCCGGAATGTTTCAACATTCTTGACTAGATTTCGTCGCTCGGAGCTAGTGGTGTTCGTTGCCATCTCAGACATCTCCTTTTGTGTGAATCGTCCGCAAGCGATCTCGCCGTCGAACCGCGAGACCGAGGCTTGAAAAGAGTGCAATCAGTTTTTAGATGCCCATCGAATGAAGGTCGCCCTGCCATAAAAAGGGCAAAATCTGCCACCCCGATGCACCGCATCGATCACGCGTCCGGGGCAGTGTGCTACGGGCGGTTTGGCATCTGACCAGCCGCACCAATGCTGACGCCAAACGTCCGCGAAATCTCTGGAAGAACTCCTGCTACGACGAAGCTGTCGGTTCCGAGAGCAAACATCCCAACAGCTAGAACCAGTAAACGACGATCCATCCTTCCCTCCGTCTGATACCGTTTTCGATGCGTGACGAATCGGCATACACTGACAAAAAAGGGGCAGAAACTGCCATCTCGGCGCTGGATGTGTGCTCCATTAGCGCTTTGTGCTCATGACTGTAACGACTTTTGCAGTCGATCTGATCTGGCGGCCTCGATTGCAGCGCGATGCATCCCGACATGGATGATGCTAATCAGAAGAGAGCGGCTATGAACCTTTCATACAAATTGATCCCGTCTCCGATCGGAGGATTGAAACTGGTCGCCAGCGACGAGGGGTTCGCGGCGATCTTGTGGGAGAACGACAATCCCCGGCGCGTCCGTCTCGGTAACCTGGTCGAGAATCCTGAACATCCTATCTTGCTCAGAGTCGAAAAGGAGCTGAACGAATACTTCGGCGGCAAGCGGAAGGCATTCACGGCGCCTCTCGATGTGCGGGGCACACATTTTCAAAAGCAGGTTTGGGAAGCGTTACTCGGAATTCCCTATGGAGAAACGCGCAGCTACGGCCAGCTTGCGATTCAGCTGCGGAATCCAAACGCCACGCGCGCCGTTGGCGCTGCGAACGGCCGAAATCCTGTCGCCATCATTGTTCCATGCCATCGCGTCATCGGTTCCGACGGCAAGCTCACCGGCTTCGCGGGTGGGCTTGATGCGAAGGCTCACCTGCTCAAGCTTGAATGTCAGCAGTTCTCCCAATCAGAGTTGAAGAGCTAAATCGCCGGCGCCATCAGCCAGCGTTTCGAGCTTTCGTCTCCTGCGTTGCCGAAGACGTCGAACGCACCCGATCACGGTTCAATTCACCAAATCGCTCTCTGTACTGTTTGGGTGTCACTTCTATTTGTTGGAGGAATGCCCGGCGCAGCGCCTGTTCATCGCGAAATCCGGTGACCCGAGCGATCATACTCAGTGAGGCGTTCGGCTCTTCAAGCTGTTGCATGGCGGCTTCTACGCGCAGTGATTGTACCCAGCGCGCGGGAGTCGTGCCGAACTGGGTCTTGAACTGACGCACGAACGTCCGCGGACTCATGGCTGCCGCGTCTGCAAGGCTCTCGACGTCCAGTTTTCGATTCAGGTGCGCTCTGGCCCAAGCGGGAAGATCGCGCATGCGCACGTTCTCGATGCCCTCTTGCTGCGCCAACAGAGTGCTGTATTGGGCTTGTCCTCCTGGACGGCGCAGAAAGAGAACTAACGTCCGGGCAATCGAAGCGGCAACTGCATGCCCAAGGTCTTCCTCTACAAGCGCCAGCGATAGATCGATTCCGGCGGTCACACCCGCGCTGGTGTAGAATTTGCCTTCTTTGATGAAGATGGGATCACGTTCCACCTTGAGTTGCTTGTAGCGGCTCTGCAGAACATCGCACCATTGCCAGTGCGTTACTACACGGTGTCCATCGAGTAGACCCGCCGCAGCGAGGAGGAACGCACCGGTACAAATAGATGTGACACGCCGCGTATGAGCAGCGCGTTTTCGCAACCAGTTCGCCAGTTCCGGTGACTGCGGAGTGACAGCGCCCTCGCCTCCAACCGCAATAAGAGTATCGATCGATCCCGCGTAATCTGAATATTTGCAGGCATTGCTGATGGCCATGCCACCTGCGGTCGTGACAGTGCCACCCGATTGGGTGGACAGGATCTGGATCGCGTAATAGCGTTCTCCATTGGCTGTAGCACGCTCAAAAACGGACGACGGCCCTGTTAGATCGAGGATCTCGAACGGAGACGCCACGAGAAACGCGATCACGGGATGGTGGCGTTGCATGACGCCGTCAGTATCCCACAACCGGCCGCCTGTAGGAGGCCGCCTGCATTCGCTCACACCAACTAAATCATTGCATTTTTGCAATGTCATGGAGAACACGAACCGACGGGACGACCGAGCCGGGTTCCTAACGCCTCATGGCCCAAACGATCGTCGGGCTGCATCGTTCGGGGTCGCTTTGGCCGGCGAAAACAACAGTACGGTGCTCATCAGCGATCCGCTCTAACGCGGCATGTAAGGCCTTCTGATCTGCAACGATTTCACGCCCCTCCGGTCCATCGATAACCACAGTTGGCCAGCCTAGGCAGACAGTCCCATTTGACAGCTCAATGCGGTCTTTCCCATTCACATCGCACGGGTCGTTCTCCAGACGTTGGATACGCCCGTCCACGATTGGAAGACGAACGCCACGACACTCAGGCGAGGCTGCAAGAACAGCTTTCACCTGAGTGGGCGGTGGACCGTGTGGATCCAGCGAATTCCCCTGATCGCGCCAGCGCTCGGAATCAACTGGAAGCAGTTCGTCGTGGTCCGACTGAAACCGGTAGCTGCGTCGCACAAGCGCAACATACTCACCTATCTTTGCGGGGCGAAACAACTTCCAGGAAGTGTTATCTGCCACGTAGATACCCGTAATCGAGCGGTCCTCTCCGAACCGCGGCGGAGTGCTGTACGAGCAATCGGTCACGACCAGGCGCATCCGGCCATCATGCTCGAAATCGGCAAAGAGCGCCGGTGTCGCAGGTTCACGTTTGCTTTCCGGCAAATGACTCTGGATCACCCAAGGCGCTGGTTGGCCGTGATCATTGAACAGCAAGAACGAGAGGGTGATTTGATCAACGCACCGCCCATTTTGCGGGAAGTAGGCGGCAATCAGGAGATCCTGACGACCGTTCCGGTCGAAGTCTGCTTGCCAAACGTCCGTGAAGCCAATGCCGCTACCAACCGGTACTGTGGCTGTCCAGGGTTTTCGGTCGTCGTCGCGGCCCGCTAGCTGCAATGTCCCGTCAGTCGCGCTGGTCACCTGAGTCTGGCCGAATTTGACAGAGTTGCTTGCGCTGAAAGGCGGCCAAAGATGACCCACCTCTCCGAGGTACCGGAGGCCGGGTACCGATGCGGCCTCAAGGCTAGGAGCAAGCGTACAAAACCAGCAAATGATGAACGGCAGTGCTCTCGTCATGGTTATTCCCATTATGCTCAAGTACCGAAACTGCGTTCCGACGGCGGCCGCCGCTCCGCGAGGTTCAGCCTCCCTCTCGCGTCTGGACGCTCGATGCAATCGGCCCTCGTGTGGCTCTCGGCTCACGTGCGACGGCGCCGTCTGCAACTTCGAACGGCCCCCCGACCCTCCATAAGTCTTCCCCCCAACGCCATCCATCCCCCTCCACTGTCGAATTTCGCCACATTCGCCTGCGTGGCGCCGCGATTGCTCTCCCCCCGATTTCTGCCGTTCTGATTGCGTGTTTTCACGCAGGGGGTCCTATGCCGCTTGCCGCCGTCGAATCCAAAACCGAATCCTTACGAGCCCTCCCCGGGGATGACGTCCGTCAAATCCTGTGGCGCTTTGCCGATCGCTTCGATTTGCAAATGCTCGTCCAGTCCGTGCGCGGCGTGGCCCGCGGACCCGTGGCGCGCCTCGTCGCCCAGGGGGCGCGCAACACCCATGAGTGGACTCCCGGCAAACAGGACCTCCTCCAGGCCTTCGACGAATCCGGCGTCACCGCCGTCTTCATGGACCCCGCGCAGGGCGGCTTCATTGAGGGTCCCAAGAATCTGGCCCTCGCCCTCACCGCCTTCGAGCTCGCCTGGGTCGACGCCGGCGCCGCCACCGGCAGCCTCGCCGGCTGCCTCGCCCTCTCCCCCATCCACGAGCGCGGCACGCCCGAACAGCGCGACTACTATATGTCACGATGCGCTCCTCCCCAGCCCGGCGAGGACCGCAAACCCTGGCGCGGCGCGTTTTGCCTCACCGAGCCTATCCCTTATGTCGGCGTCGAGACCGGCATGCTCGGCGGCAAAGTACGCATCGCCCAATGGGACCAGGGTGAAGAGCCCCTGCTCCAGGTCGAAAAGCGCGGCCGGTTCATCACCAATATGGGGTTCGCCAACTTCGTCACCGCCGCCGTCGAGTCGGACGACCCGCGCATCAAGGGAACCTGCATGATCATCCTCGAAGAGACCGACCCCGGCGTCTTCGACCGCGGAACCCCCACCCGCAAGCTCGTCCACCAGCTCTCCTCCACCCGCGACCCCATCTTCAGCCTCCAGGTCCCGGCCTCCCGCATCATCGGCGGGTACACCGTGAAGGAGGGCGTCATCGTGCCGCGCTACACCCACGGCGAAATCATCGAAGCCGTTTTCCGCCGCACCCGCGTCACGGTCGCCATCATGACCTCGGCCAAGCTGCTCAGCGCCGTCGAGCCTGTCATTCGCTACGCCCGCGGACGCTTCCGCGGCGGCTCCATCGCCACGCCCGGCTCGCCCCGATACGAGCTCGGCCTGCAGTTGAAACAGGATGTCGTGCACCGCCTGATCGATGTGTGGGCCGCCGGAGAGGCCAGCGCCGCCCTCGGCTTCGAAGCGGCGCGCGTCTTCGACCGCCTCGATCCGCTCGAGAAGGAAATCGTGAGGGACCGCAAGACCATGCGCTCCGCCAACCTTGACGCCCTGGCCTATCTCACGGCCGGCGCCGGCGGCGAACCCGCGCCGCTGATCCGGTACGCGCTTCTCGACGCGGTCGCCAATGTGCTCTGCCCCGCCTGCAAGCTCTGGAACACCGGCCACGGGGCCCGCATGATGCGCGAGGCCGTCAGCCTCATGGGCGGCTACGGCATCACCGAAGACTGTCCCGGCTTCCTCGGCCATAAGTGGATGGACGCGCAGCTCGAAGCCACTTATGAAGGGCCCGAGGCCGTGCAGCGCCGCCAACTCAGCGTGACCATGACCGGCGACCTCTTCCTCGCCCAATTCCACCAATGGGTGAGCGATTTGCGCCAGACCGGCCACGACCGCCCGGCCACCGGCGCCTGCGCTCTCGCCAGCGCCATGCAAATGTGGCTCTGGACCCTGCGCCGCCTTCAGAAAGCCGCCGACGCCGATGGCGGCAAGCTCTATCACAGCTCCCGCCAGGGTGTGACGTTTCCCTTGGCCGACGCCCTCTGCTGGCTGCTGGCCTCCAAGTGCCAGATCGACGACTTACTCGAGCTCGAACGCAAAGGGCCGGAGAACCCCGCGCTTGCCGAAGGGCTCCCCGGTCTCCTGTCGTTCCTCACTGATCTCTGCCACGTTCAGGCGGCGCGCGCCGCCGGCGAAGTCGGCCGCATCTGCGCCGAGCTCGTTTTCGGGTACAACCGCCATCCGGCCTGGGATGAAGAAGGCTGCGCTTCCTGCTACCAGTCCGACGAGCTCACCGCCATGGAGTCGCTGGTTCCCGGCAGCTCCAGCCTCGCCCGCGGTTATACCGACGTGATTGAAGAGGACGGCTCGCATCCGATCAAAGCCGGCCCGTGCGTCAGCTTCCACGGCCTCGACCAGTTCGCCCGCCTGCGCGTGCGCATGGACGGCTGCCTCACCGGATCCCAGCTTGCCAAGGATCGGGCCGCCGATGCGCTCACGAAGGTGATGATCCCCGAGGCGCTGGACTATCCCGTATGAGCGCACGCCCGGAGATGGAAGTCGATATCGTCTGCGTCGGCTTCGGCCCGGCGGCGGCCGGCTTCCTCGCGACGCTGTCCCGCGCTGAGCTGCCTCTCCAGGTGGTGTGCTACGAGCGCGCCGGCGATATCGGATTCGGCGTCTCCGGCGTGGTCACGCGGGCCCGCGGCATTCGCGCCACATTCCCCGATCTCGACCCCGCCTCCATCCCCATGGCCGCGCCCGTCGCGCAGGAGAAAGTGGTCTATCTGCTCGACCCGGCCGGCGCCAGCCGCCGCTCTCCCGCCTTGCGTGCCGCCGATGCCGCCATTCGCGCCTTTGGGCTCCGCCGCGATCTCGGCGTCGAGCTGCCCTACCTGCCGCCCTTCCTCCATAAGAAGGGAGGCCTCGTGATGTCGGTCGGCCAGTTCATGCAGTGGGCCGGCGGCGAAATCTCGTCCACCGGCGCCGTGCAGATCTGGCCGGGCACGCCGGTCGCCGAAGCCCTGCTCGATCGCAACGCCGTGCGCGGCGTCCGTCTCTGCGATCAGGACGGCGAGCCCGGTATGGACATTCGCGCGGCTCTCACCGTGGTTGCCGACGGGCCGGTCGGCGCGGTGGGGAGGCAACTCGATTCCGCCTTCGGACTGCCCGCCGGCCATCACCAGCGCGAATGGGCGGCCGGCATGAAGATGGTGGTCGATCTGCCCGAAGGCTCGCCGCTCGAGCCCGGCACGGTCTTCCACACCTTCGGCTACCCCGAGCCGGAGATCTTCGGCTTCTTCTATGTGCATCCCGGCAACGTCGCCACCGCCGGCATCTTCGTTCCGTCATGGTTCCGCGCGCCCATGCGGACCTCTTACCGCTACCTCCAGCACTTCATCCTGCACCCCTATCTCTGGCGCTATCTCCAGGGCGGCCGGATGCGGTCGTGGGGGGCCAAGAGCTTGCAGGAATCCGGCCGCCGCGGCGAGCCGATCCTCTGCGGCGATGGTTTCGCGCGCATCGGCGAAGGCTCCGGCAGCACCAATGTGCTCACCGGGTCGGGTGTCGACGAAGCCTGGACCACCGGCGTCCAACTCGCCGAGGCCGTCATCGGGTTGGCCCGGGAGGGGCAGCCTTTCTCGAAGGAGAACCTCGATCGGACCTATGTCGCCCGCCGCCGCGCCAGTTGGGTGGAGGAGGAAGGCCGCGTCGCCGAAAAGGCCCGCGACGGTTTCCACCGCGGCGTCGTTACCGGCCTTCTGGGCATGGCGCTGGCCGGACTTACCGGAGGCCGCCATTCGATCGATGGCGAGCCCGACTTACTTCCCGGGCTATCCGAGTATTACCGCGGCCGTGTCCCCGCCGGGGAGTTACAAGCGGTCCTCGCCGATTGCCGCGCGCGCGGCGCCTCGTGCCACGACGCCCTCATGGACCGATGCGGCTGGCCCCCAATCCCCTACGACGGCCAGTTACTCGTCTCCCACCAGGACGCGCTCCTCATCGGCGGCAAAGTCCAGGCCCCCGGCGGTTTCGCCGACCACGTCCGCATCCTGTATCCCGACTTCTGCGAACGCTGCGCCGCCAAGATGTGTATCGAGATGTGCTCCGGCCAGGCTCTCACTCCTGGACCATTGGGCGTCCCGCAATTCGACCGCGAGAAGTGCGTCCACTGCGGCGCCTGCCTCTGGAACTGCACCGAGACCATGGATGACGACCCCATCCGCGGCAACATCGTCTTCACCGCCGGCCCCGGAGGCCTGCACTCGGGCGAAAATTGACCCGGCGACGCTAGTGCATCGCCGCCGGACCGCTATGGTGTTTCGGCTTCCGCATGATGAGAAGCAGCGGGATCACCAGCAGAAACACCAGCGCCATGGCGCGGAAGGTGTCGATGAAGGCGGCCATGGCGGCCTGCCTCTGCACGATCCCCCAAATGGCGCCGTAGGCCCGATGGAGCGCGGTCGTAGGATCCAAACCGCGGCCCACCAGTGCGCCCTGAATTCCCTGCGCGTAGATGCTGACCTGAGGATTGAAGGGCGTGATCTTTGCGCCCAACATATGGGTGTGGAACTGCTGGCTGCGGAAGAGGAACGTCGTGCCGCCGGCGATGCCGATACTGCCGCCGAGGTTGCGCATGAGGTTGAACATGCTGGTGGCGTTCCCCATCTCCTCCTTCGGAATGGGATCCATGGTGGCGGTGGTCAACGGCACAAAGAGCAGCGCCAGGCACGCGCCTTGCAGGAACTGGGGCCAGAAAATATCCCAATACCCGGCGTTCAAGTTTAGTTTGGAGAGCGAGAACAGCGACCACGACGCGCCGACCAGCCCCACGCCGAGCACCTTTCGCGGGTCGAACTTGCCGAGCACCGTGCCGACGAGCGGCATCATCAGGAACGACCCGAGTCCCCGCGGCGCCATCGCGATTCCGGCGTTGAGCGCCGGGTAGCCCAGCAGCGTCTGCAGGAAAATCGGCAGCAGCAGCATGCTTCCATACAATACGAATCCGAGGACGGTCATCAGGAAGACGCCGGCGCTGTAGGTGCGGTTCCTGAAGACGCGCAGATGCACGACGGGATCGCGCGTGCGCAGTTCCCGGACGATGAATGCCGCCAGGGCGAGCACGCAGCCGAGGGCCATGGCGACGATCCAGCGCGACTCGAACCAGTCCTCCTCCTGGCCTTTATCCAGGACTACCTGAAGCGCGCCGACGCCGACCGCCAGCATCCCGATGCCCCAGTAATCGATGCCGCGGTTCGAGCGGCGGATGTAGGGCGGGTCGAAAATGAATAGCCGCGTCATGATGACCGATGCCAATCCCACCGGGAGGTTGATGTAAAAGACCCAGCGCCAACTGTAGTTGTCGGTCAGCCAGCCGCCGAGCACCGGCCCGAGCATCGGCGCCACGACGATGCCGAGCCCCCAGAACGCCATTGCCTTGCCGCGGTCCTTGGGCGGGAACGCCTCGAGCATGACGGCCTGTGAGAGCGGCTGCAGCGCGCCGCCGGTGGCGCCCTGAACGATGCGGAAGAAGATCAGCATGGGCAAGGTCGGCGCCAGCCCGCAAAGAAACGAGGCTGCCGTGAACCCGAAGACGGCGGCCAGCAGGGTCCTCTTGCGGCCGAAGTAGTTGGCGAGCCAACCCGTCATGGGCAGAATGATGGCGTTCGCCACGAGATACGAGGTGAGCGCCCATGACGCCTCGTCGACGCTGGCCGAAAGGCTCCCTGCGATGTGGGGCAGCGACACGTTGACGACCGTCGTGTCGAGGACCTCCATGAAGGTCGCGAACATGACGGCGACGGCGACGATCCATGGGTTGACTTGTGGATGTTCCTGAGGCATCCGGTGTCTTCATGGTAGCGTGCTATTTTCGGGCAATATGGACGTTTCCGACCGCGCCGGCGCGGGCCGCTCGATCGGACGCAGGGACGGCAATTCCGATCATCCACCACCCCGCAGTGCGGTTGACTACCTTTTCCGTAGAGTGATACCCTATTCCTCTTAAGGCTTCCCCGTCTTCTCCTTGAAAAGTCATGGATGAAATACTGCAACAACTAGGCGAATTACTGCTCAAAGCAGCGCCTACATTCCTCCTGGTCGTGCTGCTGCAGATTTACCTCAAGCGCGTTTTCTTCAAACCGCTCGAAAAGGTGCTGCACCAGCGCTACGAGGCCACCGAGGGCGCCCGCAAGGCGGCGGAGGAGAGCCTGGCGCGCGCAGCGGCAAAAGCCGCGGAGTACGAAGCCGCCATGCGCGCCGCGCGCAGCGACCTGTACCAGGCGCAGGAAACGATCTACAAGCAGTTGCAGGACAAGGAGACCGCGCAGATCGCCGAGGCACGCCAACGTGCCGATGCGGCTCTGAAAGCGGCCAAAGCCGGGATTGCGCAGGATGTCGAGGCGGCGAAGGCTTCCCTCGGACACGAGAGCGACGCGCTGGCGAACCAGATCGCCGATTCGATTCTGCGCCGGAGCGCCGCATGAAGCGCGCCGGTTGGATGGCGCTGATCTTCTTTGCGGCCGCGGTATTCCTACCAGCATTGGCGCAGGAGCCCGAGAAGGCGCACGAGACGGCGCTCGACCGCGCAGCGGAACCGGCGGCCGAGGGCGAGCACGGGGCGACGGAGATGTGGAAGTGGGCAAACTTCGTCCTGCTGGCAGCCGGATTGGGGTACCTCATCGGCAAGAACGCGGGACCGTTCTTCTCGGCGCGCTCGCAGCAGATTCGCAAGGACATGACCGAAGCTCAGGAGGCGCGGCGCCAGTCGGAAGCGCGCGCGGCCGAGGTGGACCGCCGTCTCGCCAGTCTCGAAACCGAGATCGCCGCGATGCGCGCAGCGTCGCAGAAGGAAATGCAGGCGGAGACGGAGCGTCTGGCGCGCCATACCGAGGCGGAAATCGCCAAGATTCAGGCGCACATGGAACAGGAAATCGCGTCGGCCGGCAAGGCGGCCCGCATGGAGCTGAAGCGATATTCGGCGCATCTGGCGGTGAATCTGGCCGAACAGCGTCTGCGCACGCGGATGACCGCGGCAACCCAGGATTCGCTCATGCGCAGCTTCGTGCAGGAGCTGAAGCCACCGGCCCCGCCCGCCGCCACCTAAACACGATGACCCTCTCAGCCGTAGCCGCCCGATACGCGAACGCCCTTGCGGATGTAGTCACCGCGACGGGCTCGTCCCTCAATCCGCAACAGGCCGTGGCGGAGTTGCGCGCGTTCGAGGGCGCGCTCGCGGATTCCCCCGAGTTGCAAAACGCCCTGATCACGCCGGCGGTGCCCGCGGCTCGCAAGAGGGCGGTGGTGGGGCGGGTCGCCGACCTGCTGAAGCTCTCGCGCGTCACGCGGAACTTCCTGTTTGTTCTGGTGGACAAGCGCCGCATCGCGTCGCTTTCGGGGATTATCAAGGATTTCGAAGCCGTGGTGGACGCGCGGCTAGGCTTTGCGCAGGCGGAAGTCTCCTCGCCGGTGGAATTGACCGACGCGCAAAGCCGCGCGCTGAACGCGCAGTTGGAGCGCCTCACGGGAAAACGGATTCGCATGCGGTTCACGCTGGATCCCTCGCTCATCGGCGGGGCGGTCGCGCGCATCGGATCGACGGTCTACGATGGCTCGGTGCGCGGGCAGCTCGCGTCCCTGGAGCGCCGTCTGACCACGGAAGGTTAATCGGAACGGGAAGGAATTATGGCTCATATTCGAGCAGACGAAATCACCAGTATTCTTCGCCAGGAAATCGAGAATTACGAGCGCGCGGTAGACGTCACGGAAGTCGGCTCGGTCATCTCGGTGGGCGACGGCATCGCCAGAATTCATGGCCTGGAAAAGGTCATGGCGGGAGAATTGATCGAGTTTCCGCATAATGTCGCCGGGATTGCGATGAACCTCGAAGAGGACCAGGTCGGCGCGGTGCTGCTCGGCGAATTCACGGAAATCAAGGAAGGGGACGAGGTCAAGCGCACCGGCCGCATCATGTCGGTGCCGGTCGGCGAAGCCATGATTGGCCGCGTCGTGAACGCCCTCGGCCAGCCCATCGACGGCAAAGGCCCGATTCAGACCACGCAGTTCAATCCGGTCGAGCGCCTCGCGCCCGGCGTGGTTGCGCGCCAGCCGGTGAAGGAGCCGATGCAGACCGGCATCAAGGCCATCGACGCCATGATTCCGGTCGGCCGCGGACAGCGCGAGCTCGTCATCGGCGACCGTCAGACCGGCAAGACCGCCATCGCGCTCGACGCCATCATCAACCAGAAGGGCGGCGACATGAT
>CAZSQK010000172.1:0-11991 GCA_964608645.1 uncultured Solibacteraceae bacterium | reverse complement strand
TCGAACGCTCCGATGGTGATGTTGCTATTGCCTGCGTCAAGCGCCAGCAGCACGTACGCCTCCTGCAAGTATCAGGGTATCGGTTCCGTCGTCTTTCCGCACGATGAGATAGCCGTCGGAGTTGAGGCCGTGAGTCGTGCCGTGGATGATGCCGTCGGGGACGTGGACCACGACGCGGCGCCCGCTGGCATAGCTCGATGCGCGGGTGAAGAGCTTCAGGATGTCGTCGGACGGCAGGCTGGTGTAGGTGGGGATGACGGCGAGGAGGCGGTCGAGGAATTGGTCGCGAGAGTGGGCGCGTCCGGTGTGGAGGCGGAGCGAGGTCGCTTCCAATTCGGGCGGGAATTGCGTCTGATTGAGATTCACGCCGATACCGGCAATGGCCTTTTCATCGACGAGGTGAACCAGAATTCCGGCGACCTTTTTGTTATCGAGCATCACGTCGTTGGGCCAGCGCAGATCGCAGGGTATGCCCAGGGCTTCGGCGGTGGCGAGGCCGAGGGCGAGGGTCAGGAACGGGGCCGGGGCGAGAACGATCGAGCAGTAGAGACCGGCGCCTCTCTCGGAATGCCAGGAGTGGCCATGCCGGCCCTGACCGGCCGTCTGTTCGTCGGCGACCACGACATCGCCGATGGCAAGCTCGGCGGCCAGGCGCATCGTGGAATCGACCGTCGCATAGCGGTGGATCACAGCAACTCCAGGCGGAGGGAGATATCCATGGCGCGTGCGGAGTGCGTGATGGCGCCGGACGAAACATAGTCGGCGCCGGTCTCGGCGTAAGCACGGACGGTTTCGAGCGTGATGCCGCCGGAGAGCTCGACTTTGGCGCGGCCGGCGATTTCGCGGATCCAGCCGGCGGCTTCGGCGGGAGTCAGGTTGTCGAGGAGGAGATGGGCCGCGCCGCAGTCGAGAGCCTCGCGAAGTTCGGCGCGCGTGCGCACCTCAATCTCGATGGGGAGCGATGACGCGGCGCGCGTATGCTCAATGGCGGCGCGGACTCCCCCGGCGGCGGCGATGTGATTGTTCTTGATCAGGATTGCGTCGTACAGTCCCATGCGGTGGTTCGTGGCGCCTCCGGCCGCCGCGGCGGATTTCTCCAGCGCGCGCAGTCCAGGCGTGGTCTTGCGTGTGTCGAGGACACGACAGTTCGTGCCCGCGACAGCGGCGGCGAACAGCCGGGCGGCGGTCGCGACGCCGCTCAGGCGCTGGAGGAAGTTCAGCGCCACCCGCTCGCGCGTCAGAAGCAGGCGGGCGGGGCCGGACACCTCGGCAATGATGTCGCCATCGGCACAGGCGTCCCCGTCATGCTTGTGCAGCGCGAGATCGTCATAGAGCTGCTTCAACACATCCGTGCCCGCGAGAATCAGCGGCTCGCGTGCCAGGAAGCGGCCGCGCGCCAGCCGCCCGGGCGGGACGCACGACTCGGTGGTGATGTCGCCGGGGCCGACATCCTCTTCCAACGCGAGGCGGACGATGTCATTCATACTTGTGTAACTGCGCCTCGTACTCGGCGAGCTTGGCGCGGATGGTCTCGATCACCTTGGCGGGCGCCTTGGCGAGGAACTTCTCGTCGGAAAGCTGGCGGAGCGAGTTGGCAATGTTCTTGACGAGTTGCTCCTTCTCCTTCTCGACGCGCTTGCGCTGCGCGTCCTGCTGGCCTTCGGGAACCTCGAGGACAAGATCGAATTGGGCGGCGGAGCGGATAGCCGGGGCCTTAGGCGCCTCATCCGCCTTGAACTCGAGCCTCACGTTTGCCAAACGCTGAATGGCGGCGGAATGCCGTTGGGCGACGTCGAGGGCCGAGTTGCGCGAGTAGAGCGTGCCGGCGAGCTGCTGCCGCGGATCGAGCTTGGCTTCCGTGCGCAGGGTGCGCGCCATGGTGACGATTTCCTGCACGATCCCGATTTCCCGCTCGGCCTCGTGATCCGTCAATTCCTGGCGGTATTGGGGGTACGGCGCGATCGCGATGGAGACCGGCCGCGTCGAGCGGTCCGTCGCGAGCCGCTGCCAAAGCTCCTCGGTGAGGAACGGCATGGCCGGATGGAGCAGGCGCAGCGCGCTCTCGAAGGCTGCCAGGATGTTGTGCCAACCGGGCGTGAGGCCGGAGTTCTCCTGAAACCGCGGCTTCTTCATCTCCAGATACCAGTCGCAGAACTCGTGCCAGAAGAAGTGCCACAGGACCTGCGCCGCCTCGTGGTAACGGAACTGGTCGATGGCGCGGTTGACCTGTTCGGCCGTGCCGTTGAGCCGGCTGAAGATCCAGCGGTCCTCGATGGGAACTTCGAACGTGTCGGTCTCGGCATGCGGGCGGAAGAGCTCCAGGCTTTCCGGCACGGAAGGCTCCACGGCCGAACGTTCCATATTCATGAAGAGGAAGCGCGCGGCATTCCAGATCTTGTTGGCAAAGGCGCGCGAGCTCTCCATGCGCTCTTCGGTGAGGACGATGTCGGTCCCCGGCGCCGCGCCTTGCAGGAGCGCCATGCGGACCGCGTCGGTCCCGTATTTTTCGGTCACGACCAGGGGGTCGACCACATTCCCCTTGGTCTTAGACATCTTCTGCCGCTCCGCGTCCCGCACGAGCCCGTGGATGTAGACGGTGCGGAACGGCACGTCGCCCATGAATTCGATGCCGAGCATCGCCATCCGTGCGACCCAGAAGAAGAGGATGTCGAAGCCGGTGATGAGAAGACTGGTCGGGTAATATGTCGAGAGATCCTCCGTCTGGTCGGGCCAGCCGAGCGTAGAGAAGGGCCACAGGCCCGAGCTAAACCAGGTGTCGAGGACGTCCGTGTCCTGCTCGAGATGCGTGGCGCCGCAGCGCGGGCATTGCGTGGGGGTCTCGCGGGCGACGATGGTCTCGCGGCATTCCCGGCAGTGCCATGCGGGGATGCGGTGCCCCCACCAGAGCTGGCGGGAGATGCACCAGTCGCGAATGTTGTACATCCACTCGAAGTAGGTCTTGGACCAATTCGCCGGCACGAAGGAGATCTCGCCGGACTCCACCGCGGCGATGGCCTTTTCGGCGAGCGGCTTGGTTTTGACAAACCACTGCGTGGAGATGAGTGGCTCCACCACGCTGGCGCACCGCTGGCAGGTGGCGAGGCTCAACGCGTAGGGGTCGATCTTGAGGAGATTGCCGCGCGCCTCGAGATCGGCAACGATGCGTTTGCGCGCCTTCAGCCGATCGAGACCGGCATAGGGGCCGGCTTCGGCGGTCATCAGCGCATCCGGGCCGATGACCTGGATCTTGGGCAGATTGTGGCGGCGTCCAGCCTCGAAGTCGTTGAGGTCATGCGCGGGCGTGACCTTCACGACGCCGGTGCCGAATTCCGGGTCGGCGACTTCGTCGAGAATGATGGGGATCTCGCGATCCATGAGCGGCAGCCGGACTGTCTTTCCGTGCAGATCGGCGTAGCGCGAATCCTTCGGATTGATCGCGACGGCGGTGTCTCCGAGCATGGTCTCGGGGCGAGTGGTCGCGACAGTGAGAAAGCGGCCGGGCTCGCCCACGACGGGGTACTGAATGTGCCAGAGGTGGCCCTGCACATCGGCGTGTGACACTTCGAGGTCGGAGATGGCGGTGCGGCAACCGGGACACCAGTTGATCATGTACTCGCCGCGATAGATGAGGCCCTTCTCGTAAAGACGGACGAAGACTTCCCGAACCGCGCGCGACAGGCCGGGATCCAGGGTAAACCGTTCGCGCGACCAGTCGCAGGAAGCCCCGAGCCGGATCATCTGCCGCTTGATGGTGTCGCCGGATTCGGCCTTCCACTGCCAGACGCGCTTCTCGAACTCTTCGCGGCCCAGGTCACGGTAATTCACGCCTTGTTCGGCGAGCTGGCGGGCCACTACCATCTGAGTGGCGATGCCGGCGTGGTCGGTTCCGGGGAGCCAAAGCGTGTTATCGCCGAGCATCCGATGCCACCGCGTGGTGACGTCGATCTCGGTGTGTTCGAGCATGTGGCCGATGTGCAGCGACCCCGTCACGTTGGGCGGCGGGATGACCAGAGAAAATACCTTGCCGGACGCCTTGGCGTTGGCGCGGAAGATGCCGGAATCGATCCACCACTGCGCCCAATGCGGCTCGAACCGCTGCGGCTCGTACACTTTTTCAATTTGCATGGGGAGATTACCAATATAGCAGGGGCCGGGAATCGGGGATCGGGGCGGACGGCCCCCCGCGAATTCCGTCCGGCATACAAGTCGCTTACCCTGAATCGGTTGGACGGAAACGGGGCTACTCGCTCTGGCTGGATATCCAATCACAGTTTCTCCGCTGCCGTCACCCCCTCCGGCATCCGGATCCAGTAATTACCGGCAGCGGCGGCGTGCTAACATCCCGTCCATGCTGCCGCGAATTTCGATTGTCTGCGCCCTCTTGTGCGCGAGCCTCACAGCCCAGACCGATGTCGTCGCGATCCGGGGGGCTCGCATCGTCGATGGAACAGGAGCCGCCGCGCAAGTCGCCACAGTGGTGATTCGGGGCTCGCGAATCGAGGCGGTGGGCGCGGCCGTGGCGGTTCCCGCCGGCGCGCGCACCATCGACGCGGCGGGACAGACCTTGATTCCCGGGCTGTTCGATTTGCATACGCACCTCTCCGCCTCGGCGGTGTCCGGCGCGCCGCCCGATTGGGGCAAAAGCCTCAAGGCATACCTGGACTGCGGAGTCACGACCGTCGACGATTTCTCGGCGAACGGCGAGATGTTCGCGCCCATGCGAAAACTGCTCGCCACCGGGGCGGCGCCGGGGCCGCGAGTCAACCTCGCGATGCGCGTGAGCACGCCGGGAGGGCACGGCACGGAGGGTGGGTGGGGCGATTTCATGACCGCCGAGGTCAGCACGGCTGCACAGGCGCATGCGCGCATGAAAGAGGTTCTGGCCTACAAGCCCGACGTCATCAAAGTTTTTACGGACGGGTGGCGGTATGGAGCGGCTCCGGATCTGACCAGCATGAACCTGGAAACCCTAGCCGCAATCGTGGCGGACGCGCACGCGGCCGGACTGAAGGTGCTCACCCACACGGTGACGCTGAACGGGGCCAAGATTGCCGCCGGCGCCGGTGTGGACGCGCTCGCGCACGGCATCGGCGATGCGGAAGTGGATTCGGAACTGATCGAGCTAATGAAAGCGAAAGGCACGGCCTACGTGCCCACGCTCGCGGTTTACGAGCAGCATGCGCCTTCTCCGGCGGACCGCGTCCGCGCCTTGCTGGAGCCGGAGTCGTTGGCCTCGCTTCTCCGCGCCGCCGCCGGCCGGACCGATCCGGCGGAGGCAAGTCCCGCGCGGGCGCGGCGCTGGCAGTTCCTCTCCGGGAATGTGCGCAAGCTGCACCTCGCGGGAATCCCCGTGGCCGCCGGGACCGACGCTGGCATGCCCGGAACGTTTCACGGGTACGCCACCCTGCACGAACTGGAGTTGCTCGCGCAGTCCGGACTCAAGCCGGTCGAAGCGATCCGCGCCGGCACGATGGTGAGCGCGCGCGTGCTGGGCGTCGACGGCGACCGAGGGACGATTGCCCCGGGGAAGATTGCCGACCTCGTGCTGATCGATGGACGGCCTGACGAACAAATCGCGGATATCGAGAAGACCGCCCGGGTGTTCCTGGGCGGCGTCGAAGTGAGCCGCGCGCGGCTGGAAGAAGACATTCGATCGCCCGGGCCGACAGAATTGCCGGCCGCGCCGGTTGGCAGGACCGTAGACGACATGGAACGGACCGACGGGCGGACGCAACTGGGCACGTTGCGCGTCAACACCACCGATCCCGGCCCGGATCATTCCGTGATGTTGTCTTTCCCGGTGGCGCGCGGCGGCGGCGATCATGCGCTGCTGATCTCGGCGCGGATGGCCTCGAAGGAACGCCCCTACGTCCGGCTGGAGATGCCCCTGACACCGGGCGGCGTGACGCTCGCCGACCTGAGCCGCTATGAGGGAATCGGCTTCGAGGCCCGCGGCGAAGGCCTGTTCCGGCTCGTGATGCAGAACTACGGCGCGCGGCGCGACCCGTTCGCCGCGCCCTTCCAGGTCGCCACCGAGTGGCAGGCGGTGAAGATTCCGTTCAGCGCGCTACGGCGCGCATCGATGGAGGAGGGCGGCTGGAACTCGAAAGACGTTCGCTCCTTGCTGTTCGAGCTCTCCGGCGCGCCGCAGGCGCACGTGTGGCTGGAGTTGGACAATGTTCGATTCTATTAGCGAACTCACTGCGCCGTGACCAGGCAAACAATCGAAATTGCCGCGCCGATGGCGATGACGTCCTCGAGGAGGGCGACCGGAAGGTCGTTGCCTCCGGTGGCGCGGACGAGACGAGTGCGGCCCTCGTAGCCACCCCATGTGCCTGCCAGGGCGCCGAGGACCGCGATCAGGAGGCCGCCGATCAGGGCTTGATCCGTCGCGCCGAGAGCTGCGCCGCAAAGGGCTGCGGTAATAACCCTGCCAAGGAAGCCCATTGGGGCTTTCCGGCTGGGCGTACTCGGGAGTTTGTCCGCGATCAGCTCTCCGATGGCCAGCGCGGTCAGAATATAGGGAGTAGCGGCATAACCGAGAAACGCGACCGGAGTGCGCTCCAGATGCAACCAGCCGAGACGGGCAGCCCAACTGACGGCCGCGGGAGCCGTCATCGAACGTAGCCCCGCAACCACGCCGATCAGAAACGTCAACAAGTAAGTGGACATGACTGTCCTCCTTGCAAACTGGTTGCGTGGCTGAAGACAATTGTACCTTGCCTGAAACGGATCAGCCGAGCGGGCGGAGTTCGCCAAGCATGGTCGGGACGAGTTCGGAGACCGTCGGGTGTATATGCACAGCCCGTTGGATGGCCGAATAAGGGGCTTTGGCGTACATGATATCGAGGATCGAGTGAATCACCTCGTCCCCGCCGACGCCAAGGATGGCGGCGCCGAGGATCCGGTTGGATTCCGCGTCGACCAGGACCTTCATGAAGCCTTGCGTTTCGCCCTTCTCGACGGCGCGGCCGACCTTCGACATCGGGCGCTTGCCGATGAGAGCGGCGCGGCCGCTCTGGCGAACTTCGGCCTCCGTCATACCGGCGCGGCCGAGTGGCGGATCGATGTAAAGCGCATAGGCGGGAATCCGGTCGCTGACGCGGCGCGGATCGCGGTCGAGAAGATTCGCGGCGACGATCTCGAAATCGTTGTATGAGGTGTGGGTGAAGCCGCCCTTGCCGTTGCAGTCGCCGAGCGCCCAAATGCCGGGCACGCTGGTTTGCAACTGGTCGTCTACCTGGATGTAGCCGCGCGCGTCCGTGGCAACGCCCGCCTTTTCCAGACCGAGATCGTCCGTGTTCGGTCGCCGGCCGACGGCGAGGAGCACATGCGAACCGGAGACTTCGGGCGAATTTTCGCATTCCGCGCGCGCGACAACCTCGTCGCCCCGCCGGGAGAACCCAATGCACTTCGCATTGAATCGAATCTCGATTCCTTCGTGCTCGAGGATCTCCTGGATGGCGGAAGAGACATCCGAGTCTTCCCGCGGAACCAGCCGCGGCCCCATTTCGAGGATGGTCACTTCACTGCCGAAGCGGCGGAACATCTGGCCGAACTCGAGGCCGATATAACTCCCTCCGACCACGATCAGGCGGCGCGGGAGAAAGTCGATCTGCATGAGGGAGCTGTTGGTGAGGTAATCGACATGCTCCAACCCGGGAATCTGCGGCACGACGGCGCGGCCGCCGGTGTTGATAAAGATGCGGCTGGCGGTGAGGCGGTCGGGACCGACACGCACGTCGCGCGGCGACTCGAAGCGGGCGTGCCCCTCATACACCGTGCAATTCTCGAGGCTCTTGAGAGACTTCTCCAGACCGTCGCGCGAGGCGGCGGAGATCGCGTCCCTGCGGGCTTTGACGCGCTTCATGTCGACTTCCCAGCCCGCGATGTCGACGCCGTATTCGGCCGCGCGTTGCGCCATGCGCGCGGCATAGGCGCTGGCGACCATCGCTTTGGTCGGGATACAGCCGGTATTGACACACGTGCCGCCGAAGAGTTTGCGCTCGATAATGGCGACCTTCATGCCGGCCGCAACCAGCCGGCGGGTCAGCGGAGGACCGGCTTGGCCCGTCCCGATCACGATCGCGTCGTAGGTGTTGTCCATGCGCCTGCTAGCATCGCACAGGCGCGGCTACGAAAAGAGGCTGCTCCACGAGCGGTCCAGATAGAGCCACCGCGGCGAGCTGTAGCAGCTCGTGGGAATTTCCGGGACGTGCAGCAGGCCATGGCCCCTGGCGCACATGAGTTCGGCGCCGTACCAGTCGAGGAACATGTGCGAAGCGCAGCCGATTGGGGCGGGATTCGTCAGCAGACGGAGGCAGACCGGGCACCGGCGGCGCTGGTCGGCAATGGCCCAGCGGAACGCGAAGATGTAGCCGATCACCAGCTCTTGCGCCTGCAGCGGCCCCGCGCCGAGCAGCCATCCGAGCGCATACAGCGTAAAAAAGACAGCGGGCAGCAGAAGCAACACCTTCAATCCGAGATAGATCCACCGGCGAAATCGCAATGCGCCGCGCGGAGAGTGCCGCGTGGCCGGATACTCGCCGAAACGCAGCGAGGTGACGGCAGGCAGAACCGCGCACGCGATCGCGAGGCTCAGCAGGAACGCCAGCGCCGGCCGCGGCCCGGCGACGAGCACGCATTCGAAACGTTCCCAGCCTCCGCGCTCATTCGGCGTCGAAAGCCACCAGCGCTCCCGCTCCGGCGCCGCTTTCATCCTGGCGAGGACGAAGCCCTTCTGCCGCGGCGCGAGTTCGGCGGCGGGGTCGAGCAGCCAGGCGTCGATGCGGACGGGAAGCGGCCACATGGTGGGCGGGATGACGCCGGCGACCCGGGCGGGCAGTCCGTCGATTTCGAGCGTGCGGCCGACAATGGCCGGGTCGGAATGGAACGCCGAACGCCAGGCGCGGCCGCTCAAGACCACGGATCGGCCCTGCGGCGGCGGCGCCACGTCGAGCACCGCGAAGAGGCTCGGGCTCGCCACCGCGACGGCCAGCCCGGTAGCGCCCGACACGTGCGCCTGAATCGGCGCGCAGAATGCCAGCGCCGAAAACGGCCGGTGGGCATGGGCTGCGATGCTTTGGTATGAGGTGAAGGTGACCGTCGGCTGAACGGCGGGCCGGCCGTCGGTGGAGATCGCAAGCAGACCGGCGGGCACGCGGGGGACGGGCACGAAACGGGAGGCACAGAAGGCGCCGAGAGCAATCGCGGCCAGCAACGCGATACAGCGGAACGGGGACGCCGGGGCTAAGGGCGCGGCGGACGCCGGGATGTTTCGCTTGAGCCACAAGGCGTCGCGGAAGGCGCCGAGGGCAAACCATATCGCAGCGCCGCGGCGGCAGGACGCGACGTGCCACAGCTCCGAGCGCCACTCGGCGAGCCATTCCGCGCGCTGCCCGCGGGGAACGAGCCACGACGCGACGAGGAGGATCCATCCGGTCATACGCGCTTAGCCTCGGGAATGAGCCGCGCGAGCAGCGGATACCGCTCCTGGGACGCCTCCAGGGTCGCCTGGCCGGAACGGGTCAGCTTGTAATATTTGCGCGGCGGGCGCTGGCCGGAATCGGCGATGGACTGGCGCTCCCACTGCGAGCGGATGAGGCCGTCGCGCTCCAGGCGGCGTAATGCCGGATAGACGGTGCCGCTCGGCAGGCCCGTGATTTCCATCACGCTGAAACCGTAGCCATCGCCGGCGGCGATCGCGTGGAGAATCAGCGCGGAGGTGTGCGAGAGTTTGAGCGCGTCTGCCATTGCCGGATAGTATACCTATGTAGAATTCTACTTGACAAGGGGGTGATCAAGTAGCATTCTACATAGGGTACGCGAGGACATCATGCTGGAACTGCGGAATGTGTGGAAGCGATTTCCGGGAGTCATGGCGGTCGGCGACGTGAGCTTCACGGCGCGGCGGGGAGAGGTCACGGGATACCTGGGACCGAACGGCTCGGGCAAGTCGACCACCATGAAGATGATCACGGGGCTGATCGCGCCCAGCGCCGGCGAGATCCTGTTCGAAGGGCAGCCGATCCGCCGCGACCTGATCGCGCACAAGCGCCGCATGGGGTACGTGCCGGAAGAGCCGTATCTCTACGCGCACCTCAGCGGCCTCGAATATCTCGCCATGGTGGCCCAGTTGCGCGACCTGCCGGCCAAACCCGCGGCGGAGCGGATCGACGGGCTGCTCCGGCTCCTCTCGCTCCACGGCGACCGGCACTCGCCGCTCTCCTCCTACTCGAAGGGGATGCGGCAGAAGGTGCTGCTCGCCGCCGCAATCCTGCACAATCCCGACCTGCTGCTGCTCGACGAGCCATTCTCCGGCCTCGACGTGGCAACGGCGCTCGTCATGCGCAGCCTGATTCAGGAACTGGCGGCGCGCGGCAAGGTCGTGCTGTTCAGTTCGCATGAGTTGGAGATCGTGGAGCGCGTCTGCTCGCGCGTGGTCATCCTGCATCGCGGCAAGGTCGTGGCCGACGATTCGATCGAGCGATTGCGGACGCTCATGTCCCTGCCGACGCTCGAGGACATCTTTTCGTCACTCGCCGTGGAGCAGGACACAACCGCGATTTCACACGAGATCGCGACGCTGATCGGGGCGTAATATGGCGCATTTCCGGGTCTTGTATCGTCAGTTCCTGTTTCGCATGGCCGACATCGAAGCGCTTTCGGCGCACGCGAAGGGCGATGTCCACAAACTGCTCGGCCAGTTCGCTGCGCTGCTGATCTTCGTCAGCATGGTGCTCTCGTTCGTCGCGCTGGGATTCGCGGGAAGTAAGACGGCCCCGCCCGAGGGATTGGCGGTCACCCTGGTCAACGAGCACTTCCTGATCGCGACCACCATGCTCGTGGTCGGCCTGTTCGCCGTCCTGTGTTGGGACTCGACCTTTCCCGACCGCCGCGACGTTCTGGTGTTGGCGCCGCTGCCGGTCCGCGCGCGCACTTTGTTTTTCGCGAAGATCGCGGCGGTGGGCACGGCGCTGGCGATGACGGTCGGCCTTCTGCATGCTCTCGCGGGGTTCGCCTGGCCGCTGGCCTTTGCGCGGCAGATGCGGCCGCAAATCGTTCCCGCCTTCACCTTCGACCGCGGTATGCCGCCGGTCGCGGCCGCCGATCTGCAAGCGGTGATGGATCGCGATCTCGCGCAGGCTCTGCACAGCGGCGTCCTCGCGCCGGGGACGCGCGTCGGGCTGACGATCGGCGTGGTCACGCGCGGGAAGCGCAGCATCGTCGCGTATGGCGCCGCCAGGCCCGACTCGATCTTCGAGATCGGATCGATCAGTAAGACGTTCACGGGCGCGCTGCTGGCGCGAATGGCCGCCGAGGGGAAAGTGCGGCTCGACGAACCGGTGCGGGAGCTTCTGCCGCCGGGGAGAGTCGAGAAACCCGCCGGTCCCGAGATCCGCCTGCTCGATCTGGCCACGCACCATTCCGGACTCCCGCGCACGCTGCCGCTCAGACGGTCGGATGCCGAGCTTGCCCCGGATGCCGACGATCTCTTCCGCGCTCTGGCCAGGCGCGGCGTGACGCGGGAGAGGGCCCCGTTCGAGTACAGCAACTTCGGTGTGGCGTTGCTGGGACAGGCTCTCGCGCAACGCGCCGGGATGCCGTTTCCGCAGGTGCTGGAGAGCCAAATCACCAGTCCCCTCGGCATGCGCGACACGGCCATCGCGATCTCGCCGGAGCAGCAGGCGCGATTCCTGCAGGGTTACGGCCGCAACGGCGCCGTTCCGGCCTACGACCTGGACGGATTCGCGCCTGCCGGCGGCGTGCGGTCGACCGCGGGAGACCTGCTCACCTGGCTCGAAGCGGAGCTTCACCCTGAGCGCTCTCCGGCCTTGGCCGCGGCGCTGCGTATGTCGCAGGAGTTGCAGGCGGACGCCCTGCCGGGAACGCGGATCGGCCTCGCCTGGATGTACCGGCCGGACGTGGGGACCTATCTCCATGGCGGCGCCACGACCGGGTTTACAAGCGAGGCATTTTTCAGTCCGCGGG
>CAZSQK010000171.1:0-12262 GCA_964608645.1 uncultured Solibacteraceae bacterium | reverse complement strand
CAGAACATTTCAGGCGTAACCTGTTCCCAGCGCGTTTTTCCGCATCCTGCTAGAAATAAAACTTCGCCACGATGTTCACGTTCCGCTCGCCCGACGAGCTGCGGATCTGGCCGAAGAAGGCATTGGTAATCACCATCGACGACGGTGAAGAGAAAATCGGCGTATTCGTCACGTTGAACGCCGAAAGCCGCAGTTGAAAGTACTTCTTTTCCGTCACGCGGATCTGCTTGTTGAGCGATACGTCGAGGCGCCTCATCCCGGGGCCGCGCACGATACCCACTCCGCCGCTGCCGAAGGAGAAGGCCGTCGGAACGCTGTACAGTTTCGCGCCGCCGGGCGTTGTCCCATTGTCGAGCCAGAAGGTGCCCGGCCCGATCTGGTGAGGATCGTCGGGCGTTCCATTGACGTTGGGCCGAACCGAGCGCGAACCTGTGCCCGAAGGATCGCCGGACACCTTCGGAGTCAACGGGAAGCCCGTGTGGATCGAGTAAATGGCGCCCAGTTGCCAGCCGCCCGCGATCCGGTCGAGCCAACCGGGCCACGACTTGCCGATCGGCCTCTTGCGGCCGAACGGCAGTTGATAAAACAACGAGCCGGAAAGGTTATGTTTGTTGTCGAAGAAGCTCGGGCCCCACTCGTCTTTGCGGTCATACATGTTCTGCGTGTATGCGCCCGTTCCAGCGGCCTGGGCGCTCGTGCCGTAATAGCCCTGCGCGTCGGTCATGCCGTGCGAGTAGGTGTACGCCGCCTGGTATTCCAGGCCGAGCCCGAAGCGCTTGCGCCAGTGCGCCTGGAGCGCGTTGTACTTCTGGTTGCCGTCCGACGCCGTGCCGGAAACCTGCGTAATCTCGGCCAGGAGCGCCGGGTTGCCCGCCAGGTACGGCCCGGGCACAGCCTTGCCGTTGACCAGGATTTTCTGCAGGTACGGTTCGGGCGCCATCAGGTGCGTGCCGTGTTGGCCGACATACCACAACGTCAGCACGGAGCGCATCGGCGTCTGGTATTCGGTGGCGAAGCTCCATTGCATCGAGTTGGCGGGCCTCACGAACGGGTCCCAAAGGCGAATCGTCGCGCCTTTGAAGGGATCTTTCGGGTTCAGTCCGCTGAACCCGTCGGAAAGGCGCACCGGCGGAAGCCAGATGTCGGGCGTGTTGTACAGCGCCTGGAACTCGGAATTGAACGGCGGATTCAGCGGCAGGCGCAGATTCGTGCCCGTGCCTTCGAGGTACGACGAAATGGTGAATGCGCCGCGCAGCACCACCTTCTTCTTCAGCACGCCGGGCGTGTACGCGAAACCCACCCGCGGCTGGAAGTCCTTCTGGAACGCCTGATACAACGCGCGGCTGTTGCCGTTCTGGCCGGCCAGCATCAACTCCCCGGTGAACATTCCGAAGTTGGCCTGCCGGTCGGCCACCTCGACCCACGGAGAATGGTACTCCCAACGAATGCCGAGGTTCAGCGTCAAATTATTGGCTGCCCGCCAGTCGTCCTGAATGTAGACGCCATAGACCGTGGAGCGATGTCCCCACGTGCCGGTGCTCACACCGCGTCCCAGGTCGGTGGGCAGGCCGAGCACGAAATCGGCCTCGCCGATCAGCAGACCCTGCGGAACGGGATTCACGGCGTTGGGCGCCGTGAAGCGGCCGGTGAAGTTGATGTAACCGGTCCGGCCGTTGTTCCCGGCGTAGAATGTGTTCACCTGCTGGCGGATGAACTGCCCGCCGGTCTTGACCATGTGGCGGCCAAAGGTCATGCTGACGTTGTCGATGCCGTGATAAACGTTGGTGGTGAAGAACTGCTGCAGGCCGTCGTTCGCGTTGCCCAGGGTGGCGGCGTAGGCGAAACCTTGCAGCGACATCAAACCCGGGCCGGCGTTCTTGATTCCGAGCGCCTGCGCATAATCGCCCAGCCCGTTGTCTTGCGTGCCGTTTTGCAGGCTGTTGTGATTGACGCCGAGGCGCGCTTCGTTCACCACGTGCGGCCCGAAGGTGCGCGTCCAGTTGATCACGCCGTTTTGAAACGGAGCGGTGCGGAACGGCGGGAAGAGCAGGATGAAGGTGTTGAACCCGCGAGAATCCTGCGCGCCGGCGGAGAAGCGCGCCGTCAGATAATCCTTCTGGTTCGGCCGCCAATCCAATTTCATGTCGCCTTGGTCGGCGTTGACCTTGGAATGCGTGGCGTAGGTGAGATTGTTGCTGGCGCCGGTGGCGCTTTGCGGGAGGAAGACGCGCGTGTCCGAAAAGAGCTTCAGCACGGCGGGATCGAACAGGCTCAGCGGAATCTGGTCGTTGGGGAATGGCGAGCGGCTTCCCTTGGCGTCCGTGGAGAACGGATTGTAGAGCTGCGTATTCCTGTAGGTCGAGGTCAGCAGATTCGAAAAGTTGCCGGTGCGCCACGGCGTTTGAAAGACCGAGGTCACCGAGAGCGACGTGGGCGAGGCCTGGCGGAAGCCCTGGTAGTCGGCAAAGAAGAACAGCTTGTCCCGCTTGAGGCGGCCGCCGATGGTGCCGCCGAATTGATTCCAGCGGACCGGCGCGCGCGGCAGTCCCGACCAGTTGCGGGCCCAGTTGCCGGCGTTGAGCTTGTCGTTGCGGAAGCTCTCGAAAAGGTTGCCGTGAAACTGGTTGGTGCCCGACTTGATCACCAGATTGATCACGCCGCCCTGGAAGTTGCCGAATTCGGCGGACGCGTTTTGCGTGATGACGCGCATTTCCTGGATCGCGTCCGGGCTCGGTTGATAGGCGGCGAGGTTGTCCGACACCTGGTTCGCGTCGGCGCCGTCGAGCATGAAATTATTCGCCTGTTCGCGGTTGCCGTTCACGAACACGCGCCCGGCGTTGTCGGCGCGCGTTCCGGTGTTGAAGGACGCCGGGTCGGTGGTGGTGACGCCCGGGATCGTCATCGTCAGCTCGAGGAAATTGCGGCTGATGAGCGGCGCGTCGTCGAGAGTCTGGCCGCTGACCACGGCGCTGACCAGTGTGGTTTCGGTCTGCAGCACCGCCGCTTCGCTCGAGACCTCGATGCTGTCGCTCACCGATCCGAGCTGGAGCGCGACGTCGACGCGGCCTCGCTGATTGACTTCGAGCATGATATCCGGGTGCGTGTAAACCTTGAAGCCCTGCGCTTCGACTTTGAGACGATAAGCGCCCCCGGGAATCCGCGGGTAGGCGTAGATCCCGTCTTCGTTGGTGACGGCGGACCAGGAAGTGCCGCGCTCCTGGTCGCGGGCGGTGACGGCGGCGCCGGCCACGGCGCCGCCCGAGGGGTCGGTGACGCGGCCGGTCAGACCGGCGCTGACTTCCTGTGCGTGCGCGGGCACGGCCAACGCCAGGAGCAGCAGCCTGCAGAGGATCAGGCTACGGTGAGAAACGTGGCGCGCCGCATGACTTTGTCCCTGAGAATCGGACATAGGTTGCCTCACGAACTTCGATTTTGGAGCCCCCCGGGTACGGTCCAGTATACAGCCAGCCGCTACTCTTGGGGCGCGAGTCGGTAGTCCGCTAAATCTGTGTGGCTGACATTTTGCCGATCAACGAGCATAGCCTTCGGATGATGCATCAACCCTTACGCAGGCCAAGCACATCGCACGTGAAGGAGTAAAATAGTTTCCCAGAAGCAGTAGGAGGGCTATGAAAATAATCCGCGAGGCGATCGACTGCAGTTCGCTGGCGGCCCCGATCTGTTTGTTTCTGGTTGGCGTAGCCGGCGCGCAGAGTCTTCCACGATCCGAGCCTGCACCGCAAGTTGCCGCGCCGAGTTCGCGTGGTGAGCTGTACACTGTGCCCTCTGCGCAGCCGCTCCAGAGACTTGAAGACGCTTTCTTGAGATGGCCGCTATTGCCGGGCGCCGAACGCTACTCCAGCATCGATGGCAAGCGCCTGCACGAATTGGTCGTTCAGCAGGCCGCTATCTCGCGAAAGTTTCGCGATAGTGGTCACCCGCAGTACTGGGGCAGGATCATCGGCTCGTCAGCGGACGAAGCATCCGCGCAATGGCTTTTCAATCAGTTTAGGCGCATTGGGCTTTCAGATGTGCGTATACAGTCTTTGCCAATTCCGAATCCGGTGTGGGAACCGGTCGAGCCTTGGAGCGTATACGCCAGGACCGCTGAAAGGACGTTGCCTTTGGGATCGGCACAGCCCTCGTATGAGTCGCCTGCCGCTCCTTCAGATGGTCTTAATCTTGAGGCTGTGTACATAGGCACTGGGAGTGAGGCGGACTTTATTGGCCGGGACGTTCGGGGGAAAGTTGCGGTCCTACTTAGCGTGCCGATGCCGGCAGCCACGTGGCAGACGGCCCAAGCGGATGGCGCATTGCGGCGCGCTGAAGAGCGAGGCGCGGCGGCCCTGCTCGTTATTCTTGCGCTGCCTGGCAACTTCAGAGCGCAACTGTATCAGACTGGCGGAAAGATACCGACGTTCTACCTGGGGATGGAGGACGGATACGCCCTTAGGGACATGATAGGAAGTGCTCACCCAGGACACCCCCCTCGGGTCGAAATCCAGTTTCAGACCAAGCGGATCGCTGGCCGGAAAACGGCAACTGTCTGGGGTTCGCTTCCAGGAACTACCGATGAGAAAATCTACATCATGGCGCATCGCGATGGCTGGTTTGATGCCGCGGGAGACAATGCGTCCGGCGTCGCGACCATGATCGGTTTGGCGGAATATTTCGCCAAGGTTCCGCAAGCGAGCCGCCGGCGAACCCTGGTGTTCATGGGCATCAGCGGACATCACGGGCCGGCGATGAGCGGCCAGGATTTACTTGCCCGCAAAGACGAACTCTTTCGAAAAACGGCGCTGTTAATTAATGCCGAGCACACATCGACGCTACAGACGTACCTGTATTGGGAGGCCATTCGCCCATCAAATACGTACACAGCACAGTTCTGGTATGCCGGCGGCCCCTCGCGGCCGAAGCTTGAGCAAATCGCCATGAATGCTTTCCGTCAATTTGGAGTCTCGACCTATGCGGCTCCAGAACAGGGTGCCCCGCTGGGCGACCTGCGTATGCTGTGGCCCTTCGTTCCCGCGGTCACCACGACAGACTTCAACATGTACTTTCACACAGACGCAGAAACGCCAGACAAGGTGCCTTGGACGGGCTTGGAAGCGACAACGCGGTCATTCGCAAAAATCATTGACGATGTGAATCAGCTGGACCTCAAGGACTTAGAGCGGCCACGAGAAGCTGCGGCGGAGCGACAGTAGCATAATTACGCGACCGTCAGCGCGTCAATCGGAAGCGCTTACGCGGCCGTTCGCCGGGATTACGGCTCGGCTCTGAGTCCGTCGGTGAAGTCCATTGATCACGAATGGTTTTTCCGCTGAAAGTGTAGATTCTCTTGCAGTCGACCGAATCACCGCAAACACGCGGTTGGCCGAGGCAGACTCCTTCGCAAAAGAGAAAATGGCCAGGCAAAGAAGCCCTATAGGGTCCTCGCGACCTGGGCAGCCGACGTTTTCGCTGCTGTTCGAAACCATCGGTTGACCACAGATTCCTCCAACGAGGCATAAAAGAAAGCATTGTCGCCTAGCCTTTACCAAAACTGCCCGTCGCCGCCGCGGCCTGCGGCATCGAGTGGTGAATGATTCTTTCCTAGCCAGTTTAGTTTGCGGCGTCAGTGTACGCGGGGCGCCAAGTTCACCCGATTTCTTTTCGAAACCAGTTTGCAGGTTGCCCCGCGACGACATTGGGCGGTGTCCGTCGAAATGCCTGTAACTCACTAAGAAGGAACACCCGCTGTCCATTTCACGGTGAACCAGCACATCCCTTGATAGGCTGTTGTCACTTCTGACAATGGGACTTGACGGCCCCAAAGAAATCGCAGATCAAGGCCGCAATTGACGGGATCGAGGCGGATTTACTGCCTGCGGTTCACCACAGTGCATGGGATTGGCCTTCGCCGATGATCTGTTGGAACAGGAGCAGGCCGCACACCTCGCTCCACGGATCGGAACCGTCCAAAACAGGCAAGCCTGCGCGCTTTCGTCTGCTCGTTGCCGATGCGGTGTCGTATTTAAGGAAGCTTGGGCGCTCGGCGACCAGGACCCACATCGGCTTTCGAGAAGTGACCCGCGCCGATGATTCAGTTCTCGGTGGGCCTCTCCACGTGGTCCACGGTGTAAAACTCCACCGGGATTCGCCGCGGCTCGAGCTTCAGACCGAGCTGTTCCTGTAGGGCGGTGAAGATCGACGGCGCTTCGGGATTGATCAGCACCGGCTCCGGCCTGCCCTCATTGGGGTTCGCTGGTATCTCGCGGCTGGCGATAAGCTCAAAGTCATAGTCGCCCTTCAACCCTGTTTCATCCGCGATAAAGAAAGGAGATCCGACCAGACCTGCGAGTCCGGCCATGCCGGAGACCAGACTGTAGGTCACGAACTTGGCCATCGAGCAGTTTTCGTAAATGAGACGGCCATCGTTGCCGCGCCGGGTTCTGCAATCCACCGGCTCACCTGCATGCGGCCGGAGCTTGGGGCCGCCTTTCGCCACCACCAACGCGTGCCCGGAGACTTCCTTCGTTTCGCGCCGAAGGCTTAGCTTGAACCGCTCCCTCAGCAGATTCTGGAGCAGGCGCATCATTTCCGCGCGGCTTACCGGATGATCCGCCTTAGCGTCCAGATCGTACCGCTCCCGAAGTAGCGGCGGCGTGGGGCGGGTAAATTGAAGTTCATCCACCTCGAACGCCCGCATGATAATGACTCCGAGGAACGTGTTTCTTACGGTGAGCCGCTCTCCGCCGGGCGAGAATTGGAACGACCCCTCACGGGCGCCGCTCCGGTTGAGCTTCACGGAGGCAACTTCGAAGGCCAACGTGGCCGCCGGCTCGCGCTGCTGTGCGAAAAGCCGCGCCGGGCCCAGTACGCCGATGGCAATCGGGCTGGCTGCGATCAGACTGGCGGTTCCGAGCAAGATCATGCTGCGGGATGGTATGTTCTTATGCCTACTCAAGTAAGTTAATCTACTTCGCTCGTGGTCCTTATGCAAGGGCCGTCGTGCGTATGAGGCGCATCTGTAGATCGATGACGAGCAGTTGCCCGCCGCCGGCAAGAGCGGCATTGGTTACTCTCTCTCTCTGACACGCCTGGTGCGCGCGCAGTGGCACGCCCGGCAAGAGAGGCGCGCCGGACAGCTTCGAGGGTTTGCGGTGTTGGACGGCATCGCCACCGCCGAAAATATCGTCCCGGTGTCGACGACAGGTGTCGGTAAAACGGGGCTGGCATGTGGCCTGCTGCTAATTGGCAACATGGGGCAGCGCCAAACACCCGACGCGCAAGATTACTTACAACAACCCTGCCCCGCTACTTCTTCTTCGGAGCCGCCTTCTTCGTCCCCGTCCGCGCCGGCGCCGCGGCGGCGCACGGATCCACCTTCAGCCCCGTGATCTTCGCCTTCTCCGTCTCCATCGTCAGCATGAACGGCTCTTTGCTGAACGCCCGCGGCACACCGTCGAACTCGATCGTATCGCCCGCCACCGGCTTGCCCGTCAACGCCGCATCGAGCTTCAACGTGATCTCCGGCCGCGCGCCCTGCTGCCCCGGTTCCGGAATCGCCACCAGCAATTCCTTCGACCGGCAGGCAGGGCGGCCTTCCACCACTGTGCCTTTCAACGCCCGCGCGCCGTTCTGCCCGGCCACGTCGGCGTCCTTCAATTGCCCGTCGAAATACTGCTGGCCGTTCACGTCCGCCAGTTGCCCTTTGATCCCCATCCACAGCGCCAGTTGCGGATTGTTCTGCGTGAACTCCTTCTGCTTGCGCGCCGCCACCGCGCTCGCCGACTCGATCGCGAAGCCGGGCGGCGGCAGCGGCGACCCCTTGGCCTGGTCCATGAGCGCTTTCAAACCCTCATCGCTGCCGTGGTACCCCGTGTACACGCTATTCGCGTACGCCGTGATCTTGGCGGCGTCGGCGCTCCCGCCCAGCGTCGGGTCCACTGCGGCCGCGCGCACGAACGCATAAATCGCGCGCGTCGCCAGGTCGGACGCCTTGTCCGGATTCGCCTTCGCCTCGCAGCTTAAGGCGCGGCCCAGGTTGTACGAGATCGACGCATTGTTCGGGTTCTGCTGCAGCGCTTTCGTGTACATCGCGTCCGCGGCCGCGCAGTCGCCCTTCGCCAGTGCCTGGTTGGCCGGCGCCAGCGAGATCGCCGCCAGGGCGATGTTCGCGCGCTTCTCGATGTCCGCCCGCGCCGCGGCCCATTCCGCGTCGCTGGTGGCCGCCGGTTTGTTGGCCGGCACAAAATATTTCGGCGCGAAGTCCAGCAGTTGCTTCCCCGCCTTCTCCCCCAGGGCCAACTGTTCGGCCGTCGGCGCCGGCAACGCCGCGATATTCCACGCCACCTGGAAGAGCACCGTCAGAATGTTGCGCCCGCCCGCGGCGTCCGGAAAGACCGTATTCAGATCCTTCGCCATCAGTTGCTGCCCGTACTCGATGACTTTCAGCGGCTGCGGCGGCTGGATCGTGCTGTACGCCTGCATGTACATGTACGCCCGATCGTCCTTGAAGTCGGAATCCGGGTACTTTTGCGCCCAGGCGTCGAGATCCTGCAGTTCTTTGGCGGCGTTGGCGGCGTCTTTGATCGCCTGATTGTACAGCTCGAACTCGCCTTGGTCCTTGACTTCTTTCTTCTTGGCGGCGGGCGCCGCTGTCTGCGCGGCGCAGGTGAGGGCCATCACGCCCACAACCCCGGCCGCCGCAATGGCTTTCAGAGTCGATTGGATGTTGAACATAACCACCTAAAAAGGAGGGGCCGGTGGAGCCGGCCCTGATGCGGCAGGCGGTTTGGACCGCCCTAAAGACTACTTTACTTCTTTTTCGGTGTGGCACCCTTCTTGACGCCCGGACGGGCGGCGGGAGCGCCCGCGCACGGTGAGGTCTTGAGGTTTTCGATCTTCGCCTTTTCGGTGTCCATCGTCAGCATGAACGGATCCGGGTTGAACGCCGACGGCACGCCTTCCCATTGAATCTCGCCGGCTTCCGGCTTCCCGGTCAACGGCGCGTCCAGCTTGAGCGTGATCACTGCCTGCGCGTTCTGCTGATCCGGTTCCGGAACGCTGACCAGCAATTCCTTGGAGCGGCAGGCGGGCTTGCCTTCCACCACCGTTCCCTTGAGCTTCGGCACCGCCGCGTTCTTCAACTGGCTCTCGAAGTACTGCGGACCGCCCGTGCCCGCCAGTTGGCTCTTGATCCCCAGCCACATCGCGAGCTGCGGATATTTGCTCTCGAACTCCTTCTGCTTGCGGTCGGCCACCTTGGTCGCGCTCTCGATGGTGAAATTCGCCGGCGGCAGCGGCGCCGCCTTGGCCTGCGTCTTCAGCTCTTCCAGACCCTCCGACCCGCCGTGGTAGTTCACGTACGTGTTGGTGAGCATATCGCCCATCTTCTTCGGATCCTGCGTCCCCCCCAGGCTCGGATCGATCACCATGGCGCGAATGAACTCATAGATCGCCTTGGGTTGAAACTCCTCCATCTTCGCGGGCGTCGCCTTCACTGTGCAGCGATACGCCTGACCCAGTTGATAGGCGATGAAGGCGTTGTCCGGATAGTCGCTGAGAGCCTTGCTGAACACCGTCTGCGCCGTGGCGCAATCGTTCTTTGCCAGGGCGTTGCTTCCCGGAACCACGGCGACAAACAGAAGCGCGGCCTTCGCCGCATTCTGCAACTGCCCCTTGGCGGTGTTCCACTGCGCGTCATCCAGCCCTTCCGGTTTCCGGTTGTAACTCTGCAGCATGTGCGCGGCCTTATCCGCGGTCGCCAGTTGCTGCGGTGTCGGCTGCGGGAGGTTCTGAATCGCCACGGCGGAGGTCAGCAGCACCGCCAGCACCTGTCCAGGACCGCCTTTGGGATCCGGAAACGCTTTGTCGAGGTCCTTCGCCAGCATGGGCTCGGCTTCCGCCAGCACCTTGTCGAACTGCTTTGCCCCGCCATACGACTGAATCAGCAGCACGGACCGCTCGTCGGCGTAATCCGAAGCCGGAACCTTTTGCTTCCACGCTTCCAGTTCCGTGATGGCCTTCGCGAAGTTTTGCGCGCCGACGGCCTTCGCCGCGGCGTCGTACATCTCGAACTCGCCCGGCTTATATTCTTTCTTCGCCGCCTGGCCGTGAGCCGGTTGGAGTGTCCCGGCGACAACCAATGCTCCCAGAGCGGCCGTTGCCGCGACCCTTCTCATGATCGTGTAGAAATTGAACACGTGCGCCTCCTGCCTTCCGGCTCTGTTGGGGGTGATCCGTTTGATGACATTGCGGAGTATAGCCAAACCACTTTCGTGGCGCAACTTCATTCGACTCCGGATCTGCCTGTCAGGTTCCGAATGACAGATCATACCAGATCAAGGGTATGCTAGAAGTCGTTCGAACGGCCCATCATCCATGCGTTACATCGACCTGGCGGTGATCCTTGCCTACCTCGTGGCCATCACGTGGTTTGGCGCCCGCTTCCGCGGCGGGCAAAAGAACCTGCGCGACTACTTCCTGGGAGGGCGCACCGCCCCCTGGTGGGCCATTAGCCTCTCCATCGTTTCGGCGGAGACCAGCACTCTTACCATCGTGGGCACGCCCGCCCTGGCGTTCAACGGGAACCTGGGATTCCTGCAGATTGTGCTGGGCTATCTGGTGGCGCGGATCGTGATTTCCGCTTTATTCCTGCCCCATTACTTCCGCGGCGAGATGTTCACCGCCTACGAATTGATGCGCCGCCGGTTCGGCGAACGCATCCGGAAACTCACCGCTTCCATATTCCTGGTGACGCGGGCGCTGGCCGAAGGGGTACGGGTCTTCGCCATCTCGCTGGTGATCTCGATCGTCCTCGGAACCGGCGAACTGGAATCGATCGCGCTGATCACCGTCCTCACCTTGTTCTATACCTTCGAGGGCGGCATGACAGCCGTCATCTGGACCGATGTCGTGCAAATGACTCTGTACGTCGTCGGCGCGATTCTCAGTTTCATCGTGATTCTGGGCAAGATCCCCGGCGGCTGGGAACACGTCGCGATGGTCGCCGGAGCCGCCCACAAATTTACAATTTTCGATTTCCGGTTCGCCCCCAATATGGAGTTCTTCTCGCGCACCTACACGTTTTGGGCGGGGCTCGCCGGCGGCTGCTTCCTCACGACCGCCAGCCACGGCACCGATCAGCTGATGGTGCAGCGCCTCCTCAGCGCGCGCAGCGAGGCGCAGAGCCGTGCCGCCTTGCTCACCAGTTGGGTCGTCATTCTCGTGCAGTTCTCCCTCTTTCTCCTGATCGGCGTTTTGCTGTTTGTGTATTACGGCGACAACCACCTCGCCGCCCCGGTCCAGAACGACCGCATCTACCCCGAATTCATCTGGAAAAGCCTGCCGACGCCGCTCGCGGGTCTGATCGTCGCCGCGATCCTCGCCGCCGCCATGGCGAACCTCAGCGCCGCCCTGAATTCGCTGGCGTCCACCACGGTCGTCGATTTCCTGCGCGCGCGCGGAAGACAAATGACCGAGGCGCAGTCGATGCGCATCGCCCGCTGGGCGACCGTCGGATGGGGTCTCGTGCTGTTTGCCATCGCCTATGGCGCGCGCAAGTCGCCGTCGGTCTTGCAAGCCGGACTGACGATCGCGTCGATTCCGTTCGGCGCGCTTTTAGGGGTGTTTCTGTTGGGCGTGCTGACGAAGCGCCCGGGCGAGCTCGCCGCCATCTGCGGTGTCATCGCCGGCCTCGCGACCGTCCTGGGAGTCCGCTTCGGGACTCCCATCGCCTGGACATGGTATGTGCTGATCGGGACCACGGTGACATTCGCGGTGGGCATGCTCGTAGGAGCCTTCGCCCCCGGTCGTCCGGTCGCGGAGCCGCAATCGTAATGGAATCGCAATGCCAATCGGCTAGCGGTCAGCTCCCCCGAACGTCGGGGCACCGGCGGCAAATCCACCCACAGCGCCGCAGTCCGAAATGCCAGTTGACGCGTACCATCTGCCCCCTCACCAGATCGGCACGAGCCGTCACCGCAGCATCGCGGCAACTCCACTCACAGCGCCGCAGTCCGAAATGCCAGTTGGCGCGTACCATCTGCCCCCAGGCCAGATCGGCACAGGCCTCCACCGCAGCATCGCGGCAAATCCACCCACAGCGCCGCAGTCCGAAATTCCAGTTGGCGCGTACCATCTGCCCCCACGCCAGATCGGCACAGGCCGCCACCGCGGCATCGCGGCAAATCCACCCACAGCGCCGTAGTCCGAAACGCCAGTTGCCGCGTACCATCTGCCCCCTCGCCAGATCGGCACAGGCCGCCCCCGC
>CAZSQK010000170.1:0-12744 GCA_964608645.1 uncultured Solibacteraceae bacterium | reverse complement strand
ACGCCCTGCCGAATGATGCTCAAAAAAAGACGTTTTCTGATGATCGGCAACACTCCGCCGTCACTGGAGGACAGCGGCTTCACGGAGCAAACCTGGGGCCACTGGAAGTATCCCCTTACCGTATCGACGCCGGAACGTGCCATCCTCGAACTGCTGAATGAGGTTCCAAAGAGCGAGACCTTCCATCAAGCCGATGTGCTCATGGAGGGGCTGCGCAACCTGAGCCCGCGCCGGCTTCAGGCACTGCTCGCCGATTGCCGAAACGTAAAAGTGAAGCGGCTGTTTCTCTGGTTCGCGGAACGCCACAATCGCGCCTGGCTGCAGAAGCTCGACCGCTCGGGCATCGACCTTGGCAACGGCAAACGGATGCTCGTGCGCGGCGGCAAGCTGGATACGAAATACAACATCACGGCGCCGGAGAGCCTCGATGGCAGCGTCTGAACAATCCGCCGCCAGGCCGCGCTGCTGGTCCGGACGATCCCGCTCGCCGCTACAGAAACCCGCTTCGCCCTGAAGGGCGGCACGGCCATCAATCTCTTTGTGCGCGACATGCCGCGCCTCTCGGTCGACATCGATCTCACCTATCTGCCGGTGGAGGACAGGGCGACTTCTCTCGCCAATATCGACGCCGCGATGCAGCGGTTTGAGAAGAGAATCCGTGAAGGCCTTCTCGGCGCCAGGGTGCCTACCTCAAGCTGATTTCGAGCATTCTGACGCGTTCCCGATCATGCTAAGTCGTTGATTCAGCGCATTGGGCCGTTCCCCCGCGGCCCGCAGCGGTCCGAGGCATAAGGTCCAATTAAGGTCCAACCGCTTGACTGCAGGACGTTGTCGATCAGCGCGTTCTAGCGGCGCCCATTGCCCGCGAACGCTTGCCGACTTTTCTTGACGTGTCCCACAACCAGCGCCCCCAGCAGTATTGTGAATCTATGGGATTATAGCTATAATCTCATTAGCAGCCGATATGCGTTACGAACCAGAGCACAAGACGCGAACCCGCGAGCGTATTATTCGGAACGCCGCTCGCAAACTCCGCGCAGAGGGTTTGAGCGGTCCAGGCGTCGAGAGCGTGATGAAAGCGTCGGGTCTGACTGTCGGTGGCTTTTACAAGCACTTCCGGAGCAAGGATGAGCTTCTTGTCGAGGCCATTGCGCAGGGATTCTCGGAATTAATCGAACGGGTCTCCTCGCTGGAGGATGTGCCGGCTCGTGACAGGTGGAAAGAAATTGTTCGGTGGTACCTCTCAGCCGAGCACTGTAATCACCCCGGCACGGGCTGTCCGGTTGTAACGCTGGCGCCTGACATTGCCCGCGCTAAATTGAGCATCAGGAAACGAACCGCGGACCTCATGAAGGAGCTTACGAATCGATGGGCCGAGTTCATGCCGGGCGCGACGCCAGATGAGCGGCGGCGCAACGTTTTTGTCATTTTCAGCGCCATGGCAGGCGCCGTGGCGATGGCTCGTCTTTTTACCGAGCCCGCCGACAGGCAGAACGTGTTGGACAGTGTCCGGGAATCTCTCCTGGCCGCTTTTTGAAATTTTTTTGCGACTTTTAGATTATGATCATAATCCCATGCAGCATACGGGATCCAAGGCAAACGAAAGGAACATGATGAATCTCACAGGCCGCACCATCCTCATTACCGGGGGCTCGTCCGGCATCGGACTTGCTTTCGCGCTCCAGTTCGCCGAACTCGGAAACGAGGTCATCGTGACCGGGCGGCGCCGGGCAGTGCTCGACGAGGTAAAGGCGAAACACCCGAAGCTTCACACCATCCAGAGCGACGCCGCCGATCTCGCGCAAATTGCCGCCCTTGCGGCACGCGTGAAGGCGGATTTCCCAAAACTGGACGTGCTGATGAACAACGCGGGCATCATGCTCCACAAGAACCTCACGGCTCCGGCGGCCGACCCTGCCGGGCTGATGGCGGAGATGAATATCAACGTTGGCGGTGTAATTGGCATGACCTCCGCGTTCATCGACATCCTCACAGCCAACAAGGGCACGGTGATCAACACGTCTTCCGCGCTGGCCTTCGTGCCTATGCCGTCCGCGCCAATCTACAGCGCCAGCAAGGCAGCGATTCACTCCTACACCCAGTCACTGCGCTTTCAATTGGAGAAGACCGGCGTAGAGGTCATCGAACTCATGCCGCCCGCGGTGAAGACCGATTTGGCGGCAGACATTGCCGAGGGCGAAGTCTTCGCTCTCATGACGACCGACGAGCTGGTGAAGCAGTCCTTTGCGTCCCTCAAGGCGGGCGCTCTGGAGATCCAGCCCGGGCAGGCAAAACTGCTCGCATTCATGCGCCGCCTCGCTCCTGATTTCATCAATGGGAAAGTCTGGAGAGCGTCGAAGAAGCTTGTCCCCGCCGGGGTGTAGTGCGATGCCTGCGAGATATTTGGTACCCATCGCCCTCATATGGGCGCCCGGACTGATTCACGGCCAGAAACTGACGTTGCGGCAGGCGATCGAGGCAGCAGAGGCGAACAACCGCGCCATCCGTGCTGCCCGGCTGGAAAGCGCCAAGGCGCTGGCCGAGGTCAAGGTTGCACGGACATATCGCTTGCCGGCGTTCTCCGTGGCGGCGCTGGGGTCGCAGTCACTCGCGCACCTGGGATTGACGCTTCCGCTGGGCTCGCTTGGTGTCTATCCGGGTACTGGCTTCGATGACGAGTTTTATCGGGGCGGGCGGACCGCGATTCTGGTTCTCCGTTCCACCCGAGGCGCCGTCGCCCAATTACGCGCGGCTCCTGCTTCAGTTCACACACAGCGAGGACACCAACGCACTGATCGCGCCGCTCCAGGAGGCGCTCTCCGCGCGAGTCCCGGGCGCCCGCATCGATGTCCGGACGGTGGAGAACGGGCCGCCGACGTTGATTCCGATCTCGATCCGCGTCCTCGGCGAGGACGCGGGCGTGCTCCGCTCGCACGCGGAGAAGCTCAAGACCATCCTCAAATCTTCGCCGTTCGCCATTAACATCAGGGACGATTGGGGCAACGACGCCCTGCGCACCCACATCGAGGTTGACCAGGACCGGGCGAGCCTGGCAGGGCTGTCGAGCCAGGACATCGCAATCTCTTCCTATTCGGCTGTCTCCGGAATCCCGGTCGGCGTGATGCGGGAGGGCAGAAAGAACATCCCGATTGTCCAATTGATGAACTACGGTCAGCGGGATACGGCAACCGCGCTAAACCGGCTCTACGTCTATTCGGGGCAGGCGCCGCAAAACATCCTGCTCAGTCAGGTCGCCAAGCTCGTGTACACGCCCGAACCGGTCGAAATTCACCGGGTCAATCAGCACCGTGCGATCACCGTTTCGGCGTTGCCCAAACCTGGGCGCCTCGCATCGGAAGCAACCGACCCGCTGTTGCCGGCGTTGCGCCAGTTTGAGGCAGGACTTCCCCAGGGGTACAGGATGGAGATCGTTGGCGAGTTGAAGGAGCAGATCAAAGGGCAGCGCCAATCGCTCACCGTCGTGCTCGCGTCGGTCATCGCTATCTATCTGGCCCTCGTGTTTCAGTTCAGGAACGCCATCAAGCCGCTGATCGTGTTTGCCGGGATTCCCTTCGGCGCCGTCGGCGCGCTGGCGAGTGTATGGCTGATGCACATGCCGCTGGGTTTCCTGGTGACCCTGGGCATTACCAGCCTAATCGGCGTGATCGTAAGTCACGTCATCGTCCTATTCGATTTCATTGAGGAACGGCACGAGGATGGCGAGAGTCTACGCGATTCGTTAATCGACGCCGGCATAATGCGCATCCGGCCCGTGCTGATCACGGTCGCAGCGACGGTCCTTGCCCTATTTCCGCTGGCTCTCCACGGCGGCCCGCTGTGGAAAGCGCTCTGTTATGCGCAGATCGGCGGGCTCTCGTTCGCAACCCTGGTGACCCTGTTCATCGTCCCTGTCATCTACTCGATCTTTGTGCTGGACCTCAAGGTCGTCAAATGGCGCGAAGACGGCAGGGGAACCAGGCGCGGGTGATCGATGGCCCCCAGCGCCTATTTGACATCCTAATGAACAGGTGACACAATTCATTAGAATGCCTAATGAACAGAAGGCCGGTGTGCTTCAGGGCACGCTTGACTTAATGGTCCTACAGGCGCTCGCCTCCGTCGGGCCCATGCATGGGTACGCCATCGGTGCGCGTATCGAACAGAGATCGGGTGGGGCTATTCAACTGAACATGGGCACGCTTTATCCCGGCTTGTTGCGTCTGGAGCAGCGCGGATTCATTCGCGCGGAGTGGGACCGGACGGAGACGAATCGGCGTGCGCGCTACTACAGCATCACGGCTGCGGGCCGCCGCCAACTCGAGACGGAAAAGGCCGAATGGAGCCGCATGGCCAGGATCATGCAGGCGATGCTCGAAGGAGGCGCGGGATGAGATTTCGTTTGCTGGAATGGTGGCAGCGGTGGCGGGAAACCCTTCGGCATCGCGACGCCCGCGAGACGGAGGAAGAGCTCCGCTTCCATTTGGAGATGGCGGAGCTCGATGCGGCGCGCCGGGGTGAGGACGTGCGAGAGGCGCGCCTCCGCGCGGGCGGCCTGACCCATGCGGCCGAAGCGGTGCGCGATCAAGGCTCGATCCGCTGGCTCAGCGACTTCCTGCGCGACAGCCGGCACGGGATTCGCCTGCTGGCGAGAAGTCCGCTATTCACGGCAGCCGCGATTGTTTCCCTGACCCTCGGGATCGGCGCGAATACCGCGATCTTCAGCTTGATCGACACCGTGATCCTGCGGACGATGCCGGTACAGGAGCCCGAGCGGCTCGCGCAATTTGCCGGAGGGCGTGTTCTCTCCTATCCGCTGTTTTGTCAGTTCCGCGAGGAGCTCCACTGTTTCACGGACATGTTCGCGCAGTCTTCACTGGGCCGCCGCGACATCGTCTTCGACGAGGAACCGGAGGCGGTGAAGGCCGAAGTGGTGTCCGGTAATTATTATTCGGTGATCGGTGTTGCCGCTTTCGCCGGACGGACCTTCGATGCAGAGATGGATCGGAACCCTACACCAGTCGCGGTAATCAGCCATGCGTTCTGGATGCGGCGGTTCGGTTTGAACCCGGCCGCGATCGGCCGGACTTTCCGCTGGAACGGCCGGGTGTTCACCATCATCGGCGTCACCCCGCCCGAATTTCACGGCATGACCGCCGGAACGCTTCCCGAGATTACGGCGCCGCTTTCCATGGCCGGCGAGATTCTGGAGGACCCGGGGTGGCTCACCAGCGATTCCATGTCTTGGCTTTCGGTGATGGGACGCCTTCGCCCCGGTTACACGATCGAACGCGCGCAGACCGAAGTCGCCACCATTTATTCGCGCGTGATCCGGGCGCAGGCGGAGCATTCGAGCGGCAACGAATTCAACCGGCAGCAAATCCTCGCGCAGCGGATGCCGCTCGAAGCCTCGGGCAATGGATTCGACAGCCTTCGGTCCCGTTTCGCCGAGCCCCTGCGATTGCTGATGGGGATTGTCGCGCTGATCCTGCTGATTGCCTGCGCCAATCTCGCGAATCTGCTGCTCGGCCGCGCGGCGACGCGGCGTCGTGAGATCGCCGTCCGGCTGGCAATCGGCGCTGGACGCGGGCGGATCCTCCGCCAATTGCTGGCCGAAGGTATGCTGCTGGCGATCGCCGCGGGCGGGCTCGGCGTGTTGCTGGCCTGGTGGCTGTCCAATGCGCTGGTGGTGACGATGTCCAACGGCGGCGAGCGGATCGCCCTGAATCCCCGGCCGGACCTTCGCGTTCTGGCTTTTGCCGCCGCCCTCTCCGCGGCTGCATGCCTGCTGTTCAGCCTGGCGCCGGCGATCCAGGCGACACGGCAGGGACTGCAACCGGCGCTGTCCGAGGCGCGCTTAGGCGCTCGCTGGCGCTGGGGTCGAGGGCTGATCGCCGCGCAGGTGGCGATTTCCGTCCTGCTGGTGATCGGCGCCGGTCTTTTCGGCCGCACCCTGCTGCGGCTGTACGCCATCGAGACCGGATTCCATCGCGAGGATGTGACTCTGATTTCCGTGAAGACCGACCGCGCCAGCGTGCAGGGGTCTACGCTCAGAGGCCAGATTCTGGAGAGTCTGCGATCGATGCCCGGAGTGGCATCGGCCAGCTTCGAAAATGAGGCGCTGAGCTATAAGGGCTCGCAATACGGCACACAGGTGGAGGGGTACACGTACGGACCGAATGAGGACACCCATGTGCAGGTGAATTACATCGCGGAGGATTATTTCGGAACGCTGCGGACGCCGGTGATCCTGGGCAGGGAGTTCAACGATCGGGATACGGCGACGAAGGCGAAGGTCGTTGTCGTCAACGAGGCGTTTGCCCGCCGCTATTTCCAGGGCCGATCGCCGCTGGGGAAATGGATCGAGTTTAAGGGACCGAGGCGGATGGAGATCGTCGGCATGGCGAAAGACATACGGCCGCGCAGTCTTCGTGAAGAGATCCCCGCGACCGTGTACGTGGATGCGGCGCTGTTCAACCGTCCGCAATCGGGTGTGTATATCGTCCGGGGCGCTGGAATTCAGGGGATTGTGGATTCCGCGCTCAAACGAGTGGATCGCCATCTCGTGGCGACGGATGTGCGTACGCTGGATGAAAATCTGTCGCGATCGATTCTCCGGGAGCGCATGCTGGGAACGCTGGCCGGACTGTTCGGCGCGCTCTCCCTGGTTCTGGTTTCGGTGGGCGTGTACGGTGTGATGGCGTTCCAGGTGGCGCGCCGGCAAAAAGAGATCGGCATCCGGATGGCACTGGGCGCCCGGCCACGCCAAGTCACCGGAATGGTCCTGGCCGAAACGGCCGTGCCAGTGGGCATCGGTGTGGCTCTGGGCCTGGGCGGCGCAGTCGGCATTACGCGGTTGGTGGAGAAGATGCTCTATGGTGTCGCGCCCACGGACCCGGTCACCTTCGCCGGGGCAAGCATGATTCTGATTTTTCTGGGGCTTCTCGCGGCTTATGTGCCGAGCCGCCGGGCCGCGCGCCTGAGTCCCGTAGAAACACTCCGGTGTGAGTGACGGGCGATGCAGTAGTCGTCACCGGCAATCTCACACGGCCTCGCTGGAATTGTGGTCAGGCCGTCCCGCCCTTATCTCAGTCCGGGCGAACAATCGTTCGTGTGCCGACCCGCCAAACCGCAATCGCGGCATTTGGGCCGAGACTCAGGGAACCTGTCCGTTCCGCAATCCGGGCTCCCACTTGGGAGGCGTCTGCCGCGCCGGCCCCATAGAGGTGCAGGAACATATCGACGGGACGCGGCGGGACGGGCAGGAAATTTGGCTTCGCAATGGTCGCTATCACATCATCGCGCAGCACGTCATGGCAAACCTCTGCGGCAAAATCCGCCACCGCATCGGCGAGCGCCGGCTCGCCCCCGTGCCGCACTGCGACAATCAGCTTGTTGCCTTCCGGCGCCTCGCGCAAACTCTCCTGGGCAAGGATCGCGTAGTTCGAGCCGTGCCCGAGGTAGTTCGCCTCATCGGCAATCAGGTCCTTCACCACGGCGCTGCTATAACCCTTCTGCATCTCGACGGTGCTGCGCCATAGTTGTTCCACAATGCCATCGCCGCTGAACCCGGCATGGCCGCTCAGGAACTCCTCAACAATGTGGTTCTGAATATAGGCGAACAGATGCGGCATTCGCGACACCATTCCGCCGTGGACCTCATGCCAGTGATGCGAGAAATACGCGCGGCCGTCGCCTGCACGCCGCTCCAGAATCGACATGCGTTTGCTGGGCGCGGTCTGGTAGACCTTCATCTCTGTCCCACGGAGTTCACGCGATGGATGCGCCGCCGTCCATCGTCACCAGTGTGCCGGTGGCATAAGGCGTAGCCGCCAGCAACAACAGAAGCCGAGCGATTTCTTCGGGATGACCGACTACTCCCGCAGGATACTTTTCCGCCAGGGTGCTGAGCATATTCTGCCGCGCTTCGGGCGACATTCCGTACCACATTTCCGTGTCCACTACGGCCGGCGAAACCGCATTGACTCGCACTGGTTTCAGTTCGAGTGCAAGCCCCTGCACCAGACTCTCCAGCGCTCCATTAATCGCACCCATCAGCGCGCGTCCGGCGGCTGGGCGGGTTGCCAGATAGCCCGCAACCACACTCAGCGAACCGCCCGGCCGAATCCGCGCCGCACGCGCCACCCGGTAGAAGCCCCAGAACTTACTGTCCATGGCCGCAAAGGCGTCTGTCATCGGCATCGTCTTCAGCGGGGCCATTTTCACCTCTGAGCCTGTAACGATCACGTGGTCCCAAACTGAGCCATCGGCGAAGAACCTCTCCACCGCCGCAGGGTCCGTTACATCCAGACGGCGGCCCTCCGCTTTTGACTTAGCGGCGGCTGCGCTTACTTTGTCTTCTGATCGCGAGGCGATGGTTACGGCGGCGCCCAGTTCAGCGGCGAGTTGCGCGGTGGCAAACCCGATTCCTGAACTGCCCCCGACCACCACAATCTTCTGTCCGGAAAAGTTAACCATTGGGCTTCCTTTGCTTCATCAGTATTAACGTATCGCCGGACAAGGGGCAAGCGAGGATCCGTCACTGGTTCCGACCCGTATCGTATGGGGGAAATCACGTTCCGATGATCGCAGGAGCCGGAGAGTGCTCCACGCTTACCGCTTTTCGGCCGTCAAGAGACTGAGGTCATCCCATGAAGAGGCGCCGACAGGCCGTATGGGCCGCTCTTGCCGTGGTCATCTTCTCAACCGCCAATGCCTACCCTCAATCCGCGCCCAACAAATCCGCATCACAGCCTCAGGACTCTCCGACTCATGGTCCGTCCCGCGGCAGCCTCGTCCTTCTAGGCGGCATCCGGCCGAGCCCCGCGATCAACTCGGCATTCGTGGCCCTCGCCGGAGGAGCCTCGTCGCATATTGTCGTCATTCCGACGGCGAGCATCGGCGACGCCGGGCCCCCCGGATGGGTTCCCTATCTCACGCGTCGCATGAAGGAGACCTTCGGCGTGGCCGACGTGACCGTGCTCCACTCGCTCGACCGCGTAACAGCCGATTCAGACCGCTTCATTGAGCCACTGCGAAATGCGACGGGCGTATGGATTCTCGGTGGCTTCCCGGGACGGATGGTCTACTCCTATCTCGGCACAAAAACCGAGCGTGCGATCCATGAGTTGCTGGACCGCGGCGGTGTCGTGGGTGGAGAGTCGGCAGGGGCAATGATCCAGGCGTCCTGGTTGGATACGACGGACGACGAGTTCACACCGGAGATTCGCGCGTTGATCAAAACCTACGGCCGTGGCGGATTCGGCTTGCTGAAGCGTGCGGCCGTCTTCCCTCACTTCGACGAGCGCGGAAGCGACGCGGCCGTGAAGTTCAGCGCGGAGTATCCCGGCCAGCTCGGGATCGGGATCGACAACGCGGCGGCGCTCATCGTCAAGGGCGATCGTGTTCAAGTCATCGGCCAAGGCACGGTCAGCATATACGACGGGAGACGGCGCGGCGGCGCCGACCCGGTTGTGCTCCGCAGCGGCGATCAGTACGATCTCGCTGCCGGCAAGTGATCCCTGTGCCTGGATTGCCGCGGCGGAATGCGTAAAACCCGCCCCAGTTCCAGCTAACCGTTCTGCCGCCGCCTCGTCTGTTCTAATATAGAATTTCTATATCGGAGTTCTATAACAATGGCCGAACGATCTGCCGAACTGCTCAAAGGCACCCTTGACCTGTTGATCATGCGCACCCTCAACCTGCGCCCAATGCACGGGTCCGCCATCGCGGATCGGATTGCCCAGATCACAAACGGAACGTTTCAGGTGAAGGCCGGCTCCCTATTTCCGGCCTTGCATCGCATGGAACAGGAAGGTTGGATCGAAGGAGACTGGGTGGAGTCCACCGAGGGGCGGCGTGTCCGATCGTACACGCTGACTCGCAGCGGCCGCCGCCAACTGGCGGCGGTAAAGGAAAATTGGGCGCGCATCGTTCAAGCGATGAACCAGGTCCTCGAATCTGCCTAGCGCAGACAAGGAGATACGGAATGCGACTGGCAGCCAAAATCAAGCGGATCATCACTAACCTCGCCGGCCGGGATCGTCTCGAAGCGACTCTGGATACAGAGTTGCGCGGGTATCTGGACGAGATGACGGAACGCAAGATTCGCCACGGCATTCCGCCGGCGGAAGCGAGGCGACAGGCGTTGCTCGAAGCCGGTGGACTTGATCAGGTGAAGGAGCAGGTGCGCGACGCCTGGCTCGGAACTGGAATCGAAGCCACGATTCGCGACGTCCACTACGCCATCCGTACCCTACGCCGAAGTCCGGGGTTTACGATCACGGCGCTTCTGTCGCTGGCATTGGGCATCGGAGCCAATACGGCGATTTTCAGCATCCTACACGCGCTCATCTTACGCAGCCTGCCCGTCTCCGATCCGCAGAGGCTGATGGTCGTTACTCGAAACGAGATTGTCTCGTCGCCCTACCCGTTGTTCCGCGAATTCCGCGATCACAGCCAAACACTGGACGGAGTACTCGCCTTTCGCGCTACACCCATGCGCCTCAGCACGGATGGCGAAACGGAACGGATCAGCGGAGTGTTGGTTTCCGGCACGTACTTTGGCGCCCTTGGCGTCCGGCCGTTCCTCGGAACAGCAATCGCGAACGAAGACGATCAGATACGGGGTTCGGGTGGATCGCGCGGGCCGGTCGCGGTCCTCAGCCACAGCTTCTGGTTACGCCGATTCGGCGGTCAGGCATCTGCTGTGGGCACACACATTCTTTTGAACGGGAGTCCATTCACGGTCGTTGGCGTTGGGCCGCCGGGTTTCGACGGCCTGCAAGTTGGCGAGCCAGCAGACGTGTTCGCGCCAATGACAATGCAGGAAGCGCTGCTACCAGGACTGGGAACGGCGCTGACACAGCCTCGAAGCCAATGGCTTCGGATCTTTGCGAGATTGCGATCCGACGGGGGAAGGCTGCAGGCGGAGGCGGAACTGACGACTCTACTGCGGCAATACAACCAGGAGTATTTCATTGACCGCGCCACCAAGGCAGAACGCCGCCGCAGCCTGATGCAGCAGAAGATCGTCCTGATGCCCGGCAGCACCGGACTGTCCTCGCTTCGCAACGGTTACTCCATGGCGCTCTGGGTGCTCATTTCGGTGACTACGATGGTGCTTCTGATCGCGTGCGCCAATGTGGCAAATCTCATGTTGAGCCGCGCCAGGGCCCGGCGCCGGGAGATCGCAGTCCGGCTGAGTCTGGGCGCGGCGAGGAGCCGCCTGGTCAGGCAATTACTCACCGAAAGCTTGATCCTGGCGATCGGTGGAGCAGGTTCCGGACTCCTGTTGGCGCGATGGATACGCGATGTCCTGATTCGATACTTGCCCGCGGACCGCAGCCTCAACGCGCCGATGGAGCCGGCCGTTCTGTTATTCACGCTGGTTCTAGGGATCGGCGCTGCCCTCTTCTTTGGGCTTGTCCCCGCCTTGCAGAGCACGAGCATCGACATTGCCCCTGGCATCAAAGGCGAGGAGGTTGGCGGGAAGGCGGCTCGCATCCTGTTCCGTAAGGGACTGGTGGTTTTTCAGATGAGTCTCTCGTTTCTGCTTCTGATCGCTGCCGGGCTGTTCCTGCGGTCGTTGCACAATCTGCTGACCATTGACACGGGATTTGCCCGCGACGAGATCCTCGTTGCATCGGTCGAGGGCGGTCGCGGGTTGGATTCCCGGCTGCTCAGGGAAGTGAAGAGTCTGCCGGGCGTTGTCTCCGCTGCCCTGGCGGACGCTCCACCCCTGGGTACCAACACGGGCTGGAGCGTTTATGTTCAGGGCTATACGCCGAACGCTCCCGAGCCAAGAGATTCCCCGTCGGTGGGCTTCGTATCGCCTGGCTATTTCACGACGATGGGGGTTCCCCTCCTGTTGGGGCGTGACTTTGACGATCGTGACATGGTCGCCGCGCGGGACGTGATGGTCGTCAACGAGACATTCGCGAAGCACTTCTTCGGCGGCGAGAATCCCATCGGCCGAAGAGTGGGGACGAAAGAGGGCGTGTACGAATGGGAGATCCTCGGCGTGGTGAAGAACAGCAAGTACACAGGGCTGCGGGAAGGCCCGATCGCGATGATCTATGTTCCAGCTCGGCCGGGCCCGTGGGCATCACGAACTGTCGTCCACTTGCGCACGTCCGGCAACCCGGCGGCGCTCGCTTCCGCGCTTCGACGGAAGATTCACGATGTGGACAAGACGGCCGCGATTTTCGACGTGCATACCGTTCAGGAGGAAGTAAACCGGTCGCTGCTCCGCGAGCGGCTTGTCGGGACGGTTACAGGGTTGTTTGGAGGGCTGGCGCTTTCACTGGCGGCTATCGGGCTGTACGGACTGACGTCCTATGGTGTGGCGCGGCGCACACGTGAATTCGGCATTCGCATCGCCATCGGAGCGAGGACCGGCAGCATCGTGGGTCTTGTCGTTAGCGAAGCGTTGTGGCTGCTGGTCGTAGGCACAGCGATCGGTCTTGTGGCAGCTTGGGTCCTCGGGCGCGTTGTGAAAGCCATGCTATTCGGGATTGGGCCGGCCGACCCTGTGAGCGCCGTTTTCGCCATTCTTCTGCTGGTTGCGGCGGCGTTATTCGCTGCGTGGATCCCGGCGCGCCGCGCGGCAAGAGTGGATCCGATGCGAGCATTGCGGTGGGACTGATGTTCCGTGTAGCCTGGCAGGCTGTGACACTCCCAATTCGCTCGCGAACGCTAGGACCGAATCGGAAGTGCCCCGGCGGAGAAGGCCCATGTTTCATCGTG
>CAZSQK010000169.1:0-13375 GCA_964608645.1 uncultured Solibacteraceae bacterium | reverse complement strand
GGAAGCCGAACTGATTTCCTCCCGTCTTCACGCATCTCTGCCGGAAGCTCACCAAAAGACGGTCGCGAGCCGTCGCGTCGTCGTCCTTGATGAACGCCTGAACGCGACTCAGGAAGAACCAGTAGGCGGCCAGTGGATTCGGCGTGCCGCCCTTGATAATTTTGCCGTTCTTGTAGAAGTACTTCGAGTACTTGGCTCGAAGCTCGTCGGATGTCGAATCAATGATCGCGCGAAAGTGGCAGCGATCAAAAGCAGTGGGGTGCAACTTATATCGGCCGTGTTTCCCGTCAGCCTCTGTCGCGTCCTTGCTGTTCAGGAGCAGATTTTCGAGCTTTACTGACAGATCCTCGAAACCCCGGCTCCTTGCGATGTCGCGGAGAGCGGCAAAACAGAGGTGAAAAGTCGTTAGCCGTTGCTGCCCGTCAACGATATCAAAGGCCTGCACTCTTCTGAAGGTAGCCTCTCCCTCTGGGATCACTAGCAGCGATCCCATGTAGTGGGGAAAATCCACTTTTCCCTTCTGCAGCCGTTCCTCCGCCTTCGCTTCGATCTGTGCAAACAGTGGCTCCAGTTGCTTCTGCTCGGTCCAAGCATACGTACGCTGGTAAATAGGCACGACGAAGCGATGGTTTTCACTCAGGACTTTGCCTACCGAAATGGGATCTGCTTTCATTCAAGCTCCTGTACGAAGCGTTTACGGTATCAGAGATTACGTCCGCGCGGCTTGTGCTGCCGCCGTCCGACAAACTCCGCGAAGGCGGCTTGCCGTGGAGCCGAGCAAATCCCCTCAATCGCTTATACGCTCGTGAGCGTGAACACCATGTCCGTGACGAACCGGCGAAAGGACTCGTTCTGGACGAAATGCTTGTACAGTTCGGTGGCGGCACCACCACGGGCAAGTACTTGAAATCTCCAAATGACAAATTCTGTCGCAATCCCGAACCGAGCCCGTGAAAGATCTTTTTCAGGTCGTAGGCATGCAACAGCAGGTGGCCGAATTCCGATGTAAGATGACCCCGCCCCCTTAGGCAGAGATACGCCGACGTGATGTTTCCACGATCGCGAACGAGCCCTACGCGTAGGCTCGTGTGGTCATTTTGTAGATCGATCGCACGGACGATCAGATCATCCGGTTCAACGATTAGGTAAGTCTCGAAGGAATCGGGAACCAAGCCGTCGCCAATGGGCCGGAATTCGCCCGAGCCACGGGACGCCCGACTCCTTGTACTCCGGATATGGCTTCAACCCGGCAATCATCCCTTCCCCTTCTTCGGCTTCCGCGGCGGCTTGGCGGCAGCGATCTGCTTGGCCTGGTCGATAGCCTTCTCGAAATCCACATCCACGGGCCGGGGCTTCGCTTCCTCGGCTGCCCGGAACTTATCGTATTCGGATTGTGCCTTGGTCAGTGCGGCGTCGTGGGAGATGGTCCCAGCGTGCGTCAGGAGTTCGCGGTCGCTCAAACGGAGGAAGGCATCGAGCTTGGCGATCCATTCGCGCATCGTCATGGGCTTGCGGCTGCGCGCCTGTAGCTCCGCGAAATCCAGGTAGGCCGAGACAATGAGGTTGAGCGCATCGATTTCCTGATGCGTCAAATAGTTCTTGGCGAAACCCACATCGGCGCGGCGTGGGCGGGCGCCGGTCCAGGACGTCAGCCCCATGTTGGGCTGAGTCGAATCCGCGCGTCGGGCAATCACCTCGGCGGCAGTGTGTCCGTGCGCCGCCCAGTGCATCTTGTTTTGAACCACGGCGAAGAACTTCTGCGAGGTCTCGGCGCTCGCATCGTAGTCTACGCTGGTGGCGTAGATGTCAAGAACCTTCCGCCAGAAGACCCGCTCCGAAGAACGGATATCCCGGATGCGGGCGACCAGTTCGTCGAAGTAGTCGCCGCCGCCGGCCTGCTTCAGGCGTTCGTCATCCATGGCGAAGCCCTTAACCAGATACTGTTCCAGTTGGGCGCTCGCCCACTGGCGGAACTGCGTGCCGCGCGCCGATTTCACGCGGTATCCGACGGCGAGGATCACATCCAGGCGGTAGAACTCGATTTCCCGAGTGACGGACCGGCCCCCCTCGGTTTGAACTGTTGCAAATCTTGCAACAGTTCGCGCGGGGTCCAGTTCGCGGGAATCGAAGATGTTCTTAATGTGCTTTGAAATGACCGACTTGTCGCGCTGAAAGAGATCGGCGATTTGGTTGAGTGTGAGCCAGACGGATTCCTGGATCAGTCTAACGTTGATTCGGATTCGCCCGTCCTCGGTCCGATAAAGTACCAGTTGCCCCCCCTCCGGCGGCACGGGTGGGGGGAGCCGGTTTTCGTCGCTCACTTCGCGGCTCCTTGGACCAGTTCATCAAGCAACCCTTCGGACTCGCGCTGGACGGCGACGATGTCCGCGCGGATCTCTTCAAGGGTGCGGAGCGGCTTCGGCTTATGAAAGTGGCGCGTAAATGAGATCTCATAGCCGATCTTGGTCGCGTTCGGGTCGATCCACGCATCCGGAACGTGCGGTAGGACCTCACGCCGGAAGAACGCCTCGATTCCACCCGACTCCAGCCGTGGGACCTGCTCCGTGTCGCGCAGTTCGGAATCCGGCTCGTACGCCACCACGGCACGCTTGCCCCGGACCGCCTGCTCATATAGGCCGTGGATCGGGTCGGGGTCCACCTTTCCTGGCTTGTGTGCTTTCGCGAGGATCGGCGGCGGCGATTCCACCCGCCAACTCACAGTGCGCAAGATTAGCTTTAGTTCCCCGGCGCTGAGTTTCAGGCTAAGCCGCTCCAGGGCCGCGTCCACCTGATCGTGGAAAACGTTGTGGTCTTCGAATACGCCGCTTCCCAACTCGGCGTGGAGTTTGTCCGCGATGGCATCGTCAGCTATGCCCCAGAGGCGAGAGACAATCTTGCTATGTGTGGCTTGATCCATTTGTGTTCGCGATTCGCGGGCGTGTGCCCGTACTGCACTGTCGAGGGCCTAAATTCCGGACGGCGTACCAGTCCGTCGAACACTAAGCCGATCCGGTGAGGCCAAAATGCTGTATAACTCGACTACTTTATCTGATATCGGGCCTGGCGCGGTAATCTAGCAGACTTGCCGTCGCCTACTTCGCGCGGCTTCACTTTGCGGGCGCTGATCTCGTACCAGCGATCACCGATCCAATCAGGCGGTCGAAGTCTTCAGCGGCACGGAACCAATGCCCCTCCACGCCACGATAGATGGATCGGACATTCACGTCGTATCCCTTCTCGCCCTTTCCGGGCAGGTAGATGTAGCCTTTTTGGAGCATGGGATCGTACTCGTAGATCAAGACGTAGATGACCCGCTCTTCCGGGAATCCGCCGAAGAAAGAAATCTCGTGTTGCGGCAGTCCCTTTGGCGGGTCGGGAACGGTTCCTTGCGACCATAGGATTGAGCCGTCATGCACTATCGGAGTCCTGACGCCGTTCTCAATTTTGAAATTGCCGGGGCCGTTCCAAATATTGAACGCAGAGAGAGTTGATTTATCCGTGATCTCTACCGGCGTCGGGAGATCGCTCCCGGTGATCGTGACCCTCACCGTTTCCAACTTTGCCAAGACCGGTTTGGCGAAGGTGAGACTCAACACGAGGGTGAACACAAAAACGGCGATGTGGCAACGGTTCCCATGCGAATGCTTCATGGCCGACTTCCCCTCCATGTCACAAGACGGCGGCAGGGACCGAAACGTTAACGAGATCTGCCGTCAATCAGCCACCCTCTTCGCCGCCATCGGTAGCAGCTTGCCATCCTTGCAGGCGCTACGGGCTACCGTCCACAGAAGGCCGATTTTCATATCATCACCGTTCCGAGTGCCCGTGAAGCATAGTTTGGGATACCCTTCCACGCCGTTTGCTTGAAACGGCAGATGCCCAGTCATGCTAAAGGTGACCTTATCTCCATCGATCCTGCCATCCGTCACGGGAGCGTCACCCGGCCAAACTGCGGCGTGTACGATTCCGGTGAGATCGGTTCCGATGGAATTCAGCGTGAACACGATCTCCGAAACCATCTTCGGGCGCTCTCCCATAGGACCCGTAAAGACCGCTCTCCATACTCCGTCAAGACCGGGGATGTTCTCAGCTGTTGCAGTATCAGTCGTCGCCGGTCTCACGAACGCCGGAACCATGTCCGACGCTTCGCTGAACGAAATCCGAATATCGACGTGGCCGGGTTTTCTGCCGATGAACGTTCCGCTGGCCTGGTCGATTTCGAGGATGCTCGTATCTGAAGAGGTGATCTTCAGATATTGTGACTTGGTCAGGTCGGCTTTGACATCGGCGCCGTTCAGGCCCATCACCGTGAACGGTTTTGTTTCCCCAACCGTGATGAGCACGACTGGGGTGCGTGGCTCCAGCCAAACCGATTTCCAATTGATGCCAGCGACGGCTACGCCGCTGAAAAGCAGACAAAACGATGCAAGGCGCAGGAACATCTTGCCACCCTCCACTGCCTAGATTGTACGTCTCACGGTCTAAAAATGTGACATCCGCACGTCCTTAATAGGGTAGCTGCGGCTGTGGTTGTAGGGATCAACTGCGAGAAGGATATTGCTCCTTGATTCATCTCAATCAATATTGATGCACTTGCAGTACAGCCGGCGGCGGGGTAGTGTCAAGGGCTAGAGGCTTTCGAGAATGCACGCGTCCAGCGGGCCTTACGATTTCGGACAGGTTGGAGGCAAAATGAGTTTTTCCCAGACAAGAGATATTGGCCGCAGCAGAACGCGCCTGTCCGCCGTTTTCGTCATGGCTGCTGCCGCGTCAAGCGTCTGGGCGCAAGCGCCAAAACCATCTGTTCCGCCAGCGGCGTTCGATGTGGCCTCAGTCAAGGTTGCGACGGCCGGTGAAGTCACGGAGGACCGCGAGGATATACGCAGCTCCCCGGTGAGTCTCACCATGCGCCATGCCAGCTTGGCATCGTGCATAAAATGGGCATATCGGTTAAACGATTTTCAGATCTCGGGCCCTGCCTGGCTCAGTTCAGCCAAGTTCGACATCCTCGCAAAAACCGCTGCTCCGACCTCGGAAGATCAGCTGCGGTTGATGTTTCAGGCGCTACTCGCAGAGAGATTTGGCCTCGTATTTCATCGCGACAAAAAGGAAGCGGAGATTTATGTCCTTCTTCTTGCGAAAGGCGGACCCAAGTTTCACGAATCAAAGAGCGAGGGTGTCAGCACCATGACTCCCGGCCGCTTTGGGTTCACCGCCCAGCGGACGACTACATCTCAATTGGCCGAATATCTCGCGATTCCGCTGCGAAGGCCGGTTTTCGATTTGACTGGGCTGAACGGCCGTTATGATTTCGCGCTGGACCTCACCGTGTATGCCGGCCGCGACGGCCAGGCGGATGATACTGCTTCACTCGCGATCACCGCGGTGCAGGAACAACTCGGGCTCAAACTCGAAGCCCGCAAAGGACCGGTCGAGATTTTTCGGGTCGACCATGTTGAAAAAATACCGATCGCAAACTGAGTTCCATCACCTCGTAGCGGCGCGTTCGATCTCGTAGAGTACGCGTCCGAGGCTCAATGCACGAGTTGGAGCCGACAGCCGAGCATCTTTATCAACGACCCAATATGGCGGGTTGCCCGGCGCCTGTGGGAACAGCTTCTTGATCAATACCCAGTCGGCGATCACCGGAAACGAATACTTCTTTTCCTTCATGTACTCGGACGCGTGCGTGTAATCGTAATCGCGGCAAAACGTGAGGACCTGAATATCTTTCGTGCGCCTCGCCCGGTCATAGAACCGCTGCACTTCCGGAAGGTCCGAGAGCCCGCGAATGACCTCGCGGAAACGACTGTCATGAGCATCGACCTGCCGAGCCTCGAACGTATACCAGATATAAACGAGCGTAAATTTGCCTCGCAGGTCTTCCAGCCGCCACGTCCGTCCAGCGATGTCCTTGGCCTCAAATGGTGGGAGTGGCGCGTCGAAGCGAAGCCCCTCAGATGGGACAGCTATAGAGGAAAAGGGCGATCCCCTTTGAATATCCGGCGCCGATGCCTGTTGGCCTAGAGCAGCAGCGATTGCGCTGATCAACAGCCCGACCGAGCGCATCATGTAAACCCTCCGCGATAGCCGATTCACTCAGGCGTACTTGCGCCAGACGAAATAGACCGGCAGGCCGAGCAGCACGATGATCAGCCCGGGCCACGTGTAATTCGGTTTGTAGAGCAGCAGCAGAATCTCGATCACGCTCGCGGCGACGATGTAGAGCGCGGGCAGCACGGGGTAGCCGATCGCCTTGTAGGGGCGGTCGAGATCGGGACGCGTGCGGCGCAGCACGAAGAGGCCGGCGATCGTCAGAATGTAGAACACCATGACGGCGAAGATGACGTAATCGAGCAGGTCGTTGTAGCTGCCGCTCAACGTCAACAACACCGCCCATACGCCTTGCACGGCGAGCGAGAAGACCGGGGCGTGGGTATTGGCGTCGAGATCGGCGGCGCGGCGGAAGAAGAGGCGGTCCTTGGCCATCGCGAAATAGACGCGGGCGCCGGAGAGGATCAAGCCGTTCGAGCAGCCGAAGGTCGAGATCATGATGGCGGCGGCCATCAACTTCACCGCGATCGGTCCGAACATGCGGGCGGCGGCGGCGGTGGCGACGCGGTCCTGGTCGGCATTTTGAATTTCCGGGAACGTCAGGACGTTCAGGTACACGAACTGCGATGCCAGGTACAGCGCGGAGACGATCATCACGCCGAGCGCCAGCGAGAGCGGCAGATTGCGGCGCGGATTGCGCACCTCGCCGGCGGTGAAGGTCACGTTGTTCCAGGCGTCGGAGGAAAAGAGCGAGCCGACCATGGCGACGCCGACCAGCCGCACCGCGTCGAGGTTCCAATGGGAGTTGCGCCAGAAATTGTCGAAGTTGCTTGCCACCGCGGCCGGGTTGCGTCCAACGAGGAAGCCGCACGCAATTAGTCCGAGCAGCGCGGCCACTTTGGCGATGGTGAAGACGTTCTGCACCAGCGCTCCGGTGCGCAGACCGCGAGTGTTCAACCAGGTGAGGAAACAGATCAGCAGGATGGCGAGGAGTTGTTGGGTGGTCACGCCGAGCTTGCCGCTGCCGATCAAATAGTTCTGCGCCGACACCCAAGGCACAAAGACGCCGGTGTATTTGGCGAAGGCCACCGCGACCGCGGCGATGGTGCCGGTCTGAATGACCATGAACAGCGTCCAGCCATAGAGGAAGCCGAAGAGGGGGCCGAACGCTTCGCGCAAGTAGACGTACTGACCGCCGGCATGGGGCATGGCCGCGGCGAGCTCGCCGTAGCTGAGGGCGGCGATGAGGGTGAGGATCGCGGTGACCACCCAGGTCATGATGAGGAGGCCGGGCGATTGCACCTGCCGCGAGATGTCCGCGGCGACAATGAAGACGCCCGAGCCGATCATCGAACCCATCACCAGGGTGGTGGAATCGATGAGGCCGAGACTCTTGACTAATCCGGTTTCACGAGCTGTTGCCATTGTTCCATCCGTTGCCGCAGAGATTGGGCCGTCGGTGCAGCGGGGAGCAGGCCGGCGATGACAGCCAGGGAATCGGCGCCGGCGCGCAAGACGTCGAGAGCGTTTTCAGGGGTGATGCCGCCGATCGCCACGAGCGGTTTATCGAGCAGCGCCCGGCAGCGCCGGACCTCCTCGACGCCCACCACGGGATCGGGATTGCGTTTCGAGGCGGTGCCGAATACCGGCCCGAGCGCGACATAGTCGACCGGTTCGCCGCCCGCCGCGCAGAGTTGCCGGGGATTGTGGCTGGAAAATCCGACGATCGCGTCCGGCCCCATGAGTTGGCGCGCGTCGCGCGGCGGCAGATCGTCCTGGCCTACATGGAGGCCGGCTTCGAGGAGCAGCGCGATATCGGCGCGGTCGTTGACGATCAGGGTCGCGCCGTGCTCGCGGCAGAGGCGGGCGACGGACTGGGCGGACGCGTACACGTCGCGGCTCCAGTGGGATTTATGGCGAATCTGCAGGATCGACGCGCCGCCATCGAGGAAAGCGGCCGCCGCGGTTTCCATGGAAATGCCGCGCGCCTGGAGCGATTCCGTGTCGACGATCGGGTAAACCCGCGGCAGGCGCATAAGGAAGATTATGCACTAACGGAGGACATCTTTCGGCGCGGGCATCCCTCTTTGCGCGAAGCGGATGACGCCGTCGGGGCCGATGCGGTAGACGGTCCGCTTCACGATGATGCCGTTGGCGTGGTACAGAGCGGCGACCTTCTGTCCCTTGTCGATCAGCAGGGGGAAGGGGAAATGGTATTTCGCGCGGAACTTGACGTGACTCTCGAGCCCCTGCGGGTTGACGCCGAAGATCTCGACCCCGCGCGCGACGGCTTCGCTCCAGTTCTCCCGGAACTGGCAGAGTTGTTTGGTTCAGCCGGGGGTGTCGTCGCCGGGGTAGAAGACCAGCACGACGCTTTTGCCGCGGAGGGCGGAGAGGGTCACCAGCCGGCCGGAATCGTCGGGCAGGGAGAACTCCGGGGCGCGCGCGCCTACCGGAAGCGGGTCGGAGAAGAGCCAGGAAAACATCAGGGCGCCGTGAATTCCACCTGGTTGCTGTGAACCAGATTGACCGAGAGTAACACGCTCACGGGTCCGCGAGGCAGATCGTCAGGGAGCTTCACGTTGACCTGGTAGAGGCCGGGCGTCCCGGGCGAAAGACCGCTGAAGATCGGCGCGACGGGCGCCGCCCCAATGAAGACCACCGGCGTGACGGCGGTGCGCCCGTCTTTCACGGGGCCGAGGCCGGTGCAGTAGATTTCGAGGAAGCCGCCGGACTCCCTTACGCCGAAGATGCCGGGCTGGATGGCGCCGACAGTCACTGTGCGGGAGACAGACTCGCCCGACGGTGCGGTGACGGTGAGGGCCGCCGGGCCGAGCGGGGTTTCGGCGGGCACGTAAAAATTCATCTGCGAATCGCTGCCATAGAAAAGTGGGACCGGCGCTCCGTTCAGCGATAGGCGCGCGCCGAAGAGATTGGCGCCGAAGAGGGTTTCGAGGGCCCCCGCGGTGACGCCCTCCACATAAGACGCCGCATTCGCCACGGTGCGAATGGCGGGAACGGCGATTCCGGCGCGCAACGTGAGCGACACCGCGGGGATGCTCTCGACGGCGAGCTGCAATTGGTTCACGGCATTGCGGCCGGGGGTCCAGAGAAAGGTCGCGAGGCCGTTGGAATCGGTCGCGGCGACGGCGGGCGAGACGTCGCCGCCCGCGGATGGGGCGGCCGCAATTCGCACGCCCGGATAGGTGAGGCCATTGGCGTCGGTGAGGCGCACGACGACGGGATCGGACGAAACCTGTTCGAGGTGGAGCTGCGCGGCCCCGCTCACTTGCAGGCGGGCGAAGGCGCTCTCGTAGCGGGTGTCGCCCGGGACGGCTGCGACGTCCTCGACGCCCGCGCGCACACCGGAGTAGGCGAAGGAGACGGTCGAGGCGCCTGCCGGGATGGTGACGGAGGCGGGAAATCGCGCGATGCCGTTGGCGGATTGAAACGCGACCGGAGTGTTCGCCGCCGGCGGGGTCTGGACGATCAGAGCGCCGGTTCCGGCGCCGTCCTCGAGGACACCGGCGGCGGGTTGGAGCGATAGCTTCAGGGAGCGGCGGAGCCCGGTATCGGCGAATGCGCGCTCGGAGGCGGCCTGGGCATAGAACGCCTCGAACTGACGCCTGTAGAGATCGACCTGCGCGATGTCGGCGGCCGGGGGCGCGGCGCCGGGCGGGGTGATCAGGAGGAACGCAAAACGGAATCGCCGCTGCGCCACAGTGTCGTCGGGGGTGCGGCGGCCCATGGCCTGGATGACGTCGCCGATCGCGATATCGCGGCGCGCGCCGTCGAAGGTGACACCGCGCGCGGGATGCCAGGTCTGCATGAAGGATGGCGCTCCGGTGACGACGAACGTGTCCGGCACGTCGGCGGGCGCGCGGAAGCCCATCAGGTACTGATCGAGTGGCGCATAGCCCTGCACGGTGTCGGTGGTCCGGAAGCGGGGCGACGCGGACGGCCCCTGGTCGAGAATGCGCTCTCCTTCGAGCAGCGAGGCTTCGGAGTTGAAGAGGAAGCTCCAATGCTGGTTCTGATAGCCGAGCATGGGGCGCGCGGCCGGGTCATCGGGATCGGCGACGCTGGCATAGGCGAGGAAGAGATGTCCGGCTTCGTGAGCGATGATGGTGAGCGGCGTGTCGCCGGCCTGGGCGCGCGCCGGCACGAACGCGTTGGGATCGGCCGGATATTGATTGAGCGGCCCCAGGTTGAGGACAGCCTGGAGGCGGGAGGGCGAGCCGTACTGAGCGCCGTCGTCGCGCGGCTGGACTCCGTAGCCGGTCCCGCGGCTGCGCACCGTGCTTTCGTAAGCGATCACGCCGAAGTTCAAGGCGGGAATGTCCATGTTGTTGAAGATGACGAGATAGTCGTAGGCGTCCTCATGGTTCTGGTAGAAGCGTTGGGCGACGGTGACGATGTCGATGTCGAGGGTGTTGCCGAAGCGCTCCGCGATGGCAGCGGAATACGCGGACGATTCGTCGTTGCGATAGTCGACCAGCGAGGTCGATCCCTTCAGGCGGCCGGGCGCGATGCCGACGACGGCGCTGGAGGGAGCGACGCCGTTGTAGGCGAAATCGATGCGGCCGCCGGGGTAGAGACTCGCCTGAAACGTCTGACGGGCGCCGGTTCCGAAGGTGACCCATTCGGGGACGGCGAGCCAGGTGATGACGACGCGGCCGGCTTCGGCGAGCACACGCACGCCGCCGGCCGTCTCGGCGGGGTTGAGATCGTCGAAGAGGGGGGAGATGCGCGGAGGCCCGGCGGTCATGCGGCCGAGAGAGCGATCGGCGCTCGCGCTGTCGGCGGCGGTGAAGGTGAGGTTGCCGTCGGAGTTGACGTAGAGCTCGCGGTAGGAATTGCCGAAGAAGGGAAACTCGAAGGGGAGGCGGACGAGGCGGCTGTCATCGTCGTCGAGAGCGACGAGCGGGGCGCCCGCGTTGGCGGCGGCGCCGTCGTAGCCGCCTTCGAGCACCGAGTAGCGGTATCCGGCGGAGCCCGGCGTGAAGCGGAGGGTCTTGAGGTCGAGATTGAATTCGTTTTGGCGCGCCACGATGCCGGCGGTGTCCTCGATGAGCGCGATGTCGCCGAGATCGCGATTGGCGGAAGGCGCGGCGATGGCGCGGGGAAGCGGCGCCTTACGGTGCAGGAAGAGGCGCTCGGCGGGTGTTTCGGCGGTCGTGCCGCAAAGGGTCGGGACGCGGCGGGCGGGGGCCGGAAGGGCGAGGAGGGCGAGTAGGAGGAGGCGACGCAAGCATCTATTGTCCCCGATGCGGGGGTGTTCCAGCGATCGTCGTTGGCAACGGGAAGGCCTCATTCGCACGACCGAGTACCGAGGATCAAATTGGGCCGGAAGTTGGTCGGGGGCAGTTTGGGCGGGCTACACTGGCTGGAGGGATGCTTCAGGATTTCCGCTACGCTTTCCGCAATCTGAGGCGATCGCCGGTGTTTACGATCGTGGCGCTGGTGTCGCTGTCGCTGGGCATCGGGGCGAACACGGCGGTGTTCACGATCGCCGACCAGGTGCTGCTGCGGCTGCTGCCGGTGAGCCATGCGGAGGAGCTGTATAGCTTCACGAGTCCGGGGCCATCGTCGGGGTTCATTCTGGGGGAGAATCGGTTCTCTTATCCGATGTACCGCGACTTTCGCGACAACAGCGCGGTGTTCGAGAGCCTGGCGGCGCGGTTTTCGACGCCGCTGAGCCTCACGTACAACGGGCGGAGCGAGCGGATACAGGCGGAGCTGGTTTCGGGCGCGTGGTTCGAGACGCTGGGGCTGGGGACGGCCATCGGACGCGGGCTGACGGCGGACGACGACCGGGTCGCCGGGGGGCATTCGGTGACGGTGCTGACGTACGACTTCTGGCGGTCGCGATTCGGCAAGGATCCGGGCATTCTGAACAAGGTTCTGCAATTGAACGGGCATCCGATGGTGGTGGTGGGGGTGGCGGCGCGCGGGTATCACGGGTTCGACGCAGGGGAGCGCATCGACGTGCTGGCGCCGACGATGATGAAGGCGGCCATGACGCCGACGTGGAACGGGCTGGACGACCGGCGCTTTCTGTGGCTGCAGGTGGTGGCGCGGCTCCGTCCTGGGATGGCGGTGGAGACGGCGGAGGCGCGGCTGCAACCGTTCTATCACGGGCTGCTGCGCATCGAGGCGGAAGCGATTCCGTTCCGTTCGGCGCGCGGCGGGGAGCGCTTCAGCTCCAAGCCGCTGATCCTGGTTCCGGCGGGGAAGGGCGTCTCCGACCTGCGCACGGAGCTGGGCGCGCCGATCCGCATTCTCACGGCGATCGTGGCGCTGCTGCTGCTGATCGCGTGCGCGAACGTGGCGAACCTGCTGCTGGCGCGGGCGGTGGGGCGGCAGAAGGAGATTGCGATCCGGCTGGCGGTGGGGGCGGGGCGGTGGCGCCTGGTCCGGCAACTGGTGGTGGAGAGCGTGCTGCTTGCGGTGACGGGGGGAGCGATCGGGCTGCTGGTGGCGACGTGGACCGTGGGGGGGCTGCTGGGCATCCTGTCGAATTCGGCGGGGATGGCCCTGAGCTCTTCGCTGGACGCGCGGGTGTTCGTCTTCACCTTTCTTCTGTCCGTAGCGACGGGGGTTGCGTTCGGGATGTTTCCGGCGTTGCAGGCGACCTCGCCGCGGCTGGCGCACGTGTTGAAGGACCAGGCCGGGACGAGTCCGGCGGCGCGCGGGCACGTGCGGATGCGGAAAGCGCTGGTGATTTCGCAGGTGGCGATCTCGCTGCTGATGCTGATCGCGGCCGGACTATTCACGCGGTCGCTGCGGAACCTGAATCGCGTCGACCTGGGGTTCCAGAGCGACCGGTTGATGGGGTTCACGATCGATCCTTCGCTGAACGGGTATACGGCCGAGCGCATCCGGCGGCTGGCGGAGACGCTGCGCGAGAGGCTGGCCGCGATTCCGGGGGTGCGGTCGGCCGCGGCGGGCGTGAACCCGGTGATTGGGGACAGCCTGGAACAGCGGACGATCCGCATCGAAGGGCGGGCGGCGGCGGAGGACGAGGACCTGAATCCGGCGGTGGATGCGGTGAGCCCGGAGTACTTCGCGACGATGGGGATTCCGCTGCTGGCGGGGCGGGAGTTCACGACGGCGGACCGGTTCGGGGCGCCGCGGGTGGCGATCGTGAACGAGGTTTTCGCGCGGTATTATTTTCGCGGCGAGAGCGCGATCGGGCGGCGGTTTGCGTTCGGGCGGGAGAAGGAGAGCATCGAGATTGTGGGGGTGGCGCGGCGGTCCAATTACTCGAGAGTGGACGAGCCGGCGCGGCGGGTGGTGTACACGGCGGTTGCGCAGGAGG
>CAZSQK010000168.1:0-13757 GCA_964608645.1 uncultured Solibacteraceae bacterium | reverse complement strand
GGTCCCTGCGGCGGTTTTCCCGCTGTTCGACGCGCTGATTCTGCGCCCTTACCCGGTGCCGCATCCGGGCGGCGTCGTCACCCTGGTAAGCACGTCGCAAGACAACAGCTTCGGCAACTTCTCCTATCGCGAATACCTGGACATCCGTGGCGCGACGCAGAGCTACGAGGGGGTCCTCGCCAACGCCAACATGGAGGCGGTGGGCTTCAGCGCCGACCCGGAAACCGCGCCGCGGGTCAAAGGCGGAATGTTGGTTTCCGGCAACTACTTTCGCGTGCTCGGCGTGGAGCCGCGGTTGGGCCGGAGTTTTCGCGAGGAGGAAGACCGGACGCCGGGGCGCGGCGCCGTGGTGGTGCTCGGGGCGGATTTCTGGAAGCAGGAATTCGCGGGCGACGCGGCGGTGCTCGGAAGGCGGGTTCGCCTGAACGGGTCGGACTTCACGGTGATCGGTGTGGCTCCGGACACATTCACGGGGATGCAGATGTTCGAGCATCCCGACTTCTACGTCCCATTGTCAATGGCGCGGCTGTTTTCGACCGACCCGCAGAAGAAGTTTTTCGAGGATCGCGACGACCGGGAGCTCAAGGTGCGGGCGCGGTTGAAAGCGGGCGTGACGCTCGCGCAGGCGCGGAGCGAACTCGCCACGCTGGCCAGGAACTTCGAGCGCGAGTATCCCAAGGTCAACGGCAGCCGGGGCGCGGCGGTGCGCACCGATTTCGAAATGAGGACGCGAAACGACGCCAGCGAGTGGAAATTCAGCGTGACGTTCTTGATCCTCGGGCTGGCGGTGCTGCTGGTGGCGTGCACCAATATCGCGGGTGTTCTGTTGAGCCGGGGGCGCGCGCGGACGCGCGAAATCGCCATCCGGCTGGCGATTGGCGCGGGGCGTTTCCGGTTGATCCGGCTGCTGCTGGCCGAAAGCCTGGTTCTCGCGGCCCTGGGAGGATTGGCCGGGCTGGCCATCGCGTACGGCGGCGCCGGGTTTCTTGGCAGTTTCAAAATGCTCAGCGACCTGCCGGTCACGAATCCGGTGCAGATGGACGCGCGCGTGCTGGTGGCAGGCCTCGCATTGACGGTCTTGAGCGCGCTGCTTTGCGGTCTTGCGCCGGCGCTGCAGAGCACGCGCGCCGGGCTGGTGGATGGACTCAAGTCGGCCGACGTCGATCTTCCCGGCCGCCGGCGGTTGTGGGGCCGGAATGTGCTGGTGGTGGCGCAGGTCTCCGCGTCGCTGATGCTGTTGACGGCCGCTTTCCTGATGGTCCGCGGATTCCAGCATACGTGGAGCGGGGGAGCGGGCTTCGCGAAGGATCATCTGCTGATGGCGCATTTCGATCCGCGCCTGGTGCAGTACAATCCGTCGCAGTCCCAGCAGTTTTACCGGCTGCTGGCCGAGCGTTTGAGAGCGGCGCCGGGAGTCCAGAATGCGGCTCTCACGCAGAACATTCCGATGGGGTTGGACGGTTGGGATGGCATCGCCTTCGTCCCGGAAGGGTTCGAGATGCCGCGGGATCGCGAGAATTTCGCCTCGACCATGGACACCGTCGACGAAGGGTACTTCGAGACGATGGGCATTCCGCTTGTGCGCGGCCGCGGCTTTCTGGCCTCCGACTCCGCGGACGCTCCGCGTGTCGCGGTGGTGAACGAACATTTCGCGAACCACTTCTGGCCGGGCGCGGACGCGGTGGGCAAACGCATCCGGCTCGATAGCCGCACGGGCGCTCCGGTCGAGATCGTGGGGGTCGCGCGCACGATCAAGTACCGCGGGAGCATCGAACGGCCGCGGGATTTCGTGTATTTGCCGCTGGCCCAGCATGCCGTGGCGCGGATGTACCTGATGGTGCGGTCCAGCGTCGATCCGCCGCAATTGATCCGCAGTGTGAAGGACGTGGTGCGGACTCTTGCGCCGAACCTGCCGGTGTCCGAAACGCGGTCGTATGCGGATTTCTACCAGAACTACGCGGTGGAAGGGCCGTTATTCGCGCTCGACCTGGTGATTACGATGGGCGCGGTGGGGTTTCTGCTGGCGATGGCCGGGTTGTACGGGCTGGTGGCGTACAACGTGAACCGCAGGACGCGGGAGATCGGCATTCGGATGGCGCTCGGCGCGCGGCAGGCCGACGTGCTCCGCCTGGTGATGGGCAAGGGGTGCAAGCTGGTGGCGAGCGGAACGGCGATCGGGCTGGCGCTGGGCTTCGCCGTGGAGCGCCTCTTGAACGCCATGATCTTCGGGAACGCGGGGGTGGACGTCGTGGCGTATGCGATCGTGGTGCCGCTGCTGTTTTCGGTGGCGCTCATCGCGGCGTACGTGCCCGCGCGAAAAGCCTGCCGGATCGCGCCCACTCATGCGCTGCGCTGCGAGTAGCGAATTGGACTACGTCACCTGCAAGGTGACCGTCGCCACCGACATCGCGGGCAGCGTGATCTTCACGCGGCCGGCTTCGACTGCCACTTCGTGCGATTTGACCGTGATGCGGTCCGGGCTGTCGAAACTGTTGAACGCGTTGATGTCGGAATCGTGCAGGATCTGGGCGCGGCCCTGGCGGCCGGTGACGCCGCGGAGGGCGCAATCGACGTCCATATCGACGTCGTGACGCGGATTCACAAACGTCACGACCATCTCGCCGCCCTGGCGCGATGCGGAGACGGAGAGATCGGGCGGCTCCTCCTGCTGCTGCTGCTGGGGACCGCGGCCACCGCCCCTGCCGCCCTGGGGCGCGGCGGGCATCTTGTTGCCATCGGCTTCCACGCGCACGGCGGTCTTGCCGCGATGCGCTTTGAATAGCGCGAAGGCATGATAGCTGGTGGTGCGCACGCAGTTGCGGCCCTCGGGCCCATCGGTGAGCAACACCGACTGCAGCACGTTGACCATCTGCGCGATGTTGCACATATAGAGCTTGTCGGCCTGGCGATTGAAGATGTTCAGGCCGAGCGCGGCGCCGACGGCGCTGCGCATCGTCGATTGCTGCCAGAGTCGGCCGTTGCGGCGCTCGTCGGCCTGCGGAATGCGGTCCCAGACTCCCCATTCGTCGAGAATGAGGCCGACGCGGCGGTTGGGGTCGTAGGTGTCGAGGAGGTTGCGCTGTTGCACGATGGCCTGCTCGACGCGGGGGAAGGTGTTGAACTGCGTGTACATCGCCTGCGGCGTGAACTCCTGCGGGGGAAGGATGCCGTTTTCGTAGAAGTGGAACGAGTAGCCCTGCATCATGCGCTGCATATTGGCGAGCGTTTCCATGAAGCCGCGGGTCCAGTTGGCGTCGTTGCCGTTGGGGCCGCAGCCGACCAGGTAGAGCGGGAAGTTCGGCTCGAAGTTGCGCGCGAAGGAGGCGAAATGGCGGTACTCCTGCGCGGCCTGCTGCGGAGTCATATTGCCGCCGCAGCCCCACAGTTCGTTGCCGACGCCCCAGTATTTGACGCGGAACGGGTCGGGCGAACCGTTGGCGGCGCGTTCGTCGGCGAGGGCGCTGCCTTTGGGGAAGTTGCAATACTCGATCCAGTCGCGCATCTCCTGGGGGGAACCGGTGCCGACGTTGGCGGCGAAGTAGGGCTCGGCGCCGATGAGGCGGCAGAACTCGATGAACTCGTGCGTGCCGAAGCTGTTGTCCTCGATGTAGTTGCCCCAGTGAATGTTGACGCGCTTGGGGCGCCTGGCGGCGGGACCGACGCCTTCGCGCCAGTGGTAGTCGTCGGCGAAACAGCCGCCGGGCCAGCGCAGGACTGGGACGCCGAGTTCCTTGAGGTAATCGACGGCAGCTTTGCGGAAGCCGTTCACGTTGGGAATCGGTGAGTTCTTGCCGACCCACATCCCGCCATAGACGCAGGATCCGAGGTGCTCGGCGAAGTGGCCGTGGAACTCGGGTCTGACGCGGCCGATTTCATCGTCGGCGTGGATGACGGCCTTCTTGAGCGATGCGGCGCCCGAGACGCCTCGGGGCAGGAGGGCGGCCAAACCGGCGCCAGCCGCGGTTTGAGCGAACTGGCGGCGAGAAAAGGGCGAAGACATGCCCCCTATGATAGCGCTTGCAGGACGCCGCCGATGAAGACTCTTTGCGCGGTTTCACGGCCAAAGAAATAGGGGATCTCGCGGTAGTCCGGGCAGTCGTGAATCACGAAGTCGGCGAGTTTGCCGAGTTCGAGGGAGCCAATCTCGTCGCCGCGCCTCAGGCTGTAGGCGGCATTGATTGTGGCGGCCGAAATCGATTCGGCGGGCGTCATTTTCATTTGCGTGGAGGCGAGGGAAAGGACCATCGGCATCGAGGCGGTCGGGGAGGAGCCCGGATTGAAATCGGTAGCGAGCACAATGGGCATGCCCATATCGATCATTTGCCGCGCGGCGGGATAGCGGGTGAGGCCGAGCGCGTAGACGGAGGCGGGCAGAAGAACGGGCTGGACTCCGGCGGCATACAGCGCCCGCAGGCCGGTCGCGGTGGCGGCTTCGAGGTGGTCCGCGGTGGCGGCGCCCACCTCCGCGGCGACGATCGCGCCATAATCGGCGCTGAACTGGTCGGCGTGCATGCGGATGCCGAGGCCGCGCGCTTTGGCGGCGACGAGAATGGCGCGCGCCTGCGCCTGGGGAAAGACGTTCGGCTCGCAAAAGATATCGCAGTACTCGGCGAGGCGCTCGGCGGTGACGCGCGGGAGCATCTCTTCGATCACGAGGGCGGCGTAATCGTCGCGGCGGCCCTGATACTCGTCGGGGATTTCGTGCGCGCCGAGAAAGGTCGGGACGTAGCGGAGGGAGGGTTCGTCCGTGAGGGAGCGGATGACGCGAAGGAGTTTCAGCTCGGCTTCGAGGCTGAGGCCGTAGCCGGACTTGGCTTCGATGGTGGTGGTCCCGCCGCGCAGGAACCAGGAGCGGTAGCGGCGGGCCGAGGCGGCAAGGTCGTCCGCGGCGGCGGCGCGGGTGAGACGGACGGTCGAGCGAATTCCGCCGCCTTGAGCTGCGATCTCGGCGAACGTGGCGCCTTGGGCGCGAAGCTCGTATTCGCCGGCTCGAGTCCCGGCGAATACGGGGTGGGTGTGGGCGTCGACGAAGCCGGGGAGGACGACGCGGCCGCCGGCGTCGACGACGGTCTCCCCGCCGATGCGGCGTTCGATTTCGGCGCGCGGTCCGGTGGCCGAGATGCGGCCGTCGCGAACGAGCATGGCTCCGTCGGAGATGATGGCGAGATCGCGGAGCTCGGCGCCCGCGCGGGGGCGGGCGGGGCCGGCGAGGGTGACGAGTTGGGAGCAGTTGACGACGGCGAGATCGTTCACGCGCCCTCCATCGGGCGCTGGATACCGTGCTCGCGGGCGAAGCGGATGGCCTCTTCGTAGCCGGCGTCGGCGTGGCGGATCACGCCCATCCCGGGATCGCTGGTCAGGACCCGGTCCAGACGGCGATCGGCCTCCTCGCTGCCATCGGCTACCACGACCATCCCGGCGTGCTGCGAATATCCGATGCCCACGCCGCCACCGTTATGGATGGACACCCACGAGGCGCCGGCCGCCGTGTTGACAAGGGCGTTGAGGAGCGGCCAATCGGCGATGGCGTCGGAGCCGTCGCGCATCGCTTCGGTCTCGCGGTAGGGCGACGCCACCGAGCCGGTGTCGAGGTGATCGCGGCCGATGACGATGGGCGCGCGCAACTCGCCGCTGCGCACCAGGCGATTCATGGCCAGGCCGAACTCGGCCCGCTCGCCGTAGCCGAGCCAGCAGATGCGCGCGGGCAGCCCCTGGAATTGAATGCGCTCGCGCGCCATGGGGATCCAACGGGCGAGCGTCTCGTCCCGCGGGAACATTTCGAGCGCGAGACGGTCGGTGCGGTAGATATCTTCGGGATCGCCGGAGAGCGCCACCCAGCGGAAGGGCCCGCGGCCTTCGCAGAACAGCGGCCGGATGTATTCGGGGACGAAGCCGGGGATCTCGTACGCGCGCTCGACACCCGCTTTTTTCGCCTGCGTGCGGATGTTGTTGCCATAGTCGAAGGTGACGGCGCCGGCGCGTTGCAGGGCGAGCATCGCGTCGACGTGGACGCCCATGGCGGCGATCGATCGCGCGATATAGGCGCCGGGGTCGCTGGACCGCAAGGCGCGCGCTTCGTCGAGAGTCATGCCGTTGGGGACGTAGCCGTTGAGGGGATCGTGGGCGCTGGTCTGGTCGGTGAGAACGTCGGGGACGAAGCCGCGGCGGACCAGCTCGGGAAGCACGTCGGCGCAATTGCCGGCGAGGCCGACGGACACCGGCTCGCGGCGCTCGAGGATGGCGAGAGCGTCGTCGAGATTCTGCGCGAGACGGTCGCAATAGCCGGTTTCGAGGCGGCGGCGAATGCGGGCGGGATCGACGTCGATGCCGAGGAATGCGGCGCCGTTCATGGTGGCGGCGAGCGGCTGGGCGCCGCCCATCCCGCCCATGCCGCCGGAGACGACGATCCTGCCCGCGAGCGCTCCGCCGAAATGCTTGCGGGCGAGCGCGGCGAACGTCTCGTACGTGCCTTGCACGATGCCCTGGCTGCCGATGTAGATCCACGAGCCGGCGGTCATCTGGCCATACATGGTGAGGCCGAGCTTTTCGAGGCGGGTGAATTCGGCGAAATTCGACCAGTGGCCGACGAGGTTGGAGTTGGCAAGGAGGACGCGCGGGGACTCCGGATGCGTGCGGAAGACGCCGGCGGGACGGCCGGACTGGATGAGAAGCGTCTCGTCGTTGTCGAGCGCCTGCAGGGCGCGGACGATGGCATGGAAGGAAGGCCAGTCGCGCGCGGCGCGGCCCGTGCCGCCGTAGACGATCAGCTCGTCGGGATTCTCGGCGACGTCGGGGTCGAGGTTGTTGTGGAGCATGCGCAGGGCGGCTTCCTGCTGCCAGCCTTTACAGGTGATCCGGCTTCCGCGAGGGGCGTGGATCGCTGTGGTGAGGGGCATGTCGAAATGATAACGCCGGGAGGCCGGGATGTTTTTAACGCGGAGGCTCCGCGGCTGCAGGAATCAGGTGGCCGCGAGGCGTGCGTTCACCGACGCTTTGAAGGCTTCGTCCCGGATCGAATCCAGATTGATTTTGACGTTCTCCAGGACTCCGGCCCTGGCGGCGACAGTCAGGGCTTTGGCGACGGCGAGATCCGAGGCGAATTTCGCGGGGATCTGCAGGGCTTCGAGGCGCGACTGCATGGCGGTGGCGCGCTCAAGGACCTGGAGCGGGACTTCGGCGGCGCCATGCAGGGCTGCTTCGACATAGGGGGCGCGCTCGTCCTTGGGGCGCTTATAGGCCGCCATGACCTGGTTGAACGCCTCCGCGTCGCGGTCGACCGCCTCCGTGAAGAAGCGGCGGTCGTCTTCGAAGGCGCCCGGGTCCTGCTTGGCAAGACGCGTCACCATGGCGCCGAGGGCCGCGGCCATGGCGGCTGCCGCCGCGGAGGCGCTGCCGCCGCCCGGCGTGGCGGTGGGCGCGGCCAGCGCGTCGAGAAACTCGGGGAGTCCGCTGCGCGCGGTGAGCGCCTCGGCGATGCGGTTCTCCAGCACGAGCTCCGGGCGGAAATTCTCGTAGCGGAGAAAATACTCCGCCGACATCTCGATGGCCTTCTTCGGGATCAGGCCCACGATCTCGCTGCCCACCACCGGCGCCCCCCATCGCTCCGCCTCGCGCCGCACGGTCTCGAAGACTACGTGCATCGGCGTCTGCTCGAAATCGGTGAGATTGATCGACACCTGCGCCAGGTTGCGCGATTCCAGCAGCAGGCCCATCGACTTGACGTAGCGGAAACCGCCGCTCGAATACCGGATGGTCTTGGCGATCTTCTTCGCCACGCTCACGTCGGACGTTCCGAGATTGACGTTGTACGCGATGAGAAACTTGCGCGCGCCGACGACCGTGGCGCCGGCGGTGGGGTGACAAACGGGGTCGCCGCAATCGGGATGGCGCGCCTCGACCGGGCCCATCTCCTTCACTAGCGCCTCGAATTGTCCGCGGCGGATGTTTTCCAGGTTGGTGCGCTCGGGGCGGCGCGCCGCGGCCTCGTAGAAGTACACGGGGACTCTCAGACGCGTCCAGATCTCGTTGCCAAGCCGCTCCGCGAGACGCACGCACTCTTCCACCGTCACGCCTTCAATCGGGATGAACGGCACCACGTCGGCGGCGCCGATTCGCGGGTGCGCGCCCTGGTGCCGGGTGAGATCGATGATCGCGACGGCCTTCTCGACGGCGCGGAAGGCGGCGTCCGCGACGGCGGCGGGCGGTCCGACAAAGGTCAGGACGCAGCGATTGTGGTCGGCGTCCTGTTCCCGGTCGAGGAGCACCACATCGGGGACGGCGAGGATGCTTTGGACGATGGCATCGATTTTGGCGGCGTCGCGCCCCTCCGAGAAATTCGGCACGCACTCGACGAGTTGTCTGGCCACAATCGACATGGTAACAGCCGGTCGCGCGCGATGGCGCCCAAGCTGCTAGGCTCATGTCCAATGCGTGCTGTCGCCGCCATTGTCGTGTTGTGTTGTTCCGCGCGGGCGCAGTTTCGCAGCACCGTTCCGCTGGTGGTCGCGCCGACAACCGTGACGGATTCCAAGGGACGCTATATCGACGGGCTGGCGCCCGAGGACCTGATTCTCTACGACAACAATGTGCCGCAGAAAACACAGATGGATTGGATGACGTATCCGATCGACCTGGTGGTGGCGGTGCAGACGAGCTCCAATTCCGGCGCGGTGATCGACAAGCTGGGCGGGAGCGGCATTTTGTTTGCGCAGTTGCTGGCAGCCGATGCGGGGACGACCGCGGTGCTCTCGTTCAGCGACGCGGTGACCGTCCGGCAGGACTTTACAGGCGATCCGGACGCGGTGACCCTCGCGCTGCGGATGCTGCGGAAGGATGGCGGCGGAGCGCACATGCTGGACGCGTTGCGCGAGTCGCTGATACGGCTGGAACAGAGACCGGCCGGGCGGCGGCGGATCGTCCTGATGATCGCCGAGAAGCGGGATCGCGGCAGCCAGGCGAAACTGCCGGAGGTCATGGAGCAGGTGCAGCGGCTGAACGCGGCGGTGTACTGGCTGACCTACTCGCCGTTTCTCGAGCCGTTCACGGTGAAGCCGAAAACGGCCGAAGATCTGAAACCGGAAGCAGAGCGGATCAAGATGAAGAAATGCTCGGGGTGCCCGCCGCCGGACGACACTCCCGTGCCCCCGGACCTGGGTCCGGGCGGTTTGATCTATGGGATCGGCGAGCTGGCTCGGCTCCACCAACCGGACCTGTCAAGTCTTCTGACCAGGACGACGGGCGGGCGCACCGAGGGGTTCCTGAAGAAGAACGGGTTGGAGCATGCCATCCAACTGGTCGGCGAAGAGGTGCACCGGCAGTACATTTTGAATTTCGAGCCCAAGGGTGGCGAGCCGGGGACGTTTCACTCGCTCCGGATTGTCGTGAAAGGGCGCCCCGAATTACAGGCCAAGACGCGGGAGGGGTATTGGGTCCTCCCGTGAGCGGCCGTCAATAAACGCCTTTGACGAGCCCTCCATCGACCTGAAGCGCGACTCCGGTCACGAAGCTGGCGCGTTCGGACGCCAGGAATACCACTACATTGGCGAATTCCTCGGGCTGGCCGATGCGCTGCAGCGGCGCCTGACGAGCCCAGCGGTCCTCGATTTCCTGCTGTGGGACACCTTGCCGCTCGGCGAGCTTCGCCCCGAGAGTGAGGAGGCGCGCCGTCGCGGTGAAGCCGGGACAGACACTGTTGACTAGGATGTTATGAGGGCCGTATTCGTTGGCCAGCGTCTTAACGAGCCCGCTGACGCCGGCGCGGACGGAGTTCGACAGGATCAAGCCTTCGATCGGCTGCTTCACCGAGACCGACGTGATGGCGATGAACCGGCCCCACCGCCGCTCCTGCATCAGCGGCAGCGTCTCCTTGGCGAAATACACCGTGCTCATCAGGTTGAGGTCCGACGCGGCCAGCCAGTCGTCGACCGTGGTCTCGGCGAAGGGCTTCGTCGGAGGACCGCCGGCGTTGGCGACGCAGATATCGAGCCGTCCGAAATGCGCGGCCACGTCGCCCACGAAATGTCGGACGTCCTCCTGCACCGTGACATCGAAAGCCCGCGTCAGGATCTCGACGCCGGTCTCGCGGCGGATAGCGTCGGCCGCCTCTTCGAGGGTGGATTCGGTTCTGGCGCAGAGGGCGAGCTTCGCGCCCTCCCTGGCAAGCCCCAAAGCGACGGCCTTGCCGAGGCCCTGGCTCGACGCCGCCACGATGGCGACGCGGTCCTTAAGCCCGAGGTCCATCGGTCTCTCCCCGCCGCAGGTAGGCGTCGTCTTTGCTCAGCCAATCGTGCCGGATCGGGCTGAAGATATCGAGGTCGAGTGTGTCCTCGAGCGCCACTGCCCGGTGGGGCACGAAGGATGGGATGCGCAGCACCTGGCCGGCGGAGACCACCACCTCCCGGCCTTCCAGCTCGAAGCGCAACGCGCCTTCGAGGATGTAGGTGATCTGCTCGCTCTCGTGGAAATGCTCGGGGACCACCGCGCCTTTCTTCAGGAACACCTGCGCCACCATAGCCTTTTCGCCGGAGATGATCTTGCGGCCGATGTGCTCGCTCATCACCTCCGTCTCCATGTTGTCCCACGTGTAATGTTCCATGCCCAGCAGGGTACCATGCGCGATAGGATCTCACTATGCTTCGTCAGTTCCGCCGCAACCGGACGTTCTCCCTCGTCATCATCGGGTTGCTGGGCTTGGGAATCGGGTCGGTGACACTGGTCTTTGGCCTGGTCAACGAGATGCTGCTGAAGCCGCTGCCGGTGCGGAATCCGCAGAACCTCTACCTGCTGGAGCGAATGGGCCCCAACTACCTTCGGCCCGACACGTCGTTCAGCGACCGCCAATTCCGGGAGGTGGTGGCCCGCAGCCCGCTCGTGACCGCCGCGGCCGCGGAGCTGATCGCGGCGCCGCAGTACCTGGTTCCGATCCGGGAAAACGGGACTACGCGGCTGGCGCTGGCGCAGATCGTATCGCCGAATTATTTCGCCGAGCTCGGGATTCGGCCGTTCGCGGGCCGCCTGCTGGACGAGGCGGACACGAAGCCGGCCGCCGCGCTTCCGGTGGTGCTCAGCTATCAATTCTGGCAATCGCAGTTTGGCGGCGAAACGGCCGTTCTGGGGCGCACGATCCGCCTCAAGGATGCGCCCTTCACCATCGTGGGCGTTCTGCCGCGCGGGTTTCACAGCTCCGATGTCGACCGCGCGCCCGACATCCGGCTGCCGATGCCCGCGGGCGCTGTGCTGTTCGGCCCGGACCCCGACAGCCTCGGATTTCAGATCCTGATCCGTCTCGCGCCCGGGGTCAGCCCGTTGCGAGCCGCATCGGCGATGCTCCCTGAGCTTCGCCGGGTGGCCATGGAGACCGCGCTGGAACTGAACTCGAAGCGAAAAGACCCTTCGCCCCCGGAGGAGATCCGCAAGGACGAGGAAAGCTGGACGGCGATCCTGGAGCCGATCGAGCGCGGCTCCTCGCGCCTCCGTGCGCAGTTCGCCGACGCGCTCCGCCTGTTGCTGGCTGGGGTGTGCCTGCTGCTGCTGGCGGTGTGCGCCAATGTCGCCGGGCTGTTGATCGCGCAATCGGCCGGCCGGCGCAAGGAACTCGGCATTCGCGCGGCGCTGGGAGCGCGGAGGTGGGAGATCCAGCGCCAACTGCTCTTCGAGAATCTGATGCTCGCCGCGCCCGGCGCCGTGCTGGGAGCGTGCTTCGCCTGGCTTCTCGCTCCGCAGGTGGTGCGCCTCCTGCCGCCGATCCGCGACTTCGCGCAGTTTGCCAGCCCGCAACTCCTCGTCGTCACGCCCGATCTGCGCGTCCTCGCCGTCGCGGCCGGCGCTACGATGTTCTGTGTCCTGGCTGCCGGCCTGATTCCGGCTTGGCGCGCCTCGCGTATGGACGTCCTCGTCGAATTGAAAACTGCCCGCGACCGCGGTGGTTCCGCGCGCGCCGGGATCGCGGCGGTTGCGGTACAAGTAGGGTTCTGCGCGATCCTGCTCTCGGCGGCGGCATTGATGCTGCGGAGCTACCGCAAGCTCGACCGGCTGGACGCGGGTTTCGACCGCGCCCACATCGTGGAATTTACCCTCAATCCCGCGTCCGCCGGCTACGGCATGAAGGAAAGCGGCGCGTTCTTCGCCGGGTTTCGGGCGCGCGTTGCCGGGCTGCCAGGTGTCCGCTCCGCCGCATGGGCGTGGCGCGGAGTCATGCGGGGAGTCGGCATCAAGACCACGCTCTCCCCGGAAGGGATCGTGCTGCCGAAGGGAACCTTCCTGAATACGAGCCTGAACGAGGTGACGCCGGGGTACTTCGAAACGATGGGACTGCCATTGCTCGCCGGCCGCGACCTCCGTTTCTCCGATTTTTCGGCGCAACCTGCGCCGGTGGTCATTAACCAGGCATTTGCCGATCAGCTCCTGCCGCGGCAGAATCCGCTCGGCAAAGTGTTGTTACAGGGTATCGGTGGGTCGCGCCGCGGGGCTCGCCTTGTGGTCGGCGTCGTGCCGGCGGCCAAGTACCGGTCCATGCGGGAGCCCGATCCGCCGACGGTCTACGGCCTGTTCAACGAGACGAACGGCAGTGACTGGCAGGTAGTTCTTTACGTCCGGACTTACGGAGCGCCGGCCGGGATCGTGAGCGAGGTGCGCCAGGTGTTGCGGGAGTTCGATCCCGGCGTGCCCCTCGAAGAGGCGCTCACGCTGGACTCCGAAATCCGGAACTCGCTATGGCAGGAGCGCCTGGTGGCAATCCTGTCGGCGTTCTTCGGGATCGCTTCGGTGTCGCTGGCGGCTGTGGGGCTCTACGGCGCGCTGGCCGTGTCGGTCGCGCACCGCCGGCGGGAGCTCGGGATCCGCATCGCGATGGGCGCCCGGCTGCGGCACGTTCTGCGGGCCGTCTGCTCTCCCATGGCGGCCGGTGTCGGGTGCGGTCTGGCCGCCGGCCTCGCTGCGTCGGCATGGCTGCTGCGGCTGACGCGCGCCCTCCTCTATGGCGTCGAACCGCTCGACCCGGTCTCGTTGGCGAGCGCCGTTGCCCTGGTGCTGGCCTGCTCGATCGTGGCCGCGGCTCCGCCCGCGTGGCGCGCGACGCGGGTGGACCCGGGGCGCGCCTTGCGCGACGAGTAGCCACGCGAAAATATGACGCCGGCGGCCGGTGTCGAGCTCGGGATGCGCCTTGCGCGCTAAAATATGACGATGGCAGAAAATGACCCCGGCGCCAAGCCTGTCGAGACATTCGAGTCCTGCCTCGACGAGCTGGAAAAGGTCGTCAAGGAACTCGAAGGCGGCGACCTGTCGCTCGAGCGCTCTCTCGAACTGTTCGAGCGGGGCATGGGCCTGAGCGACACCTGCCGCAAGCAGCTCGAAGAGGCGGAGACCCGGGTCGACATGCTGATCCGTAGGGAAGGGAAGATGACCGCCGAGCCTTTCCGCCCCGAGAAATCCTGACCCATGAACCTGCGCGATTACCTCGCCCAGCAACAGCGGCTGGTCGACGCCGAACTCGACCGGCTGCTGCCTCCCGAGACGACCGCTCCGGAGACCATTCACCGCGCCATGCGGTATAGCCTCTTCGCGGGCGGCAAGCGCATCCGGCCGATCCTCTGCATGGAGGCCGCGCGCGCCGTGTCGGGCGACACCGATGGAGTGGCCGCCTGCGCCTGTTCGCTCGAGCTGATTCACACCTACTCGCTCATCCACGACGATCTGCCGGCCCTGGACAATGACGATTACCGCCGCGGCAAGCTGACCAACCACAAAGTCTTCGGCGACGC
>CAZSQK010000167.1:0-13777 GCA_964608645.1 uncultured Solibacteraceae bacterium | reverse complement strand
GAACAGCCGATGGGTTTGATTCCCAGTGCCGGCCCGGGCGCGGATTGCCAGACACTCCCAGCCGTTGCGGTGATATAGGTCGCAGGCACCAGGCTTTCCACCGACAGCGCAAATCGGTCCGCCCGAACCTTCCACGGGCCCAGTTCTCCACCCTGCGGAGGATTCATCACTCCGTCCACCGGACGGATCCGCAGCACCTTCTCCGGCAGCACGGCGGGGTTGGGGTTCGAGAGAGTGGTGGCTCCCGGCGCCTTGGTTGCCAGGAATCGGCCACAGAACTGCGTCCACGAGATGGAGGCCGTGGTATCGGGAGAATCGCCGCCCGAGCCGAATCCCACCGTAAAGGAGATCACCGTCCAATGAACTTCCGCCTCGCCACGCAGCCGCGGTCCCCAGATGTGCAAATTGACGGAGAGCTCCACTTCCAAAGTGACCGTGACAATCAAGTGGATCTTGTAGGATGCGCCGATGCTGACGCCGATCGCGATGTCGTAATGGAACGGCTCCCAGGAGATCAGCATATCCGCGCTGGCGTGCAGCCACGCGCGAAGATCGCCGCTGTGAAACGTGACGTCGAGCCGTCCACCGGCCATGACGCAGGAAGGCGTGAGCGCGAAGTATGCCTGGCCTTCGACGAGCACATTGCCGCTTACCGGCCAACTGAAGCCCAGGCGCGGCACAGAAGGATAATGCGACGGCCGTACGAAGGCTGATGGTAGCCACCCAGCGTGACTACGAAATCGCCGGAGTGCGGTCCGCTGAACCAGGTATAGAACGCAAAGCCGCCAGTGAGCCGGCAGTCGTGGTCGAGCACGTAGGAGTTCGGCGTGAGAATGGCCATGACGCCGAGCACCCCTTCCGAAGGCTTGAATACCGCCAACATGGAAAGCTGTGCGTACATCAAGGCGCTGTCGCCGGAGTCCTTAGGGAGGCGCAGCTCGGAAACACCCATCAGCTCGATTTCAAAATCGCGCCCGAACTGAATCACCAGCAGCGCAAACGAATGAATCAACTGGAATGAGTTGAACCGGACCCCGGCGGCCAGCCAGGTGGAACCGGCCTGAGCCTGAATCGCCGAGCCCAGACTTTGCAGGTTGCCGGCGGCGGAGTCGGTGAACAGGCCTCCCTGTATCACGCCCTTCACCAGAGGAAACTCCTGCACTTGGTCCGGCGCGGGAAGCAGGATCGCGCTGTTGAAACCGAATCCGGCCGCCACGCCGGTGACGAAGAAGAAAGACGGACCGCCTAACGGTTTGTCGAGGAAGGCAAACACGAACAGCGAAGTGTAGTCGCGTTGGGAATCGTGCACCACGCTGTAAGCGCCCACTGCACCCAGCGTGAACGACGCCGCCCGAACCATGGCCTGGCCGGCGTACGATGCGGGATCGGTCTTCACCAGGCCCGCGTTGATGCTGGCGGAGCCGCCGCTGAAGGAAACGTCGAGCCCTTGCAGATCGAGCGCGTATGAGTCCAGACGGGCAGGATTGCGGACGGGAATGCCGACTCCCAGTTGCATCAAGTCGATGCTCAATCCACCCAGACTCACTGCGCCATCGAACAAAACCCAGAGGTTGGACGACGCGTCCTGCCACTGCAATCCGACCTGGCGGCATTGCACGGGGCCGAAGGACCGCTGCACGGGGAACCACAGCTTATCGCCCGTTTTGGTGGAGATTCCGGAAGTCTGGTAGAGATCGGCCTTCAGGCTTTGTAAGTAGGAAAATCGCGCCGCAAAGGTCGGGTTGACCGCGCCGCTCCCCCCGGCATCGCCTCCGGATGGCGAACTCGCCGAGCCCAGCAGGTTCTGGGCGACCGGATTCTGCCCCGCGCCGCTGCCGAACTTCGGTGCGAGCGGGATTCCGAGTCGGTCGCACTGCACCGCCGCGCCCAATTTGACCCCGCCGCTATCCATCGCCAGGTACAGCCGCGGCTCGATCGACCCCAATTGGAAACCGCCCACCGCTACCAGAGGCTTCCCGCTCGGACCGTCGCAATCGACGCCGATGCTCGCCACCTCCAGGCTCATCCGCAGCGACGGGGTGGAGCCATTCATGCGCAAAAGGAACACGGTGATTCCGGGAACGGCATTGGGCAGTCCCTGCTGTGTCAGCCAGGAATCGGTGGGGCCTCCATTCGCGGTGCTCTGTGCCTTGCCCAGTTGGACGGCAATGGCCGGTTTCGCCCCGGGCGCCGCCGCCTCGGCGCTGCCCGGCAAAGGATACCCCGGGACCGCGAGATCCTCGATCTGTATCCGAAGTCCGTAATCGGTTCCACGGTTCACTGCATAGATGCCGTATTTACCGATGGGAACAATCGGAACGCCGGACGTGAGAGTCGATAGCACGGCCTCCAGCAGGCCTTCTGCGGTCAACTCGGTGAAAGCGGCAAGGCTGTAAAGACCGGCGTCCTTTGACAGGAGGCCCCACTTGGTGAGAATGGCCCCAGGCGTGACCGAGGGGCTTCCCGAGGTGAAGGCATAGTCCAGAAAGCTGGCGACCGGCGGCTTGGCCAATATGGCTTCGGCGGCTCGTGGCGCAAGGAATCCGGTACACAGGCGCATGAGCCAGCTTTGCGCGTCGGCCGCGCCCAGCCATTGAAATTGAGGCAGGAAGTCGATGCCGAGTGCGCCATCCGCTTGCCCCGCCGGATAGAGGCTAAGTCGCGGCACACCGCCATGCAGTCCCACGTTCAGGCCAACCTGGTCTATCGTCGCCTGCACGTCCACGACGACGGATGGCGTGTCCCGAAGAGGCCACGGCATGGTCACTGCCATTTTGGGTTCGAATCCGAACCAGCCGTTCTGGAATGAGGGCGCCACCTGAATGCCCACTGTGCCCTTCCCCGTAGAGCCGAAACTGATGGTGCAGGTTCCGCTCGAAACGGTGGGCGTGTAGGTGAGCAGTTGTCCGGTCACATCGAAGCCCGGGATCCGGAACGTATTCTTGATCAGCGCTCCGACTGCCGGGAGGGCAGCGGCTGAGCGGGCACTCATCCACTGCACCGGATCGCTCACGATAGCCTGGGCCGCAGCCACGATGGCGCCCAGGTCGGCGACGTCCAGTGCGTTGGCGCAGGCGATCACATCGTCAATGACAGCGGCCGTAGAGGGAGAAAGTGCGGACCGGTGCGCGCGGTATGCTGCGATGGCCTTGCGCGCCACCATGTTCACCAGGTTCTCGGCAATGTCCCCGGCAGCGGACAGGAATGAATTGAGCCCGCCAAACGGCACGAGCGGGATGAGCTTCCCACCGGCCAGGCCGGCGCGTAGAGTGAATCCAGCGTCTTTATAGCTGGCAAGAATCGAGACGGTCCGGCCGCTCACCGCATCGCAATCGATGGCGGCATCGCCGGAGACTGCCACGCCGCCCTGCAAACCGAAGGCGACCGCCGGGCTGAGCCGGATCTGCAAACCGCCATGATCTGCCGTAACACCGGCGGCGATGCTGGCTCCGCTGGATTTCGCGGCATGGAAGCCAAGCGTAATCCCGAATGGGAGACCCGCAACCACGAGGCCATTGCCGCCATCCGCGGTCAACGAAATACCTGTCGCCCAAGTCTTCCCGCCACCTGCGAACGCGTTCAGGAGTGTCCCGAGTTTGTCGAGGTCGAGTCTTCCCTTGCCGTCGCCCAAGGCCTGTGCGCCGAGCATCCAACCCACGGGGTTGCGCAGTACGCCGACGATTGAGTGCACGCGGGCCGCGGCTTCTCCCGGCAGTTGCGTCGCCAGGCCGAGCCGCCTCAAGCCGTCCGCCATCAGCGGGTACTCCGGAAGTACCCGTTCGTTGAGCAGCTTCGATAAGACCGCCGACAACATCAGGGTGGGCAGGCGCTCACCCAAACTGGCGAGATCGCAGGCGAATGGGAAGATCTGGATGTCGGAAAACGCCGGGGGACCGCCGTCGGGCGTGGAGCTGAGCCACAACGACAGGGGAATCGCTGCACCCAACTGCCAGCGGAAAACCACCGACACGCCCACTTGCGAGCTCCACACCTCGATCTGCCCGCCCATTTGGGCGGCCGCAGTGTCGAAATGAAGTCCTCCGTTCATCCGCAGGGGGCCGCCGATGGCGAGAGCCTGCGCTGCCGGAATCTGCAGGTCGATCGTGGTAGCGGTAGAGAAGCCGCATGCCAGGCGCGCGGAAGGATCGGGTTTTGGAAGCTGGCTCAACCTCGTCAGGAGCGCGGTGCGCGCTGCCTCGCTGGAGATGAATTGCCGGCCGCGGCTCTCCAAATACGCCACCGGATGCGACGCCAAGTCGAGCCACGCCGAGGGCTTGAGTACGAAACCTCCGCCGGCAGTCTCCATGAGTCCGAGGGCCGCCAACAGATCGGGCAAGCCTTGCAGTGCCGCGGGCAATTGAAATCCCGGATATCCGATGAGCGCGAGAAGGTCGGCCTGGAATCCCGCGCGTGTCGCCGGGTTCCCGAGCATCCCGGCCGCCTGCGAACTGAGAAAGCTGGCCGGATTCGCCAGCAGACTCTCCCAGGCGCCGGCGTTGATTCCATATCCCGTGGGACCGCGCTGGGCGAGCGAGAGGTCCGCCAGAAAACTGAAGAGGCGCTGCAGGTTGGGGTCGGCGCCCGCGGCGGCTGCAGCCGCGGAGAGCTCTTGCATGAGCGCATTCACCAGCGCGTCGATGGCGCGCCGGCCCTGCGCGCACACGTACGAGGGCAGATCCGGCGCCTTCGTCAACTGCACGAGCGCGGGCGGTATGCCGGGCAGTTGCGCATCGTGGAACTGCAGAATTGGAGCGATCTGCAGCCCGTCCGAAAATGTGAATTCCACGCCCAGATCCGCCGAGCCCAGCTGCACCCCGCCCTGGTCGACGAGTGGTCCGGATGGGTTGCTCAAATGGCACACGATGGTGGCGCGCGGCGGCGCCGCCGAGCCGCCGGAAGACACCTCTAGCGGCAGGCTGGCCGGGTCCACGCGCATCACGATCCGGGCCTGGATGGATGCGCCCGGGGCTGCCGCCGCCATGGTGCGCCGGAGGCCAAAACCGACGAACTGTTGCGCTTTCCACGCCAGCAGCTCGAGATTCCAGGCATTCGGAAGCAGTACGCTCCAGGGATCTTCGGCGCTCCCTTGAGGGACCGTGGAGGGGAGGGCCGGAAGAGTTCCGGTTACGGCCCACCCGAGCAGACGGAGGAACGCCCCGGCCCGATCTCCGTCCGTAAATAGAGACAGGAATTGCGATCGCAGGAGCGGCCAGGGATTTTGCAGGAACGCGGCCGGATCCGTGACGGTCAGGAGCGGCCATTGGTCCGGCAAGCTAAAGCCAGCCGGGAGGTCATAGGCGACACCCTGCGCCTGCATCGCCTGCTGCAATTGCGGCAGCAACCCGAGCGCGCTACACAACGTCACGCCGAAACGCCCGCCTTGTTCGAACAGCCGGAGGCCAAGCGCGGCCAATGCGGCTTGCGTCAAGGCAGTCACCTGGTTCGCGTTCCAGGACAAACCGTGAGGCCCGAACTCCAGGTCACCGACCGGCGAGTCCGGCAGGCCCGCGAGCTTCACCGTGACGCCGGTGATCCGCGCGCCCCAGCGAAACTGGTAGCGCCGATCCCATGTTGCCTGCAGGAGGGCGTTAGGGGCTTCGACGCTGAATCCGCCCAGCGGACCCAGCATCAGCGGTGCGCCGGCCGCTCCGGTAACCGTAAGGCGAGCACCGAGGGACGGTAGCCAGGAGGCGCTGGCGCGACTTTGTGACAGATCCAACTCCAGCAATTCCAGACGCAAGTCGAACTGGACCGGGGAGCCGGAAGTTTGCACCGGCACTGCCAGTGCAAATCGCAGCCTCGGATCGGACTCCGGTTGAAACACCTCGAGCCGCGTGGAGGGGTCGCCCGGACGTAACGCAATGCGCCACGGGCTGGCGGCCGTACCGTCACCGGCGGCGGTGGGAACATTGGCCCCCAACAGGGACGCCATGGCGCCGAGAAGGCGGCTCCACACCGGGCTTCCGGCCTGCAGAGCGCGGCCGTAGAACCGAGCCAGCGTTTCGAGGGGATTGTCGATCAGCGCCGCGGCATATTCCGGCAACAGCGGGGTGGGCCATTGCTCCGTCCAATCGGCCGGCGCAATCAGCCCGAGTGCTACGGCGATTGCCGAATTCCCAAGAGCGGTCTGCAAGGCCCTGGTCACCACGTCGGCGGCGACGTCTTTCAGAATAGCCGCGCTGTTTTGGACATCCTTCAGGTCGACGCTGGGCCAGGAACCCGATGGAGTACGCACGTCGACAGCGCGGAAAATGGGTGTGATCGCTCCCTGCCGGTAGCCGACACCGGCCTCCAGGCGGCCGACGGAGAATGCCCGGTTCCCGGAATCGAGCCCCGTTGGTGCGGAACTGAGATCGGGATCGGGGACCGAAAAGAGCGGCCCCGACAAATCGCCGGCTTGCGCGGCCGTCAACAGAAAATCGAAGGTCGGCAACGCTGCGGCACTCGCCGAGCCATCGGACTGCAGGATTAGTTGCGCGGCCTCCATGGCAGCCTCGAACCGGAACGCCACGGGAAGACTGGACTGCACCGGCTGAGTCGCCACCGCGATGCCGGGGTACACATGCAATTCGCCGCCCGCCCGAGCCTCGGCGCCAAGCTGCAGCCGCAAAGAGACGCCATCCGCCTGCGCCAGGGAAATCGACCACGGGTCGAGGCGCGTGCCGGCGCCGGAAACTGCCCCGGCGGATGGCGCCGGCAGCAGGCTTTGCAACGCGGACAGCCAGGCTTTGGCCGTCTCGGGCGAGCCTGCGACTTGGCGCAGCCACTGGACGAGGGCCGCAGCCGGACGATCTTTCAGGTCTGCCCACACGACATGCGGCAGCTCGCCGCTGATGCCCGACAGTTTTAGCAGGCTGGCGACCATGTTCGCGGCCTCGGGATGCGCCGCCGCGAGTTTTGCGCCCAGCATCGACACCGCCGTAAGCACCCACTCGTCCGCTGTCGAACCGCTCAGCAGGCTGGCCAGGGAACGGTCTGCGGCCGCGCGTCCGGGCAGCTTGAGATTCAGCAGCACGACATCGGGCACGGGAGTTACTCCCGCTCCCAGGCTCACGGAAACTTTGAGACCGTCGAATGAAACATCTCCCGCGCCAAACATCCCCGGGCTGCCGGCGACCCGCACGCCGATCTCGAGAGGAAATCCACTGGCGCCCAACACCATGGAGTTCCCGTCATCGGCGAGTTGAAATAGCGGCGCGTAGAGAACCGGCGAGACGGAGACGGAAACACCGCCGGGCTGGCTCACCCACTGGCGGCTGACTCCGAGGCCGAGCACAGTGAAGTTCGGTTGAGGATCGATGACAACATAGAGTCCGCTGGGCGTCCCGGACGCGGAGCGCAACGGATACCAGGTACGGCTTCCATTCCCTCCCGGAGCGCTGACGGAACTGCCAGCCGCGCTGCCAAGGAGGGTCTCCAGCAGACTCGCGAGTTGTTGCCGGCGTTGCGCGGCGCCTTCCCGCAGATTGCCGAGCGGGTCTGAAAACCAGTCCGGACAAAGATGGAGGTCGTCGCCGGAGTCTTCCAAGAGTCCGGCAAATAGCCCAAGCCGGACGGCTAAGGGGTCAATGCTCTCGCGGCTCAGACTAATCGAATCGCGGCAACCCACTGCCCCCTCCCGACGAACAGCAGCTTCCGTTGCCGCCACCGTGCTGGATTTTCCGAAGCATCTATATTACATCAGGCGACTTCGAAATCCAGTTAATCGGCGAATAATAATGACAAGTAAATCGGTCCGGATTGAAAGACAACGAAATGTCAGTCCGTTGTTGCCTACAGTTGCGCTACCGGGAAATTACAGCTATATAATTGACGGAAAGCCGATGTCGCCTCGGCGCGAATGCGTCTCCGTGCGAAATCAGAAAATCGCCACGGCACGCAAACAAACAAAGATTTAGTGGCACAGGCATCCTGGCCTGCCCAGGCGAGCAAAAGCTCGCCTTTGAAGCACCCTCGCCTCTACCCTTCCCCCAGCATCTGCATCTGCCACAAATCCCGCACGCTCCGCGACAGCAGCGGCGCTACCGCCCGCCGCCCAGCTGCTCCAATGCTCTTCTCCAAGTATTTCAGCTCCTTCAGCCGGCCAGGCACCGTCGGGTCCGGCGGCACTTCGAAGCCTACTTCACGCATCAGCAAGTCTCCCTTCGCCTGCGCCCCCAGCTCCAGCGAGAGTTGCAGCAGACAGAGCATATCGCCGACCACCTCCGGCGCAAACGACGCCTTCAGCGACTGCAGATATCGGCCCGCGTGCGTCTCGGCCAGTTGTCCGCACGCGATCATGTGCAGCAGGTCCACATCCTTGTCCAGACGGTCGCCGAGCCACGCGCGCAGCGAGTCCTCGCTCTGCATGAAGACCACTCCCAGCAGCACCGGCAGCCCCGCAATAATGGCCGCTGCGCTCGCCACCGGATGCAGCACACCGGCGTTATAAACAGCGTGAATCGTGATGGCAATCGCGAGCCCTGGCACATACGGCCCCACCTTGCGGGCGCCGCGCCGCTCCGCCAGACTGCTCGCCAGGATGCCCACGATAGCCGTGGTCCCCCCGTGGAGCATGGCCGTTCCGAATCCGCGCAGCAGCCATAACAGCGGGCTCGATCCCTCGAAGTTCATCAGGTAAGTGATGTTCTCCACCAGCGCAAATCCGGCGCCGATCGCAAATCCCGAAATGGCGGCGTCCACCATGAACCCGATGCGATTCGACCGGATCATCGCGATCAGCCACGCCGCCTTTAAGACCTCTTCCAGGACCGGGACCCCAAAGCGGATATACCAGACCTGGCCCGGCCCGAGCGCCGCGAAGACGGCCGTGTTGATCCCGTAGCAGACCGCCGCCACCATGCTCCCCACCAGCATGTTCTCGAAGGTCCGCCGCAGGCTCATCAGCTTATAGCTGTCCAGCAGGCGGAGCAGTCCCAGAAACGCAGGGACGGGCAGCAGGCTCACGGCAATGGGCGCGGCGGTCACAGCAGCTTCAATGAAATCATGTACTCGGTGGAGACGTGCCCGTTCTTGTCCGTCGCCACTGCGTACCCGGTTGAAAAGGTCGAGCTCAGAAAACTGAACAGCGACAGGCGGAAATCGATCTGGGCGCCTATGTTTCCGTAGGCCCCGCGCATCGCCCCGCTGCCCAAATTCGTGAACAGGCCGGAAGAAAACAGAGACAGCCGCGCCCAGTTGCAGTATAGCGCCGAGGTTCCAAGCCTCTTGAAGCGCAGCGGCGGCGCATTCCATTCCACCATCGTCTTGCCGAAACTGCTGGCCCCGATGGCGTTCAGCCCGACTCCCGGAAACGCGTAGAACTGCCGGTAGCGGCTGATCTCCTGGTGGTCCACCCAGTTATTCCCGAACGCGCCGAAGTAGAAATTCGCGAAAGGATCGTTGGCGTCGCCGAAAGCCTTCCCTGCAGCGCCGCGCAGCCACAGCGACGAGTTCACCATCGGCAGCGACCATCCCCGCTCGATCGTTCCGTAGACCTGCGGAAACATGCTGTGGCCGGCGTACGCGGAATCCGTGTGCAGCGACCAAGCCACGCCCTTCTCATCCTCGACGGCGCCCAAGGACTGCTGCTTGTCCGAGTAGATCAGTCCCAGCTTGCCGACGACGAAGCGCTTGTGCTGGACCGCCACATTCTGGGCATCTGGCAGCCGGTCCATCCCGCCGTAACCGGCGACACTGTAAACCAGATCGAGCGCGCGCGGTGTATCGTACAGCAGGTTATGCGTATGGTCGAGCTTGAGTGAATATCCCTTGCGGCTGTACTTGGTCGGTCCGAACAGATCGTAGAAATCGGCGTTGTTGTAATAGCCCGTCAGTCGCCACATGAAATAACGGGCATCGAAGCTGCCGTGGAAGCGCTCGTTCCAGGGTAGCGAGCGATCGGGGGAGTAGGAAGCGGTGATCGACGCCGCGGCCAACCGGAGGGAATCGGCCAGCTCGAAACGCATCCCGCCGGCCGCGGAATCCTTGTAACCTTGCACGATCGGATACGCCGAGACAATTCCGATCCTTCTCGGCGGAGAGTAGTAGCCGGAGTGCTTGATCAACTCATCGACGTGCACCGACGCCGGCGACGGCAGCTTCCACATCTTCAGCTCCGGGTACTTGTCGATGGCGGCCTGGCCGAGGTACGGGATAGCGTTGACGTCTTGGAGCGGGCTGGCATCGAGGACGAATCCGGGAGACATGCCCTTGGCGCCCATTTCGAAGGCGATCAGACGGCCATCGGGCAGCGGCAGGGGACGAAAAAGGCCGGTCTCGCAATTGGTCAGGATGTCGGTGTTCTTCGTCTGGAAATCGTACCGCCAGAGGTTGGAGACGCCGGTGTAGAAGGAGGATCCGTAGAGATAGCGGCCGTCGGCCGAGTAGACGAAATTACCGGGGCTGGTGAATTCGAAGTCGTGCAGGACTTCAAAGGGATCGCTCTCCTTAATCCTGGCGACCTCGGCGCGGACGAGCTTCTGGCGTCCGCTAAGATCGGTCAGGATGCCGGTGACATAGCGGCCGTCGGGCGAGAGATCGACGTCGAGGAAGTCGGTGCCGTAGTCGAAGATGCGGACCTCGTCGATCTTCTGAAACGGCGCGGGGATGCGGACCAGGGATGTTTGGCCGTTGTTGTGCCGGATGCCCCAGAGTGTGTCGTCCGCGGCGGAGTAGACGAAATCGCCGGTGCGGGAGTCGCGCATCAGTCGCCTGGACCGGCCGGTCTTGAGGTCTAGCACCTTCAGATCGCGCCAGTTCATGTTATCGGTGGCGAAGAAGATGCGCCGGCTCTTGGCGTCGTAAGCGAGGGAGGTGACGATGTATTTGGAGGGCCCGGAAACATCCTGCAGGTGATCGACCTTGCCGCTGTCGAGATGGATGGCGGCGATCTGTGCAGGCTGGCCGAAATAGGTGGCGGCGGTGTAGATGACGCCGCGTTCGGGGTCGTAGTAGGCGCGTGCGACTGAGCCCATCGGCTCCTGGCCGATCCGCTGTAATTTCGTGACCGGGTATTCCTGGATCTTTTTCAGGTTGGCCTTCTGCCAGGCGGTCTCGGCGGCGATCCAATTGTCCCATTCGCGGTCGAGCGGCAGGCCGTATACCTTCTCGAATTGCGCCGTGTAGCGGGTCCTGCTATCCGGCGTGCGGGAGACCCACTGGACGAGCTTGTCCGGGCCGAAATTGCGCACCAGATGAGTGAGAAACCGGGTGCCGTAGAGGTAGGCATTGGTGGTGGTCTTGAAGTCGATGGACATGCCTTCGGCTTCGAGGCCCGTCGCACGATAAAAATAGGCCTCGTCGCGGACCATGGAGCGGAAGTTCATCTCGTCGAAGCCGCCCATGGCCCGGCCCACTCCTCCATTGAGCATGGTCTCGAAGAACACCGCGAGTCCTTCGTGATACCAGCGGGGGGAATAGTAACGCGGGCTGGCGAGCTCGGCATAGAGCATCGAGACGGGGTCGCCGGGGTCGGGCGCGACCTTGCCACCGAAGATGCGGCGGAAGACGAGGTCGGCGCCGGCCGCGTTGTCCGCCATCACGATGTGGATCAACTCGTGGCTGATGATGGAACCGATGCGCTCGTTGGCCGGCATCGTCTCGTAGACGGTAGCGGGCGGCTCGATGCCGAGTCCGATGAGATTTCTCGGGACGCTGGTGGCGCCGCCGTGCGCGAAGTCCTGAAAGTCGTCGAGCAGGACCGTGATCTTCGCGGCCGGCTGGTAGTGGAACCGCAGGACGTCGGCGTTGTAGGCGATCTCGAAGCACCGGATCAGGTGCTTGACGAGATACTCGTGGGCAGGATTGTAGTAGACGACCTTGACGTGGTCGGTCTCCTGAAAGTACAGCTTTGGAACCGCCGCGGACGCCGCGAGCGGCAGCAGCAACCATGCCGCTGCGGCGAATAGGCTCCTCGTTGGGGTCATCAGCGAGTTCAGAGTCCCGGGCCGCCTCGGTTATTGATTAAACAAATTGACTGATTGGAGGCTGGCATTGCTGAACGCCGCCTGGAGGCTGGCATTGCTCAGCGCAGCCTGGAAGCTGGCGTTGCTGAGCAGGTTCTGGAAACTGGCATTGCTCAGCAGGTTCTGGAAGCCGGCATTGCTCAGCAGGCTTTGGAAACTCGCATTGCTCAGCAGGGCCTGGAAACTCGTATTGCTCAGCAGGGCCTGGAAGCTCGCATTGCTCAATAGCGTTTGCAAGTTGGTCACGCCCGTGTTGTTCAGCGTTGACTGGAACCCCACGCTGTTGAGTTGGGACTGGAGGTTGACGCTATTGAGCTGGACTTGGTTATTGAGCGCCGCTTGAAAGCTGGCATTGCTCAGCAGCGCCTGGAAACTGGCATTGCTCAGCAGGTTTTGGAAACTCGCATTGCTCAGCAGGTTCTGGAAACTCGCATTGCTCAGCAGGTTCTGGAAACTCGCATTGCTCAGCAGGTTCTGGAAACTCGTATTACTGAGCATCAGCGAAAAGGCTGCATCCTGGAGCGCCAATGCGGTGATCTTCTGGACGGTCTCCGACGGCACGCCGATCTTCGTGGCCTTCTCCCGGAATTCTTTACTTTGCAGATAGGCCCTCATCGCCACCGGGGATGTTCCCGGCGCCACCGCGACATCCGCCGCCTGCACGTTTCCGTTTCGATAAAGCTGTCGTTGGCCGATGGCGCCTTCCGTACCCCTCGAGAGCGGCCACAAGTTTCCAAAGTAAACCACGGCTGCGGCGGCCAGTACTCCGCCTCCGACAAGTATCCCTATTTTGAGTTTTCGAGAATCAGTGGACATAGTCCTCTCCGTAACGTCCGTCCTGCCCCGTTCGGGGAAGAAGGCATTGGGTAGATTATGCCTCATTTTGCCTTCCGATTGGGGAACGCCTAGTACTCTCCCAGAGAGACTGGGGATTGCAACCGTTTTCGCGGCCTCCCGCGCTCCCGCCCGCACGAACTCCGTGAATTCCGCGAGCGACGCCATCCGCGCCGGCGGACTCAGCCATCTCAGGCCATCGTCCATGCGCGCTCCGTCACAGGCTGCGGATCGCGGCCTCGGTGCTGTCGAAAAGCGTGAACAGGGGCGTGACATTGGTCATGTCGAACACCTCCTTCACGAACCCTTTCATCCCGCACAGCAGCACGCCGCCGCCTTTGGCCTTCGCCTGTTTGGCGATCACCAGGAACGACCGTAGCCCCATGCTGCTCACATATTGCAACTGCGCCAGGTCGACCACGATGTGCGTGCTGCCCTCGCGCAGATACTGTTCGCAGGCCGTTTCGAACTGCGGCGCGCTCTCGGCATCCATCCGGCCGGCGGTCTGCACCAGCGCCGCGTTTCCCTGTTTACTCGATTCGATCTTCAACATAAGATTTAGTCCGCCGTCCACTTCAACATCGGAAACAACTGCCTCAGTCGCGCCTCATCAGGCTGCGCGCCGTACTCGCACACCTCGAAGGCCTCGTACGTATTTCGCTGCGTTCCCCTTCTCCGCGCCATACCACTTCACCAGCGCGGCGCACGTCGCGGCGTTGATCGGCGACGTGCGGCTCTTCTTGAGCCAGCCTTCCGCTCTGCCGGGTCCTTGGGAGCCTCCGCCAGCTTTCCGTCCACCACGGCAGCCATCATAAAACTGCGCCACGTGCGAATCCAGCGCGTCGACCTTGCGATCGATTACGTCGTCGAGGATCACGGCCACATCCCGCCGGAAGGGTTCGGCCTCTGAAACCGGTCCTCATAATACAGGAAAACCGGATTCTTGGTGAGCTTCCGGCAGAGATGCGTGAAGACGGGAGGAAATCAGTTCGGCTTCC
>CAZSQK010000166.1:0-13911 GCA_964608645.1 uncultured Solibacteraceae bacterium | reverse complement strand
CCCGTATTTAAGCCTTGAGAGGGCTCCGTCCTAACCGTTAGACGATAGCGCCACGGGTGGAGCCTCCAGTATACCAAAGCTCCGATTCTACGGCGGAGCCTTCGGCGCGGGATAATAGGACGCATGCGGCGGCTCCTTCTCCTCAGCATTTTGCCGGCGCTCCTTGCGGCCGACGACCACTGGATCAAGTTCACGTCCGGTCCGTTCGAAGTGCTCACCGACGCCGGCCCGCGCGCCGGGCGCGAAACCATCGTGCGCTTCCTCGAGTTCCGGCACGCCGTCGGGCAGGTGGTCGGCGAACCCGAATTGCAGACGCCGCTGCCCGTCCGCATCCTCGTCTTCAAGAACGCGCGGGGATGGACCCTGCCAAGCCCCCTCGCCGAGGGACGCGACCGCTACAACATCGTGCTCGCCGAAAAAGGAGCGGTCTCATCCGACGTGTATCGCGAGCTGACGCGGCTGTTCCTGCAATCCAACACCGCGCAAATGCCCCCCGCGTTCGAGCGGGGGCTCATCGCTTTTTTCTCGACCTTCGACGTCAGCGGCATCCACATCACCGTCGGCGCTCCGCCGCCGCAGCCCGACGCGGCGTGGGCGCGCATCCATTTGCTCGTGACCGACCCGGAATACTTCGGCAAGATCCGCGTCCTGCTGTCCAATCTGCGCCGCGGCGTCGACGAGGAGCCGGCCTATCGCAATGCCTTCGGCAAGCCTCGCGCCGAGATCGAGGCGCAGGCGCAGCGCCACCTCGCCGCCGGCAACTTCCAGACCACTTCCCTGAACAGCCGTCCGATGGCCGAGCGCGATTTTCCGGAGCGGCCCGTTTCCGACGCCGACGCCAAACTCGCGCGCGCCGACCTGCTCGCCGGCAAGCAGTCGACCGCCGAATATCAGGCGCTGCTGAAGGATCGCGTCAAGATCGCCGAGGCCGAGGAAGGACTGGGCCTCCTCGCGTTGCGCGACGGCGCCAGGGACGAGGCGCGGCAGCATTTTTCTCTCGCCATGGAGGCCGGCAGCGGAAGCGCGCGCTGTTTCATCGAGTATGCCAGGCTCGAGCCCGACAACGAGAAGGCCTCGCAGGCGCTGCTCAAGGCCGCCGGCATCAACCCCAAACTCGACGAGCCGTTCGTCTTGATGGCGCGGCGCGACACGGATCCGCGCAAGCGCCTGATGCACTGGAAGGCTGCCACCGAGCGCAATCCACGCAACGCGGACTACTGGCAGTCGCTCGCGGATTGCTACCTTGCCGAGCACAATTACAGTGAGGCCGCCAAAGCTTGGAAGCAGGGCGAACAGGCCGCCACCGACCCCGCCGTGCGCGAGAAGATGCGCGCCGCGCGGGTCTCGATCGAGCAACAGCGGCTCGATTACGAGGCCGCCGAGAAGCAGCGCGCCGCCGCAGAGGAGGCGCGCGACCTGGAGAAGCTGAAATCGCAGGCGCGCGCCGAGGTGAAGTCGCTCGAGGCGAAGTACAACAAGGGAGCGCCGAAATCCGACACGCCCGCCGTGCCCTGGTGGGACGGACCGAAGCCCGACAAGAAAGTGAGCGGCTCGCTGAAACAGGTCGATTGCCTCGGAGCGCAGGCGCGGCTGCTCGTGCAAATAACGGGCGGCGCGACGCTCAAACTGCTGGTCGTCAACCCGGGTCAGATCTCCATCAGCGGCGGCGGAGAACAGTCGCTCGGCTGCGGCGCGCAGAAGGCGCGGCCGGTCCTCATCGAGTATTGGGCGAAGAGCAATGCGCGCCTGGGCACCACGGGCGAAGTCGCCTCCATCGAGTTCCAGTGACCGCCGCTCCGGAAGGCGCGCGCTCGCGCTGGCTGGTGCTGGCGATCTTCGTGCTCTCGACCGCCATCAATTACCTCGACCGCGCCACGCTGGCGACCGTCGCTCCCGCGGTCATCCGCGAGTTTCATCTTTCCAACGCGCAATTCGGCTGGATCGTCTATGCCTTCAGCTTGACCTACATGCTGAGCGCGCCGCTTGCGGGCATGCTGGTGGACCGGATCGGCCTCGACCGCGCCGCGAGTCTCGCGGTCGGGATGTGGTCGTGCGCGGGGATCGCCACCGGCTTCAGCCGCGGGCTTGCCGGGTTGGCCGGTTGCCGCGCGGTGCTGGGGATCGGCGAGGCCGCCGGCATTCCCGCCGCCGGCAAAGCGATTCATCGCTACCTAAAGCCCCCCGAACGCGCCCTGGGGAACGCGGCCAATCAGATGGCGGTCAGTCTCGGAATGGTGCTCGCGCCGCCGATCGCAACCTGGGTAGCCCTACGCAGCGGATGGCGCGCCGCGTTCATCGTCACCGGTGTCTTAGGTCTGGCGTGGATCCCGCTGTGGCAATGGGTGTCGCGCCGCGCGCCTGTGGCCGCCGCCACGCCCGGCGCCGGAGCGCGTGACCTTCTGCGCGATCCCCGGCTATGGACGTTCGTGTTTGCCAATGCGCTGAGCATGATCCCATACTCCCTCTGGACGAATTGGACCACTCTGTACTTCGTCAACGTGCACCGCATGACGATGGCCGAAGCGGCGTGGTACGCGTGGATCCCGCCGGTGTTTGCGGGCGCCGGCGGCTTTGCCGGAGGCTGGATCTCGCGGCAGTGGATGCATCGCGGCGTGGCTGCCGCCCTGGCGCGCTTCCGCGTCTGCCTGGCCGCTTCGGTGCTGGCCCTGGCGGCCGTAGCCATACCGGCCGCGCCGGATGCGGCATGGGGCGCCGCCGGCATCTCGCTCAGCTTTTTCGCCGTGGCGGCGTTCAGCGTCAACATGTATAGCCTGCCGCTCGACACATTCGGCGGCGCGCGCGCGGCCTTCGCCGTCTCGACTCTCGTGGCGTCCGCCGGCGCCGCCGGACTGCTCTCGCCGCTCCTCGGCCATCTCATCGACCTGCACGGTTACGCGTCCGTGACCGCGATCGCCGCCGTCACACCCCTGGTTGCGTGCGCCCTGCTTTGGTTCACGAGGTCGGTCCGGTGAAACAACGCCTGAAGCGCTGGATCTTTGCGCTCTTCGGCAAGGACCCGGAGGCGGTGGTCGTCACCTTCGCCAGCGGCCCGCCGGAGTTGTGCCGGCGCATGGCGGAAGAAGTGCGCGGATTAGTTCCGGACCGCCGCCACTTCTTCGCCACCGAACAGAACTGGCCGGAGTTGCGGCGGGAGCTGCGGCGCTATCGGATCGGGCTTGCGCCGGTGATGCTGACGGGCGAGCCGAGTCGGCTTCGGCGCGCGGCCTTTCGCTTCGCGCCGCGCAAGATTCTGGCCTATAACTCGCGCCTCGAACGGCATCACCTGCGCCTCGATCTCCCGTCGCTCCTGTTTGCCCGTGGCGTGCCGCTCGATCGCATTTATCTGCGCCCGTGGTGGTGGCCCTTGCCGAAGCGCGAGCGCACGGTGGTTCCCAACGGTGTGCGGCGCATCGAGGGTCGCGCGTGTTCTCCCGGGCGGCGGCGCGTCGCGGTTCTCTCGCCCTACTTCCCGTATCCGCTGTCGCACGGCGGCGCGGTGCGGATTTATCATCTGCTGCGCGAGATCGCGCGCGAATTCGACGTCGAACTGCTCGCGTTCACGGAAATGGGAAATGTCCCATCGGCTTCCGAATTACAGCCGGTGTTGGAATTCTGCGCGCGCGCGGTGCTGGTGGAAAAGCCGCGGTATCGGGAGCCGCGCTGGTCCAGCATTCTGCCGCCGGAGGTCCTCGAGTTCCGCTCGCCCGCGATGCGGCGGGCGCTCGCGGAGGAGCGGCGCGAGTTCGGTTTCGAGCGGCTCCAGGTCGAATACACCCAACTGGCCGGGTATGGCGGCGATGTGCTGGTCGAACACGACGTCACCTTCGATTTGTTCGCCCAGATTCTGCGGCGCGAACACACGCTCGCCGCATGGTGGGACTGGTTCCGCTGGCGGCGCTTCGAGACCGCGGCGGCGCGCCGCTTCGCGCGGGTTGCCGTCATGTCGGAAAAGGACGCGCAGATGCTGGGCGCCGGCGTGGTCGTCGAGAACGGCGTCGATCTGGACCGCTTCCAGCCCGAGCCCGAGCGGGCCGGTGAGCGCTTGCTCTTTATCGGCTCGTTCCGGCACTTCCCCAACATCGACGCGTATCGATTCTTCACCGGGCGGGTCTGGCCGCTGTTGCGGGATCGGTTTCCGCGGATGGAGTTGACGGTCGTATGCGGCGCCGGCCCGCTCACGTACTGGCGGGCGTTCGCGGACACGCCCGAGCCCGCGCCGGACGATCGCATCCGCCTGCTCGAATTCGTCGCCGACGTGCGGCCGCTCTACGCCGGCGCGAATGTCGTGATCGCGCCGACGACGGTCTCGGCCGGCACCAATGTGAAGGTGCTGGAGGCGATGGCGATGCAGCGGGCCGTAGTCTCGACATCGTCGGGATGCGCGGGGCTCGGCCTGGTGGATCGGGAGAGCGTGTGGGTGGCGGACACGGCGGAGGACTTCGCCGAGGCCGTTGCGTCGCTGATCGGGGATCGCGACAGACGCGCGCGGATGGCGCGGTCGGCTTACGAGCATGCCGTGCGGAACTTCGATTGGAAAGCGATCGGAGAAAAGCAGCGGCAGTTATTCCGATAGCCCGCGCGTCACATCCGGCTGCTCACCGCCGCCCCGATGATCGCGATGTCGTGGCTGGTGTCGACGATCTCGAAGAAGCTGCCCTGCAGCGGCGTCATCTTCACCATGTCCTGGACGTAGACGTTCAGCAGGCCGAGGTCGACGAAATCGGCGTTCGGCCCGGCCAGGTAGAAGCGGCCGGCGCCTTCCAGGTGAATGCTGCTGGCCGTCGCCGCCGCCAGCGCGCGATGCCACAGATGCGCGAATTCGCTCGCGCGCGCGTTGCCGTGCCGCGCGGCGCCGAAGACCTCCTCCGGCTCCATGTCGAGAAACCGCAGCCGCATCGCGCGAGTGCCGACGATGCCTTCGAGGTGCCCCAGGCCGCCGCACCCGCAGAAGCGCTCCTTGGGATCGAGCGTGACCACGGTGTGACCGGCTTCCCACACGCCCTCGCCGTGCGGATAGCGGCCGAACCCGACCCCGTCGCCGAGATACCAGACCCGAATCAGGCGGTCCAGTCCTCCGCGCGTGGCGGCCACACCCGCCGCCAGGGCGTCGGCGTCATTGATGACGCACACCGGAACCTCGAGCCCGTCCTGCCGCAACGCCGCGGCGAGCCGCTCGCGCATTTGCAGGCCTTTCAACTGCCCGAGATTCGGCGACTCCTCGATCAGCCCGTCGCGCACGATCCCGGGGAAGCCCGCGCCGATCGATGCGACTGCCGCCCCCTGCCGCAACTCCCGCACTTGCTGCCGAATCGTGTCGATGATCGAGTCCACCGGCAGCGACTTCAGGTCGATGTGGTCCTGATCGAGCGCGGGGTACATCCGGACTTCGCCGAGCGAAGTGCCCTCGACAATGCCGGTCCAGATTCGCCGGGTAGCCAGAACCCCGATGCTGCGCGCCATATGGTCTCCTAGAATCGCATCAGCTTGTTGATGCCGTTAAATGCCGCCTGCTTGTAGCATTCGGCGAGCGTCGGGTAATTGAAGACGGTGTCGACAAAGTAGTCGACCGTGCCCTTCAGCACGATCACGGCCTGGCCGATGTGGAGCAACTCCGTCGCTCCCTCGCCGATAATGTGGACGCCCAGGATCTCGCGCGTCTCGCGATGGAAGATCAGTTTGAGACGGCCGGTGGTGTCGCCGCGAATCTGCCCGCGCGCAGTCTCCCGGTAATAGGAGACGCCGACTTCGTACGGCACATCCTCATCGGTCAATTGCTCCTCTGTCTTGCCGATGAAGGAAATCTCCGGGATGGTGTAGATGCCGTATGGGTAATTCGCGGGGTTGGAGGCAATCTTCAGCCCGCAGGCGTTCGCCGCCGCGAGCCGGCCCTGCTCCATCGACACCGACGCCAGGCTCGGAAACCCGATGACATCGCCCACCGCATAAATATTCGGGACCTTGGTGCGATACTCGGCGTCCACCGCGATGCGGCCGCGCGAATCGGCTTCGAGACCGGCCGCCGCGAGTTTCAGCTCGTCGACATTGCCCTGACGCCCGACCGCATAGAGCAGCGCGTCGCCCGAAATTCGCTTATTGCTCTGAAGATTCGCCACGACGCCTCCGCCGGGCGTCTCCTCGACACTGGCGACTTCTTCGTTCAACCGCATCGTCACGCGATGGTCGCGCAAGTGGTAGGAAAGGGCCTCGATGATCTCCTGGTCCGCGAATTCCAGCAGACGCGGCCGCTTCTCGATGAGGATGACGCGCACGCCGAGGATCGCGAACATGCACGCGTACTCGACACCGATCACGCCGCCGCCGACCACGATCAGCGTCTTCGGAATGTCCTGCATGAGCAGGATCTGGTCGCTGTTCATGATGGTGCGCCCGTTCAGCGGGACCGTCGTCGAAACCGCGGGCTTGGTGCCCGTGGCGATGATAATGGTGGGCGCTTCGAAATCCGCGGCGCCGCGGGCGCTCTCCACGCGCACGTGCGTCGCGTCGACGAAACTGGCGCGCCCGGTGATCACCTCCACTCCGTTGCGCGCCAGTTGCGCCTGCGTGACATCGGCCTCGGTCTTGATCACCTGGTTGACGCGGAAGCCCAGGTCGGCCATCGTGATCTTTTCTTTGACGTGATAGCTCACGCCGTAAATGCCCTGGAACTGGAAGCCCGACAGATGCATCACGGCTTCACGCATCGTCTTGCTGGGAATCGTGCCGGTGTTGATGCAGGCGCCGCCGATGATTTCCCGCTGTTCGATGACGGCCACCTTGCGGCCGCACTTCGCGCCTTGAATGGCGGCGCGTTGTCCCGCCGGCCCGGAGCCGATCACGATGAAGTCGTAGCGCATATGGTTTGGTAGCGCAAGCTGCCGAGGCGGACAGCCTGCGCTACGGATGGTTCGCGATTACTTGCCGCTATTGAACCGGCTCTCGACTTCCTGCCAGTTGACGACGTTCCACCAGGCGGCAAGATAGTCCGGCCGCCGGTTCTGATACTTCAAATAGTAGGCGTGCTCCCAAACGTCGACGCCCATCACCGGAAACTTTCCCTCCATGATCGGACTGTCCTGATTCGCCGTGGAGATGACGTCGATCTTGTCGCCGCTCTTCACCAGCCATGCCCAGCCGGAGCCGAACCTGGTCGCGCCCGCCTGGTTGACTTTCTCTTTGAACGAGTCGAAACTGCCGAACGTTCCGGTGATCGCCTGCGCAACGTTGCCTACCGGCGCTCCGCCGCCGCCCGGCCCCATGATCTTCCAGAACATCGAATGGTTGAGATGGCCGCCGCCGTTGTTGCGGACGGCCGTGCGGATGTTTTCGGGCACAGCCGCGCAGTTGTTGGCCAGCAGTTCTTCAATGCTCTTGTTGGCCAGATCGGGAGCCGATTCCAACGCCTTGTTCAGATTCGTGACGTAGGCGTTGTGATGTTTGCCGTGATGGATCTCCATCGTCATCTTGTCGATGTGGGGTTCGAGAGCATCGGGCGCGTAGGGCAGTGGTGGCAGTGTGAATGGCATATCGTCTCCTTTATCTCCTCTCATAGGCGTCGGCGAGGCGGAACATCGTGGTCTCGTCGAAATGCCTGGTCAGAATTTGCATACCTACCGGCAAACCGGCCGCGGTGGCGCCGCAGGGGACGCTCATGCAGGGGATCCCCGCAAGGCTGCCGGTAATCGTATAGATGTCGGACAAATACATCGAGACCGGGTCGTCGACCTTCTCCCCCAGCTTGAAAGCCGGAAAAGGCGAAACGGGAGCGACCACCGCATCGACGTTCTCGAAGGCATTGGCGAAATCGCGCGCGACCAGCGCGCGCACCTTTTGCGCTTTGAGATAGTATGCGTCGTAGTAACCGTGACTCAGCACGTACGTGCCCAACATGATCCGTCGTTTGCACTCGGCGCCGAAGCCTTCACCGCGCGTGTTCCGGTACATCTCAGAAAGCGTGTCCGTCTGCTCCGACCGGAACGTGTACCGCACGCCGTCGTAGCGCGCGAGATTGGAACTGGCCTCCGCCGTTGCGATCACATAATACGACGCAATCGCGAATTCCGTCGCCGGCAGTGTAATTTCCCGCACCTCGCAGCCGAGTTTCTTCAAATCGTAGACGGCGCGCCAGATGAGATCTCCGGTCTCGCTCGTCAAGTCTGTTAGATACTCGCGCGGCAGTCCAAGCTTCAATCCTTTTACCTGGCCGTCGAGCAGCGCCGCGTAATCCGGGACCGGCGCCGCGGCCGACGTGGAATCGCGTGGGTCGCGCCCCGCCATCGCACCGAGCACCGTCGCCGCATCCCTGACACTGCGCGCGAACGGTCCGATATGGTCAAGCGAGCTGGCAAACGCCGTCAGGCCATAGCGGGACACGCGGCCGTACGTCGGGGTGACGCCGACTACGCCACAGAACGACGCCGGTTGCCGCACCGAGCCGCCGGTGTCCGAGCCAAGTGACACGACGGCCGTCCCCTGCGCCACCGCCGCGGCGGACCCGCCGCTCGACCCGCCCGGCACGCGGTCCGGAGAGACCGGATTGCGCACCGGCCCAAAGGCCGAATTCTCGTTCGACGACCCCATGGCGAATTCGTCGCAATTCGTCTTTCCCAGGATCACGCCGCCGGCCGCCTCAATGCGCTCGATGGCCGTCGCGTCGTAAGGCGCGACGAAGTTCTCGAGCAGGCGCGAGCCACAGGTCGTGCGCACGCCGCGGGTCAGGATGACGTCCTTCACGGCAATCGGGACGCCCGCCAGCACACCCGGCTCGTCACCGCTCGCGATCCGCTCGTCCACGGATTTCGCCGCCGCCATGGCGCGTTCGGGCGAGAAGTGCAGGTAGGCGTTGGTGCGCGGATTCTCCACTTCGGCGAAGCGCAGCGCCTCGGTTGCCAGTTCCGCCGCGCTAAAGCGCCGCGCGAGCAGCGACTCGCGGACGCTGCCGATGCTCAGGGAAGCGATGTCCATGATTACCGTTCGATGACCTTCGGCACTTTGAAGTAGCCGGCCCCGCCCTGTGGGGCGTTCGCCAGCGCGGCCCGGTTGCCCAGGGGAGGCACGGGCTGGTCTTCGCGAAGCGTGGCGGCCGGGTCGGCGTCGAAAAGCACCTGCGCCATCGGCTCGACACCGCTGGTCTCCGCCTCGTTCAATTTGTCGAAATGGACGAGAATCCCATCGAGGTCGTCCCGCAGCTTCGCCACTTCGGACGCGGTGAGAGTCAGGTTGGCCAGATCGGCCACGTAGCGCACTTCCTTCTCGGTGATTTTCACGCCAACGCCTTTTTCCGCGCCGCGCGATAGATGCCACGCAGCACCGGGTCGGCGATGCTTTCGGCCTCGTCGAGCAATGGCGCCGGCGCCGCGTGAAGGGCGCGCGCCGGATCGCGCCGCCGCGGAATGATCTTGAATTCCAGGTCGTCCACCACGCCGGGGCCGGTGATTTTCACGAGATTCGCGAGAATCTGCCGCGACAGAGTGAACAGCTGGCGCTGCCAGACATGGTCCTCGACCTCGACCACCAATTTGGTGCGGACCAGCCGGGCGGCCCGCGTGTGGATCGCCACCCGCTTGCCGACCGCATCCGGCCAGGCCGCGCAGGCGAGTTCTCCCGCGGTGAGCGGATCGCCGGGCAGTCCCAGTCCCCGTATGAACTTGCTGGCGCGTTCCATTGTGACTCGGTTGGATTATTTTATCACGCGCTACTTCGGATTCACCGAGCGATACGCGGCGACGAAACTCGCAGCCAACTCGTCGATGGTGTCCATGGCGGCGCGGTAAAGCTGTTTCGGCTCGGCGAGCAGCACGGTCTCGACCTCCCACGTCTGCGTCGCGGTCTTCAGGTTCTTGTCGCGCGCCAGTTGCACGGGCTGGTACGCTCCTAACGTTACGGCGACTGCGAAGGGTCCGCGATTCGCGCGCACCCCCGTCATGCGGACGGCGACGAAGTCCGGCTTGGCGGTGTCGATGGGGATGCCGCCCGCGCGCAGGCGATCTTCGAGTCGCGCGCGGACGGCATCCACCGTGACCCCGGCGCCTTCGATCTGCGCATCCAGCTTGTCCACCACAAGGTTTATCCCGTCGAGACCCCGCAGCGTCGCGCGGTCGAGGGCAGTGTCGCCGGCAGCCAGGAACACCGGAAAGGCGAGGATCGCGAAGACAGGCAACGTTCTGCGGCTCATTCCTTCATCATAGGAGGAGGCCCCGCCCGGGCACGTGGTTTCCCTCACAAATCGAAATTGCCGGAACCGCGCTGGCCTACTTCATCTTCTCGACTTTTTTGCGAATGTCGGCCGCGTTCTTGGCATCCGATGCCAGTTCCAGATACTTCTGGTACGCCTGCCTGGCCTTCTGGGTGTCTTTCAATCGCTCGGCGACCTCACCCAGCCTGAGCCACGCCTCGGCGTTGCCTTCGTTCCACTTCGTCGCGGAGGTGTACCGCAATTCGGCGGCGCGAAACTTGTGATTCTTGAAATACTGGTTCCCCACGCTCACGTCCTTGTTCGACTGCAACGGGTTGAACGAATACTCCGTCGTTGTGAGCGCGGTGTCCTCTTCCGGCGGGACTTCTTCTTTGGGACTGGTTGCCGCCTTGGGACGCTCCGTCTCGAGCTTTTTCGGCGAAGGTTGCTGGGCGGCCGCTATCCCAAGAGCCAGCAACGCCATAATGCAGCGGGACATATTTCGATTCTACCGCTCACTCCGCCGTGGAACGCTGCGGCTGTCCGGACTTGCGCGTGTCATGTGAAATCGTTAGCCTTTAACCATTCAGCAATTGTGTTGGGAACGAGGAACGGCCACCCATTGTTGAATCAGTCTAAATGGACATCCAACCATCCGAGAATCACGCATCCACGGTTCGCGATTCGCTATCCAGGAACCTGATTGCCGGCACCGCGGCCAAGGTCGGCTACCTGCTCACGCGTTTCTTCATCCCGCCGTTCGTGCTGGCGCACGTGACGCTCGCGGCGTACGGCTTGTGGTCTGCCGCTTTTATTCTCGTCTCTTACCTCGGAATTTCGACTCTGGGGCTCTCCAATGTCTACGTGAAGTATGTGGCGGAGTACTCCGCGCGCCGCGAGCACCAGCGCGCCAACGAACTGCTCTCCACCGGCCTTTCGCTAAGCCTGCCCGGCTGCCTGATCCTGTTCGCCACGATCTATTTTTTTTGGCCGCGTGTGATGGTGTGGCTGCGCATTGCCCCCGAGTTGCAGACCGACGCGCGGGAGGTGATCCTGATTGTCGTCGCCGTCTTTCTGGCGCAAATCAGCCTCTCCGGATTCCACGATGCCATAGTCGGCGTGCAGCGCACCGACCTGGTGCAGGGGACCTGGGTTGTCGGCTACCTCGTGGAAATGGCGCTGATCTTCGCCTTCGTCGGAGCCGGGCGCGGCATCCGCGGGCTCGCCGAGGCCTACCTGATCCGCACCGCCCTCGACACGTGCCTCTGCATCGTAGCGGCGTTCCGCATTATTCCATGGCTGCGGGTCTCGCCCTTTCGCTTCAGCCGCGAGGCGGCGCGCATTCTCTTCTCCTTCGGCGGTATCGTGCAGATCCAGAGCTTCTTCGCCATCGCGCTGAATTCTATCGAGCGCGTGCTGGCGGCGTCCCTGGTCGGCCTGCAGGCCACCGGCCTGTTGGAGATCTCCGAGAAACTCCCCAACATGGCCGGCTCCGTGCCCATGGGCTTCGCCTCGGCGCTGATCCCCGCGGCGTCCTATTTGAACGCCGGCCTCGATGGCTCGCCCGAGCAGCAGGACTCCCTTCGCAAGCTCTACCTCAAAGGCTGCCGCTATATGAACATCGCGACCGCTTTTACCTGCGCGTTTCTGGCGCTGGTCCCGTCGCCTGTTCTCGACACGTGGGTCGGGAAACACTACGATGGAGCGGCTTTCCTGATGATCATCTTCTCCATCGCGTGTCAGGCCAACCTGATGACCGCCCCCGGGACGTCGATCCTCAAAGGCATTGGCCGCCCATTCGAGGAGTTCCGCTACTGTTTGCCGAATGTCGTCGCCCTGCTGGTGTCCGTGCCCGCGTCGCGGCTCATCCTGGGGCAGTGGACGGTCGCCGGAATCGGCGCCGCCGTGGCAGGCTCGACCGTGGTGTCGGCCGCGTATTTCCTGGCTCACGCCAACCGCCTGCTCCGGATCCCGGCGAAGGAATACTGGCAGCGCGTCGTTCTTCCCGGTCTCATTCCGTACGCGGTCGCGGCGCTTTTCACCCCGGCGGCCTACTATGCCGCCTCGCACACCAACCGCTGGGTTTGTGCCGGTGTAGTTTCCGTCCTCGGCGCCCTCTACTCGCTCCTGTTGCTGTGGATCGTCGCCCGCTTTGTCCTGGACACGGGCGAACGCCTCTGGTTCGAAGCTGTGATCCGCAACAAACTGGGGCGCGCCATGAGGGCGTAGCCGTTTCCCCGTAAGGAATTTCCCTTATCCGGAGTCATCCGGTCCTTTTTCGATCTGTTAACCGGACCGCGGCTGTGATATAGTTCCTCCTACCTTGATAGGGGAGGGTGCTATGTCCCGCGTTCGAGACATAATTCACAATCGCGAGCTCTTCTCAGTGGAAGAGCACGAAACGGTCGCCGACGTCGCCCGCCGCATGGCGGAACTGCACATCGGGGCAATCGTGGTCCTGAAAGCAGGTGAGTTGCGGGGCGTCTTCAGCGAGCGCGACCTCATGAAGCGGGTCGTGCTGGAACGGCTGAATCCCGAGCAGACGCCGGTGTCGCTGGTCATGAGCACTTCGCTGGCGACCATCGATGAGCTGTCGGCGATCGAAGAGGCCATGGAGATGATGCAGGCCCACAATTGCCGGCACCTGCCGGTGTGCCGCGGCTCGCGGGTGGTCGCCTTCCTGTCGATGCGCGACGTCATGAATTTCGAGCTCGCGCGCAAGACCGAAGAACTGCACCATATGCGCGCCTATATCCACGGTAGCGCCTAGGGCGCCGGGTCCCGCCGTGGCAAAGCTGGTAGCCTGAAGTATGCGCGGGATCATTGTGTTCGCTCACGGGTCGCGGGTGGAACCGGCCAACCAGGCCGTTCGCATCGTGGCTGCGGAGTTGGCGCGCGCCGGCGGGTTTCGCGTGGAAGCGGCATTCCTGGAACTCGGCCAACCCGATCTGGAGGGCGCGGCCGCTCGTCTCGTGGCAGCCGGGGTTGATAGTATCACCGTCATCCCCTATTTCCTCACCCTGGGCCTCCATATGGAACGGGATCTTCCCCCACTGATTGAGAAGATCTCGAATACGTACAATGGCTTACAGATTGCAGTTACTCCCCCGTTAGATGGCCACCCCGCGCTCGTGACAGCCCTCCTCGACCGCGCCATGAGTCCTTCGCACTCAACCAATAGTTGACAAGAATTCACTAAAGATTGATAATGGTCTTGGACTAAAAAGCCGCCCTCTCCGGCGGCAGTTTCATTGTTACGCAAATTAGCGAGGGAGGCGAAAGAACAACATGGGGAAGATTATCGGCATTGACTTGGGCACCACGAACTCGGTCGTGGCCGTCATGGAAGCGGGCCAGCCTACGGTGATCGCCAATCAGGAAGGCGCCCGGACCACGCCGTCGGTCGTGGCGTTCACGAAGAGTGGCGAGCGGCTGGTGGGCCAGGTGGCGAAGCGCCAGGCGATCACCAATCCCGAGAACACGGTTTTTTCGATCAAGCGCTTCATGGGGCGCCGTTACGACGAAGTCAACGAAGAGATGAAGATGGTCCCCTATAAGGTTGTCCGCGGCGACAACGGGGACGCCCGGGTGGATATTACGGGCAAAAAGTACTCGCCGCCGGAAATCTCGGCCATGATCCTCACGAAGTTGAAGGAAGCGGCCGAGTCCTATCTCGGGGAAAAGGTGACCCAGGCCGTGATCACTGTGCCGGCCTACTTCAACGACGCGCAGCGCCAGGC
>CAZSQK010000165.1:3404-14121 GCA_964608645.1 uncultured Solibacteraceae bacterium | reverse complement strand
AGTTCAGGCGCATCGAGCCGCAGTTCATCGCGGCGCTGGGAGACCCCGCGGCCACCTCCGGCAACGGCGCGCAATCATGGGGCTTCTGGAACCAGGACCCGGGCCCGCGCGCTTGCAAGCTGGACCACTACCCTCAATTGAAGGCGACCGGCGTGGCGCCGGCGCAGTGGAAATTCGACGCTTCGGATTGGTGGCTGGAAGAACACGGCTTGATCATGGAGAAGCCGACCTTTCCGCTGTCTGCTGGGAAATACCTCGTCACGGGTGACCGCGACGTGACGACCGTGCTGACAGTTCACCCCAAGGACAAGGACGGCAATCAGCGGTGGGAACTCGCCGACGGCGCGACCCTCTACGATGTCACCCATCTCGGATGCCGCTCCGCACGCTACACGCCGGCGAAGGCTGCCAACGCGTGCTCGCCTGCGAACGCTCCCACCAAGGGTTTTCCTGTGAATCCGGGGGCGGCCATGCCTGCCGTGAACGGCTGCCACAAGCAGGACTACACGGTTCTGATCGTCGTGGGGTTGCCTGTCACTCGCTGAGCGGCCGCACGCAGGCGTAACGACCACGACGACACCCGAACGCTACGTCTCCATAGCGGAAGAATTAGACCCCTGCTTCCGAGTAACCCACTCGGAGACGGAAACTCCGCGGCCCGGCTTTCCAAGGAGCACCCACGATGCCCTGACGGCGCACGGCGGCGCTGCATCATGGAGAATTTCGCCAATCGGTTCTTGGTATGATTGCCAGATCGTGGAGCGGCCCCTGGAGTTCTGGACGCGCATCGTGGGCGTCCTGTTGGTCATGCTCGGTTTGGTGATGCTAGTTGCGCCGGAGGTCACCTACCATTGGCGTGAGCGCGTGGTGCACACTCCCTCGGTGGACGTTACGGCGCGGCGGGAGAGGGTGATCTCCATCTCACCCGTCATCGCCGTGCTCGTGATCGGTGCGGGCATTGTCACGTTCGTGATGGCCCGCAAGCGTGTGTAATAGCACGGGTCAGTGATCGTCGTCCCGTTCGCGCCACTCCGCCCCGTTAGTCGCTAGCCTTCCGGATCTGACGTGTCAGGGTTTCGGATCGATTTCGATTCTGGCATAGGCCTGGGGAGTCGCCAGGGCGGACCGCAACCCTGCGGAATCCCGAATACCAGGTGAGCCGCCATACCGGTCAATCTGCTGCTGGCACATTTCCAGCACTTCATCAAGCGAAAGGAACAGAGGGTCCACGGAGATCGGAATGCTCCCCCGCGCTACGGGCGGCAAACTCCGAGTTTGACGGCAAAGGACGCGACGTCCATCCAGCGGGTCCCTTCCCGGTGCTCGATGTGAAACGCCTGGGTACGACTGTCCACGCGCAGACGCCAGTCCGTGGATACCGGTGGAGCCCGCCGCAGGGAGAGCGGCTTGGTGCTCGACTGCTTGAAGTTCCAGCTCTCGCCGGCGTCGGGCGATTCGTAGAGCTCGAAGCGGTCGCCGTCGGCGCCTCGTCCGCGATCGATGATCAGGCTGCCACTGTCCTTGGCGGTAAAGACGAATTGCTGGATCGTCCCGAGGCGATTCTCGGCGGCCTCGTCGAAGATCGGGCGGGCGCGCCAGGTCTTGCCGCCATCGAGAGTGAGCAGGAGGAACGGGTCCTGCGGCAGGGGCGACAGTTTCTCGCCCGCGATCCAGCCGGTCTCGGAATCGAGGAACTGAACGCGATCGAGACCCGCGGCACGGATCCGCTCATGCGACTCGCGCCAGGTATGGCCGCCGTCCTCGCTGCCGAGCACCGCGGAAAACAAAGTTACGGACGGGCTGTGCACGTTCCCCGCTACGAAGATCCGGTTTCCCAGGGCCTCGACGGCTGCGAGGTCCAGGTATATCGGGCACGGGTCGTCTTCGGAGCAGGTCAGTCCCGACAATTGGATATCCGCTTCCGTGCACTGGAACGGCAGGAGGATGGGCTTGCCGGTGTTCTCCAGCACGGGCGGCGGCGCCGGGGCGTCGTTGGCAGGCTTGGAAACGGGAGTCTCCTGCGCATATGCCAGTCCGCAGGCGAGCGCGAGCGCCGCAAGCCGCAGGGTGGTCACGATTGTCCCAGGTCCTCGAACAAAGAGGTGCTGAGGTAGCGTTCGGCGGCGTCGGGGAGGATCACGACGAGCGTCTTTCCGGCGAACTCAGCGCTCCTGGCGAGGCGCACGGCGACGGCTACGGCCGCGCCGCTCGAAATGCCGCCGAGAATTCCTTCTTCCTTCGGCAGGCGGCGCGCCATCTCCATGGCCTCTTCATTGGTGACGAGCTCGACCCGGTCCACCATGGAGAGATCGAGGGTTTCGGGGATGAAGCCCGCCCCGATGCCCTGAATTTTGTGGGGACCGGGGCGCAGCGGCTGTCCTGCAAGCTGCTGCGTGATCACGGGGCTGTTGGTGGGTTCGACGGCCACCGACAGAATCTTCTTACGGCGAGACTTCTTGATGTACCGGGAGACCCCGGTAATGGTTCCGCCGGTGCCGACTCCGGAAACCAGGACGTCGATCTCGCCGCCAGTGTCGTCCCAAATCTCGGGTCCGGTGGTGCGGACGTGGATCTGCGGATTGGCCGGGTTGCGGAACTGCTGGAGCATGAGGAAGCGGCCAGGGTCGGCTGCAACCATTTCCTCGGCTTTGCCGATGGAGCCCGCCATGCCCGCGCTGCCCTCGGTGAGGACCAATCGGGCTCCCAGCGCCTGCAACACCTTGCGGCGCTCGAGCGACATGGTTTCGGGCATGGTGAGGGTGATGGGGTAACCGCGGGCGGCCGCGACGAAGGCCAGGGCGATCCCGGTATTGCCGCTGGTCGGCTCGATCAGCTCCTTGCCCGGCTTGAGAACGCCGCGCTGTTCGGCATCCCAGACCATCGCGGCGCCGATGCGGCACTTCACCGAAAAGGCGGGATTGCGCCCTTCGATCTTGGCCAGAACGCGCGCGGCCGAGCCATCGACGACCCGGTTGAGACGAACCAGGGGAGTGCGACCGATGCTGGCCGAGTTGTCTTCGAATAGGGGCAACCTTCAAATCTCCCAGTTCAATACAAACTTGCTTTGTTTCTCGGTCCAGCCGCGGAGGAGGTCGGCGAACGAGGTGTGATCGACAATCTCGGAAACGGCGCGGTCGACGGCGTGCCACATGCCGCTAAAGGGCGTTTCGGCTTTGCGGCGCTGGCGTCCTTTGCCCTGCAGCGGGCCTTCCACGAATCGTAAGACTTCACCTACGGTAATCGATTCGGGCGAGCGGGCCAACAGGTAGCCGCCTTCGGCGCCCCGCCGCGATTCGACAAATCCGCCCTGCTTCAGCCCGGCGAGGATGAGCTCGAGGAACTTCTGCGGGATGCGCTGGCGGCGGGCAATATCCGCAATTTTGACGGGTTCTCCGGGGCGCTGCGAGACGAGGTCGAAGATCGCCTGCAGGGCATATTCACCTTTGACTGAGGTGTTCATCGGCTGTTAGGGGGAGGAATCACGTGTATCCCCGTAGAGATTGTAGGCCAGGAGGTGGCGGTGTGGGAAGCGTGAAGTTTGCGGATCCGGCCCAAGCGCGGCGGTTACTGGCCTTCGCCGCCTCCACTGAGATTCCAGCCGGCCATGATATCGCGGGTGGCGGTAGGAGCGGCCGTCAGGACGGGCTCGACTCCGGCCAAAAGCATGACCGCGGTCACTTTACCCGGATCGGACCCGGTGGTCGTAGAGACCATGATGGCGTCCTTGGGCTTCAGGTCGGCGAGTTGGATGGCGGGCAGGCGGTCGAGCATTGTGCCGATATCGGCGCCGCGTCCGCCACCGCCAGCGCCGTCGGCCGGCGCGGCACCGCCGCGTCCACTCTGATAGCGTCTGGCGAGCCCCTGGGCCATTGGCTCAGGCAGCTTCTTCATGGTGGACTCGGCGGTCACGCGGATGGTGAGCGGCTTCTTGGTGGCCAGGTCGGTCACCTTCATTTCCCCGGTGGCCGGATCGATCGAATTGATGAGCGCCGCGAGCTGGCGGAATGTGCCGAAGTAGATCGCCTCGGCGGCGACGGTGGCGCCGTCCTCGCTGCGGTTGCCCAGGACGTGAATCTGATCGCCGGGCTGGATCTCGGCGAGGGTGCTGGCCCTGGCATCCGACGGTTTGGCGGAATCGGCCGAATAGCGGCGCAGGGTCGTTTTGTCGCCCACCTGCACGGTCATGGTGCGCTGGCCGGCCTTCACCAGGATGGTCTTGGCCGCCGGGTCGACCGCGCTGACCGTGCCGCTGTGGCCGCGCTTTTTCCAATCGTCGAGTTGACTCTGGGCCAGCTGGCCGAGATCGCTCTTGGTGCGGACCACGAGCGAGGTCGCCAGGAGAGGCTTCTGATCGGCGGCGCCGCGATAGTAGGCGACCACTTCATCGCCCGCCGCGATCTCGGCAAGCGTCATTTTGGGCCACTGTTTGGGATCGGAAACGCCCGCCTGCGCGTGCAGGATCTGGGTGCGCTCATTGGCGGTAAACGTGAGGTCGCCCTGCGCGGTCTTGAGGGAAATCTGGTTGGCCGGAGCGTTGACCGTAACGACGGTTCCGGGCAAGTGGCTGGAGGATGTTTGCGCCAAAACCATCGACGCAAGGAGGAAGGCTGGAAGGAATTTCATGGGATCTCCCTCTCTATAGGATAGCGGGGAAACGGGAAAATGCAGTGCGGGGAGGAACTGAAGGGGATGAAAAGAAACTGGATTGCCGCGCAGGCGAACCCGCGCTACGCGGCTTCCCAGCAGTTGGGGAAAAACTACTTGCCCGCGTCCTTCTTGGGCTCGTCGGTCTTCTTCTTGCCGCCCTTTTTCTTGCCGGGCTTCTTTTCGCCTTCCTTCTTGGTATCGCCCTTTTCCTGGGCAAACACGGCGGTCGTGCCGAGCACGAACATCATGCCGAGCATCAGGGTCATCAGTTTCTTCATTGTGTGCGCTTCTCCTTTGGGATACGACGATCTGGATTTCGTCTGGGGCTATCATAACGAACCACACATGAAGAGTCCCTTAACCCACAATTAAAATCAGTTCATGTCCGGTTCACAACGTTTTTGGTTTTTTTTGCGGTGGCCCCGGGCTTTATTTGCTGTTACTTACGGATAGCGTCGCGACGGCGCCACCCGATTTTGCGAGACTCGTCTGCTATTCAGTAAGACGGAATGAGGAAGCGCGAACTCGCAAAAGGTCTGGCGATGGACTCGGGGTTGACCGAAGCCGAAGCCGCCGACCGGCTGGACGCCGTGGTGCACGACATTATCGCCAAGCTGCGGAAGGGGCATTCCGCCCCGCTGCCCGGGCTCGGCAAATTCTCGCAGAGCCCCAATGGAAAACTCGCATTTTTGCGCGATGGCGGAAAGCGTCATGGATGACCGCGGATCGGCCGAACAAGTGGCGCAAGTGGTGCTCCGCGGCCTGCTCGCCGGGAGGACGGTCGAGATCGACGGTCTGGGCGTCTTCTACCCGGACGAAACGCGCTACTTCCGCTTCGAGGAGCGCCGCCTCCCGAGAGTGTTCCTGGCATACGTCGAAGAGGACCGCCCGGCTGTGGATCGGTTATACGACACGTTGGAAGCGGCCGGCTTCGCGCCGTGGATGGACAAGCGGAAGCTGCTTCCGGGCCAGAACTGGCCGCGCGCGATCGAGAACGCTATCGAGAGCGCGGATTTCTTCGTAGCCTGCTTTTCGGATAAGTCCGTATCGAAGAAGGGCGGGTTCCAGGCCGAGATCCGATACGCGCTGGATTGCGCGCGTCAACTTCCGCTCGACCAGATCTTTCTGGTCCCGGTCCGGCTGGGTCCGTGCCGGATCCCGCGGATGATTCAGCGCGATTATCAATGGGTGGATCTGCAGCCCGACTGGCCGCGCGGCATCGGCCGGCTGGTGACGACCATGCGGAAGGAACTGGAGCGGCGTTCGGGCGGGCACCTTGCGGCGGAGAGCGACATGCGCTAGACAGGAGGAGCGCCATGAGATCGAAGTTGCAGATCTCGCTGATTCTCCTTCTGTGGCCGGCGTGCGCTTGGGCTCAGCTCACGCGCGGCACGGTCGCGGGCACCGTTCAGGATGCGAGCGGAGCGTCGGTGCCCAAGGCGCAGGCGTCGGCGGTTCACGAAGGGACGAACGCAAAGCGGACGGTCGAGACGAATGAGTCGGGCGGCTACCTGTTGGCGGGGTTGGAACCCGGCGTTTACGCTCTGGAATTCTCGAAGGCCGGCTTCGAGACGATCCACCTCGCGGACGTCCGTGTGACTTCGGGCGAGCCGTTGATCCTGAATCAAACGCTCGCGCCGGCCGGCGCGGCGACTACGATCACCGTGGAAGCCAACGCCACCGAACTCGCGCGCGCGACGCCAACGGTGGAGAGCGTCCTCGGGGAACGGGCCATGCAATCTCTGCCGCTCGCGATCAACGGCGGCAAACGGGATGTGGTCGATCTGATGCTGCTGACGCCCTCCGTAGTGCGGATCCCCGGCGGCGGCAACGCGCCGACCTCCACGGGTGGCCAGCGCGCCGGCGGGGAGATGTTCCAAGTCGACGGCATGGATAATCGCGATCCCTGGTTCGCGGGCCGGGTGCTGCGCATGCAACCGGAGGGCGTCGCGGAAATGCGCGTGCAGACGAACGCTTACTCGGCGGAGTATGGCCGGTCGGGGGGCGCCCAGATCTCCATTGTGAGTCGCGCGGGCGGGAACCGGATCTCGGGCGCGGTCTGGAATTATTTCGGCGCCAACTGGCTATCGGCCGCGACGCCCGCGGACAAGTTTGCAGGAACCGCCGGCGCGCGATTCCAGCAGCATGTCGCCGGCGCGGATGCGGGCGGTCCGATTCGAAGAGACCGGACATTCTTTTTCGCGGTCGTGGAAGCGGAGCCGTATCGGGAAGGGCCGCGCGGCAACAACGCCAGCATTACGATACCGACTGCGGACGGATATGCAGCGCTTGCCGGCATTCCCCTGGGGCCTGGCCAGGCCGCCGCCAACCGCCGGGCGGTGCTGGATACGATCGCCTTCCTTCCCGAGATCTACCCACTGGTGCTGCGGTACGACAGGCTCTCGACCGCGACGATCAACGGCGCTCCGATCGCGATGGGAACGACTCGAATCCCGCTGGCGGACCCCACCGACGGGTCGCGCGCCCAGGCGCGAATCGATCACCGGTTTTCCGAGCGCGATTCGCTGACAGGGATGTTTCAGCAAGGCCGGCTGGACGCGCCTTACGCGCAGGGGGCTTTGGCGCAGTTGAGCAATAACCGCTTCCTGGATCGCTTCGGATCGTCGGAGAGAGATGTCTATACGGCTTTCTCGCTGAGCCACACGCGCGTGTTCTCGTCGCGCTGGGTCAATGAATTGCGCCTCGCTCAAATCGACCCGTTCAACGAGGTGGCGGCGCGCAGGCAGGCTTCGCCGCAGGTCACGATCGGCGGAGCGTTTCAGTTCGGCACGAGCGTATCGACACCCCTTCGCCGCGCCGGAAAGAGCGGGCAACTGCAGGAGATCGCCACGCTGCAACTGGGGAGGCACAACCTCAAGGCCGGGATGGAATTGGAGCGGGTCGCAACCGACTTTCTGGCGTCCGGTCCAAATCTTCCACAAGAAGGCCTGTGGGTCTTCAACAGCTTCTCCGAATTCCTCAACGATCTACCCAGCGCATTCCGCCAGAGTTACACCGTTTGGCGCGCGCATCCGGTTAGCCTGCAGCAATCGTACTTCGTGCAGGACGACGTGCGGTTGCGGCCCGAGCTGACGGTCAATATCGGCGTCCGCTATCAGACGGAGAACGTTCCCGAGGGCCTCTACGGGGCCACGGATCCGGCTCTGCTGGCGCTCGGGGTGCCAGGTCCGGTGCGGCGCGACACCAACAACTGGGCGCCCCGGCTGGGATTTGCTTTCAGCCCGCGCTCCGGCCGTACGGTGTTTCGCGGGGGGTTCGGCATCTCGTACATTCAGGACGCCCAGAGCGGGTTGCAGACTGCCACGCGGAACAACTACCCCTACAATGCCCTGGATAGCCGGAACCAGGCGCAAATTGCCGGTCTGTACCCGGCGATTCCGTCCAAGCCGGCGCAGCTCCCGCCTCCCACCGCGATGGCGGTCTTCACGAATGTGCCGGTGGATAATCAAGATCCGACGGTCCACTTTTATAGCGCCTCGGTGCAACGGCAATTCGGCGCCGGCTATTTCGTGGAGGTGGGATATACGGGCAATCACTCTTATCATCTGCTCCGGTACGGAGATCGAAATCCGGCCATCCTCACCGGGGCTCAGGCGCAGATTGTGATCGCCACGCAGGATGCGAACAGGATTCCGGCGCCGGATCAGCGGCGAATGATTCCGTCCTGGGGCTCGCGCGCGACTCGCGAGAATACTTCGTACAGCAATTACAACGCAGGGTATGCGCGTTTCGATCGTCGAATCGGCAGCCGCCTGTTCGTGGGCGCGAGCTACACGTGGAGCGCGGCGCTGGATGGCGGCGACACGAATCCGCAGAACCTGCTCGACTATGGTCCGGATTACGGGCGCGCCGCGATCGACCGGCCGCACCGCCTGGTGGCGCATTCCGTGTGGCAGGCGCCGTCGCCGCTGCGATCCGGTCTCGGCCGTCAGATTCTCGGCGGGTGGCAGATCGGCGGGTATTCGGAGTGGCAGTCGGGCGACCCGTTCACGATTACGACGGGGGTCGACAGCAATGGCGACGGTGTGGTCGCGGACCGCCCGGATTATCATCCCGGCGGGAGTATTCTCCTCGATCCGGTCACCGGCGACTGGCGGAGTTTTCAAATGCCGCTGAACGGAACGGGGTTGATGATTACGCCGACGGGCAGCAACGGTATCCCCCTCGCCTATACGATGCCGTTGGGCGGCAATCTTGGCCGCAACACGTTTCGCGGGCCGTCGTATGCCAGTTGGAACGTGAATTTGTCGAAGACGTTTTCCATCACGGAGCGGCTCCGGCTATCGTTCCGCGCCAGCACCACGAATTTGATGAATCACCGCAATTTCGGAGCGCCCAATGCGGCCATGAACAGCCCCACGTTCGGCCAGAACACTCCTCCGTCGGTGGCGCGGGCCACGGTGCTGAGCGCGAAGATCCAGTTTTAGGGTTGCCAGGCAATCGGTTCGAGCCAGGAAGACGATCGGTCTCCGGACCACGGAGGGCAGTGTTACCCTGTTCGATGGTTTCAGCGATACGACGAGGAGGATTCTACGATGCGATCGATAGTCATGGGCCTGGCGCTCCTTGCGGCGGCGAGCGCACAAGTCCACCCGAACTTCACGGGTGTCTGGAAACAGGATGATTCCCGGAGCACCGTCCGCCCGGGGTCAACGCTCAAATACTCGAACAAGATCGAGCATCAGGACCCAAAGCTATCCAAGACGACGATCGCTGACTACGGCGACCGGGCTCCCACTCCGTATACGCAGACCTACTCGACCGATGGAACACCGGTGAAGTCCAGCGATCGCGAAGGGGATTCCATCACGACGACGGTCAAATGGGAGGGGAGCATGCTGGTTTTTGAGAGGGGAGAAAAAGACAAGGCGGGGGCGCTCTTCACCCGCGAGACCTGGACCCTTTCGGAAGACGGGAAGACGCTCACCAAGAAGATCCACCGGACGGGCGGCCGCGGCGGCGATTCCGATCAGACGTTCGTGCTCGTGAAGCAGTGACGGCGCAATACTAAGTATGTCGTTTAAGAACTGCGATTGGGGCCGCGGCCGTGAAGGCCGGAGCGCGGCGAGCCGGTCATTGGCTTTCTCCACCAGATTCCTGCTCTACATACTAACAATCCCCGCCGCTGCCAATGAGGTATAGCAGTAACTGAATACACAGTACTGCCGGGATGAATCCGGGAGACCGCCTCTTGACATGGTGTACGTGCCAATGTACGCTTGGTCACGCTTTCAATCTGAGCAGTAGGGCGCAGCTCGGCCAATGGATCCTTCGTAAGGGAACTTAGTCTGTAAGAACGTTATGGAAGAGGGCTGCAAGCGCGCTACTCGCTTGAGGCCGAATTAACCCCATAGACTCTGGGGCCATCTTCTCGACGCGATTATCCCTCCGGCTTCCAACCCGCCACTTTAAAGGAGAATGCAGTTCTATGCTCGGACACCCACGCAGGAACGCTTCGTGTCTGCTTGCCGGCTTGTTATGCCTCGTGCTGGGCGGCACTTACGCTTATGCTGACGACCATACTCCGCTGATCATCGACGTGGTTCTGAACGGCATCAGCGGGACGTCGACCACATTGACGATCAATGGATCGAATCTGTTTGGTGGACCAAGCGATTCGGCCACCGTTCCCCCCATGATCGTCCTGCCAAACGGAGTATGTTCGGTGCTGCCGACACCGGCGCCATCGGCGGCTTCGATCAAGATAACATGCCCAACTCCCGCAGCTCCGGGCGATTACTTGCTTGTGTTATCCCCGATGAAAGTGAACGGTAAGGATTACGAGACGGACCCGATCAAGATCGGTTATTTTTATGTGACTATCGGCGCCGTCGGCGCCACCCGGGCAACAGGTCCGGTTGGTCCAACGGGTCCGACGGGCGCCACCGGTCCCAAAGGCGATACCGGCGCGACCGGTCTGACGGGTGCGACGGGCGCCAAAGGTGATATCGGCGCGACCGGTCTGACGGGCGCGACGGGTCCCAAAGGCGATATCGGCGCGACCGGTCTGACGGGTGCGACGGGCGCCAAAGGTGATATCGGCGCGACC
>CAZSQK010000165.1:2994-3304 GCA_964608645.1 uncultured Solibacteraceae bacterium | reverse complement strand
GGTCTGACGGGCGCCACCGGTCCCAAAGGCGATACCGGCGCGACTGGCCTGACGGGGGCGACGGGTCCTAAAGGCGATATCGGCGCGACCGGTGTGACGGGTCCGACTGGTCCCAAAGGCGATATCGGTGCGACCGGTCTGACAGGCGCCACCGGGGCGGTGGGGCCACAGGGCATTCAAGGTCTGACGGGCGCCACTGGTCCCAAGGGCGATACCGGCGCGACCGGTCTGACGGGTGCGACCGGGGCGGCGGGGCCACAGGGCATTCAGGGTCTGACGGGCGCGACCGGTCCCAAAGGCGATATCGGCG
>CAZSQK010000165.1:0-2894 GCA_964608645.1 uncultured Solibacteraceae bacterium | reverse complement strand
CCACAGGGCATTCAGGGTCTGACGGGCGCGACCGGTCCCAAAGGCGATATCGGCGCGACTGGTCTGACGGGCGCCACCGGGGCGGCGGGACCACAGGGCAGTCAGGGACCGTCGGGTGCGACGGGTCCCAAAGGCGATTATCGGGGCGACTGGTCTGACGGGTGCGACTGGTCCCAAAGGCGATATCGGAGCGACCGGTCTGACGGGTGCGACTGGGGCGGCGGGACCACAGGGCATTCAGGGACCGTCGGGTGCGACCGGTCCCAAAGGCGATATCGGCGCGACTGGTCTGACGGGCGCCACTGGGGCGGCGGGACCACAGGGCATTCAGGGTCTGACGGGCGCGACGGGTCCCAAAGGCGATATCGGAGCGACCGGTCTGACGGGTGCGACTGGCGCGGTGGGACCACAGGGCATTCAGGGACTCACGGGTGCGACCGGGGCGCTTGGGCCGATTGGTCCAACCGGTCTGACTGGGCCATCCGGTCCACAGGACATTCAGGGACTGACGGGTGCGACCGGGGCGTCGGGGCCGATTGGCCTAACCGGACCGACTGGGCCGTCGGGGGCGCAGGGCATTCAGGGACTCACGGGTGCGACCGGCCCGATTGGGCCGATCGGCCTGACTGGGCCATCCGGTCCGCAGGGCATTCAGGGACCAACGGGTGCGACCGGTCTGCAAGGTCCCCCGGGATCGTCGTGCCCATCCCTGACGTGCAATGAGTATCTTCACATCGATACCAGCACACTCAACATACCATCCACGAATGTTCTGACCACCATTGCCACATTAACTCTCCCTGCGACTCAAACTTACTGTTCCATCCTGGCCACGACCAACGTACACACGGTGACGGCTGGATCGATCGTAACGTGTTCGATTGGGAGTCCTGTAATTTCGACGCCGGCGTTCGTTGTCCAATCCGGATCCGCCGCGGGTCAGGGCGAATCGCCACTTTCGATTCAGGGATACTTCAAGTCGAATAACACCCCAGCGACGGTCACGTTTGGCTGTCAATCCACATCAGCCTCTGTAACCGCGGTTGGCGTGAGTTTGACTGCCATTCAAGTCGACAATGTGGTCGTGCAGTAACCTCAGTCGGTCACTCTAAGTAATACGAGATTAAGCATCGAGGAAGGCTCGGGGGCTATCGCCTTCGGGCCTTTCCTTTTCTCCGGCGCCGGCGCGGCATAGTCCCCGGGAGCGCGCCTCGAGTCGCTCCGTTCCCAAGAATCCTGCTTAGACTCGCAACGAACAAGCCCCTCGGCGTGAAACAAAGGACGGAAGAGGCCGATCTAAGCTGCGAGCGGATCGGCCAATCCGCATTTACTAGGGTGCAGTCTTCGTGTTACGACGTATGCCACAAGGGTTTCGGGAAATGTCGCGGTCAAGGTACGGACGGTGATGTTGCCGGCGGTCGTGACGTGATTCACGTACAGCGTCAGCGTAGCCTTCGAGATGTTGGGGGCGGTCAGCGATCCGGGTAGAGAGGCAAGACTGAACTGGCTCAGCGATGTAGCGCGCCTCCCACAAACATGGTCGCCGCTGTCCCGAAGTTGGCGGCTGGGTTGGCGCTGGCGATATAGGAACCTCCTCTCAGAACGGCTCCGGAGCCGAAGGTTTGGGTCGCAGGCCGGCGGTCGCGGCCAATCCGCTCAGAGCGAAGAGCCAGGCCGTGGGGCTCCGGTGTGGAAGTTGCTTCGGGTAGCCCACCGTATACATCTGTATGCGCGGTTCGATCGACGGTTTCCGAGGCCGGGCTGAGGCCGGTCCCCTGCGTGAGCGCTGTGGCTGGGCGGCAGTGGAGAGGCCGTATGGGGAAATGGCGATTCCGAGGTCCAACCCGAAGGAAAAGAGAAGTGGATTTGGCAGGAATTTGGAAGTGGTCTAGAATGAAGTGGTCCGCAAATGTCGGGGCGTAGCGCAGCCTGGTAGCGCACCTGCCTTGGGCCCGTGACCCCGGCTTCCAATCCTTCCATTAATCTCTTCTGTTTTTCTTAACTTTCAACAATTTAGGGCATCTGCTTTCGCTCAAACAGATAACCCTCTGACGAGCAAAGCCTTCGGGTTTTGACACAGTTTTGATACAGGAGATCGCCATGAACCTCGCACAAATAATCGAAGCGCTCCCGCTGCAGGTGTATATCCGCCGGGGCGAGTTGGTCATTCATTTTTCTAGTCCCGCCGATCTGGTCAATCGGGTTGCGGAGACGTCGGCGGCGCTTGCCGAGTTGGAAGTCTCACGCGCTGAGGGGAAGCCGGACCGCGTCGGCCGTCGCGGCACCAGCCGTTCTTTTGCCGTGTGTGCCGGCCGCTCCGAAGGTGAGTCGGGAGGCGATCCGGACCAGCCGGCAGCCGGTCAGGGCTCGTAGGAGGCATTGTCCTATGGCGGCTCCAAAGTTCACGAAGTTCGTACGGCCTGACGTTGGCCGTCCGGGACGCATCACCGACCGCGACCTCGACATTCTCGACGCGGTGCTGCGTTATCGGTTCTCTCCGGTGGCACAGATCGTGCGCCTCGTCGGCGGCAACGAGGACGTCACACAGAGGCGCCTACGGAAGCTCTGGGAACACGGCCTCGTAAACCGGTGGGCTTTCCCAGGCTTCCGGACGCACAGCGAATTCAACTATTACCTCGATACCCGCGAGCCGCTCGACCTCCTGGCCGAGCGGCGTCGGCTTGAGATACACCCTCAGATGATCGAAGAGATCCGCAGCCACCGAGAAAAGGACTACGCCGGTGCGGCTCTTCGCGGCCAGCACATGCAGTTGGGCTTTCTGAACCACTCGCTCATGATTTCCCGCATGCACTTCATGATCGAGATGACCTGCCGGAAGTCGGGTGGTGCCGCGGAGCTGAAGGCCTGGTGCCAGGGTGGCCAGATTGCGGGCC
>CAZSQK010000164.1:0-14172 GCA_964608645.1 uncultured Solibacteraceae bacterium | reverse complement strand
TCTTGGGCGCGGTCACAGGGGACTGGACAGGCGCCGCGGGAACCGTGCGAGGCGCCACTGCCGCTGGGACCGTCGCGATGTGAGAGGTTGCGGGCGCATCCTCAACGCGGTCCGCGAACTGCGTCTGGTGCAGGGCGTGAAGTTGGCATTCGACGGCGGGCTGCGTGCCATCGATGAAGACGTCCGAGCGCACGTTGGGGCAGTATTGGCCGGCCAGTTGACCGGAGTCGGCGCAGACTTTGGTGGACACGATTCCGGGAGGCGGCTGAAAGTCGCGGACATCGTGGTAGCGATGGAACTTGGCAGCCTGCTTCATGAAATCGGCCCAGATCGGCAGGGCCGAATGGGCGCCTTCGAGGTTCAGCTCGCGATTGTCGTCGAAGCCGACCCAGACCACGCACAGCAGATTGCTGGTGAAGCCGGCGAACCACCCGTCGTGCGAGGTGCCGGTCTTTCCAGCGGCGGGTAGATCGAAGCCGCGCGCATGGATGGCGGCGCCAGTGCCATAGCGCAGAACATCCTGCATGATATTCACCATCAGGTAGTTCACACGGGGATCGAGGGTATTCCTCCGATCGATCTGGTGTTGATAGAGGATGGTTCCGTCCGGGGAACGCACGAGCGAGATGGTAGTCGGTGTGACGTGGGAGCCATCGTTCGCGAATACGGTGTACGCGCCGGCGATCTCCAGCGGGGTGGTCTCGTAGGCGCCCAGCGCGACGGCGGGGGTGGGTTTGATAGCCTCGTTCAGGCCGACGCGGTGGGCCATGCTGACCACGCGGTCGTACCCGACGGCTTGGGCCAGCTGCACCGTGCCCACATTCAGAGAGTGAGCCAACGCGTTGCGCAGGGTGACCGTCCCCATAAACCGTTGGTGGAAATTGCTGGGCTGATAAGTCTGGTGATCGAAGTAGAACGTGGTGGGCGAGTCATCCACGGTGCTGGCGGGAGTAAAGATGCTGGCGCCGCCGGCGACGCCGGTTTCCAGCGCCGCGGCATAGACGAAGGGCTTGAAGACCGAGCCGGGCTGGCGCATGGAAAATACGTGATTCAACTGGCTGGCGGCGTAATTGCGGCCGCCGATCAGCGCCTTGATCTCGCCGGTATGAGGATCGAGCGCGATGAGCGCGGCTTGCGGGGGCGCCGCTCCGCAACTGGACGACTTGCCCGTTCCGCGTTTCGGCTTGACCGCCTCCGCTCCGCAATGGAGTTGTTTGTCGACCAACTCCATGCCGTTGGCGACCGCATGTTGCGCGGCGTCCTGCAGGTCCGGATCGAGAGTCGTGTAGATGTAGCGGGTTTGTTTCTCCTGCTCGTCCAGCCGGGCCTGCGCTTCCTCCGTCATGAGGTCGATGAAGTACTGCGATTGGGCGAATTCAGACTGTTCCGGCTTCACCTTGACCGGCGTGTCGATGGCTTGCCGGTACTCGGTCTCGGTGATGTAGCCGTTCTGCCGCATCATGAGCAGCACGATATCGCGGCGTTCCTTCGCGCGGTCGGGATTGCGATAGGGGTTGAAGTAGCTGGGCCGCTGGATTATCCCAGCCAGCAGCGCCGCTTCCGGCAACGTGATCTGCGACAGGTCCTTGTTGAAATATACGCGCGCGGCTTCACCGAAGCCATTCACGCTGAAGGTGCCGTGGCGCCCCAGATATACCTGGTTCGCATAATATTCGAAGATCTGCTGCTTGGTCAGCTTGCCCTCGAGGTGCAGCGTGATGAAAAGTTCCTCGATTTTGCGTTTCCAGTTCTTATCGGGGTCGAGCCAGAAGCCGCGGGCGAGTTGCATCGAGAGGGTGGAAGCGCCCTGTTCCTTGCGGCCCTGTTTGACGTCGACGTAGGCGGCTTTCATGATGCGGAACAGGTCGAAGCCGGAGTGTTGGAAGAAGTGTTTGTCCTCGGCGGAGACCACGGCCTCGACCAGAGGTTTCGGGATGTCATTGAAATGCACCAGCCGGCGCTTTTCGCGCTGTCCTGCCGAGAGATTGGCGATGAGCTGCGGCTCCAGATCGAGCAATTTGCGCTCGGTGTGGTCCTGCAGGGAGACGATCCGCGAGATCTTTCCGTTGCCGAACTCGAGAACACCGGGTTCTCCGCCGAAATAGGAATCCCGGCCGGGAAAAATCTCTACGGCATGCGGGCGCACGTTGTACCAGCCGACGGTGTTGCCACGCGAGGTCGTATAGCCGGCGCGGCGTAAACGCGCCACGACCTCTTCGACCGTAATGGCGTCGCCCACCGCGACCGTGCGTGCGGCGCTGAAAATGTTGACCGAGCCGGAGAATGGGCCGGCCTCCAGCCGCTGGTTGATCTTAGGGCCGAATTTCAAGTAAGAGATGCCGAACAGGAGCAGACAGAAACCAAACAGACCCATGGAGGAAAAGAGAAGGATTCGCCCTTCCCGGCGTTCGAAAAACGGCGGGCGGGGAGGCTGTTTGGGGGGCTCTTGCGAAGTCTCTTGCACGGGGTCTGGCGGGGGTGGGGGGGTGAGGGGCTCTTGCTCGCTGGTCATAACGGTCCTGTTCGCAAAGCTGCAAGTGCGGGGCCATTACGGGCGCATGAAATGGTCCATTGGTGGCGCAATTGCGATCCGACAGGAAAAATACCCAGCGGGTGGTGTGGAAGGAATGGCCGAGTGTAAGGCGCTGTCAAAGCGCGCTCATAAGCCCCGGGTAAGATCTACAACACTCCACCGGGATGCGTACGGAGCCATACTCCCCGATGCAGTGGATTGAGTTTATTTGAGTGTGCCGGACGGGAAGGAAAACGCTACGCGACCTTCTGGACCTTGCCGGAACGAATACACGACGCACATACGCGGAGCCGCCGCCCGGCGCCGTTCACGAGCGCGCGAACGGACTGTAAATTCAGGTTCCAGCGGCGCTTAGTCACGTTGTGGGCGTGACTGATCCGGTTCCCGAACTGGGGGCCCCGGCCGCAAATCTCACAAGTCTTCGCCATAAAACAGGAATCTCCCTACGTATCGAATTTCCGATTATAACAATCCGCGCACGTTCCGGGCAAGCCTCGTCTTCTTTGGCACTGCGCTTGCATCGACAGCCGCGCGGAGGAGTTGTGGACTCTTCGAATGGCGGTGGGCACAACGAAACAATCCTGGTGGTGGAAGACGCGGAAACCATCCGCAAAATGGTTTGTGCCATGCTGGGCCAGGCGGGTTATCGGTGTTTCGACGCCGGCAATGGCGAGGAGGCACTGCAACTCGTTCAAGGCGCGTCCGATCGGATCGATCTGGTGCTGACGGACGTCATGATGCCTCGCATGGGTGGCGCGGAACTGGCCCGCCATCTGGCACGGCTCCGTCCGGGGTTGCGGGTGGTGTTCATGTCGGGCTATAGCGACGATCCGGTGGTGCGAACGATCGAGAGGTCGCCTTCCCTCTTCCTGGCCAAACCGTTTACGGCCAATGCGTTGATGGAGAAAGTGCGGGATACGCTGGATCATCCCTGGCACGGTCTGCCCGAAGTGAATTCCGGCGCCGGAGGACGATGAAGCACCGGCTCTGGCGATACCTGATCGCCATTGTGGCCGGCAACGCGATCTATTTTGCACTCGAGCGGTTTCTGCCGCCGCGCGCAAGGCACCAGCCATACCAAATCGACTGGGGGCTGGCGGTGGATTTTTGGATCTGCCTCGCCTGTTACGGAGTGGCGCGCTTGATCCGGTAGCAATCTCAGACTGCTTCGCGATGGAGAAGGGTATCCTCGGCGTATTCGAGGGGCTCCGTGTAGGATTGCAGCGAATCGAGCGACTCGAGCACGCGCTCCAGCAAACTGTCGGTTTGGGAAACCGTGGTTTTCAGCACTTCGATCGAATGGGCCTGATTGGTGAGCCGGTCATCGAGCGAAGACATCGTCTTGGCGAGAAGCAGTTCCATGGCGCCGACGATCTGCTGTGTCGAGGGGACTTCCGCCAGGCGCGCGGAGTGCTCGTCAAGGCGGGTTTCCAACTGACCGAAGCGGGTGGCGGCCGCTGACTCCTGTCCGGCCACCCGGGTCTCCAGATCGGCGACAGCGCGGCGGAGATCGGCCGATTCGCCCGAGGCCGGCGCCTGGTCTCTCCGCCGGGTGCTCATGAGGCCCGCCGCCAGCACGCCCGCAAGGAAAATGGCGACTTCGGAGAGAACGTTCGTGTCTTTGCTCATTAATCTTCCCTTATAACCCTTTGCCTTAACCCATGCAAGTACTAGGTGAACTGGAACTCGTACTGAGTACGTACCCTCTTGCAACCAAATTTATGCCCCTGCCATTCTTTCTAGGAAAGAGACGCTCAACTTTTAGGAGAATTCCGGGTGTTTTCGATTGGGCATAATCGCTTCGGCTCCGAAGCAGCGCCTCCAGTGCGAGATCCGTTCCGGAGCGAAGATTTGCCCGCACCGGCCGAGGCCCCGGCGCGCGAAGTCTCGATCCTGCTGTTCCAACTGCAGGCAGACCTGTTGCGGCGGCTGGCGCGCATTCAGGCGAGCGAATCGCGGGTGGCCAAACTGGTCCGGCTGGGAGACCGGCGAAGCGGCCGCCGGGCCGTGCGTCAGATCGAACGGGAACGGCAGCGTCTCGCCCGCGAGTTACATACGGGAGTCGGACAGTTACTGGTTGCCATCCGGATCCAGCGGGAACTGATCGGCGAGCAGATGCCGAACCCTCCCGCGATGGTGGGACAAGCGTTGCAGCGCATCGGCATCCTGGCCGCGGATGCGCTGGCGCAGGTGCACTCCGTTAGCCAACGGCTTCACCCGCCCGAGTGGCAGCGGCTGACGCTCGACGCCGCGCTCAGTCAACTTTGGAATATCAGCGGCGTCGCGCAGCGGTTTGCGGGGTCCGTGCGGCTGGACCGTCCGGCGCGCGAACCCGGTCCGGATGTGAAGACCCTGCTGTACCGCGCCGCGCAGGAGGCGCTATCCAACGTCATGCGGCATTCGCGCGCGAACCGCATCGACCTCAAACTGGAAGACCGGGTCGGCCACCTGGTGCTGACAATTGAAGACAATGGGATCGGGTTCGACACGAAGGGGCTGCTTACGGGGCCGGCTGAAATCGGTTCCGGCATCGGCTTACGGTCGATTCGCGTACATGCTTGCGCCTTGGGGGGGAAACTCCTGATTCACAGCGGACCGCTCGGAACTACGCTGGAGGTTTCGGTTCCGCAGTAACGCGATCGACCAACGCTTATGCAAGGTTCTTCACCCGTCACGGTTGTTCTGGCCGACGATCATGCCATCGTACGCGAGGGAATCGCGGCCCTGTGCGCCAGTCATGGCTTTCAGATCCTTGGCCAGTGCTCGGATGGAGCGGCGGCGGTGGAAATGATTCTCGATCGGAAACCGGAGTTCGCCATTCTGGATCTTCACATGCCTGGGCTGACGGGACTGGAGGCCATTCGGAAGTTGCGCGCCGCCGGATCCCCGACCAAACTGATGATCCTGTCGATCAGCCGCGAAGATTTTACGGTGGTGGAAGCGCTGCGGGCCGGCGCCGACGCTTATCTGCTGAAAGATGGGCCGTCCCGCCACCTGCTCGACGCCATCAGTTTCGTGCGCGACGGCGGGGTGTACCTGTCGCCGCTGCTGGGCGGCGCAGGCTTGTTTGCCAAGGCCGAACAGCAGCACCCCTCCGAGGATCCGCTGGCTTTGCTCAGCCCGCGCGAAGTCGAAGTATTCTCTTATCTCGTGAACGGGCTACGGGCAAAGGATATCGCCGAATTGTTGGATATCAGCCCGAAAACAGTCGACACGTACCGCGCCGGCCTGATGCGCAAGCTGGGAGTCCGTGACCTGGTCGGGCTCGTCAAGTTCGCGATCGAACGCAACCTTACGAGCACTTCCGTGCCGCATTAAACGGAATGCAAGGCGCCAGACGCGGCGCAGCCTTCTGATAATTCTCCAGCGAGCGGATCAGCTCATCCACCGCTTCCCGCCGTAAGTACAGTCTTTCCAAAGCGCGGAGACGAAGCTCCTTTTCCGTCGGCGGTAGGGGCGTAACCGTCAACGCCAAAGCAGAAGCGCGATGTGCCATGATCAGCAGTTTCCGATCCTAGACTAGGAATTGCCCTAAAGATTACACAGAATATCATGGGTCCGTATGAAATCAACCATATATCTTGGGTGAGATTTGTCACGATATATAATATCGTGATACGATATATTTGATGACCGACCTGGAGTACCGCGCGCTCGCCGACTTCCGATTTCACATCCGCGTGTTCCTTCACTTCAGCGAGGAAGCTGCGCGATCGGAAGGGCTGGAACCCCAGCAACATCAGATGCTTCTGGCCATTCAAGCATCCCCCGAAGCGAGCGGACCGACGATCGGCCAATTGGCGGAGCATCTCGTCATCCGGCATCACAGCGCCGTCGGCCTGGTGGACCGTTTGGAGCAGCACAGGCTGATCGAGCGGGTGCGCGCCGAAGACGATCGGAGGCAGGTGCGGGTGCGGCTTACGGGGGCCGGGGCGGAGAAGATCCGCCGCCTGTCACGGCTGCATCTCGATGAACTGCGCGATTCGGGTCCCCGTCTGATCGATGCCCTACACCGGGCCGTCGCGCTGGCGCCTGCCTCTACCGAACAATGACTCGAAAAACGAAACTCCACGCCGCCGATACGCTCGGCGATTTCACGATGACACCACGGACCGTGTGGATCGCGGGACTGGCTGTCGTGATCGGCCTGGTCAGCTCTGCCATCGCTCTCGCCCTGCTCAAGCTGATCGCGCTGTTTACGAACCTGTTCTTCTTTCAGCGATGGTCCACCGCCGCGGTTTCTCCGGCCGACGCGCATCTGGGGCCGTGGGTGTTGCTGGTTCCGGCCGCCGGCGCCTTGATCATCGGGCTGATGGCCCGCTACGGGTCGGAACGGATCCGCGGGCACGGGATTCCCGAAGCGATCGAAGCGATTCTGATCAATGGAAGCCGGGTCGAGCCAAAAGTGGCGATTTTGAAGCCGCTTTCGAGCGCGATCTCGATTGGCTCGGGCGGCCCGTTCGGGGCGGAGGGGCCGATCATCATGACCGGCGGCGCGTTCGGGTCGATGATCGCGCAACTCTTTCATCTGTCGAGCACGGAGCGCAAGACGCTGCTGGTGGCTGGGGCCGCGGCCGGGATGTCGGCCACCTTCGCGGCGCCGGTTGCGGCGGTGCTGCTGGCGGTCGAACTCCTGTTATTCGAATGGAAGCCGCGTAGCCTGATTCCGGTGGCGTTGGCAAGCGTAACGGCCGGCGCGGCGCGGCGCTACATCATCGGACTGGGTCCTCTGTTCCCGGTTCCGGCGCATCCCGTCTTTATCGGGCCACAGGGGCTGCTGGGTTGCGTGGCGGTGGGTTTGCTCGCGGGCCTCCTCTCGGCAATCCTCACGATGGCTGTCTATGCCTGCGAGGACCTGTTCAGCCATCTGCCGATCCACTGGATGTGGTGGCCGGCGCTGGGGGGACTGGCAATCGGTCTGGGCGGACTGGTCTTTCCGCAGGCGCTGGGTGTCGGCTACGAGACCATCGGCGCGTTGCTGCAGGGCGACGTTCCGCGCAACGTGATCCTCGGGATTCTGCTCGTGAAATCGGTGATCTGGGCGGTGTCGCTGGGTTCCGGGACGTCCGGCGGAGTGCTGGCGCCGTTATTGATGATGGGCGGCGCGCTGGGCGGGATCGAAGCCATGTTCCTGCCGAACGAAGGGGCGGGGTTCTGGCCGCTGGTCAGCATGGGCGCGATTCTCGGGGGCACCATGCGATCGCCCTTCACCGGCGTGATTTTCGCGATCGAGCTCACGCACGACGTCAACATGATGCTTCCCCTGCTGCTTGCGGTGGTGATCGCGCACGGTTTTACGGTGCTGGTGTTGCGGCGGTCGATCCTGACGGAGAAGGTCGCGAGGAGGGGCTTTCACTTGAGCCGCGAGTACGCGGTGGATCCGCTGGAGATCCTCTTCGTCCGGGAGGTCATGCGAACCAACATTGTGGCGCTCCCCGGACGGGTCCTGCCATCCGGGATCGCCGCCGCTCTGCGCGCGGGCCATGGGACGTCGGGGCAACTGCTCTACCCGGTGGTCGACGACGACAAGCGGCTCCTCGGGGTAGTGACGCGGCAGCGCCTGGAGGAGCTGCTGCGCGAACCCTCTCCGCCGGAGAACCCGCTGGCCGGTTTGGTCGGGCAAGATCCGATTGTGGCCTACGCCGATGAGCCTCTGCGTATGGTGGTGTACCGCATGGCCGAATCGGGCGTGACCCGCATGCCAGTGGTGGAACGTGACGACACGCGCACCCTGGCCGGTATGGTGTCCCTGAGCGACTTGCTGCGGGCGCGGACCCGGACGCTCGAAGAGGAGCGGCGGCGCGAGCGGGTGTTGCGGGTCCATCTGCCATTCCGGAGCCGGGTGGGTGTCGCGGAGAATTGAGGCCCCGTGACAGAAGTCACGCGAGACGAACCGGACTGCATGGCATGATCGGGATATGGAACTGCCTGCCGCATGGGAAGCCGCCTTTCGCCGTGACGCCGAGGACCTACCCTCGCTGGCCGATCCCCTTCCGGAACGCCGTCTGGCGCGGCTGCTGGCGGCCTTCCTCGCCACCGGCCTGGTCTTCCTCGTGGCGCCGGGAACCCTGCTCGGCGTGTGGAACCTGATCGGGATCAGCTCCCGCCGCAGCGCCGACTCGATCTCGCCGGTGTGGATTCAAGGACACGGGCAAGCGCAACTGTTCGGTTGGGTCGCGACGTTCATCATCGGAATCTCGTTGTACACGGTCCCGAAGTTCCGTGGCGGCGTCCTGCGTTCGCTGGCGCTCGGCTGGGTCATGTGGACGATGTGGACAGCCGCGGCCGCGGCGCGCTGGGTGGCGGCGCTGTTCGACTGGCACTGGCGCATCGTCTGGCCGGTCGCAACGGCCGCCCAGTTGACCGTAGCGCTGCTCTTGATTTGGCAGTGCGCCGTTCCCGGCCGCAATCGTGGCCTTTGGAACCGGCTGATCTTCTCGGGGCTTGCCGGGTTGGCGGTGACTCTGGCATGGGAGCTCCGCGTGTTATTTCCAATGCCGGCGCAGCCGTTGCTATCGGACGCGGCCGACCGGACCGTCCTGTGGCTGGCGCTTTGGCTGTTCGCGTTTCCCGTGGTCTGGGGCTTCAGCGCGCGTTTCCTTCCCACTTTTCTGGGACTCGATGCGCCGGGCGGGCGCACGGCAAACGTAGGGCTGGCGCTGCTGGCCGCGGCGGCGGTGACCCCGAACCGGGCGTCGGCGATGTTGCTGGCGGGCGCGACTGTCGCGGCCTGCGCATCGCTGCGGTTGTTCCGCCGGGCCCCGCGCAAGGCCAAGGTGGCCGGGGTCGACCCACGCTATCCATGGTTCGTCCGAACGGCGTACGGCTGGCTGGTGATCGCCCCCATTCTCGGCTGGGTGGCCGAGACTCGGGGGTGGGTCGGCGCGTCGCGTCATGCATTCACAGTCGGGTTTCTCGCCACCCTGATCTTCGCCATGGGTCCGCGGCTGCTGCCTTCCTTCGTCAATAGCCGCGAGTTGTGGAGCAAACGGCTGATGCTGACGGCGCTGATGCTGCTGACCGTGGGCTGCGCGCTTCGCGTCATTTCGGAGCCGGCGGCGTATTCGGGCGCCGCGCCGTTCGCGTGGAAGCTGCTACCCGTCTCGGCTGTGATCGAGTTATCGGCCGTGCTCGCCTTCGCGTGGAACATCGGGCACACGCTTGCCACGCCGTTCCCCGCCTGGATCGACCTCAGTGGGATCACCGCGGAGCTTCCCGTCTACTGGTACGTCACCGCCTACCCGCGGACGCGCCGCGTCCTGGAACGGGGAGGGATACGAACGCTGGGACAGGTCCGGCGCGTGCCGCGTTCTCTCACGCTGCGCGCGGCGGCGGCCGCGGACCATGCCGACCTCGACCGTTTGCTCGGTGACTTGCGGGCATTTTTCCGCGAGAACCTGGCGCGCACGCTGAAAGAGAAACAGGCGCCGTGCTGACGATCGGCCACTCCAATCGACCCATTGACGAATTCCTCGGGATGCTCCAGGCGCACGGCGTCGAATTGTTGGTGGATGTTCGCACCGTGCCGCGGTCGCGGCACAATCCGCAATTCAATCTGGAGAATCTGCCGGCGTCGCTGGCGGCGGCAGGGATCGCCCATGTCCACATGCCGGGGCTCGGCGGATTACGGCATGCCCGCAAAGACTCGACCAATACCGGCTGGCGGAACACCAATTTTCGGGGCTATGCCGATTACATGCAGACTCCCGAGTTCCTGAAGAATCTGGAAGAGCTGGTGGCCCTGGAGAAAGAGCGGCGGGTGGCGGTGATGTGCGCCGAGTCTGTCCCCTGGCGATGCCATCGCTCGATGATCGCCGATGCGCTCACAGCGCGCGGCATTGCGGTGTCGCATATCATGAGCGCCACGAAGGCGAATCCGCACAAGCTGACGTCGTTCGCGCGGGTGGAGGGGGATCGGGTTACGTATCCTTCGCCCGAGATGGATCTTTTCGCGTAGCGCGAAAGCTACTGCTTCGGATAGTCCGGGTTCGCCTCGACTTCGCGAATCTGGGCCGAATGTCTCGCGGAGTGCGAAGCCAGCAGCACGAGGAACTGATACCCGTCCATCTGTCCGACGGGGCCCGGAACGGCGTGCGCACGGAGATCGTCGTTGGTGGATTTCACGTAGGCGATCGTCTTTGCGCGGCGCGCGGTGAACTCCCTGGCGGCGTCCGCGGGGCTGGCGAACTTGCCGGCGGGGACAATCGGCTCCGGCGCGGTAGCCTTGTTGCTGCGATCCTGGATACCTTCGAAGAACTTCCGGTCATATTCCGCATTCGCGGTGGCAAGCCGGGGAGCCGCGGGCGTTTTCAGGATCTTGTCTGTCGTCGTGGTCAGCAGGTAATCCTCGGCCAGGATGATGTGTTCGGCGCACTCCTGCACCGACCATACGTTGGGAGCGGGCTTGAACTTCCATTGGGCGTCGCTGACTCCCTGGATGCTGGAGAGCACCGTCTTCTGGGTCGCTTCGAGCTGTTCCAAAAGGTAGGCGCGTTCGGCAGAGGTCATGGCGCCGTCGCCGGCGGACGCCACCGACACCGCGGCGCCGAAAAGAATGGCAAAAGTTCTGAACATGAGAATCCCCTCTGCGAATCAGAGTAACACGGACTTACTGCAGGATTGGGAGGGCTTGATAGCCGTCGGGGACGAACAGGCTGCCCTCCGTAATTCCCTGTGGGGTCAGCGTCCGGAGGCGGGCCGCCAATTCGCGGGAAGTGCAGCGTCCCGCGAGAATCTCCTCAAAAGCGCGGGTCACGCCCGCCACTTGGACGGCCGATTCGTGCGCGAATTCGAGGCGGAAACGACGGATACCGGCGGCGCGCCATGCTTCCAGATGCGCGCTGGCTTCCTGCGCCTCGGCGCCGAAGACCGTATTGCGGCAGCCGACGTCCGCCATCACCGGGTGAGCGCGCCCGGCCGAATCGCGGAGGGCGACGCGATGCTCTTCGCATGGGCGGCCGCAGTCGCGATAACTCGTGCCGGTGGAGAGGAACCGGCAGAAGACACAATGTTCGGTATGGAAAACCGGCAGGTGCTGATACGCGATGGCTTCGATGCGGCCGGCGCCCGACTGCCGCGCCAGATCGGCGACTTGGGCGGCGTTGAGGTCGTGTGTCGGCGTGAGGAGCGAGAGGCCGAGATCGAACAGCCCGGCGGCAGTGAGGGTGTTCGCCGCGTTGAGGCTGAAGTCGCCGATGAGCTCGGGATGCGGCCGTTCGCGAAGGGCGTTCAAGAGGCCGGCCGAGCGGACCAGGATGGGGCAGTCGCAGCTCAGGAGGAAATCGAGGATGCGCTCCTCGCCGGGCTTGAGCACGCGCGGGCTGGCGACGCGCGGCTGGAGACCGGCGGCGCGGACGCGGTCGAGCGAAGGGCGAAGTCCGTAAAGGTCGAGGTAGTCGAGAGTGATGGTCGCCGGGCGAAGGTCGAGCGCCGCGTCGAGTTGCTCGGGCGTGCGGACGAGGAGGTGCAGGGTGGGAGAGCTCTCCGATCCGCCCGTTGCCGCTTCCGCGCGCCAATCCGGCGCGTCGCGCCGCGGACGGGGTGCGCGGGATTCCTGCGCGGCTTGCAGTTTTTCCACGGCTTCCCGGCGGATTTGGTTGAGCAGGGAACTGGGCGCGAACGGGGCCCCGCTGATCTCCAGATGAAGCGCCGTCAACTCGTAGGGCGTGTTGCCGAGTCTGCCGAGTTGGGCGCGCAGCTGCTCCTCGTCGAGCCCTCGATTGCGCGCCACGCCGAGCGAATCGGCGGACCGCACCGTGACGTGCGTCTCGCCCACGGTCCACTCCGTGACGGCCGGCTCGCCTTCGCGAGCCACCACGCGGACTTCGACGGGTTGCTTGCGCAACGGCGCCGCCGCTTCCAGATAGGGCCGCGCAGCCTTGTCGAGATCGGGATCGTGCGTGCGCCAGACGAGGTCGCCGGGGCGGATCCGGCGCGGGTCGATGGCGCGATTGCCGAAACGGATGTCGAGCTTGCCGTCACGCGCGTCGACCTGGAAAAGGCGGCCGCCCTCTTCCGGCTCCTCCGGACTGCGCCAGCCGGCGGCGTCGAACACAACCCCGTCGCCGGCCTTCAACGGGGCGATGTCATGGGCCTCGGAAGGCTCGATGACGATGCGATCGTCGAGGACACGCGCGACGCGGCCCATCCATACGCCGCGATGCCGGGGGGCGCGGCCATGGACGACCGTCTGATGGTTTGTGCCGGTCATGAAAAATGGGCCGAGGCCGCGGGAATAGACCTGTTCGAGCTGCATTTCGGCGGCGCGGCCGATTTCGTGCGCCCGGCCGGCCCAGGCTGCATCGACGGCTTCGCGGTACGCGCGCGTGGTCAGCGCGACGTAGTCCGAATCCTTGTAACGGCCTTCGATCTTGAGGGCGGATACGCCAATATCGACGATCTCCGGGATCTGGCGCAGCGCGAAGAGATCGCCCGGGGAGAGCAGGTAGCGCGCATCGGCCAGCGGTTGGAGCTTGCCATCGACGATCATCTCGTACGGGAGCCGGCAGGCTTGGGCGCACTGCCCGCGATTGGCGCTGCGGCCGCCCCAGGCCTCGGACGAGAAGCACTGGCCGGAATAGGCGACGCAGAGCGCGCCGTGAACGAAGATTTCGAGCTCGCAATCGGTCTGGCCGCGGATGGCGCGGACTTCGGCGAGGGAAAGTTCGCGGGCGAGCGTGACGCGGGTGGCGCCCAGGCTCTGCGCGAGCCGGACACCATCGGCGCTGGTGACGCTCATCTGCGTGCTGCCGTGGATTTCCAGGTCGGGCGCGATGTGTCGAGCCATTTTGAGGACGCCGAGATCCTGCACGATGATGGCGTCGGCGCCCGCATCGGCGATGGCGCCGAGGGTACGGGCGGCCTCCTTCAACTCGTGCTCGAAGACGAGGGTGTTGAAGGTGACAAACCCCTTGACGCCGCGGCGATGCAGCGTGCGCATGACGTCCGGCAGCTCGCTCAGCGAAAACCCGACTTTGGCGCGCGCGGTGAAATGGTGCAGACCGAAATAGACCGAGTCGGCGCCCGCTTCGACGGCGGCGCGCAACTGGGGCCAGTATCCGGCCGGGCTCATGACTTCGGGTTTACGGCGAGGGGACATCGGAGGGTATAGTCCCATGGTAACGCGAAGCAGACACACAGGTGTGCGAGAGGAGAGTGGGCCAGTCCGGCCACGACGGACGCGCTCCGGCCCTCCGGAATCGCTTCTAAAACGGCGTCGCGACACACTAGGATTTGGTCGCGTCTCTGTGCCAGGTGTCGGACTTGACCGCCGACTCTACTGTCCCGCTCCGGTCGCGGCGGCCTGCGTCCGTTCCGGCTTCCCGGCGTCGAGATGGTCCCAATTCAGAATCGCGTTGAACGCGAGCATGTAGGTCCCTTGCGTCTGCCAGCGCCAGAACGGGCGCAGCGCGAACATCACGATGTGGCCTTTCCCCAGGGCCACGTCGACCGCCGCGGCGCGGCCGGAGAGCGCTTCGCCTCCGGCGAGCGTTCCCGAGAGGAGCATATCGTCGGCGGCGGTCGGGAAGCGGACGATCACCCGCGGGCGTTCTTCGCTGGCCGCCGCAATTCCGCCGAACGCGCCGCGCCCTCCGCCGGCAGCCCCGCCCGCGCCGCCTCCGCGGCCTCCGCGTCCGCCG
>CAZSQK010000163.1:0-14570 GCA_964608645.1 uncultured Solibacteraceae bacterium | reverse complement strand
CCGGAAAGGCGCCAGGCCCGGCGGCGCCGCGACCGCCTGCGCCGGTCAGGGTCCATTCCATTGCGCCAACCTTGCCCGAAGTTGGCTGTTGTGCCTGCGAAAAGGCGGACGATGCGAAGACTAGAGCTCCGAGGGCGACGGAGCCTGCTCGAGCGAAATTCCGTGCGTTCATTGGGCCTCCCCACCTGCCTAAAAAGCCAGCTGCGCCAACCGCGCGGCGATGCCTCGATGAATTGTACGCGCTCCCGAAGTAGCGCGCAAGTGAACGTTTACGGTTTTACGGGTTATGTTCAACAAAATGCGGTTGAAAAGTAAGGAATGCAGGTTGAGCTCTCGCCAGCGCACACTATGCCGGCGCAGTAACGTGCCCTTCGGGATCGATCTGCGTGCCAACGATGATGGCGACTCCGCAGAGCGCGCTCGCGATAATAAACGGCCAGCTAAAGCCAAGCATGCTGGACAGGTAACCGAACGCCACGGCGGAGAGTGCGCCGCCCACGGCGCCGGATGTGTTCATCAGGCCCGACACCGAACCGCTGAACTCGTGGCCCAGGTCAATGCTGAGTGCCCAGGATACGGCCACGGTGAGTTCGATCCCGCCCAAGGCCACCGTCAGGCAGCCCAGTGCCAACCAGGGGTTCGGGAGCAAGACGCCAGGGATCAAAGCGATTCCGGCAATAGCAAAGCCCAGGCGGGAAACGATCATGCGGCCGCGCCGCAGGCTGCCCCAGCGACGGGTGCAGACGTCGGAGAGCCAGCCACCGATCAGGTTTGAGATTGTCGCCGCGATCAACGGCAGGCTGGCCGCCCATCCCACCTTGGCCTGCGTGAAGTGCCGCGCTTCGACCAGGTACGTGGGGAACCAGGTGAGATACATCCAAAGCCCCCAGCCATAGCAGAAGTAGATCGCGCACAGGAGCCACACATTCCGGTTGTGGAAGATCCGGCCCCACGGAATCGCGGGACGAGGACCCCGCTTGGCGGATACTCCCGCCAACAGTTCCAATTCGCCCGCATTGACGTGCGAATGCTCCTGCGGATAATCGCGGTAGTACAGATACCAGGCCGCGGCCCAGATCAAACCCACCACGCCGAATATGAAGAAGGGTGTTCGCCAGTTTGCCACGGCCACGATGGTGACGATCAAGCCCGGCGCCACCGCGGCGCCGAACCGGGATCCGGCGTGCTGGAAGCCTTGTCCGAAAGCGCGCTGAGATACGGGCAACCAGCGCACAATCGCCCGGGAACCGGTCGGAAACGCCGCGGCCTCACCCAGCCCGAAAAGAAACCGGATCTGGGCAAGTGCGAGTGCGCTCCCTGCCATTCCGGTCAAGGTGGCGAAGGCGGCCCACCAGACGAGCACCCCAGCCAGAACGCGGCGCGGCCCGAAGCGGTCGGCCATCCAGCCGCCCGGTATCTGGAAAAGCGCGTAGCCCCAGGTGAATGCCGAAGCAGTCCAGCCCATCGTGATCTTGTTGATGCCGAACTCCCTCATCACGAACGGCGTGACCACTCCCATGGATACGCGATCCATATACATAAGGAAGAACATTCCGAACGTGAGCATCACGATGCTGTAACGAACGTGAGAGGCCTGCCCAGCCACCTGCGGCGCCGCCGCAACCGCAGCGCCTTGCTTGGTGATATTGCGATTATCCATTTCCCCTCTCATCCAGCATGCTGGCTGCGATCGACACCAGAATACCCGCCCTCGGAAGCGGCCAACGATCGATTACGCAAACGTTTTTCTCAGGGTCTTTTTCCTCGTAAGCAATAGACTCTCATTTGATAGACTCTACTGTAAAGGAGAACCGAAAAGAAAGTGCCGCGCTCAGAGACGGTTCGCCGCCGCCTGCCCAACCGCTGCCAGATTTCCGCGTTCCTCCTCTGCCTGGCTTTTGCGGGCGCCTCATTGAAAGCTGAGGTTCGCGTGCTTCGCGGCTTCACACTGATCGATGGCACCGGCGCAGCGGCGGCTCCAAACTCGGCAATGATCATCGATGCCGGGCGGATCACCTGGGTCGGCCCCGTCTCGAACTTGAAAGCTCCCGCCGGAGCCGAAGTCGTCGATTTAACCGGGCGTTTCGTAATGCCTGGGCTCATTGACCTTCACGGACATTTAGGCCTCACGTCCAGCATGACGCTCGACACCAAATCGTACTCACGCCAAACGATCGAGCGTGACCTCAAAACGTACGCGTCTTACGGCGTCACGACGATGCTCAGCCTGGGACTCGATAGCGACGCCGTTTTCGAGGTTCGAGACCAGCAACGCGGCTCGCGGCCGGCGATGGCGCGCGTTTACACGGCGGGGCAGGGTTTTGTTTATAAAGAAGGTATTGGCGGCGGAATCACTTTTCCCGGCATCAATACTCCAGTCTTTAGCACCGTCGCGGATGTGGAGCCGGCCGTTGCGGATCAGGCCCGCAAACATGTCGATGTCATCAAGTTCTGGACCGACGACAACTTAGGCAAAGCCAAACGCATGCCGTTGGACATCGGGAAGGCCATTATCGACAGCGCTCACCGGCATGGAGTTCGCGTCGTTGCTCACGTTTATTATCTGGAAGACGCCAAGCGGCTCTCGGAGTTCGGAATCGACGGGCTGGCGCACATCGTCCGCGACCAGCCAGTCGACCAGGAATTGATTCACAGCATGAAGCGTCACAATACCTGGCAGGTCGCGTCTACTTTGACCCGCGAGGTCTCCCTGTTCATATATGCCAAGACTCCGGATTTTGTCACCGATCCGTTCTTTACGCGAGGTGTTGCCGCGGATGTCATCAAAACTCTGACCAGCCCTGAGTATCAGCAAAAGACCGCGGCCGACCCGAATTTTGAGAAATACCGGCAGGCGCTCGCGATGGGCCAGAGGAATTTGAAAGCTCTGGCCGACGGCGGCGTCCGCTATGGGATGGGAACGGACACAGGAGTGCCGGGACGCTTTCAGGGCTATTTCGAGCATTTGGAGATGCAGGAAATGGTCGAGGCCGGGTTAACTCCGCGGCAAGTCATCGTCGCGGCGACCAAGAGCGGCGCCGAGTTCTTGAAGGCTGCGGACCTTGGCACCCTACAGCGAGGCAAGTGGGCGGATCTGATCGTGCTGGAAAAGAACCCTCTCGACGACATCAAGAATACTCATACCATTCAAACCGTTTACATAGCGGGAAATACAGTCTATGCAAAGGAACGTCAATGACAACAACCGGTAACATATCGACTGAGCAGACGAACAAACCGATGGCAGACCTCGAGGGTACGACCCATGACAGTCAGCGACATGTGAATGCGCTGGGGCCGCGGGGAGTAATCGGCATTATGACGCCCGGTCCGAACGTGAATGTCGAGAATGAAATGATGGACATGCGGCCGGAAGGCGTAATCAATGCCGTCGACCGCTATTACGTTCCCAATCAGAAAATCGCCGCCAACGCCGACTGGGAAATCATCATGAAGCACGTGGCGGCAAACCTCGACGACTCGGTGCGCCGCCTGAAAGAAACCTTGATGGATCATTTGATCCTCGGGATGAGTTCGCAGAGTTATATGGGCGGCGAGAAGGGCAGCTTTGCGCTGCTTGAACATCTTCAGAAGGTTTCCGGTGTCGATGTGACCATGGGCGCCCAATCCGCCGAACAGGCATTTCATCTTTGTGGGGCGAAGCGCATTGCTCTTTTGACGCCCTATTACCCGGTGATTGAACAGAATGCGATCAGCTATTTTACGTCACGGGGTTTTGAAGTCGTCCATGTGGAAGGGCTGAAGTGCAAGAGCATTATTCACGTGGCCTCCCAAGGATATGACGTGCTGCGCGACGCCACGCTGCGTTGTGCCGCGGCGAAGCCGGAGGCGATTCTCCAGTTGGGAACGAATCTGCATTACTGTTACGTCGCGGCCGACGCCGAGCGATGGCTTGGGCTGCCGGTATTTGCTTCGGGGCCGGTGATCTACTGGTCGGCGCTTCGAAAGATGGGAATTCAGGACAAGGTAAAGGGGTTTGGCAGCCTTCTCGAACATCACTAAGCCGGAAGGCCAGCGGGACCACCAAAGAAAGCGGGGTTATGGCAACTACAAATCTGTGGAAAGTGGCTGGCGAAATCTTGCTACTTGGCGGGTGCGCCTCAGTCGCCTTCGTTTTTGCCCAGGACACCCCGCCGCCGGCAGCAGCCGGTAGAGGGGGGCGCGGCCCGCGTGTTGCGCCGCCCACCGCGTGGGCCCCCAAGGCGGTTCATCCCACCGGATGGGTAGCGCCGATGAAACCTGTCTGGCGCTTGTCCGAGATGCTCGCGGCGCACAAAGGTCAGACGGATTGGACCGAACCCATCGTGAACGACAATTACCTCCACGCCGACTATATTTCGATGGGGCCTGGAAAGAAAACACCGCGCCGCTTCAACGCCGACACACGCGAATGGTGGATCATTCAGGACGGTCAGATTCGGTTCACGATCGAAGGCCAGGAGCCATTCGTGGCCAGTAAGGGCTTCATGGTGCAGGTTCCCTATCGCAACCTCTACAGCATGGAAACGGTGGGTGACAAGCCTTCGCTCCGATTCGAAGCGAACATCGCCGGCGCTACGAAGGATTATCCGGGTGACGAAAAGCCGCCCGACGTTCCCGGGGTGGAGTTCACGAAGATCACGGTCGCGAGCAAAGGGAAATACGAAAACGGAAACAACCCGTTTTTCGACTTCAACGATGTCATATCCGGCAAGGTCAGATCCAACAACTTCGTGAAGGATGACCGCGCGGTGGTCAATATCATCCGGGGCAAGGGCGGTCCAGACCCGGGGCCCGCGACCAATGGCCATTTTCACTTGTCCTCGTCGGAGTTCTGGTTCATCATGGAGGGCAAGATCCGTTATGCGATGGAAACGCAGCCTACCTTTATTGCGGAGCAGGGCGATGTCGTTTACGCGCCGATTGGTATGTGGCATCTGGCCAGCCCCGCCGGTGACGGCATGTCGACGCGTATTCCCATGAACGGGTATGTCGATCTCGCGCACCACTATATGGCGCACTGAGTATCAGGGGAACAGTACGTATGAGAATCGATCCTAATAAATGCGTAGCGTGCGGGAACTGCACGTATGTCTGTCCGATGGGCGCGATTTATGTCGACCCGGTGATCGAACGCGCCACCGTGAATCGCGACGAATGCGTTGAGTGTTACGCGTGTTATAACGGCTTGAGCCAGGAGCACCTGAATCCCACACTCGTGCGGACCTTCCGGAAGATTTTCAAGCTGATGCGGGTGCGTTTCGACCCCGAGCCGGATGTCTGCCCGACGGCTGCGTTCGCGCCGGAGGATCTGACGTGGCCGAGAGTGGTGCGGCGCGCATTTTCGGATCCTCGAGTGCCGCATGAATCGACCGGCATCGAGGGCCGCGGCACCGAAGAGGTGAAGACTAACGACGTGAGCGGCCGCGTCAAAGTGGGGGAGGTCGGGTTCACGGTCGAATTGGGACGGCCTGGAGTGGGCGTGTGGTTCCGCGACATCCAGGAGATGGCGTCGGAGCTGGCGCGCGCGGGAGTGACGTTTGAGAAGCGAAATCCGGTCACGACCCTGATGACGGACCCTAGCACAGGCGCCATTCGCGAGGACATCATGAACGAGAAGGTGCTGTCCGCCATCCTCGAAATCAAGGTTCCGGTCGAGCGCACCGAGGAGATCGTCCGGCTCATTCATGATGTCGAAAAGAGACTCGACACGGTCGTCTCGCTGGGAGTGGCGACGCGTTGCGACCCGGATGGCGAAGAGCGCATCGTGGCGCCGATTCTGGAGCGGCTCGGTTATAAATTAGAGCGGGCCAAGACGAACACCGGTCTTGGCCGGATCACAAATCAGGCGAATTCCGTGCCGCAAGGCGAGGTGGTGGCGAAATGACGAACACTCTGCATCGGTACGGAGACGCGACCAGCTTTCGAGACGATTACGTCGTTTTTGCGATGTGTTGCCGGGGACAGAACGATCAGGGTTCGGTTCCCAAGCTGCGCCGGTTTTTGGAGATGGCGCTGCCGTTCAAACCGGTGAACCTGGGCGACTCGAGGCATGGCGGCGCGCTGCGGGCGTCGAGGTCGATGAGCCCGCTCTCGCACTGGAAACGGGACATGCGGCCGGATTTCAAGGCGGTCATCGACGGCCTGAATACTCCGACAACCGCAGCCGCGGTGTTCGACAATCGTGCGGCGGCGGAGGATTTTCTGAAGGCCGTTAAGGCCGAGGACCTGGGCCTGAGCGTGAACATTTCCACCTCGATCGAGGGCGCCGAGCAGTGCTGCGACGAGGCGAATGCCTGCCGCCACAGCGTCGGCTATTCGCTGGGCTTCGAGGGCCACACCGAGCATCTGCCCAACGAAGACATCCTCAAGCTTTCCACGATGTGCGGTCATGGCATGGTGAGTGCTTCGTTCGCCAAGAAAATGGTGGACTGGGTCAAGGAAGGGCGGCGCACGCCGGATGAGGCGGTGACGTACATGACCCGCTTCTGTTCCTGCGGAGTTTTCAATCCGTCGCGCGCCAAACGAATACTCGAAGAAGCGCGCGTCAGGCAGAAATAACTCATTGCCGGCCGATGGCGGTGGCGGGTTGTGTGCTACTCCGGCCGCTTGAACAGCCCCGTATAGACGGCCTTCCCCAAAATGTGGCCCTGAATCGCCTTGATCACCTCCGCACGCGTTGCGAATGCATCCGCCGAGGGCTTCACATCGAGCTTCGAATCGAGCGCGTAGAACTCGATGACATAGTGGTGAAGGGGGCCATTCGCCGGCGCGCCTGGACCGCGGTACATCGGGCCTGTGGCGCTGATTTGATAGCTGCCATCGGCCATTTGCGATCCCTTGGGTGCGCCTTCCGGAATATTGGTTGCCGATGCAGGGATGTTCCAGACTACCCAATGCACCTGATCATCGCTCGTCTTGTTTCGGGTAACGTCCATGTCGTGCATGTGCAGCACGAAGCTCTGGGCGCCCGCGGGCACATTGGCCCACTGAATTGCGGGCGATGTGCCCTCACCAACTGCAACACCCGGCGCCGCCTGGCTGAACTTCACAGGGATGCGGCCGCCATCGGGATATCCAGAAATCGTCAGGGTCATCGCGGGAGCGGCCGGCGCGGCGCTACGACCGGATTGAGCACTCGCGGCCACAGTCAGCACAAGCACCATGGATGCTACGAAAATTAATCGCATGGGTTATATCCTACCGCGGATTCTTTTGTCCCGAGAGAGAACCCGCACGGCTTTGCATCTGGGCCGAAAGCCGTTGTTCGCGGTTGAATCCTGTGGAGACATCGTTGAAACGGTAACGATCTGTTTTGACACTGGTTAATGGCCATCGTACAATTTCGGAGACGAAGGCAGTCCGCGCGGCCCGGACGCGGTAACACCGACCCGCCGAAAATCACGAGATCGCCAACGTCGAAGGACGTAAAGAGATGGCAAAACGAATTACGAATCCCGCCAGGTTCGCCCTGATCGCTATCGTGGCGCTGAATTTGGTTCCCAACTGCTTGTATAGCCAGGCGGACCCGGGCCAAGCCCCGCCGGCGAGCGGTAGGGGTGGTAGAGGCGGCGGCAGAGGACGCGGGATGTCGGCGGCGCCGGACCCCAACGTCAACCAGTTTCGAACGATCGACGGCGTGAAGTATGTCGACGGCGAAGCTCAATTGCCGAATTCCCAACCGAATCCCTACAAGGAGGCGCCGAACTGGCCCCAATTGCCCGCTGGCAGGAAGTTGGGTGCGATTAGCGCCATCGGTGTCGGGCCCGACGGCAACATCTGGGTCGCCGATCGATGCACGGCGGGAGCAGGAGCCTGCGGCGACTCCGATCTGAATCCCATTTTCGAATTCGATCCCAGCGGCAAGATGCTGAAAAACTTTGGGGCCGGACTCTTCGTTTATCCGCACGGTCTTTGGGTCGACAAGGAAGGATACGTCTGGGTGACCGACGCCCGCGGCGCCAACGGCAAAGGCCAGCAGGTAATCAAGTTCAGCCCGGACGGAAAAATCGTGATGAGGCTGGGAAAGGCCGGCGCCGCGGGTTTGGCCCACGATACATTCAATGGGCCATGCGCCATCGTCACGGCGCCCAACGGCGATATCTTCGTGGCAGACGGTCATGAGAACGCCGTTTCCCGCATCATGAAGTTCAACAAGGACGGAAAGTTCCTCATGGAATTCGGCAAAAAGGGAACAGGTCCCGGAGAATTCGACACGCCGCACGCGCTGGCGATGGATTCGCAGGGCCGCCTGTTTGTCGCCGATCGCGCCAACAGCAGAATGCAGATATTTAACCAAGACGGCAAACTGCTAGAGATTTGGCGTCAGTTCGGCCGCGCCAGCGGAATCTATATTGATGCCAACGACAACCTTTATTCCGCCGACTCGGAGTCGAACCCGCCGCGCAATCCGGGCTTCAAACGGGGAGTCCGCATCGGGAGCGTGAAAGATGGCAAGGTCCGCGCGTTCATCCCCTACACTGATTCTCAACATATCGATGACAACGGAACGCGCGGCGTGGAAGGCCTAACCGCTGATGCCGCCGGCAATGTCTACGGGGGCGAAGTGGCCGAAGCCGATTTGAAGAAGTACGTCAAACAGTAAGTCGTGCCGATCGCTCAGGCGGAAACAACACCGAGGTATTGCCGGCGGGTCGTGAGCTATGCCCCCTCGGTACTTACTTCGTCGCGTGATAAGTCTTGCTGAAGTTGTTGCGCGTGTTCGTTACGGTGAAGGACCCGTCCGAATGCGCCGACACTTTGATATAGAACGCTGGGGTGTGGCCGCCGCGTCCGGGACCGGAACCGGGTCCAAAACCTCCCGGACGGCCGCCCGCCGGGGCGCCAGGAGCCGCAGCTCCGACCGGCGCTTGCGGAGACGCGGCGCCAGCGGGTGTAGCGCCGGCGGCTGGGGCTCCTGCGGCCGGTGGCGCTCCGGCAGGAGGTGGCGCGCCTGGCCCACGTCCGCGTCCGCCGCCCACTCCTCCAAAGCCCGCAGGAATGGCGCCCGTAACCACTCCCGCAATCGTTGCCGGATCGTCTAGGTTGGCAATAAACAATCCCGGCGTGTTGTATTCGATGCCGGCGGCGTATGCCCAGTGAAGCTGCCAAAGATCCTGCAATCCCGGAGAGGTCCAGAGCGCTTGCATCGTGGTCAGCGCGCCGCCTTTTCGCGAAGAATTGTGCATGATTGCGACCGTCGGCGCAAGTCCGTGCACCAGTGCGAACGAGTTCGATTGGTTAATTCCGTGATGGGAGACGAGAAACAAGCTGACGTGGCCAATCGGATTGACCGGACACATCAGTTTCTCCTCGAGATTGTAAGTGAAGTCGCCGAGATTGACCGATCGGAACTTGCCATAGTCGTAAACGACGCCAACCGACTGGTGGTTCTCGAGCTCCGTATCTGAATCATTGCGCGCTTTAAAGTCCGCGCATTCCGGATTCGGTATTCCGCCGCCGGGCAGCTTGGTTTTGATCACCTGCGCCGCCGAAGTCACCACCGTGATGTTTACAGGACCGAAAGGGATTTTGTCGCCTGGCTTAACCACCGTGTGCTTGGCTTTCGTGTAAAGCTCGGCATATTTGGCCTGAAAGTCCCGCACTTGCTCGCGCGATTCAGCGCTCGGCCCGTGATCGATGTAATGCTTAATCGGGATGCGCTTCGCGAGTTCCTCCAAGCCGCCGACATGGTCCACATGGTAATGCGTGAGGATCAGGTGATCGATCTGTTTTACGCCGGCGGCGTTGATCACTTCCATGATCCGGTCGGTATCGCGTGTCCCGGGGTTTCCGGTGTCTTCCAGCAAAGTCTCTCCCGTTGGAGAGACGTAGAGCACCAGGTGACCGCCATCGGCATCGACTACGTACATGTCGAAGGTCTTTGCGGAAGGCTGAGTATTTGCCGCCGCGGTGACCAGTAGAAATCCGAATACCAGTAAATAAACTTGCCGCATAAAGGGGAAACCTCTCATTGTTTGAATGGCAATTCCATTAGCGATTATAGATCCGCACACGGAACGGCGGCTTCGCTTTCTCCTCTGCACTTTGCTCGAAGGTCTGTTCGGTCTTCTTGGGATCGTAGTCACGCCAGAGCCAGGTGAGACACTCCGGCAGCTCCGAGACCGCCAACGACGCATGGTGCGTGTTGCCGCCGAAGCTGAAGTGGAAATCGTAGCCCTTCAGCTTGAGCGAGTTGGCAAGTTGAATATTCTGGAGAGGCCAACTTCCGGAGCCAGCCTCCTGATCTTCGGAGCCATCGCTCGTCCAGACTCGCAAGTTGCGCTTCGGCTCGCGCCGCACCTTGAAAGGATAAATATTCCCGCCGTCCAACTCGCCGGGCTTCCACTGGAGCGCCGTGAAGCTGCCGACCACGGTATAGACTCGGCTGAACTCTTCGGGATGATTGAACGCCACATTGAACGCGGCAATCCCGCCTGACGATTGGCCCTGAATCGCCCGGCTATAAGCGTCTTTGCGGATGTTGTACTTCGCATAAACTTCCGGCAGGATGTCTTCCTTCAGATACTGCCAGTATTTATCGGAAACGGTGTCGTATTGGATCGAGCGCAGGCTTCTGCCGTTCAAGGTTCCCGGCGAAATGTACACCTGAATCATCACCGGAAGTTTCTTTTCATAAATCAAGTTGTCGGTAACTTCCTGAAGCCGGTAAAGACTCGGGCAGAGGCGACATTGCTCTTCGGTATTGCGGGTGATGTAGCGTTCGCCGTCCTGCCACACCATCAAGGCCGCGGGAACCGCAGGATCATACTGAGCCGGGACATATACCCAATAGTCGGCCTGCATGCCGCCATATACTTTGCTGATATTTACCTGCTTATCGGACAGGCGACCCTTGGGAACGCCAGGACGCTCGTAAGAATCCGGCGTATAGGCCGGCACGTCGTAAGAGCCGCCGAACCTGGCGCCATCTATCAGGTAGTGGAAACGATGCGACGTTCCGACCGCGAGCTTTGCCGTATAGAACCAGATATCGCTTCCGGCGCTCCGGCGCATATCGCCGGCCGGCTTCTCATCCAGAACAAGCGACGGACGCTTCGCGGCCTCCACGGCGAAAATGAAATCGGGGCCGTTCGAATTGAACGCCTCGCCTTTCTTGAGTTCGGCTTCGCCCAAGCTCTTGACGAGTAGTTCGCGGAAAGCAGTGGAATTCGGCTGCGTGCGCGCGAGTTCCAGAAGGCGATCCATTGCCGTTCGCTCGAGTCCAATCATGGATTGGCTCAGGAACAGCGCGGTGGCGCTGAGCGCGACAAAGCGGGACTTCGGCATGTTTATACCTCGCTCAATTCGCGAAGTTTGCCCGTACTGTCTGCGAAGGATTCGGCCTGGACGCCCATTTGCTGCGCCATCGTGAGGTGCAGATTGGCGAGTGGCGTTTCAGCGGGGCACTTAATCCGGCGGCCGAGGTGGAACAGGCCGTTGCCGCGTCCGGTGAGAATTGTGGGCAGATTGTCGTGGTCGTGGTCGCGTCCGAGACCGCTGCCGTACGTCACCATGATGTGGTCGAAGAGAGTGCCATCGCCATCCTGTGTCGCTTTCAATTTGCCGATCCAGTAGGCAAACTGCTCAACCTCATAGCGGTTGATCTTGATGCACTTCTCGATCTTTTCTTTGTCGCCGCCGTGATGCGTCAGGCCATGATGGGAATCGGAGATGTTGATTTCGCGGTAGGCCCGATTGCTCTGCTCGATCGCCATCTGGAAGGTGATGACGCGCGTGGAATCGGTCTGGAACGCGGCGGTCATCAAGTCGAAGATCAGGCGGGAGTGCTCCGTGTAATGCTCCGGCACACTCGACGACGGAACTTCGAGCGTGGGCTTCACGCGCGGCGTGTTGGCCTGCTCGGTCTTCTGGATGCGTCCTTCAATCTCGCGAATGGCGTAAAGGTACTCGTCGATTTTGCGGCGGTCGGACGGCCCGAGCGCGCCTTGCAGGCGGCGCGTGTCTTCCATGACGGAATCGAGCACGCTCCGGCTGTATCGCTGCATGCGGGCGCGGCGGACGGGGTCGAGATCGAGCTCGGGATTGCCGAACAAGCGCTCGAAGACGGCGCGAGGCCGGATCTCGGGCGGATTCGGCGTCGAGGGCGTGCGCCAGGAAATGCTGTTCGAGTAGGCGCAGCTATAGCCGTTGTCGCAATTGCCGCCCTGAATGCCGTCTTCGCAGCTAAGCTGGAGCGATGGGAAGCGGGTCTGCGATCCAATGGCATTGGCCACGATCTGATCGATCGAAACGCCGGCTTGAATCTCTTTACCGAATGTCTTTTTGGGATGCATTCCCGTCAGGTAGGCGGCGCCGGCGCGCCCGTGATCGCCGGGACCATCGCCTTTCGCACGGCCGCCATCATTGGTCAGGCCTCCCAAGACGATAATGTCGTTGCGGTACGGGATCAGCGGCTCAAGCACGCGCGAAAGCTGTTCCGGCAGCAGCGCAATGTCACCCTCGAGTTGCGGGAACCATGAATCGGGCTGCACGCCATTCGGGAAATACAAAAACGCCATGCGGGTGGGCGGCTTGGCGGCAGCCAATGCGAGCGCCGGACGCATTGCATCCAGGCACGGCAATGCGATGGCGGCTCCGAGGCCGCGCAAGAACGTGCGTCGGGGAAGATGACGCTTGGTTACGAGGTTCATCCCTTTCCTCCAGACTCGCCGGTTCGCATTTGGAACGGCTTGCTATGAATGACTTCCATCACCAGGGTCGAAAAACGGAAATTGTTCTTCTCCATCTTTCGGACAATTTCTTCTACCGCGCGCCGGTCGAACGATTCCAGGCCTCGGCCGAGGGCGAACGTCAGCATCTTCTCGGTCAAGTTCCGCGTGAATGCGGCGGACTGCCCGCGCAGAATCTGCTTTAGATCCTTCGCGCCCTGAAAGGACTTGCCGTCGGGCAGGACGCCGGAAGTGTCGATCGGAACGTCGCCCTCCTTTTCACGCCAGGCGCCGACAGCATCGTAACTCTCGAGGCCGAATCCAATCGGATCCATTTGATTGTGGCAAACGGAGCAGGATGGGTCTTTCCGATGCTGCTCCATTCGCTCCCGCATCGAAACGGTCTTCCCGAGATTTGCCTCGTTCAGCACCGGCACATCCGGGGGCGGTGGGGGCGGGGCGGCCCCGAGCAGGTTTTCGAGAACCCATTTTCCTCGCACCGGAGGCGAGGTGCGCGTCGGGTATGACGAAACGGTGAGGATCGCGCCTTGCGTCAACAGGCCGCCGCGTTTTTCGCCATCGAGCGTCACACGCTGGAACTCTTCACCGGAGACGCCGGGAATTCCATAATGATGCGCCAGAATCCCATTCACGAAGGCGAAGGGGGCGTCGACGAAATCCATGACGCTTCGGTCTTCCTTAATCACCGCCTCCACGAAGAGGCTCGTTTCTTTGCGCATGTTGTCGAGCAGTTCATCGTCGACTGTGGGGAAGCGGGCCGGGTCCGGCTTCGTCCGTCCGAGATTCCGAAGTTGCAGCCACTGCGCCGCGAAGTTGTCCACCAGGTTGGAAGCTTTCGGATCGGCCATCATGCGCCGCACCTGTTTCTCCAGAACGTCCGGTTTGCGCAATTGCCCTTGATCGGCGAGGCGAGAGAGTTCCTCATCCGGCATACTGGCCCACAGGAAGTAAGACAGTCGCGACGCGAACTCGTGGTTGGTGACGGGATGAGCGCCGGCCACGTTCTTCGGATCGCGTTCGATGTGGAACAGGAAATCGGGCGACACCAGAATGGCCTGAAGCGCGAGCCGCACGCCTTCGTCGTACGAATCACCCTCCTTGCGAGCGACTGCCACCAGCTTGTACTTCCCATCCACTTCAGCCGGGGTCACCGGGCGGCGGTACGTGCGGCGCATGACAGACTCGATCGCCTTCCGCGAGCACTCGGCGGTGTGCTTGCCGGGCGCGTGATTGCAGACGAAGACTTTTCGATAGCTGGCCGGAGGCTCTTTGCTTGGATTGTAAGGCCCTACGATATCGAGATAGTCGACGAACAGCGCGCGGCGCTGGTCGGGATTGATGTTCTGCCGGGGGTCTGGGAGGTCGGCGAGTTCGGGGAACGAGGCGCGAAGGTTGTGCACGCCGGCCTTGACGGCAACGCGGGCGGTGAATTCGCCGCGATCGTAGCCGAACGCCGTGACGCCCTCGATGACATCCGTGATGACGGGTGCGCCGTCGACCGCAAGGATCAGCTTGCGTGGCGGCGCTGCTTTGCGGGCGGCTTCTTCACGGGCGCGAAGCTGTTCGGGGGTGAGTGGAGCACGTCCGCCGCGGCGCCCGCCTCCCGGCGCCCCTGGTTGCGCACCTGGAGCCCGCCCGCCGCCAGGAGCCGCACCCGGTTGCCCGGGCGCACCGCCGCCCCGCCCGCCCCGGCCGGGTCCATTACTCGAATTGACAACCACATCGCCGCCGCGGAAATTCGCAATGCGCAGACGGAATTCGTACTCTGCATCGGCGGGGAAGAACCAGGCCCCGGACAATTCGACCCGGATCGGATACGGCAAAGACGACCCGTAGGGTCTGTTGGCCCCGTCGTTTCACTCCGGTGCGCGGCGATTT
>CAZSQK010000162.1:0-14624 GCA_964608645.1 uncultured Solibacteraceae bacterium | reverse complement strand
GCAAGACCGCCATCGCGCTCGACGCCATCATCAACCAGAAGGGCGGCGACATGATTTGCATCTATGTCGCCATTGGGCAGAAGCGTTCGACGGTCGCGCAGGTGGTGAAGACGCTCGAGGATTTCGGCGCCATGGAGTACAGCATCGTGGTCTCCGCGTCGGCGTCCGACCCCGCGCCCATGCAGTACCTGGCGCCGTTCTCGGGGTGCGCCATGGGCGAATACTTCCGCGACACCGGCCGCCACGCCCTGTGCGTCTACGACGATCTTTCGAAGCACGCCGCGGCGTACCGCGAGATCTCGCTCCTCCTGCGCCGTCCGCCCGGACGCGAGGCGTTCCCCGGCGACGTGTTCTATCTCCACAGCCGCCTGCTCGAGCGCGCCGCCAAACTGAACGCCGAGAACGGCGCCGGCTCCCTGACCGCGCTGCCCTTTATCGAAACCCAGGCGGGCGACGTCTCCGCTTACATCCCGACCAACGTCATCTCCATCACCGACGGCCAGATCTTTCTCGAAGCCGACCTCTTCAACTCCAACGTGCGGCCGGCCATCAACGTCGGCATCTCGGTGAGCCGCGTCGGCGGCAACGCGCAGACGAAGGCCATGAAGTCGATCGCCGGCAGCTTGCGGCTCGATCTGGCGCAGTACCGCGCGCTGGCGGCCTTCGCCCAGTTCGGTTCCGACCTCGATAAGGCGTCGCTCGACCAGCTCAATCGCGGCAAACATCTCGTCGAAATTCTCAAGCAGGGCCAGTATCAGCCGCTGCCGCTGGAAAAGCAGATTCTCATCATCTTCGCCGGAACCAAGGGGTACCTCGACGATCTCCCGGTCGAGGTGTGCCGCAAGTTCGAAGCCGAGCTCTACCGGTTCGCGGAGAACGCCCACCGGCCGGTGCTCGATGGGATCCGCGCCAAGAAGGCGCTGGACGACGACCTCCGCGGCCAGGTGGTCAAGCTGATCGAAGAGTTCAAGGCCCGCTTCGTGGCGGATTTGCCCAAGACAGCCAATGCCTAGTCTGATCGATATCCGGCGGCGCATCCGCTCCGTCAAGAACACGCAGCAGATCACCAAGGCCATGAAGATGGTCTCGGCCGCCAAGCTGCGCCGCGCGCAGGATCGCGTGATCGCGTCGCGGCCCTACGGGTCGTTGCTGCGCAAAGTGCTGGCGAACGTCGCGGCGGCCGCCGCCGGCGATGAAACGGCGCAAAACCAGCTGCTGGCGCACCGCCCCGAGCAGCGCATCCTGCTGGTGCTGGTGACCGGCGACAAGGGTCTCGCCGGCGCCTTCAACTCGAACCTCATCAAAGGCGCGCAGCGCTTCATCACCGAGCATCCCGGGGCCTCCGTGCGCATGGTCCTCATCGGCCGGAAAGGCCGCGACTTTTTCCGCAAGCGCGGCGTCTCGGTTGCGGGCGAGCATATCGGTCTCGCCGCCAAGGTCGCGTACAACGACACCTCGGCCATCGCCCGCGAAGCCATGGAGCTTTACCGCAATGAGGAGATCGACGCGGTCTACCTGCTGTACAACGAATTCAAGAGCGTGGTCGCGCAGAAGTTGACGCTTTCCCGCGTGCTGCCGGTCGAGATGCCGGAGCAGACTACGCCCGTCGATTATATCTACGAGGAGCCGCCCGCGGAGATGCTGCAGGCGCTGCTGCCGCGGTACGTGGAGATGGAGTTTTACCGCTCGCTGCTGGAATCGGCCGCCGCCGAACACGCGGCGCGCATGACCGCGATGGACGCGGCAACCTCGAACGCCGGCGAGATGATCGAGAAGCTCACGCTGTACATGAACCGCGTCCGCCAGGCGAGTATCACCAAGGAAATTATCGAAGTGGTCAGCGGCGCCGCCGCCGCGGAGTAACGATTCTATGGCATCGAATAACGGAGTGGTAATCGGCAAGGTCGTCCAGGTTTCCGGACCCGCCGTGGACTGTGAATTTCCCGAAGGGCAGATCCCGCTGGTCTATACCGCCATCCGGATCACCAGCGAGGGCTTCAACGTGCCCGAGCCCATCGACATCATCTGCGAGGCGCAGCAGCACATCGGGGAGGGCCGCGTGCGCACCATCGCTCTGCAGCCCACCGAGGGCCTGGTGCGCGGCATGAACGCCATCAGCCTCGGCCATCCGGTGGAGGTGCCGGTCGGTCCCGAGACGCTCGGCCGCGTGCTCAACGTCATCGGCCAGCCGGTGGACCAGATGGGCCCGGTCAACGCCAAGAAGCAGATGTCGATTCACCGCGCTGCGCCGTCCTTCGAAGAGCAATCCACCCGTCTCGAAATGTTCGAGACCGGCATCAAGGTGATCGACCTCCTGGAGCCCTACCTCCGCGGCGGCAAGATCGGCCTCTTCGGCGGCGCGGGCGTCGGCAAGACCGTCATCATTCAGGAGCTCATCAACAACCTCGCCATGAAGCACGGCGGCGTGTCGGTTTTCGCCGGCGTGGGCGAGCGCACCCGCGAGGGCAACGATCTCTGGCTCGAGTTCCAGGAATCCGGCGTCATCGACCCGCACGACTACAAGAAGTCCAAATGCGCCCTGATCTACGGCCAGATGACCGAGCCGCCCGGAGCGCGCCTCCGTGTCGGCCTCACCGGCCTGACCGTCGCCGAGTACTTCCGCGACGAAGAGAACCAGGACGTGCTGCTCTTCATCGACAACATTTTCCGCTTCACCCAGGCGGGCTCGGAAGTTTCGGCGCTGCTCGGCCGCATGCCCAGCGCCGTCGGCTACCAGCCCAACCTCGCCACGGAAATGGGCGAACTGCAGGAGCGCATCACTTCCACCAATAAAGGCTCGATCACCTCCGTGCAGGCCATCTACGTCCCCGCCGACGATTACACCGATCCCGCGCCCGCCACCGCGTTCGCGCACCTCGACGCCACCACCAACCTCTCCCGCGATATCGCCGCGCTCGGCATCTACCCGGCGGTCGATCCGCTGGCGTCGACGTCCCGCATTCTCGACCCCAATATCATCGGTAAGGACCACTACGACACCGCCCAGTTGGTGAAGGGAATCCTGCAGCGCTACAAGGACCTGCAGGACATCATCGCGATCCTGGGTATCGACGAGTTGTCGGACGATGATAAATTGAGCGTATCGCGCGCCCGTAAAATCCAGCGATTCCTCTCGCAGCCCTTCCACGTCGCCGAGCAGTTCACCGGTTTCCCGGGCAAGTACGTCAAGGTCGCCGACACCATCCGCGGCTTCCGCGAGATCGCCGAGGGCAAGCACGACGCCCTGCCCGAGCAGGCGTTCTACATGCAGGGCACCATCGAGGAAGTGCAGGAGCGCGCCGCGGCCCTCGCCAAGGCCTGACCGCCATGCCTGACCTGATCGAGCTCGAAATCGCAACGCCCGAACGCCAGTTGGTGCGGGAGCAGGTCTCCGAAGTCCAACTCCCAGGGAAGAGCGGCTACATGGGCATCCTGCCCGGCCACGCCGCGCTCTTGGGGCAGTTGGGGACCGGCTTTCTGAGTTACGTCGTTGCCGGCCGCAAGCGCACGCTTTCGGTGCAGGGCGGCTTCGTCGAAGTCCTCCCCGACCATGTGCGCGTGCTGGCCAATGTCGCCGAGCGCGCCGAAGAAATCGATATCGAGAAGGCGAAGGCGGACCTGGCCCGGGCCAACGACCAGGTGATCAACCCCGCCCTCGGAGTCGATCCCGCCGTCGCCCTCGATGCCATGGCGTGGGCCCAGGCGCGCGTCGACGCCGCGTCACAGAAGTAGCTTCAGACCGGAAGCCGCGCATTTTGCCGGGCCGCGGTCCGCCGCCGCTTGAGCCAGATCGCGGCCGCCAGCGCGGCGGCCATCGTCCCTGCGGTGGCGGGCTCCGGCACGAGACTGTCGCCGGGCATCGCGCCGAAATTGGTCTGGATCTCCGTCACCGTAAACAGGGGCTGGCCGGGCAGGAACAACAAGGGATTCAAATCGTGACTCCACCCGCCGGTTGTGTCGGTCAAACTGGCGCCGTCGTTCAAGCTGACCGCAAAGTGACCGAAGATCGTGCACCCCGCGGCGTCCGGATTGCTGATGCAACTGAGCGGCACCGTCGGGATACCCTTGTGCTCGCCGACCAGATTGGAGCTCCCTTCGAGGCCCGTGATCGCGTTGGTTCCCCAAAAAGCAATCGTGAGCTCGCCAGTTGCGCCGACGTAGGTAATCGAGCAATGGAGGAAGAACGGATTGGCGGGGGAGTCGTTACAGACGAACGCGAGCGCGATATCGGCCGGGCTGATATGCGGGGCGATGAACGTGTCGAAGGTGAGCTCGGTGATGGTTTTGCCGGTGCTGTTGAAGAAGCCGAAAACGCCGCCGCCGCCGGCGTTTGGCGCAAAGGTGCTTCCCTTCAGGATGGCGTTGCTGAATTCGTCATCGAGCACGCGCATCACCGGGTCGATGATCCCGTTCGCTCGCGAGACGCCACCCATCACGGCGCAGAACATGAACCCGACCAGCGCCTTTCGAAACTGCCTCCGAGCACGTCCCACGCTAGCCCTACATCCTTAATCCACTCAAATGGTCCCGCAGGCCCGCTGAGACGTCAATTGATTGGGAATAGGTATGGTATCAATTTTGCACTTCAGGTACTAGTCCAAGTCCCGGACCGAGTCCTGGAACCCCACGCGGTTTTCCGCGATTCATGCCGCTTACCGGTATGGCTCGCCCGCGCGCGCGATACGGATTTTGTGATCGATGAATTGGTGGTGCAATCCCGGAATCTCGACTTTCGGCATATGGCAGGAGACGCAGTTCGCCTTCGCCGCCGGACACGTTCGCGCTCCGCCCGCCGACTGGTTGTGACAGGCCCGGCATTTCGAATCGTAGAACGCCGCATCGTGGCGAGTCTCGCCGTGCGGGTCGTGGCAGGCGGTGCAGGCGATTCTGCGATCCACCGCGTCATAGCATTTGCTCTCCGCCAGACGGTAAGGCTGAAAGCGCACATTGGGCTCCGAATGCGGCCCATTTGCCGCGATCTCTTCCCAGGTTCGATGGCACTTGCCGCAGAGCTGGGAAATCTCCTCGCTCGAGGAGCGGCCGAGTTTCGCCATCGCCGCCGGCGTCTTCCCGCCCAGCAGCGCGCTCTCATGTTCGCTTGCGCCCGCATGGCAATGGACACACTGCACGCCCGGCTGGGGATCTTCCCTGCCGGCCGCATGGCATCCGAAACAGCGGCGCAACTCCACCGGGTCCACCTTCCGGCCCGCGGCTTCGTCCACATTCCGTCGCGGACGGTCGCGATGTCCAGGCGTCAGATCCAGACCGCGAATCGCCGTATACCAGCTCACGGTCGACTCGTAATAGTCGCCGCCGGCGCGGTACAGATAGGTCCGCCCCATCTGCCCATCGCCGAACTCCCACAGCAAGGGCGCTTCGATTCGCCGCTGACCGTCCGTCGCCGAATAGAAATTCTGTCCCGACTCTTTGCGAATCGCGATCGTGAAGGGGCCGTCTTTGAAGCTGGTCTCGGGGATCTCACCGCTCGCCTTCCGCAATGCATGGGCCATCGGTGTTTTGGCGAAAGATCCCGCTTCCTTGGTGTGACACTGTTCACAGGACGCCAGCGCCATGGCCATGAGCAACAACATTAGTCGTTCCGTTTCGTTGCTTGTCTTGCCTGTGCCTCTGCCGCCGGTTTCCGGACGATCTCGCATTCGCGATCGCAGTGCGGGGTCAGTACCACTACTTTACCGCTTACAGTCCGCGGGAAGCGTCGTAAACTGGGACCACCCACGCATTACTCGCTTCGCAGAGCCGTCATCGGATCCACTTTGCACGCCTGCCACGCCGGGATCGCGCAAGCAATCCCCGACACCGCGCCCAGCACCAGCGCGCCCCCCAGCAGAATTGCCGGATCGCGCGAGTTGCCTCGTGCCCACTGCGCCAGTACCGCGTGCAGGCCCCACGCCAGCGCCAATCCACCAGCCATCCCGCCTCCCACACTCCACAGCGTCGATCCGAATACGATCCGCAGCACGTGCCCCCGCTGCGCGCCCAGCGCCATCCGAATCCCGAACTCGTTGGTCCGCTGCGCCACCGTGTACGACACCACGCTGTAAAGCCCCACCGCCGCCAGCGCCAGCGCCAGCCCGCCGAATTCCCCGAAAATCCACGCCGTCAGCCGCTCCTGCTGCCACTCCTGCTGCCTCGAGATCCACGTGTCCAGATCGTCGACCATGCTGTAACTTTGCTGCTCCGCGTCCACCGCGGTCAGTTGCTTCCGCACCGCCCGCAGCAGCGTGAGCGGCGGCGCTTCCGTCCTCACCAGGATCTGCGTGCCCATTGACATATTCAGCGTGTACGGCAGGAAAATCGCCGGTGTGATCGGCCGCGTCAGCCCGTCGTTCCTCGCATCCCCGGCGATCCCCACGATCTGTAGCCACGAGTCCGCGATCCGCGCCGCCGCCAACACCGCCGGCGGACGGTCCTCGAACTCCGCCGCCTTCACCGAACGCCCGATCGCCCCGCCGTTCGGAAAATACCGCTGCGCCAACGTGCGATTGACCACCGCGACGTGCGCCCCGTTCCGATTCTCCGCGTCGCTCCAGATCCGCCCTTCCAGCAACGGAATCCGCAGCAGGCCGAAATACCCCGGACTGACCAGGTTGATCGACGCCTTCTGCTGCTCCACCGCCGGCTCTCCCAGGATCTCGAACCGCGCATACCACCCGTTCCGCGGCGGAGTCGCGTTGCTCGAAATCGCCGCCTCGGTGACCCCCGGCGTTTCCGCCACCTTCGCCCGCAGTTGTTCAAAGTACGCCCCGCGCGCCGCCCACGTGGTGTACGAATTCTCGTGCAGCGGAATCCCCACCGACATCACATGGTGAGGATCGTACCCCAACGGAGTGCGCATCAGGCGCAGGAATCCCTTCATCGCCGAGCCCGCCCCTGCCAGCAGCGCCAGCGTCAGCGCCATCTGCGCCGCAATCAGCGCGCCGTGCGCCCGCCGGCCCCGCACAGACCCCGCCACCCGGCGCGCGCTCGACGTCATGATCTGCCCCGCCTGCGTCTGCGACAACTGCAGCGCCGGCCATAGTCCGAACAGCAGCGCCGTCGCCAGCGCCGCCCCCGCGCTGAACGCCAGCACCGGAAGATTGATCCGGATCACCACTTCCGGCGCGAACGCAAACCGCGGCAGCACCGCCTTGATGCCGGCCAGGATCCCGTACGACGCCAGCACGCCCAACGACACCCCGCCCGCCGCCAACACCATCGACTCCGTCAGCAGTTGCCGCACAAGCCGCCGCCCCTGCGCCCCCACCGCCGCCCGCACCGCGAACTCGTGCTGCCGCGCCGTCCCTTGCGCCAACAGCAGAATCGACACGTTGCCACACCCGATCGCCAGCAGCATCGCCACCGCGCCGAAGAGCAGATAGAGCGTCCCGCTCATGCTTCTCTCGACCCACGCGTTGAGCCCCTCCACCTCCACTTTGAAGCGCTCCGGAAAACGCTTCGGCGTCTCCCTCGCGAACTGCTCCAGGAGCGGCTGCAGCGCCGCGTTGGCGGCTTTCGCCGTCACCCCCGCCCGCAGCCGGAAATCGACGATGCAGAAGTGCCCCGGATCCGCCATCATCTTCAACGGCAGATACACATCCGCGCTGTACCACTTGAATCGCGGCGCCGCCACCCCCACCACCGCATAGTTCTTCCGGTCGAGTTGCAGCGTCTTCCCCACGATCTGCGGATCCCCGCCCAGCCGCTCCTGCCAGAACTGATGCGACAGCACCGCCACCGCCTGCGGCTCCTGTCCGTCGATCGCGTCTGACCGGATCAGCCCCCGGCCCAACAGCGCCGGCACGCCCAGATCGTCGAACCCGTTCGAGATCAGCCCGATGACGTTCACATTCTCCGGCAGCTCCCGCCCCGTCATGGTCATGGCGTGGTAATCCATCGCCAGCATGCTCTCGATCGCGCCCACCTGCCGCAGTTGCTGAATCTGCGGCGGGTTCAGATTGACGGTGTCTACGGAGCCGGCCTTGGTCCGCACCGTCATCCGCAGGATCCGGTCCGCCGCCCGGAAAGGGTACGGGTCGATCAGCGCCGCGTGGATCACGCTGAACATCGCCGTGGTCGCGCCAATTCCGAGAGCCAGCGAGATCACCGCCGTCGCCGTGAATCCCGGCCGCCGGCTCAGTTGCCGCACCGAATACCGCAGGTCCTGTAACAACGTCCGCATATCTGCCTCGACGCCCGCATCCCCTATTGGTAGATCCACCGCAGGCCCGCCATGAACAATCCCCCAATCGCGGCGCCCAGCGCGAGCGCCACCAGTCCGCCCGTCCGTCTCTCCCGCCGCTCCCACCACAGGTAGACACCGCTCAGCACCATTAGGACGATCCCGGCCGCCATGGCATCCATCGAAATCGCCCAGACGCTGGTCAGCACCCAATCCCGCCGGTTCCGCGGATCGTCCGGACTGACCCCCACGAACGTGTGCATCCCTCGCAATACGCCCCAGACGTTGTACTCGTTGAGCGTAACCGCGGCCCGGCCCTGCTGCAGGTCCGCCTGCACCTGATAGACGCGCCCCGGCCGCGTTACGTTGAAATCGAATCGCGTCGCATCCCCCCGCGGAGCGTTCCACCCGATCTCCCCGGCAATCCCGCATTGCCGCATGATCGCCCGCGCCCGATCCAGGTCGGAACTCCCGGCCGGCGCCTCGATCGCGCGCTCGAACTGCGAGATCTTGCGCTTCGGAAAAAATTGCGCGAATGCCCACGACGAGTGGTTGAGCAGAAGCCCGGAGAGCGCAAACAGCCACAGAAAGAACAGGAAATACAGCCCCAGGTAGTAATGCCCCCGGCGATTCCAGGAAGCGAACACCGCGGCCCGCCGCGTGTCAGTGTGCGAGCGCATAGAGAGATACAAGGAAAGAAACGCCGCCTGCCGCGATCAGCGCGATCCCGATGCGCCGCTCGGCCCGCAGGACGGCCCAAAGGTAGACCCCGCTCAGCGTCAGGAACAGGACGGCATATACCGTTCCGTCGGCAAGCCACCGCCAGATCCGCAGGTACACCCAGTTTCCCCGCAGGTTCGCCAGATGCTGTCCCGGCATCTTGTGCAGGTAAATCACGGCGCTCCCGATCCCCGGCGTCCGCTCGCTGACCGTCGCCGAGCGCGTTTCCAGATTCAGGTCCACCGACGCTTCCCGGCCCGGAATCGTCACCACGATTACGAGGCGGTGTTCCTTCGCGATGCGCCGCACCATCCCGACTTCGCCCCGCACCCCGAGCCGGTCGAGCACTCCGCGCAACGCCGCCGCCTGTTCCCGCCCGGTCAGCGCCTCGACCCCAGGCCGAATCGGAAGATCGCCCGCGGTTCGGGTCACCGCCGCGGCGGTGCTTCCCGGTACCCAAGCGTGCACCAAAAAGAAGACGCTCACCGCAAACACGAGCACCAACGGACTGATGAACAGACCCAGATAGAGATGCAGATCGCGGACAGTGGAGTAGAGTCGTCTCACAACTTGGACACGCTCATTCTACACGGCTGCCCGCCGCCTGCCGGTGCGGCCAGACTGGTCGCGGCGCAACGCCGGCAATTGAACAGTCCGGGACGCGCCGCCGATCGGGCCATGAGCGCGCGAATCGACGCTTACGCCAGAGCTTTGCCGTACAGAGCGAGCAGCCGGCTCCAGGCCTTTTCCGCCTCTGGCTCGTTGTAGACGGTCGAATCTGGAGGACACCAGCCGTGCGCGCCGCCGTACACTTCGATTTCCGCCGTCAGGTTCGCCCTCGCAAACGTCTCCTTCAGGACCGTCTTATCGTTCGGCGACCGCTCGTCGTCATTCTTCGCGATGGCCACCAGGAATTGCGCCTTGCTCTTCGCCGCCTGCAGGTGCGGGCTGTTCGGCGCATCCGCCACCAGTCCGCCGCCATGGAACGACGCCACCGCTCCCACGCGGCCGGGCACAGCCGCCGACGTGCGAAACGCGATCGGACCGCCCATGCAATACCCCTGCGTCCCGACCTTCCGGTTCTTGGCCACCGAGGCCTGCCCGTCGAGCCAGGCCACGAACGCCTTCGCATCCGTCATGTGCGTCGTTTCGTTGAGCCCTCGCGCCAACGGCATGACTTGCTGGATCGGAGTGGCGCCGCCGGCCTCCGCCGTCGGAGCTTTCTTGACACGATAGAACGGATTCACCACCAGCACCGAATACCCCGATTCGGCCAGCCGCTTGCCCATCTGCCGGAACGCCGGCCGCAGCCCGAAAATATCCGGCCACACCAGAACTCCCGGAGCCGTCCCGCTCGCCGGATGCACGAAGTAGCAGTCCGCCGACCCGTCCGGCGTCGTCACGTTCACCTCCGCCTCCGTCACCGCCGCCGCGTTCGCCACCCGCGGCAGCATCATCGCCACGCCCGCTCCCAACAGGGCGCCGAATTGTTTCCGTGTCACCAGACCGCGAGCTTCAAACTCCTTCCGGTCGTCTTCAAAATGATCCTGATCGCACATACACCCTCCTCTTCCACGCAAGGCCCGCGCCCTGGAACCGCGGGCATATCGCGATATTATACCCACTATCCATGCAATCCACCGCCGCAGCACGAGCCCAACCCGGAGCCCCCCGGTGACGCGCGTCGCCTATCCCGCCGCCCGCGACGCAGCCGCCCGCATCCGGGCCCACTTCGTCCGCCACCTCGCCCAACAGGCACGCGACCCGGTCGCCGCCCCCGCCATCGACGCCATTGAGGCCATCATTGAGGCCGCGTTCTGGGCCAGCCTCCGCCGTGAGGAAGGCTACCTGCCCCGCATCTCCCTTGCCCTCGTCGAACCGGATTCCGTGCCCTCGTCGCTGCGGTTCGAGCGCCCCCTGCCCCTCGCCGCCCAGCCCCTCACCCGCCTCGCGCCGGCCGTAGAGCGCCCCGGCATTCACCTCGGCGTCTGGCGCGATGACGGCCAGTTTTACGTCTGGGGCGCCACCCGCAACCTCCCGGCCTTTTGCATCGTCCTCGAAGTCATCGCCCCCGGCCTTCTCGTCGTCAAACACAGCCGCGGCGAATCCGGAAAATTCGTCAATGTCGCCGTCCTCGAAGGCGACGAAGTCAAAATGATCGACGAAGAGTCCGCCCGCCTCCCCGACTGTCCCGACCTTCTCACCTCCCTCCTCGGCTTCGACACCCAGCACGTCTCCAACGAGTCCGTCAGCATCCTGATCCGTCTCGCCATCTCCATGCGCGCCCACGGCCGCGGCGGCTCTCTCCTCGTCGTCCCCTCGCAATCGGAGCGCTGGCGCGAATCCGTCCTGCACCCCGTCCTGTACGCCCTCGTGCCCGCCTTCTCCGTCCTCGCCGATCTCGCACTGGACGCCGCCATCGCCCCCGACCGCCGTTGGGTCGACCCCCTGCAGCGCGCCATCGACGGTGTCGCCGGCCTCACCGCGGTCGATGGCGCCACCATCATCACCAGCCGCTACGAGGTCCTCGCGTTCGGCGCCAAGATCGTCCGCCGCCCCGGCTCCGATCAGGTCACCGGCGTCATTCTCACCGAGCCCATCGAAGGCGCACGCGCCGAAGTGATCGAGCCCGCGCAGCTGGGAGGCACCCGCCACCTGTCCGCGGCCCAGTTCGTCCGCGACCAGCACGACGCCCTCGCCCTCATTGCCTCGCAGGACGGCCGCTTCACCGTCTTCGCCTGGTCCCCGTGCGAAGACATGGTCCACGCCCATCGCATCGAGACTCTCCTGCTATGAATCGACCGTGTTACCGCCCCGCTAGACACGTTATCCATGAATTTCTCTTATGATTCGAGTACGTCATGAGTGGAAATCGAGAGTCCCGCCAGGCGCTTCTGGACGCAATCCGCAATCATTCGGAGATTCCGTGGGCCGCCATCACGGGATCGCTCGCCCGCCCGGACGGCGGGGATGAGTATAGCGATCTGGACGCCTTGCTCGTAGCTCGAGACATCACGGCAGTCCGGGACGTCCGCGCGTGGCTGCCCCCGGAACGGAAGATCCTGCTTTGCGCCTTCCACCTGACGAACTACTGCACCGTCCTCTTTGCGAATTTCGAGAAACTGGATCTCGCCATCTACTCGGTGGACGACCCTCCCTCGCGTTGGGTCATTCACGACTACAAGGTCCTCAAGGGTGATCGCAGTTTCGAGATGCAGTTGGCGATGGCTGCCGCGGATACGCAGGCTGACAAGGCCGCCCACCTCAATCCCGATGTCTCGCTGGATAATGTCCTCCTCCTTCTCGCCACAGCCGTGCAGCGCGTTCGCAGGGGCGAGGAGCTGAGCGCGCATGCCTTCCTCGCCATGGCGAGTGACATGGTCGTTGGGCTCGAGAAACGCCAATCGGGACCGGGACCCAATGCGGACCTGCTCGACCCTCGCCGTCGCCTGGAGAGAACCCACCCCGAACTCGCCGCGGTCTTGCGGGAAGCCCTGTTTGTCCCGCCGGATCGCGGAATCGCCGCCATCGCGGTCTATCTATCGAACCGGCAACGGAACTCCATGAGCGAGGGACAAGCGGAGGCGCTGGAACGCTTGTTGGAATCGGCCTCGCCCTGGAATCGCTCGCCGCGGGACTGAAACCGCCGGGAGCCGCGTCCCCGCCTGGGATAGGAGGTAGAGGCTTTTCGGGGTCGAGGCGTCCAAGTGCTGGAAGTGCGCCAAAAAACATGCATGGAAACGCCTCCCAAATCGTGGATACGAAAACTATCGCTCCTCGGCGCGGGTTGGGAAAAGGGTCCGGACAATCCGAAGAGCGGCCAGCATCACACAGGAGCATGCGGCAGAACGTGCCCAGATCCATCCGAAATACTTGGGAGAGATCGAGCGCGGAGAAAAGCGACCATTGTTCGAAGCGATATTGGCTCTAGCGAAAGCGTTGAACCCGCCGCCAGCGGCATTCTTCCAATTCGAGCACGAGGAAGCGACTGAGAGAACGTTGCGGGAGAGAATTGACCGATGATTGGGGACGCGAGCGCGGAGGAGCTTCAGAGGGTTTATCGGGTCTGGAGGGCGATGCTGGAACCCTAACGGCACAGGAGGCCCGAAGCCGGCGAAAGCATCCATGTTATATTGAACGGCAATCCCCGGGCTTCTATAGGAGACCTCTCTAGACATGAAAGATTCAACGCTGGGGTTCCTGATCGTCACAGCGATCGTCGGGTTGATTGCCCTGATGGGTTACGCTGTCACTCAGACATCATCAGACCGCGGCACTCAACAGAGAACAGCGGGAAGCGATCAGGGAGCTACTGGCAAAAACGGTATCGGAGTTGAAGCGGCTTGTGGAAGGTGCCAACCGGCAACCCACAGCAGATCGACCACTCCCCCCCGACCTCCGGAGCCACAGCTTGGCCCCGACAAAGACTCCGTCGGCTTCTACTGGTCGTGTTCCGCCTGCGCCCCAGAGGAACGCGCTCCGCGCCGCTTTGAGCTGCTACAAAGAACTGGAATACGCACTGGGCCTGTTAGCTACTGCGGTCGGGCAGTCAACTCATAGCACGGACCTAAAGCCGTTCTCACTGGAGGATACAAAACGGGAGATTGAACGAACGAAGGCCCACCTGGAGTTTCTCCGGATGGGTGAAGCCATCGCCCACCAAGTCAGTGAGGCAAGACAAAGCCTCGAGCGGTTTGACCTCTCCGGCGACGATTCGACATGGGCAACGAGTTGGAGCCTATGGAAGGCTATGGACGACGAATTTGAGCGGATGTTCGAAACGCCGAAGTGGGAAAATGGGGCTCTCGTCGGACAGTCGATCATAGTAAAACAAAAGCGATTGCTACTGAAAGTGGCGATGTATCGGGCGGTGGACCCAAAGGCGATGCACGCCGAGGCCTATGAAACCAGAATACTGGCGTTAGCAGACATACTTTCTAACGATTACAAAGCCGCGCTTGAGAAGCTCGATCGAGCGCTCCTATACGATCCCGATTACCACGAGGCTTACAGGGCTCGTGGGAATGTTCGGCTGCTATTGGGCGATCCCGCCCACCTCGCGGACGGGTGCACAGACCTTAAAAGAGCTCGGGAGTTACCAGTCACGCCAGGCGAAGAGGAGGCTAATGGGCTGGTCGAGTCATCGAATCCGATCTTTGAGAAAATCTGCCAAGGGGTTGGGAATTAGCCATGGAACACCGAACCCGTAATGGTATCCGAGAAATTTGAAGTCTACTGGAGGAACTTTTGAACTCGATTGTCCTCGGTCTTCTGTGCGGATTCGTTTCGCTAATAAAGGCGCAACCACTTCCGGCTGAACCACAAGGTTCGACAAACCCGGACAGCGGGTGGGTAGTGATCAAGGATAGGCAAGGTGCATGCCAGATCAGCGTTCCTGCGGATTGGAAACTCAGCACCACTCCGGGCTACGCTAGCGCACCGGATGGCCGAACCGACGCACAGGTTCAAGGATCGCGGACAGCGCAGAGTTTCGCTGAGCTCAAGGCGGCGATTGGTGAGGGCAAGAAATGGGGCGGAAAATTCGTTGAGGATACCCCAAAGCGATTTTGGTTCGTGTTTGAGATTGGGCGCTCTCCAACGCTACTGAATTGGCTCGTAGCGCTTGAGGGAAATCCGATCTGCCACGCCAAATTCAGAGAAAAATTGCGGCTAGCTTGACACAGGTAAAGCAGTAGACTCCCTGCCGAAGCCATCGTCTTTCGCC
>CAZSQK010000161.1:0-14693 GCA_964608645.1 uncultured Solibacteraceae bacterium | reverse complement strand
CCGGCAGGCCTCGGCGATGGCGAACTCGTTGAATATTGGCCTGTTGGTCTTTGCCGTCGTCTGCGGACTGCGGCGACTGGTTCGTTATGACATCCTGGCCGCGCTTGCCACGGCGGTTCTGTTCACGCTGACGGAGAGCGACATCACCCACGGAGATTGGATGGTGATGTCCGCCCTGTTCATCGTCGTCTATACGGTCCTGGCGCTGGTGCTGATGCGGATCGGCCTGGTGGCGACCCTCTCCGCCATCTTCTTTATCAACGGCTTCAGCGGCCTCTGGCTGGGCGCCGACTGGAAGGCCTGGTATGCGCCCGCCGGAATCGCGACCATCATGCTGCTGGCGGCCATGGCGCTTCTGGCATTCTGGAAATCCCTCGGTTCGCGCGACCTGTTGGGCGGCGACGAAACTCTCGTCTGAGGGAAATCCAAAACGGCGCTGCCTCCGTATGACCATCTGAGGTGATGCCATGTCGAATCAGTCGATCGTAGCCCGGTATTTCGATGAGATGTGCAATGCGCGGCAACTGGATGCCGCCGCCGAGATATTCGCCCCCGGCCATTCGTATCACGACCCGTCCAGCCCGTGGGTCGGACCCGGGCCGGAGGGCATGCAACAGCTTGTCTCCGCCTACCAATCGGCTTTCCCCGACGCGCATTGGCAGGTCGAAGAGATGATCGTGGCGGACGAATCGGTCGTGGCGCGCTGGACCGGAACCGGAACCCATAGAGGAGAGCTTTCCGGAATCGCGCCCACGGGAAGATCCGTGAACGTCGCGGGGGTGTGGATCTTTCGTCTGAGCGGCGGCAAGGTGGCCGAAAGCTGGAACGTGTGGGACACGTTCGGGATGATGCAACAGTTGGGGGTCGCGCCGGCGGTGGGCCGCGCCGGCGCGGCTTAACTCAGACCCACCAGGCGGCGGCGGGTTGCTGCTTCATCACGATCCCGTTGAGGAACGATGCCGCCTTCGCCAGACCCTCTTCGGGCGAGAGCAGGCTGTCCTCGTGCTCGATGGAGAGCACGTAGTCGTAGCCGAACATGCGCAGCGTCGAGGCGAACTCCTTCCACCATTCGGCGCCGTGTCCGTAGCCGCAGGTGCGGAAGATCCAGGCGCGGTTCCGCTCATCGGTATAGCTCTTGGTGTCGAGCACGCCGGTGAGGGGGAGATTGCGCTCGTAGATTTGGGTGTCCTTGGCGTGCACGTGGAAGATGCAGTCGCCGAGGACGCGAATGGCGGCGATGGGATCGATGCCCTGCCAGAACATGTGGCTCGGATCGTAGTTGCATCCGATCGACGGGCCGGCGATGGAGCGGAGCTTCAGCATCGTCTCAGGGCTATAGACCACGAAGCCCGGATGCATCTCGATAGCGACCTTCACGCCGTGATCGGCCGCGAACTTGGCGTGCTGAATCCAATAGGGGGCGACGACCTCGTCCCACTGCCACTTCAGGATTTCGAGATAGTCGGGTGGCCACGGGCAGGTGACCCAGTTGGGCCACTTCGAACCCGGAGAATCTCCGGGACAGCCGCTGAAATCGACGACCACCGGCACGCCGAGTTTCTCGGCGAGCAGGATCGTCTTACGGCTGGTCTCCTGGTCGCGTTTGGCGCGGTCCTGGTCCGGATGGAGCGGATTGCCGTGGCTGCTGAGGGCGCTGATGCTGAAGCCGTGGTCATCCAGCTTGTTCTTGAAATCGATGAGCCCGGTGGTGCTTTCGAGCATCGACAGCTTACAGTGCGCGTCGCCGGGATAGTTGCCGGTCCCGAGCTCCACAGTGTCGATTTGATTGCTTTTCAGTTTCTTCAGAACGTCTTCCAACGACAGTTGGGACAACAGGGGGGTAAAGACGCCGACTCTCACGAAATGCCTCCTTGGTTGATGCTGACGAGAACAGAATAACACCTGAGCGTCCGCTCCTCGGGGACGGGGAGCGGACGGCGGGGAGGGCGTTACTTCATCTTCTTCATTTCGGATTCGACCTGCTTGAAGCCGGCGGGGATCTCAAACAGGGACGCATCAGCCGTGGTCGCGAATCCCGAGTACTCGGTCTGCATCTCGATCAGCGCGCCCGCGCTGCCCTGCTGTTGCTGCGGCTGCGGCTGGTCCTGCGGCGGCGGTTCGCTCTTCTTGCGGCCGAGGCCGCCGAGACCGCCTAAACGGCTGCCCAAGGCGGAGCCGAGGCCGCCCGACTTCGGCTTCTCCTGCTGCTGCGCGGCTGGTTGCGGCCCATCGGAGGACGGCGGCGGAGTTCCTTCGGGCCCCATCGTCATCACCTGAAACACCGGGGCGCCGTTCAATTTGGAGATCTCCTTGAACGATTCGGCCATTCCCTTCGCAACCTCGGGCTGCTGCATGAACATGTTGCCGCCGGGAGTCCAGTTGAGCTCCGCGCCCATCTTCCGGTAGAAGTCGGCCACCTCGGAATAGCCGGGGACATTCTCCGCGATCCACAGGTTCGTGTAGATCACCATGGAGCCGCTCTGCTTGCTCTTCTGGTCGGTCATGTCCATCGCCATCTTCATCTGGATTTCCTTGGCGGTGTAGCCGGCGATCTCCTTGGTCTTGCCGGTAGGATTGGCCGACACGTTGAACTTGACGTCGGCATTGTTATCCTTCTTCATTTTCTTGGACAGGTTCTCCATCGCCTGCCGCATCTCGTCGAAGGTCATCACGGAATATTGCTTCTTCTGCAGGTCGACGGAAGTGATGGTCTTGCTGTCGAGATCGATGAGGCTGAGATGGGTCTGGCTGCGGTGCGCCATCCGGTTGCCCTTCAATGCCACGGTTGTCTCGATCGGCTCGCGGGCCTGTTTCGAAAACACGCCGGCCACTTTCATCATCCCGGCCATTGCCCCGCCAGTGATCTTGCTCGTCTCGTGATAACTGAAGTCGGCAAACAGGGATGAGGCCGAAAAAGCCAAAACGCCGCACACAGACACGAATTTTTGCGCCATATAACCTCCGCCTCAAACTATCACACGAAACGGCCCGCGCTACAATGACTGGTCGAGGAACAGTACTGTGCCGGACATGATTGTGCGCCCCACCGCAAAATTCCTGAAAGCCGGCGCGATTCTCGCGACGCTGGTTTTCCTCGCCCTGGAGATCGCGTGTCTCTTGTGGTGGAACACCACAGTGGGGTCGGCGCTCATTATGATCGCGCCGGTGTTGATCCTGTTGTGGCCGGCCGCGCGCGCTTTCCGCCGGCAGTACACGAAGGCGGTAATCACCGGAGACCGTTTGCGGTACGAGAGCGGCATGACGTCGAAATCCACGCGCACGATCCAGCTTTCGAAGGTGCAGGATGTCCGCGTCGACCAGTCGATGATTCAGCGCATCTTCAATATCGGCAACATCTCGATCGAGACGGCGGGGGAAGCCAGCCGCCTGACCATCGAGAACGTCGACGATGCGCAAGGGCTGGCGGACGAGATTTTGAACCACTCGCAGCACGGAGCCGCGCAATCGTGAACGGCAAGTTGGCCGGCCGCGCCGCGGTCGTCACGGGAGCGAGTAAGGGACTGGGGAAGGCAATCGCGATCTCGCTGGCCGGCGCGGGCGCGCGTGTCGCTCTGGTTTCGCGGGACCGGGAGCGGCTCGACGGCGTCGCCGCGGAAATTGCCGCCGCGGGCGGCCTCGCCGAAGTGTTTCCGGCCGACGTCACGAGCGAAGAACAGGTCGCCGGCGTCGAGCAGGCGATCTCCGCCGCATTCGGCAACGTGAACATCCTGGTCAATAACGCCGGGATCAATATCCGCCGTCCGGTGCAGGAGTTCACGCTCGACGAGTGGCGCAGCGTCATGGACACCAATGTGACGGCGGCGTTTCTGATGTGCCGGTCGTTCGTCCCACGTCTCACCGGGTCGGGCTACGGCCGCATCATTAATATGACGTCGACGATGAGCCACGTCTCGCTCCCGCATCGCGCCGCGTATTCGGCGAGCAAGGCCGCGCTGTTAGGGATGACGAAGGCGATCGCGCTGGAACTCGCCTCCGAAGGCGTCACCTGTAACGGCATCAGCCCGGGCCCGTTCGCGACCGAGATGAATCGCGCGCTTCTCGACAACCCGGAAGCCACGGCCCAGTTTCTTGGCAGCACGCCGATGGGACGATGGGGCCGTGTCGAGGAAGTCGGTCAACTGGCGGTGTATCTCTGTTCCGAGGAAGCCGGATTTATCACCGGCGCCGACATCCTGATCGACGGCGGCTGGTGCGCCCGGTAACGGGCGAACGGCTACGCTTCGGACTTCTTCCGGATCTTGATGTCCAGCCGCTTGATCTTCTGATTCAAAGTGGATAGCGGCACGTGGAGACTCTCGGCCGCCTCGGTCTGGCTCCAGTTGCAGTGCTCGAGCCGCTCCATGATGATCCGCCGCTCGTAGTCGTTGACGATCTCGAAGAGGGAAGCGTCGGCGGCCAGGGGCGTGCCCTCGCCGCGGCCGACCCGAATCCCGTTCGCTTGCAGGAGGGCCTCCGGCAGCACATCCACCGGCACCGACGGCTCCGCCGCCAGAACCACGGCTCGCTCCACGACGTTCTCCAGTTCCCTGACATTGCCCGGCCAGTCGTGGCGCATCAGAACATCCATCGCCTCGGGCAGGAAGCGCAGCGTGGAACGGCCGGCGGCGTCCAGATATTTGTCATTTTCCCGGCAATAATACGTGAAAAAGTGGTCGACCAGCGCCGGAATGTCCTCTTTGCGGTCGCGCAACGCCGGGATCGCGATGTTGATGACGTTCAGCCGGTAATACAGGTCTTCGCGGAACCGGCCTTCCTTGACGAGTTGCAACAGGTCCGCGTTGGTGGCCGCCAGAATACGGACATCCACTCTCATCGGGTCGGTCGAACCCAGCGGCGTGAACTCCTTCTCCTGAATCACGCGCAGCAGCTTGATCTGCGTCTCGGCGCCGATGGTGCCGATCTCGTCGAAGAAGATGGTGCCGCGGTCCGCCACCTCGAAGTAGCCTTTTTTCGACTGCACGGCGCTGGTGAAGGCGCCGCGCACATGTCCGAAGAGCGTCGATTCCAGGAGCTCCTGCGGCAAGGAACCGCTGTTCACGGCCACGAACATATGGTCGGCGCGCGGCGAATTCGCATGGATCGCCTTAGCCACGAGCTCCTTACCCGTGCCGGTCTCCCCCGTGATCAGAATCGTCGAGCGGCTCGATGCCACCTGCCCGACGAGGTCGAGCAGGCGCAGCATGCGCTCGCTCTTGCCGATGATGTTGGGGAAGCTGTAGCGCTGTTTCAGCGCGCGCTTGAGATGCGTATTCTCGGATTCGAGACGGTGCCGCGCGATCATGCGGTCGATCTCGATGATCAGCTTCTCGTTATCCCACGGCTTCGAGAAGTAGTCGTTGGCGCCAAGCTTCAGCGCGCCCACGGCGGCCTCGACCGAGCCGTACGCGGTGATCATGAAGATGGGCGTTTCGCGGTCGCGCTCCCGCGTCTCGGCGAGCACCTCCATCCCCGATTTGTCCGGCATCATCAGATCGAGCAGGACGAGGTCATAGGCACGGCTCTCGAGCTTGTGGAGCCCCTCGGTTCCGTTCTGGGCCAAGTCGACGGCATAGCCCTCGGATTCGAGCAGCATTTGCAGCCCTTCACGGATATCGGTCTCGTCGTCGACAACGAGCAGTTTGCCTCGATCCGCAGGCGCCGCGGAGGGCGGCGCGGAGGTCATCTCACGCTGCATTTACCGGCTTCCTGGCGGCGCCGGTTGCGGAGAGGGGCAGTTCCAGACGGAAGGTGGCGCCTCCGGAGCGCCGGTTAGAGACTTCGATCGAGCCGCCATGCTCTTGAATGATACCGTAGGTCACGGAGAGCCCGAGACCGGTCCCCTTGCGCGCGGCCTTGGTGGTGAAGAACGGGTCGTAAATGCGGTGGATGTGTTCGGGGGCGATGCCGTGCCCGCTGTCGGCGACTTCCACGCGCACACCGGCGCCTTCTTTCCAGGTGCGAACTTCGAGGGCTCCGCCCGCATTCATGGCGTCGCGCGCGTTCAGGAACAGGTTCAGAAACACCTGCTGGAGCTTGCCGGCATTGCCGTGCACCGGCGGCAGCTCCGGCTCCAGCTCCGTCCTGAGCTGAATGCCCGATTTCTGCAACTGGTGATCGAGCAGGGACAGGGTCTCCTGGATCACGCGGTTCAGGTTCACGTCTCCGAACGAAGTGGTGGAGGTCCGCGAGAAGTTCAAGAGGGAATTGACGATCTCGCTGGCGCGGAACGTCTGCTTGGCGATCTTGTCCAGAATCAGCGACTTCTGGGAGTCTTCCGCGACCTGTTTGGCCAGCATCTGGGCATAGGTCGAAATCACCGCCAGCGGCGTGTTGACTTCGTGCGCCACCCCGGCCGCCAATAGTCCGATGCTCGACAGCTTGTCGGCCTGCACCAGCCGCTGCTCCAGTTCGGCGCGGTCGGTGACGTCGTCGAAGATGATGAGCCGGCCAATCTTCTCCTGGTCCTTCGAGACAAGCGGCGCGATCGCGATATTCAGCGTCGATTCGCGGAACAGAGGCGCCACTTGGTGGACGTGGCCATTGCCGTTCCCATTGGCGGTCAAAGCCGCCGGCGGGGCGGGCCGCAGCACAAACTTATAAATATGATGGATTCCGGTCTCGCCGCGCACGCGGTCGAACTGGTCTACCAATTCGTCCGGGAGCAGGTCGCGGAGCTTGCGTCCCAATGCGGCTTCGCGTCTGACGCCGCTGAGCTGCTCGATCTGGCTGTTCCAACTCTCAACGCGGTCCTCCAGGTCGGCCGCGAGGATGCCGACGTTGATCGATTCGACGATGTTCTCGCTGAACTCCTTCAGCCGCTCGTATTCCTCGACCTTGCGCTGCAGCGACCGGTAGAGCGTGGCGTTTTCGATGGCGATTCCGACGTACCCGGCGAGCATCTGGAGAAGCTCGACATCCACGCTCGAGAGGTAGTCCCCATCGCTCGTGCGGCTGATTCCCAGGTAAGCGATGATGCGCCCGCGCACGGTGCACGGCAGATAGTACGTCAGGTCGAGATCGGCGATCGTCTTCCGCACCGAAGCGGGCCATGACTGCGAAATGGCGTCGAGCTGGTGCCGGGTGCGCTCGAAGAACAGGTAACCCTCGGGCAGCTTCCAGCCGAGGAAGCTCAGGTCCATCTCGTCATAACTGGCGCCGGCCAGGCGCGGATTCGCCCCCATCGCTTTCTTCAGTCGGTACCGGGGCGATCCGTCGCGTTCTTCCGCCAGGAACACAGCCAGATGGTTGATCGACAAGGTCTCGAGAAGGCGCTCGCCGACCGAGGAGAGCATCGCGTCCAAATCGGTCTCTGATCCCAATTCGCGCGCGAACTCCACCAGGGTCCGGCGATAGTCGTAGCGGTCGCGGTAGAAGTGCCGGTCGAGCCACTCCTGCATCCAGTTGCGGATCGGCTGGAAGAGGAAGGCTCCGATCAGCATGACCGTCATCACGCCGGTATTGCCCAGCCCGACGAAGTTCATCTGCACGAGGCGGCCGAGGGAGAACACCAGCCCGTAAAACGCCGCCAGCACGCAGATGGTCGCCAGCGTGTAGGCGTAGCCGCGGCGGAAGATGATGTCGACGTCCATCAGGCGGTAGCGCACGATCGCATAGGCTAGGGTGAGCGGGATCAGAGCGACCGGCAGCACCGCCATTTTCTGGTAGTAGTTCGGCACGGCCCCGAATGCGTAGGGCAGGACGTACAGGAGTGCGAACGGCAGAATGCCACACAGACTGCCGGTGCTCAGCCATTGGAGTTGGCGGCGCACGATCGGATCTTCGGCCCTGAGGTACTCCCGGCGCAGCAGCCAGCCCCCGAGGATATAAGGCGCCGTCGCGAACAACATCCAGGCGCGATCGAGGGCCCAGCGCAATTCGAGCAACGAGATTTTCTGCACTGCGCCCGACGACGCCGCCACGTACGTGACAAACAGGAGCAGCGAGGGCAGGTAGAGCAGCCCCAAACGGGCCGGCTTCCGGAACCAGTTCCGGGGCTCCGGGAACGTGACGCAGAAATGCAGGAAAACGGCCGGCGCGAGGAGGCCGGCGGCGACATTGCCGTAGTAAATGACTTTGTCGAAGGTGTTCAGCTTGCCGGTGTAGTGGAAACAAAAATAGACAAACGAAGCCAGGCAGAAAACATAAAAATGCCGCGCTTTCTGGGCGCTGCCGCGGCGGAAATAGACAAAGAGACCGATAATTATGTAGGCAAATCCGACGGCGTACTGATACATGACCGCGCGATCGAACGCCACTTCGCCGACGATCATGTTCTTGATCTTGACTTCCACCCCATTCCGCACCACCGCATACGTCGCGGGCAGCCAGGCTCCGACTCCCGCCAGGGCTTTGGGAACGTCCAGCGCATTTTCGATCCGGACGCCTTTGATTTCGGTCAGCCAGTCGCCTTCGTGAATGCCGGCCTTCGCGCCTGGACTGCCCGCCGGAACGTGCAGCGCCTGCACGCCGCCGGAGCGATCCACCCAAATGACGCCGTCGTCCGGCAGGCGGAAGTGGTACTGCTCGTCGAGGTTGATGACCGCGCACACTCCGGCCGCGAGAGTCAGGATGGTCAGGATCGCGGTCGATAGCTGGAACTTCAGTTCCTGGAACATGGCGGCCCCTAGCCGTAAAGCGAGACAATAGTCCGCTGCGCTTCAAGCACTTTTAATGCCGCGGAGAATTCCCGTTTCAATATCCAGAATACCTGGAATATCTACAAGTTACCAGCGGTCCCCGGGCCGTCCTCCGATTTTTGGGAGAAATACACTATGCCGAAGTGGATACCTGCGCCGCGGACGCGTGTCGGTTGGCCCTCGATATGGAACCGGAGTACCGCCGGCTTCCTCTCCTTCCATTAGAACCAGTACCACCCTGAAACGGTCGGGGAAGTGCGATTAGATGCAGTACACTATAAGACGAACGACGCCTCCGGCACCGGATGCGCGTGTATTTGGATGAAACCTGCCCGGCAGGCTGAAGTAGAGTTGCAGAGGAACATGATGAGAACGGCAATCTGGTCCGCCCTCGTGGCGGTAATATCCGCGTTTTGTCTGAGCGCGAATCCCAGTCAGCAAACTCAGGCCCCCACCCCCCCGACAGGTCAACCGCAACCGCAGCAGGCCGCGCCGGCTGTAGCCGCCCCGCCAACGGATCCTTCCAAGGTCGCGGCGCCGGCCGCCACTGCCCCTTCCGGCGCTTCCAACGACGATTCCTACATCATCGGCGCGGAAGATCAGTTGTCGATTATCGTCTGGGCCGACCAAAGGCTCTCCGGCCCCTTCCTGGTGCGCTCCGACGGACGGATTTCGATGAACCTGATCGGCGAGATTACCGCCGCCGGAAAGTCGCCGGCGAAGCTCGGCAAGGAGATTGAGGACACCCTCCGGCAGAAGGAGATCCTCAAGCGGCCGCAGGTGAACGTGCAGGTGGTCGCGATCAACAGCAGAAAGTATGCGATCAACGGGGAGGTCGGAAAGCCCGGGTCGTTCCCCCTCGTCGTTCCGACGACGGTCATGGATGCGCTAGTCAATGCCGGCGGCTTCAAGGACTTTGCCAACAAGAAGCGCATTGAAATCGTTCGCGGCAAGCAACGGCTGCGATTCAATTGGAACGAGGTCATCAAAGGGAAGAAGACGGATCAGAACGTCTTGCTGCAGCCAGGTGACATCATTATCGTTCCGTAGTCAAGTGGAATCGTGAGGAGTGGCAAGAAACTGAATTATGGGTCCAGCACACACTTTTGAAAGCGTTTCCCGGCGTCCACCCGACGTCGAAGACTATATCGATATGCTGCGGCGATATCGGTCCTGGATCATCGGCCCGACCTTTGCGGGCCTGGTGGTGTCGACCGTGATCGCGTTTCTCTGGCCGGACACATTCATATCCACGGCCGTCATGCGGATCACGCCCCAGCAGGTGCCGGAGCGCCTGGTGCCGAGCGCGATCAATTCGCAGATGGCGGATCGCCTGCAGCAGATGCAGACGGACATTCTGAGCCGCACCAGTCTGGCGGAAGTGATCCAAAAGCCTTCGCTCGATCTATACAAGAAGGAGCGCAACAAGCTCCCTATGGAAGATATCGTGCAGGACATGCGGAACAAGTACATCCGCATCACGCCCCTGGCGGACACCACGTCGTCGGCCGGACGGCGCGTGGCTTCGGCGTTCGCGGTGTCCTTCATGTATACGGACCGTTACAAGGCGCAGGCGGTCGTGCGGGAGCTCGTCACCAAATTCACCGAGCAGAACGTGACGGTGCAGCGCAACCAGGCCAGCATGACCACCAACTTCCTCAAGGACGAGCTGAAGGCCGCCAAAGAGAAAATGGACAAGCTGGACGACGACATCATGAAGTTCAAGCAGGGCAATATGGGGAAGCTGCCCGAGCAGGCGCAGGCGAACGCGCAAGCTCTGCAGACGTACAACCTGCAACTCATGAATACGAACACCACAATGGGCCGCGCCACCCAGGACAAACTCCTCCTGGAAAGCGCGCTGACGACGCTGAGGAACCAGGAGAACGCGGCCAGCGTCAACCTGAACGAAACCGTGGCAGGAACGACCACGGCGCCCGTGACCGTGCAGAACCAGAAGCTGATGCAACTGAATACGCTGATCAGCCAGGGCCGGTCGAACCTCGCCGCCATGAAGGAGAAGCTGGGCAACGGACACCCCGATGTGGCGGAGGCGGAAGCCGCTCTGCAGTCGTATGAGCGAGAGCGGGACGACCTGGAAAAGCGCGAGCCGGCGCAGGTTGTCAACCCCGGCACGAGCACGGGTCCGCGAGTGGTAGTGAACCAGATGGTTGCCCGCCAGCTCGAAGATCTGCGTTCTTCCCAGGAGAAGACGCGGTCGCAGATCGTGGCCAAGGACATGGAAATTCAGGAGCTGAACCGTCAGCGCGCCGATCTCGAAAGAACTATCGCCAGCTACCAGAAGCGACTGGAAGACGCGCCGCTGAACGAGCAGCAGTACAACGCCATGCTTCGCGAGTTCAACCTTGCCAAGACCGATTACGAGGAAATGACCAAGCGGCACCTCGCGTCGGAGACGGCGCAAAGCCTCGAAGAACACAAGGCGGGCGAGAATCTGGAAGTGCTCGATCCGGCTTCGCTGCCGGAACAGCCGTCGGAGCCGAACCGCCTGGCATGGGCGGGAATTGGCACTGCGGCGGGCATCGGTCTCGGGATTATGCTGGCCGCGGCGCAGGAAGTCCGCAACACTTCGCTGAAGAACCTGAAAGACGTCCGCGCGTACACGAATATGCCGGTCCTCAGCAGCATCCCGCTGCTGGAAAACGCCCTGCTCGTGCGGCGCAAGAGGCGTCTGGTGTGGCTGGCATGGTCGAGCGCCGTGCTCATCGGAGGGATCCTGATGAGCGGCTCGATGTATTACCATGTGTCGGGTATTTGAGGTAAGGAGCGCCGGGAGCCGCTTCCGGGATAAAACAAATGAGTCGAGTACATGATGCTTTGCGCCGGGCTGAACAGAGCGCACTATCCGCGGAGGACGCCCCGCCGGTAATTACGCCGGTGGAGGAAGTCGTCGCCACGCCGGAGCCGCCTCCTCCGGTGAACGGCAACAACGGCCACGCTGTCACAACCACCACCGCGCCGCCGGTGCTGCGGCTCAACATCCACCCCGGCATGCTTTCGGACGTGGCTCTGGTGCCGTTCCAGCCGGCGCCGGAGTCGCACCTGCTGGATCTGAACAATTCGCACGAGACGCCGGCCGAGGAGTTCCGCACCCTGCGCACGCGGCTCAATCACATGCAGACTCTGCAGCCGCTGCACACGGTGATCGTGACCAGTCCGTCTCCCGCCGAGGGGAAGACCTTTTCCGCGGTGAATCTGGCCCTGGCGCAGGCGCACCTCGCCGAGAGTGCGGTGCTGCTGGCGGACTTCGACTTGCGCCGTCCGATTGTCCACAGCCTGTTCCAGATGGACCGCTCCCCCGGATTGTCGGACTACCTGACGGGCCAGTGCAGTTTCTCGCAGGCGCTGCGCCGCCTGGAGGGCATGAATCTGTACCTGCTGCCCGCCGGATCGCCGGTCAAGAACCCGCTCGAACTGCTCAATATGCGGCAGGCTAAGGCGCTGTTCGAAGAATTGCCCCGAGCCTTCAACTGGGCCATCTTCGACACGCCACCGCTGCTGTTCTCGGCGGACGCCAATCTGCTGGCGACCCTGGCGGACGGCACTATCCTGGTGGTCAAGATCGGATCGACCACGTTCGACAACGTGACCCGCGCCATGCAGTCCTTGTGCGAAAACAACGTGCTCGGCATCGTCGCCAATGGCGCGCGCGCCTCGGAACTGTACAGCAAGTACACCTACTACTACTCGAAGTCCGAGCAGTAATCGTTCGTCCATCAGGGCGGAATCATCGGCGGCCGGATCTCTGGGGTGCGCTTCCCGCGAAACCCCGGCGGGCGGTACAGTGGTCAATAGGGATATGCGCAAGACCATCCTCTTCCTGATCGCGCTGGCCCTCGCCGCCTTCGCCGCCAACCAAAAACTCTACCTGACCGACGGAAGCTACCAGATCGTCCGCGAATATAAGGTGGAGGGCGACCGGGTTCGCTTTTACAGCATCGAGCGCAGCGACTGGGAGGAGATGCCCAAGGAACTGGTCGATCTGGGGCGGACGGAGAAGGAATTCCAGTCGCGGCAGGCGGAGCTCGAGAAGGAGTCGAAGGTTTTCGCCGCGGAAGAAAAGGTCGCGCGGGAAATGGAAAAGGAAGTGATGCGCATCCCGCAGAACCCCGGCGTGTATTGGATCGAGGGCGAGCAGGCGAAGGCCCTCAAGGCCGCCGAGTCCACGCTCCATACCAATAAAGGACGGTCGGTGCTGGGCCGGCTGTCGCCGATTCCGGTGGTGACGGGGAAAGCGGCGCTGGAGATCCCGGAAGCGCACTCGCTCCACATCTTCACCAACCCCGAGCAGGAGTTCTACATCCAACTGGCGCAGACCGAGCGTTTCGGGATCGTCAAGCTCACATCAAAGGGGGCGGTCCGCGTCGTGGAGGATGTGACCGTCGTTCCCATCACCAAGGAAACGGTCGAAGAGCGCTTTCCGATGGAGATCTTTCAGAAGCAGATGACGCCGGACGGACTGTACAAGATCTGGCCTAAGCAGCCTCTGCCGCCGGGAGAGTATGCGGTGGTCGAGTTCAGCGAAGGCAAAATGAACATGCAGATCTGGGACTTCGCGGTCAAAACAGGGAAGTAGCCGGATTTCGCAGGACGGCTTTCCTTCTCTGGAGACCGGCATAGCGAATCGACGTGAGGGCGGAAGCTATTCGCCCCGGCTTCCGTCAGAGAGGCCGCATTGCGGATCCGGCATCGCCATCGCAGCCGGTGACTCTGACGTTCGCGGCGGCGGCGCCGGGGCTATTCACGGCGAATTCGTCGGGCACGGGGCAGGCGGCGGTGGTGAATCAGGACGGGACGATCAACACGCCGAGTCCGGCGGGGAAGATCGTTTCCGTATATGGGACAGGATTCGGACTGTTGGGCGCTACGGGGCCGGACGGGCTGCGGCGGCTGGTGTTGCCGGTTACGGCGACGGTCGGGGGCGTGCCGGTGACGGTGACGTATGCGGGCGAGGCGCCTGGGTATACGACGGGGCTTCAGCAGATCAACCTACTCATTGGGCCGGATGTGCCGAAAGGGGGTTCAGCCGGTGGTGGTGACGGTAGGCGGGGTGGAGACACAGGGGCGGGTGACGATCATTGTCATTTAGGCGGCCGAACTGTATGAAAACAGGCTGACCACCACCGGCCAGTTGCGTATGAGGTATCACTTCGGGTAAGATCTAATAGTTTCGCGAGAACACGCTGTCCCTGCGCTACCACCCGTCTGTATGGCGGGTCCGGCCAGGGGTGAGGCCCCGCTGATCAGCCGGTCACGCCGGTCTAGACATGGGCCTGTCTGAAAGCAATCCTCGCTGTATGCGACCTGAAGTTGTTTTCTGGGCCCTTTTGTAGTGGTCCGGGTCGCGCCACATGGTGTTTTTGGTTTTTTTCACGAGAGGAAATTCGTGCCGACGTTTAACCAACTTGTGCGTAATGGGCGGAAGCCGCCACGCTGGAAGACTTCGAGTCCGGCGCTCAACAGCTGCCCGCAGAAGCGTGGAGTTTGCACCCGCGTGTACACCTCCACCCCCAAGAAGCCGAATTCGGCGCTGCGGAAAGTGGCCCGTGTGCGGCTCACCAACGGAATCGAAGTGACCACGTACATCCCAGGGGTCGGGCACAACCTGCAGGAGCACTCGATCGTGCTTATCCGCGGGGGCCGTGTGAAGGATCTTCCGGGTGTGCGCTATCACGTGATCCGCGGCGCGCTGGACACCGCCGGAGTCGCCAATCGCAGACAGGGTCGATCGAAGTATGGGGCCAAGAGGCCCAAATCGTAGGAATGTATGCCACGTAGACGAAGAGCAGTTGTTCGCGAAGTGCTGCCGGATCCGGTGTACAACTCCACGCTTGTCGAGAAGTTCGTCAACTCGATGATGTGGCAGGGCAAGAAGAACACCGCGCAAGGCATCTTCTATGAAGCCATGGACAAGCTGCGGGATCGCACCAGCGATGACCCGCTGAAGTCCTTCAAGAAAGCGGTCGAAAACGCCAAGCCGCTGCTCGAAGTGAAGACGCGGCGCGTGGGCGGCGCCAACTATCAGGTGCCGATCGA
>CAZSQK010000160.1:0-14824 GCA_964608645.1 uncultured Solibacteraceae bacterium | reverse complement strand
CAACGCCCTGCCGAATGATGCTCAAAAAAAGACGTTTTCTGATGATCGGCAACACACCGCCGTTCCGATCACCCGGCGCGCAACCGTTCGGGGCTGAATCCAAGTTTTCGATGCACTTCGCTCACCAAACGTTTCGAGTGCCGCATTCTCGGAAGCGCGGCGGAGGTCCAGGACATCGTATAAAATGTCTGGTTGCGCTCTGGCTGGGACCGGGCTGGTCAAGATCACCTCGGCGACTTTCCGTGAACTTGGACCCACCCAAAAGGCTCGAGGGATTGGCGCGGTAATCCGGAGGTGCTAGTTTATTAGCACAATGCTAGTATTCCAGCACGAGAGAGTTTGCGTATTGGCCGCATGGGCCCTTGTGGCCGCAGCCCAAACACGTCAGTTTGATGTCGCCTCGGTGAAGGCGGTCCCGCCGCCGGTGGGCTCTTACCGGGCAGACTTTGGCACCGCGAGCCACGGTCAGCTTACGCTCACGAACGTGACATTCGGCGAATGCGTTCGATACGCATTTGGCATCACCAACGACTACCAGATTGCCGGTCCCGAATGGATCAAGTCACGACAGTATCTGTTCAACATTATCGGCAAGGCTCCTGCTGACACACAAGGTTCCGAACTCCGCTCGATGCTACAAGCCCTTCTTGCCGACCGCTTTCACCTCGAGGCTCACCACGAGTCGAGAGAGACTCGACACCTCGAGCTGAACATAGCCAAGAAGGGCTCGAAGCTCAAGCAGGCCGACGCGCAAACCGGCACTGCAGCAAACTCGGGCGTCATGGGGAGAATCATCTCGACCGGTCTCCCGATGTCCGAACTGGCCGCGCTTCTGTCCCGTTTTCTTCGGGCGCCCGTGCTGGACGCAACAGGCTTGCCGGGCGCCTACGAAGTACGTCTTATTTGGACACCGGACCACGCGGCGCCGTCAACCGAACTTTCCGAGTACCCGGAACTCTTCACGGCCGTCCAAGAGCAACTCGGCCTTACCTTGCGGTCACAAAAAAGTCCGATCGACGTGATTGTCGTTGACCGTGCCGAGAAAACTCCCATTGAGAACTGAATCATCCCGCCCTTACCCGGATTGTTTTCGATAAGTTCGCGTTATGTAGGCCTCCCTGAACCCGCCTCCTTCCACTTGACCGTATTACGCCCGACCATTCCTTTGGAAGTACCTGGGGACGTGCGTTTCCATTCCGCGGAACGGCGACGATACGGACCTGTGAATTTCATAGCCGCCAGACCCGGCGTCCTTTCGCTCACCCCAGGCAGCCCGTCCCCTTTGACGGCCGCCGCCTCGATTTGGCATGCAAAATGGTGCCGAAGTTTCTGGTGGGTTGGGATGAATCTAATTTAGGGCCTGTTTAGCGCGCTACTCGTCTAACTATCCATGATCCGAATTTGCGCAGTTCTCGGCCTGGGAGCATTGACCTCGTGTACGCTCTTCAGCCAGACCGCCGGCAAGGCGCCAGCCTTTGAGGTGGCGTCCGTTAAGGCAAACAAGTCCGGGGACACCCGTGATTGGAGCGACGTCAAGGGCACTCAGCTCACCGCGATTAACGCTCCCTTGATGTCGCTCCTTGCCCACGCCTACGACGTGCCATTCGATAGGATCGAGGGACCCGGCTGGCTCACGACGGAGCGCTACGACATCGTTGCGAAACTTCCATCGGGCACAACGCGAGCAACCCTGAACTTGATGATGCAAGGCCTCCTTATAGAACGTTTCAAGCTCAGAATCCACCACGACCAGACCCCGGCGCCGGTTTACGCACTCGTCCTTGGGAAAAGTGGACCCAAGCTGCGCGTGGCCTCCGGGAGTGGTCAGCCTAGGTACACGTGCGGGCCGGCAGGTATTCGAATGACCTGCAAAGCCGACAACACAACGATGGCGCAACTTGCAGCGGATCTTCCGCGTTGGGTATCGACGAATTGGTTCGGTCGCCCGGTCGTTGACCAAACCACCCTAGCGGACGCCTATGATTTCAGCCTCACTTGGACACCGACAAGAAGGCCGGACGATATCATTGAACCTCCTGGCTTGTCACTGTTCGAGGCCCTCCAAGACCAACTCGGGCTGAAGCTTCAGCTCGTCAAGGCGTCAGTAGACCGCGTCGTAGTCGATCATATCGAGAGGGTTCCGATTGAGAACTGAAGGGTCCGGAGGTCAACCAATGAAGTGAACTAGTAATCATCGCAATCCTGGACGGAAACGCGCTCATGGGTTGATGTGGGCCTTCTGCCTGTTTCGGAAAGGTCAACAGGCGGTGGATTGCTCCTGGCTCGCGAGCGCCCGACCAGAGTGGTTCCAAACGCAGTCTAGGATATAGTCGAGAGCGGAGGGGATATGAATTACGGGAACACTGTGCTCAGGGGTTTCCAGGCAGCCGCGGTATTGGCTGGGATTCTCCGGCTGCCAGTAGCCGCACAGCAAAAACAGACCGCCTCGCCCACCACCCGCACGCAAATCGTATGCCTTGGAACGGGAAATCCCGCGGCAAACCCGGATCGGTCAGGACCCGCAACCGCCATTGTCGTAAACGGTACGCCATACCTCGTGGATTTCGGTCCAGGCGTGGTGCGCCGGGCGGCCGCAGCGGTTCGCGATCGAGGTGTCACTAGCCTCCAGCCGGCCAACCTTCACGTCGCATTCGCTACACACCTGCATTCTGATCACACCGTCGGTTTACCCGACCTGATTTTCTCGCCCTGGACGTTAGGACGCCGCATCCCATTGGAGCTGTACGGTCCAAACGGAATTAAAGCGATGGCGCAGCATTTGGAAGAGGCTTACCGCCTGGATATCGAGACGCGCACGAACGCTTACGGAAATCAACGGGAGTTTCCTGAGGGGCACAACGTGAATGCGCATGAAATCAGTGCCGGAGTAGTGTACAAGGACGGCAACGTCACCGTGACGGCGTACCCAACCAAGCATGCCATGGAAAGCTACGGCTATCGATTCGATACACCGGATCGCAAGATCGTCATCTCGGGTGACACGAACCCCACTCAGGCGACGGTCGATGCCTGTAACGGATGCGACGTGCTGATCCACGAGGGGATCGCACTATCATGGCTGGCGACGCGACCATCCACCTTCACGAGCTTTGCGGCTAAGTATCACACCACCACGGCGCAACTGGCCGAACTCGCTGCAAAAGCCAAGCCGAAGTTGCTGATTGTCTATCATACGGATGAGCCCGACCAGGTGCTCCGCGAGATGCTGGAACGATACCCTGGGCACGTCGTGGTGGCCCGCGATCTGGACATTTACTGAATGAAGCAAGTTGCCATATCACGCGATACTTTCTTTTGGCGGGGCCTGTAAAATTGCGGGCGCTATTTCGCGGGTTGAGGAGTACGGGTCCACTCGTTCGCCCGCTTCCCGCCGCTCCCGAACCGGTTGAACGTATATACCGACGATAGTACGCCGGATGACAGTACGGCGCACCGCCGCTCCGGCTGCTACAATTTCGCGTATATGGGTGGGGGGCGCACATTCGGCCCGTTTGTCTCTGCCATCCCGATGGCGGCGGCGTTTTGCAGTCTCACCTGCACCATGATTGCGGCCCGCGTGGTCGCGAAGCGCGATGCCGCCGCGGTCACGGCTCGAAGCGAAGGGGAAGCCAGGCACATCTCCAGCCAGTTGAGGGTCGGCATGTTTCAGGAGACGGATTCCCTCCAGCGGGTCGCGGCCTGGTGGCTGCTCCAGGGCAGACCCCTCACCGCGGACGATTGGGAAAATGATGCGCAGCTATTCGTCAGCGCGCGGGAGGGGCTCGAAACCGTCGCCTGGATGGAACTGGCGGGGAAACGTTCCTGGTCCGCACGTCCCGGCACAACACCCGTAATCGCTGGCACTACCGTGCCCGATCCCGTACTGGAGAGAACCGTTGCCGCTGCGCACCGCTTGAATTCGCCCGCGTGGTCCGGTGTGTTTGAAGCGAACGGGAAGCCGCGGCTCTACGCGTGTATTCCGATCAAGAAAGGCCGTCGTTTAATCGGCTATATTGCGGGGCTTTATGATGCAGGTGAGCTGATCCGGTCTCTGCTCAAGGACCAGCTTCCGGAACAGTACGCAATCGCCGTAACGACTGATGATCATGTGTTCCGGGTCCCTGCTGGATCGGCCGCTGCTTCGCAACTTCCGTGGATGGTGCGCGTCCCATTGTTTCTGCCGAATGCCCAGTGGTGGGTTACGGTTGCGGCAACGCCGGATGGCGCTTCGAACTTCGATCGGCCGGTGATGAGTTTCGGAGTACTGGCGTCGGTCCTCATTTATGTCTTCGCGGCTACGTCCAGGATCTCCCGCCAGCAAGCCAAGGCTCTGGCGGATGCGAATGCACGCCTGACGTTCGAAAACCGGGAACGCCGCGCCGCGGAAGAGAAGGTCGCCCTGCTGAACCGCGACCTCAAGCTAAAGCTGGAAGAATTCGAGACTCTGCTGGAGGTGCTGCCGATTGGAATCGCCATCGCCGACGATCCGGCTTGCCGGAAGATCTGGACGAACCGCGCACTTGCCGGCATGTTGAACTTGGAAGTGGGGCAGAGACTGTTCCAACGGGGACCGGATTTCGAGCTGCCGCCGCACAAGCTCCTGCGCGACGGCATCGAGGTTCCGCCCGAGGACTTGCCCATGCAACTGGCTGCGCGCACGCGCTCCGTCATCTCGAACTATCCCCTGGACTTGGCCCGCCCGGACGGAACCGTGCTCCACACGCTGTCATACGCTGCGCCGCTCTTCGATGAGGCCGGTAAAGTGCGCGGTGTGATCGACGCCTGCGTGGACATCACCGAGCGGAAGGCTCTGGAGGAGCGCGTTCAACGGGCAGAGAAGTATCAGAGCCTCGCCCTTATGGCAGGGGGTATCGCGCACGATTTCAATAATCTCTTGACGGTGATCATCGGCTACACCGAGTCACTCGCGATGGAGTTCCCGAAAGTCAGCAGCGGGGGACGCGCCGTCGCCGAGCTGCAAATAGCGGCCCACCATGCTGCCGAGCTGGTCGCCCAGTTGCTCGCTTTTACCGGACAGTTCTGGTGGGAAGCGCGCACCGTCAGCCTGTCCGCGGAAATCGAGCAAAGGAAAGCGAGCACCGCTGCTCTGGTTCCACCCGGCGCCGCTATCCGGTATGAACTGGCGGCCGAGCTGCCGCCTATGCAGGTGGGGCTGGTCGAATTGACGCAAGTGATTCACCATCTGGTTTCCAATGCCGCTGAATCCCTCGGCCCCGACAACCCCGGCGCCATCGAGATCCGCACTAGTTCCTGCCAGCTGGCCTCGAGCGATATCGAGATCTTCTATCCGGACCAGGCGCTCGCACCAGGAATGTATATACGGCTTGAGGTAACGGATAACGGCTGCGGCATACCAGATGAGGTTCTGCCGCGCATCTTCGACCCGTTCTTCACCACGAAGTTCGTCGGACGCGGCCTTGGCCTTTCCGCGGTGCAAGGCATTGTTCGCGCGCACCGCGGCGGCATCCGGGTGGAATCCTCTTTGCACCACGGCACGCGCATCGAAATCGTTTTCCCTGTCGTCGCTCCTGAGGGTCCCATGCGCCGCCCCGCCTTGTCCGTCTCGGTGTGAGCCGAGCATTCGGTCAGGTTGACCGTATCACGCGCGACGCTGACATTGGGCTCAGGAGGGTGAATCCGCCCCAAAATGGCGTAGGGGCGATCGAACAGGCCGCTCTGAGATCAATCGCCTCTTGGCGACAAGGCAGGATCTTTCGCGTTAACCTGCCTGTTGGTCCATTGCTTAGGGGAAGCGCCACTGCCGGGCTCAATGACCGAGACTACAATGCCGACACCGCGGCGGCTCCAGCCGGGAGATCGCGTGAGGGTGCTGTCACCTGCGAGCCCGCCGGACCCGGAGAAGGTAGCCGCGGGGATCCGTCTGCTCGAAAGCTGGGGACTGAAGGTCGAGGTTGGCGCTCACGCCTTTGACAAGCACGGCCATTTTCTCGCCGGTAAAGACGAGGATCGGCTCGCTGATTGGAATCAGGCGCTGCGGGACCCGGGCGTCCGCGCCATCTTCACCACCAGGGGCGGCAAGGGCGCCTATCGAATCGCCCATGCGCTCGACTTCGCTGCCGCCCGGAGCGATCCGAAACCGTGGATCGGGTTCAGCGATATCACCATCCTGCATCTGGCTTTGTGGCATCACTGCCGGATCCCGAGCTTTCACGGGCCGCACCTGGCTTGGGACGAACGGTATTTCGGCCGGGACGCTGCCGACCGAATGCGCCGGGCGCTGATGGAGCCACAGCCGGTCACGCTCCGTCAGGATGCAGCCGAGATCACGGCGAGAGTGGAAGTTCCGGGAACGGCCAGCGGCATCCTGATGGGCGGAAACCTCAACCTGATTGGGCGCGCGATCGGATGGGCCTGTCCAAGTTTCGCCGACGCCATCCTCTTCCTTGAGGCCGTGGATACTGAGATCGGGCAAATCGACGGAGTCTTGACGCAGCTTCGGAGAGCCGGATGCCTCGACGGCCTGAAGGGGGTCGCAGTCGGGCAGTTCATTCGCTCAGCCGAGCCCAAGCCGGGTAAGTGGTCGGTAATCGACGTCCTTTGCGACCACTTTGCCGCGTGGGGAGTGCCGGTACTGGGCGGCTTGCCGGTGGGGCACGGCCCGCACCCGCCAACCATTCCGCTCGGAACGATGGCGACTCTCGATACGGCCGCCCGTACGCTGACGATCGATCCCGGCGTTCGCTAAGAGATGTGTCCGCGACCGCGGGAGACCCCGGTGCGCCATTCACGATGCCATCCGTCAAGGTCGATCTCAGCCACCAGCAGCTCCGTCCGCTCAAGACGCGCTTCCTGGATCACGTTTCCCTGTGGATCGACGATCTCCGAACTCCCGAAACACGTAAGCTTCCCGTTCCGGCCGGCGATGTCGGCGCGGATCACCCAAATCCGATGCCGGGTCGCCAATGCGACGTCCGTGCTTCTCGCGGCGGCATTCAATTCCAGCGAAGCACGCCCGTTCGGCAGGCTGTTGTTGGTTGGAATAAAGAGGACGGCCGCGTTCTGGAGGGCCATGCATCGCGCCAATTCGGGGTAGTTGGAGTCGTTGCAGATCACGATGCCGAAGGTCAATTCGCCCGCGCGAAATACCGGGGTCTCGGTACCGGGGCTATATACCGATCGCCGAATGGCGGGATGAATCTTGCGGTACACGCCGGCGACCCGGCCGCGTTGATAGACGGCGGCGGCATTGTACAGCGCGCCGTCATGGCCCAGTTCCGTGAAGCCAACGATGGAAGTGACTGTGTCGCTGGCCAGCGGCTCGAGAACCGCAGTGAGCTGCCCGTCGTCCGTTCGAATCGCGAGCCGGCCAGGGTTGTCGCTGAAATCCGCCAGTCCGCCCAGAATTGCCTCCGGGAAGCAAAGCACCGAGATGCCATTCGTCTCGCACTCACGGACGCGCTGTTGCATGTGGCCGATCGATTCCGTGGAATCCTCGGCGAGCAATGGCGCCTGGCAGGCGGCAACCCTCATCGGTCTAGAATAGAACGCCGGCCAATGAGGCCGGGAGCCGAGGCCCCGTCAATTTTCTGTTGGACGCTCAATGCGATCGACAACAACCGCCGGAATCTTCCCGCTTGCGGCTCTGAGACGCAGCCCGAGTTGTTCCTGTAGCGCCGTGAACAGGGAGGGCGCTATGGAGTCACCAGTGTCATCACGATCCCAAACGAGCTCGAAATCGAACTCACCTTCGAGCTGCGTGTGATCTTCAACGGTCCTGCCGAGTTGGCGGCGCAGGCTGATGGCCAAGCCCGGCATCGATATCCTGGCGGCCTTCATCGTGATTATGGTTCCCTTGGCGTTGGTGCTCATGAGCCGGCCGGAAGTTCCGTGGGCCGCAAGCCTGGGTCCGCCTTTTGCGATTTCGAGACGATAGACCGGGCCTTCTTTTGTATCGCGGTGGACCTGAAAGCTGAAACGCTCCTCCAGCAGCGCCATCATCACGTCCGATTTTCGCTCTTGTGTCACAGGCTCGGCACTGACTGTCTTGCCGTCAATGTCGTAGCATGCCGTGTCCGTCCAGGAGGGGACGCCGATCATCTGGTTATCTTCGACCATCGTCGCCATTTGAATCATCGTGCGGACCGACAGATTTCGGCCCCGGAAGCGCCCGCCGGGAAGGAAGTCAGCATCGGAACTGCCGCCGGTCCGGTTGATCTTGATTGACACAACCTCAAAATGGTATGGCGCCAGAGGGGCGGCACTATTGGACTGAGCATGCAGAAGCTCGGCCAGAGAACCTCCAAGAATGATGACGGCCAGCGCGATTGAAGCCCGTGCGGAATGGCCAGAGACGGTCCCTCGCAAACCAAGCACTCGTGTTCCCATACCTGTGAATACTCGACCGAAACCAAAAAGTTACAACGGGCCGGCCAGGGCCGACACGAATTTCATACACATTCGTCCGAAATCGCTCCGGGCGTAGGATGGAAGGGGTGAGGGTTACCGGTGAATTCGCGCGCTTCCTGGGAGTGGGTGCGTTCAATACTGTGTCCGGATATCTACTATATTGGGCGCTATTGAGCCTGCTTCCATATGCCGCGGCTTACACCGTGTCGTACGCCATCGGGATCGTTATCTCGTACCTGCTGAACTGCCGGCTGGTCTTCCGGAGCAAGGCGACGTGGAGGGGGGCGCTGCGCTTTCCGCTGGTGTATCTCGCACAATATGCGCTGGGGCTGGGGTTACTCGCGCTCTTTGTGGAGCGATTGTCGTTAGACCAGAGGTTGGCGGCGGCTGCGGCGGCGATCTGTTGCGTGCCGGTGACGTTCCTGATGTCGAGATGGATCGTCGGGCCGGACCGGATCAGCGGCCCGTGGAGCGAATCGGCTGGTGAGGCTCCAGGCGATGGGCGGTCACAAGGACGTTGAGATCGGCCGGCTTGTCCCAACCGTTGCCTTCGGCGGTGAAGGTCCCTTCGAAGCGGCCGGCGGCGTCGAAGAGGAGCATCACACCATCGGCGGCGTCCTGACGATTGCCGCTCAAGCCGGCATTCGACGCGTGGTTGTACCACATGAAGGACTTTTCTTGGTGACCCGGCACGGGGCGTCCCATGCCCCAGACTCCGAAACGATACTTCGTGCCGCCTTCGACGGTGAGGTTGAGATTGTCGAAATCGACGCGCCAGACGCGGAGGGAAGTTCCGAAATCGTCATAGAGCAGGTCACCCGAAGCGGCGGCGTCGGACACGCGGACATTGGGGTTGCCGGTCTCGTCGCTTCCCTGGGAAAGTTGCGCGGTGGAAACGGGGGTGAGGTCGCGTTCTCCGAAGTGGAGGCGCACATCCTGGTAGAAGTCGCCCAGGTGGGGGCGGTTGATCTCCGCCGTGCCGGGGACGGCCCAAGTGGTGATGGAATCGATCACCCAGCGCTCTCCGGGGGCGCCAATGGCGAAATCGTCGCCGAGAAAACCATGGTCGTGCCAGCCCCAACGGACGTTGCTGCGGACGGGGCCGGAGGCGTTATTGAGATTCGCCTGAGGGAGTCCGCGACTCACGACGACGGCGGAATCGGCCGCAAACGCCGGGAGGGCCAGGAAGAGGGAGAGGAGTGTCGAAGGGCGATTCGAGAGCATGATCTTCGAGTATTATAACCGCAAGTTGCGGGAGGGCAAGCGGAGCGCCGTTTCCGTTCGATGCGGCATTGAGCGCGTGGCAATGCGATTGCGGGAGCGGATGGCCTATGAGCGAGCGCGAGAAGATGGTGGCGGGGGAGCTGTACGATCCGCTCGATCCCGAGCTGGCGGCGGCTCGCGAGCGGGCGCGGGACTTGTGCCAGGCGATGAATAGCACGCGGGAGGGGGACCAAGCGGGGCGGCGGCGCATCCTGCGCGAACTGTTCGGCAAGGGCGGCGAGACGGTGTGGATGCAGCCGCCGTTCTATTGCGACTACGGGTGGAACATCGAGCTCGGGGAGCGGGTGTTTTTCAACTTCAATTGCGTGGTGCTGGACGTGTGTCCGGTGAGGATCGGGGACTATACGCTATTCGGGCCGGCGGTTCAGATCTACACTCCGTTGCATCCTTGGAGCGCCGAATTGCGGCGGCGGCAGGAATTCGGCAAGGGGATCGACATCGGCTCGGACGTGTGGGTGGGCGGCGGGGCCGTGATTTTGGCGGGAGTGCGGATCGGGTCGCGGGCGGTGATCGGCGCGGGGAGCGTGGTGACCCGGGATGTCCCGGACGGCGTTTTCGCCGCCGGGAATCCATGCCGGGTCATTCGCGAGATTGCGGCCTAGCGCCAGTCGTAACGGCGGTCGAAGCGGTCGAAGCGGCGCTCCCAACGTTCGTGCCGGCGCCAGCGGTCATGCCAGTCTTCGCGGCGATCCCAGCGGTCGTCGTCGCGGCGCGCATACGAGTTGTCGTACGCGGGACTGGGGGTGGCCTGGTAGCGTTGGGTGTTCGCGTACGAATACGATGGGGCGCCGGCATATACCGGGGCGTTCCCGGTGTAGACCTGGGCGCCGGTGTAGGTTTGACGGGCGCCTGGGTTGGTGTTGTTGCGGTAATCGCCGCGGCTCTGCGCCGCCACGGGCAAGGCGAACATCCCAGCCGAGCATGCCAGTAAACCGATGAAACCGAGCGTCTTCTTCATTTTCCTGCCCTCCACTTATAAAGACGCCGGGAGAGGCGCCGAGGCGCGTAAGGGTATCGTAAGGGTTTGTCTCGGCGTGTGTAGAGGGGGTTATGGATTGACGATGCGGTGCAGATCGAGAGACGGCGGGGGCGTAGGGGTCTGGCTGAGCATTACATGGACCTGGCCGCGGTGGTGGGTCTGGTGATTGAAAAGGTGGGTGCAGGCGACATGGCCGGTATCCGCGTAGTCCAAACCCCGATTGTTGATGTAGGGGAACGATCGCATCCAGAATTCGGGCTCGACGGCGAGGAAGAAGCGCTCGATGTGAGCGTCCTCGCGCGCGCGGGCTTCGCGGAGATCCGCGAAATCGTCATAAAGGATCTGGTCGAGCTTGGGGGCGGCGCGGTGGCCGAGTTCGAACAGCGCCAGCCAGCGGCGATCTCCGACGAGGATGTGGTTCAGCAACCCATGGATGCTGCCAAAGGAACCGGGGCGCGGCTTGCGGTACTCGGCGCCGTCCAACCGGGCACAGGCCTCGAAGAGTCGCTCGTTCGCGATCCGGTTATAGCGGGCGAGGAGTTGGAAGTGGGTGGTGAGGTCCATTCTCTGAGGTTACGATGGCTTGTCCTTGCAGGGCGAAGACGTTGAAGCGTCAGGGGTGGCGTGGGTGGAATCGATCCCGGCAAGCAAACAGATCGCGTTAGCATGAAGACATCGAACTCATGCTTCCTTCACATAAGCAGCCGCTGACGGTGCACAGCCGCTTTGTGCTGATGGCCGGCTTCGGGGGGCTGCTGCTGCTGATGGCGTTTTCGGGGTTGGACGCGTTTCAGGCGCTGAGCCAGATTCAACGGGCCAACGACGACATCCGGGACGAGTTCCTGCGGCGGACGCGCGTGCTGGAGCGGATTCGCGGCGACGTATACGTCTCCGGCACGTACGTTCGCGACTACCTGCTGGAGCCCGAGAGCGGGAAGGCGGAGGGCCACCGCTACAGCCTGTTCGAATCGCGGCGCGACATGGACGAGGCCGTCGCCGAGTACCAAACGCTGGTTAACGACCCGGAGGCCGCGCCCTTTCGCGGGCTGACGCGGGAGCTGGCGGCTTATTGGAGCGTCCTGGAGCCGGTGCTGCAATGGACGCCGGAACAGCGGCGCGTTCACGGGTATCTCTTTTTGCGCGACGAGGTGTTTCCGCGGCGGCAATCGATGCTCGGCATCGCGGATCAAATCGGACGCTTGAATGGCGCGCAATTGAACGCGGGCAAAGCCAAGGTGGAAGAGGGCTTCCGTCAATCGCGGCGCAGGCTGGGTCTGACGATTGCGGTGGCGATCGGACTCGGACTGGTGCTGGCGGGCTTCAGCGTGCGCAAGATACTGGCGCATGAACGGGAGACGGCTGCGGCTCGCGCCGAATTGCAGCAGCTTTCGGCGCGACTGGTGGAGGCGCAGGAGGATGAGCGGCGGTCGATTTCGCGCGAGTTGCACGATGAGGTCGGGCAGGAGCTGACGGGGGTGCTGGTGGAGATGGCGAACCTCTCGACCCTGATCCGTGGGCGCGATCTCGAAGGGGTGGCGGAGAAGGCGGAGGAGGTGAAGAAACTGGTGGAGGAGTCGATCCGGGTGGTGAGGAATATGGCGCTGTTGCTACGTCCGTCGATGTTGGACGACCTGGGACTGGCGCCCGCGCTGCAATGGCAGGCGCGGGAGGTGTCGAAGCGGAGCGGGGTGTGGGTGGAGATCGACGCGGGGCAAGTGTCGGACGATTTGCCGGAAGAACACAAGACGTGCATCTATCGCGTGGTGCAGGAGGCGCTGCACAATATCGTGCAACATGCGGCGGCGCGCAACGTGAAGGTCTCCGTGGAGCAGGGGGACGGGCGGGTGAGGCTCTCGATTCGGGACGACGGCCGGGGCTTTGACGCGCAACGCGAGAAAGGCATGGGTCTGCTGGGGATTCAGGAGCGGGTCGCGCGGCTCGGGGGCAGCTTCGAGATCGAATCGCGCGCCGGCGAAGGCACGCTGCTGCACATCCTGTTGCCGTTGCCGGCGTTGGTGAACGCGTGAGGACGATTCGGATTCTGCTGGCGGACGATCATACGGTGGTGCGGAAGGGCCTGCGGCTGCTGCTGGAGAGTCAACCGGGGTTCACGGTGGTAGCGGACGCGGCGAACGGGCGGGAGGCGGTGGCGCTGGCGGAGGAGCACCGGCCCGACGTCGTGGTGATGGACGTCGCCATGCCGGTGTTGAACGGGACCGAGGCCACGCGGCAGATCGCGGCCAAGCTGCCGAACGTGGCGGTGGTGATTCTCAGCATGCACTCGGACGAGGGATATGTGCTGAAAGCGTTGAAGGCGGGCGCCCGGGCGTACTTGTTGAAGGACTCGGCGGAGCACGACCTGATCGGCGCGGTCAAAGCGGTTTCCGAGGGAAAGGCATTTTTCAGCCCAGCCATCAGCAAGATGCTGGTGGAAGATTATCTGCGGCAGATGCAGGAACGGAAGCTGGAAGACAGCTACGAGCTACTGACCACGCGCGAGCGCGAGGTGCTGCAACTGCTGGCGGAGGGGAAGGCCAATAAGGACGTCGCGGGAATTCTGGGAGTGAGCCTGTATACGGTGGAGACGCATCGGGCCAACATCTTCCAGAAACTGAATCTGCACAGCAGCGCGGAGCTGGTCTTGTATGCGATCCGCAAGGGCGTCATCAGTTAGCCCGCGGGGCCGCGGCGGGATGGTAGCCTAATTTACTTATGAGGGTTGCAGCCGCCTTGCTCCTGGCCTCCTGGGCCGCGCTCGCGCAGGTTCCGACGCCGGAATCGGTGCTGGGACATAAACCGGGCGAAGACTTTTTCCTCGCCACGTACGACGAGTCGCTCGCGTATTTCCAGAAGCTCGCGCAGTCGAGCAACAAGGTCAAGCTGATGCGAGTCGGGAAGACGACGCGGGGGCTCGACTGGCAGATCGCGATCATCTCGTCCCCGCAGAACCTGGCGAACCTCGAAAAATACAAGGACACGGCGCGGCGGCTGTCGCTAGTTAAGGGGTTAACCGAGGCGCAGGCGCGGGACCTGGCGCGCAACGGCAAGGTCATGGTGCACATCGACGGCGGACTGCATGCCACCGAGGTGGCCGGGGCGCAGCACACGATTCAGCTCGCGTACAACCTGGCGACGCGGAATGACGCGGAGACGGCGGCCATCCTCGACAACGTGATCCTCATGCTGTGGTTCTCGATCAACCCGGACGGACAGAACCAGGTGGCCGCGTGGTACCGGAGCAACGTGGGGACGCCGTACGAGGTGAGCAGCCACCCGGGACTGTATCAGGAGTATGTCGGCCACGACAATAACCGCGACGGGTACATGAACAACATGATCGAGTCGCAGGTGATTACGAAAGCCGATCTGGATTACTACCCGAACGTGTTCTACAACCATCACCAGGCCGCGCCCTTTCCGGCGCGGATCTGGATTCCGCCATTTGGCGACCCGGTGTCGCTCAATCCGCATCCGCTCATGTACCGGTGGGTAAACCTGTTCGGAACGGCGATGGCGGCGTATCTGGAGGAGCACGGAATGCCGGGCGCGATGCACCGGGGGCGTTTCGACGACTGGTATCCGGGATTCGTCGACCACGTCAATAATTTCCGCAACACGGTGTCGTTTCTGACGGAGACGGCGCTGTACCGGTACGCGACGCCGCACTTCTACACGATCGACGAATTCCCGCGCGAGAAGCAGGATCTGCGCGCGGAGGTGTTCTATTCGAGCCCGTGGCGCGGGGGGTGGTGGCGGCTCGGCGACGCGGTGAACTACATGCTGGGAGCGTCCATGGCGGTGCTCGACACGGCGGCGAAGAATCGGGAGGAGCTGCTGTTCGACAAGTACCGGGCGGGCCGCGACGTGATCGAGCGGTTCACGAAGGATCCTCCGTACGCGTACATCATTCCGCGCGAGCAGCGCGATAAGCCGACGGCGGCGGTGCTAGTGGAGAAACTGCACACGGCGGGCATCGAGATTCACCAGGCGACCAAGGAGTTCGCGGCGAATGGCGGGACGTATCAGGAAGGCGATTGGGTAATCCTGATGGACCAGCCGTTCGCGGCGCTGGTGAAGGAGCTGTTCGACATTCAGAAATATCCCCAATTGGCGGCCGCCGCGGCGCCGGCTGCGGCGCCAGCGGCTGGGGGGCGTGGAGCGGCTGCTCCGGCT
>CAZSQK010000159.1:0-14871 GCA_964608645.1 uncultured Solibacteraceae bacterium | reverse complement strand
AAGCCGCCAAGACGCAAGAACGCAGGGGTCAACCACCGCCGCGCTTTCGGCTACACTCTCGGCATGCGCTTCTCCAGCATGATCACGGCCGTCGACGCCCATGCCTGCGGCGAGCCGGGGCGCGTCATCACCGGCGGCGTGCTCGACGTCCCCGGGCGGACGATGTTCGAGAAAATGACCTGGCTGCGGACGAACAACGACGCGCTCCGCCGGCGCATGCTTCGCGAACCGCGCGGCTACCCCGCCTCCTGCTGCAACCTGATCCTGCCTCCGACGATCCCCGAGGCCGACGCCGGTTACGTCATCATGGAGCAGGTCGAGTACCCGCCGATGTCGGGGACCAATACGATCTGCGTCGTGACCGTGTTGATTGAAACGGGGATGGTGAAGGTCGTCGAGCCGGTGACCCACCTCAAGCTGGAGACGCCCGCGGGCCTGATCGGGGTCGACGTCGAGGTCCGTGACGGGAAGGCCCGCAAGGTCACCTTCCGCAACGTCCCCGCCTTCGCCACGCACCTCGACGCTGCCATCGAAGTTCCCAGCCTCGGCACGGTCGCCGTCGATGTAGCTTATGGCGGCATGTTCTACGCGATTGCCGATGCCGCGCCGCTCGGCCTGCGGCTCGCGCCCGACGAGGCCCGCGATATCGTCCGCATCGCCGAGATGATCAAGGCGGCGGCTCGCGAGCAACTGCCGGTCGTGCATCCCGAGAACCCGGATATCCGCGGAGTCACCATTGCGCAACTCTCGGGCGAGCCGTCCAACCCGGCGGCGCACCGCAAGAACACCGTCGTCGTGTCCACGGGGACGCTGGACTGGTCGCGTCCGGCGTCGTGGACCGGCGTTCTGGACCGCTCGCCCTGCGGCACCGGCACCTGCGCCAAAATGGCCGCGATGTATGCGAAGGGCAAGCTCGGGCTCGGTCAGGACTTCGTGCACGAAGGCATTCTCGGAACGACTTTCACGGGCCGTCTGGTCGAGGAGACGCGCGTCGGCCCCTATGCCGCGGTGGTCCCGACGCTAGCCGGCCAGGGTTGGATCACGGGGTTCGCCCAATACGTGGTCGATCCCGACGACCCGTTTCCCGATGGGTTTACAGTGGGGGATATATGGGGCGTGGAATAATCGCGCGGCTGCCCGTTCTGGCGGGCGCACTGTCGGCGGCGCTGTTCGCGGGTCCGACGCTCTCCAACGAGCGGATCACCGCCGATTTCAACGATCGCGGTCTCACGTCTCTGCACGACGTCGCGACAGGCGCCACGTATCATTTCGGGAAAGAGCAGTTTAGCGTCACTCTCGACGGCAAGCGCTACGATGCCGAATCGCTCGAGCCGCCGCGGCGCAAGGCCAGTGAGGTTGCGATCGCCTTTGAGTATGAAGCCGGACCCTACACCCTTGCGGTCACTTACGAGCTGCGTCCCGCATGGCGGTTCCTGAGTAAGCAGATTTTCATCACTTCGTCATTGCCGACACCCTTCACCATCGATGAGATCGGGGTCTTTCGCGAGTCTCTCAACGAGCCGGTGAAGGAGGCCTATGTCATCGCGCGCGGTCGGGCGAATCTCGGCACGGGCGATTACGGCGCCTGCCTGCGGTTCGAGAAATCCCGCGGGCTGCTCGTCACCGCGCAGAATCCATTCCTGGCGTTCCAGCGGAATGGCGCCGAATTCTCGCTCGTCTACAAGCCCGCCATGACGTGGGCGCCGAAATGGGGACCGTTCGCAGGCGACCGGGGCCTGCTGGCGCCGTACGAACAAGCCGGCAGCGTGCTCCCCGAAAAGATGCTTCCCGAGTGGCAGCTCGGAGCGGCGGTCGAAACGCCCGGCATGGACCAGGCCGAAGTGGACACGTTCACCGCTCTCGTGCGCGCCTTCCTGCTGTATCAGCCGGAGCATCCGCTGAATCTGATGGTCGGGTGGTGCGCCAACGATTACCAGATCGACATCGCCACCGCCGAGGGTCGGGCGGAGTACAAGCGCATTCTCGATATGTCCGCCGCCATCGGCGCCGAGCACGTTCTGTTCGCGCCTTCGAATTCCGAGGTTTCGCGCCGCGTCCTGAGCCGCGACGACTGGAAATGGGAGCACGTTCTCTGGCTCGGGCTGGGCCAGAAGATCCGCCGCGCGGAATGGGACCCGGCGACCGGCCCGATTCCCGATTCCGTCCGCGAAATGCTCGACTATGCGCGGACGAAGAATCTGGGGCTGCTGGCCTACGTGTATCCGGTGTTGGCGTTCGAGCAAAATCGCGATTGGCTGCTCGGCGCCGGCGGCACACGCGCGAATCTCGGGGTGCACGAGTTTCAAACCTGGCTGATCAAAGCGCTCGAAGGCTTCCTCCAGCACACGGGAATCAGCGGCTATGCCTTCGACCACACCTTTTTGGCGTATGAAGGCGCGAGCAGATATGCGCAGTGGTGGGGATGGCGCCGCGTGCTCGAGACGCTGCGCCGCGACATCCCCGACATCGTGATCGATGGCCGCCAGGCTTACCAGAATTACGGACCCTGGACCTGGCTCGCCGGCAGCTACCCGCATCCGACCTCCACTGACGAGCAGCCCGAGAGCTTCGTCTCGTTTCCCGACCTGAAGCTGGACCGGGTCTCCGCCGATCGCGAGCGTTACACCGCCTACCGGTACCGCCTTTACGAGTTCACGCCGAGCGAGCTTGTCCCGGGCTTCATCACGCACCAGACGCCGCGCAACGACGACACCGGCCGCATGCCGTCGCGGACGACGGCCGCCGACGAAACGATTCTGCCGTTCCGGCGGCGCGATTGGGACTACCTCGGGTGGCGCTATTCGCTGCTCTCCTCGATTGCGATCGCCGGATGGAACAACGTCATCGACATGATTCCCGCGCGGGACATCGAGGAGTCCCGCAGTTTTTCGGACGAGGACCGCAAATGGTTCCAGCACTGGATAGACTGGACCGACGCGAATAAGGAATACTTGCGCGCGACGCGCTCCATTCTGGGGCAACCCGCCCTCGGCAAGATCGACGGCACGGCGGCGATCGTGCGCGATCGCGGCTTCGTATTTCTGTTCAATCCCAACGGCCGGCGCCTCGAGGCGTCGTTCCCTCTCGATGACACCATCGGCCTGCTGCCGCGAGGCAAGTATGTTCTTCGCGAACTGTACCCTCTGGCGGAGCGGCTGGTGGGGAAGCCCTCGGCCGGTGTCTGGTCGTGGGGCGACACGGTTTCGCGCGAGATGGATGGCGGCTCGGTTGTCGTTCTGCAGATTGAGCCGGCCGAGAAATCCGATAGCCCCGTGCTCTACAACTCGCCCGGGACGGCGCGCCTCGACGGCCGCACGCTGCGCCTGGCGGACCTGAGCGGCGAGGCCGGAACCACCGAGATCCTCCAGATCGCAGTCCCATCCAAGGTCGCCGAGATCCTGGTCGGCGATCAGACCGTGCCGGCGCCGCCGGCGAAGTCGGGATTGATCGAACTCCCCGTCACCTTTGCCGGAGCGCGGTTCCATCACTACCAGCAAATCGACACCTATCGCGCCGATTTCACCGGCGGCTCCGTAGCGGCGACGTTCCGGGTTCCGCAGCGGATTTTCGACCAGCTCGCCGCGCGCCGCAAGGCGTGGCCGATCTCCTGGACGGATGAGGACCGGCGCAGCACCTGGCTCGTTCCCGAGCGCCTGCTGTTGTTCGTGCAGATCGCCGAACCCGACGACAGTTGGACCGCCACGCTCAAGATCGACGGTCAGGCGATCGAATTACAAAAGGCGTATGCGTCGGTGCGAGCGAACCGCCGCAATTTCGTGGGATTCTATGCCGACGTCTCGCAGGTGGCCCCCGATGCCGATCACCGGCTCGAGCTGGAAGTCCCGGCAGGGCTCAAGCCGGGCCAATACCAGGGCATTTTCTTCGAGAACGTCGAGACGGAGTATACCGGCACGATTCGGTGAGAAGCGTCCTCAACCGGTTCCGAACAGCCGATTGAAATATACCCTCGTTTGGCGGCGGATCTGGTCCAGCGTTTCGTGGAGGGGAGCTCCATGCAGTTCCGGCGGAGTCCAGCGCTTGACCAGACGGGTCAGGATGTCCACCTGCGCCTGTGAGGTGGGAAGACTGCCCTCGGCGTGGCCGGTGGCGACGCGCTGGCCGTGGTCGATTGCCCGGTAGAAGGTCGCGGCTTTGCGCAGGAATTCGGCGTCGGAGCGCGGCATGTGGCCGATAGCTTCAATCACCTCGATGCGCTCCGGCGTGTTCAGCACCTTGTAGAAGATGCCCGCGCCGCGGAGGCGCAGGTACATCAGGGCGAAGTCGATATCGTAGTAGCCGCCGGGGCCGGCCTTCAGGGGATTGCGTGGGCCCTGCTCCTTTTCCAGTTTGCCGCGCATCTGCGCCAGCTCCTCGCGGGAGCGCATGCTCTGGCCGTAACGGCGCCAGTCGACCTGTTGCAGCTCGTGAAGGAAGGCCGTGGCGCGTTCCACATCGCCGGCGACGGCGCGGGACTTCATGTAGGTGATGCCCTCCCACGCCTCGGCGTGGAGCGAGAAGTAGTTCTTATAGGCGGACTCGGTCTGCACGAGGTCGCCCTCGCGGCCGCTCGGGCGGAGGCGCGTGTCGATGGAGAACATGACGCCCTCGCCGGTATAGGAGCCGACGAGATGGAGGATGCGCTCCGCTACGCCGGTCCAGAAGCGATGGTCCGCCGCGTCGGGGATCACGAAGACCAGATCGGCGTCGGAGCCCAGGTCGAACTCGCGCATGCCGAGCCGGCCGAGGGCGATGACCATCATCTCGTCGCCGCGGGCGCCGGCCAACTGGTACGCCGCCCGAATGACGAAGTCCGCCAGCGCCGATGTCTTGCCGAGCGTTTCGAAAATCGGCGCGCCTTGCAGAATGCTCTCGCTCTGGATGCGCAACATCTGGCGGCGGTAAAAGCGGCGGAGGTCGCCCGGCTCGCAGGCATCGAGGGAGAAGGGTTGGCCCACCTCGGCCGCGAGCTCCGGGTCGCGCAGCAGCTCATCGGCGAAGTAGCCACTCAGGTCGAAGATCCCGGCGATTCCTTCGGGGGCGGCGCCGGCCTTTTCCAGGAAGCGCTCGAAGCGCTGCTGCTCGCGGCGCGGCGCGGCCACGACCGGCTGCGCGGGAGGGGCGTCGGGGCATACGACGCGGTCGTAGATCTCGCGGACGGCGGCCAGGTGTTCGCGAAGACGCTGGCTCATCGACGCGGCTGTGAAGGCGGCGCCGGTGGATTCGGCAGGCATCTTGCGGGCGAGGAGGTCGAGACGCGCGGGGTCGGAAGGAAGGGAATGGGTCTGGCGGTCCTCTTCCAACTGCAGCCGATGTTCGAGCGTGCGGAGGAACTGATAGGCGGCGGTGAGGCGCGCGTATTCGCCGGCGGAGAGCAGTCCTTTGTCGCGCAGACGCGACAAGGCCAGCATGGTGCCGCCGTGCCGCACCCAGGGTTCGCGGCCTCCGTGGAGGCGCTGCAGACACTGCACGAGGAACTCGATATCGCGGATTCCTCCGGGCGTGAGTTTCACGTCGAGGGCGCGCGGGTTGCGGCGCGCGGCGATCTTCTCGCTGATGCGCTGGCGCGTCTCGGAGACGGCTTCCACGGCGCGGAAATCGAGGGAGGTCTGGTAAATGAGGGGCTCGGTAAAGTCGAGGAGGCGCTCGCCGGGGTCGCGCTCTCCGGCGGAGACGCGCGCCTTGATGAGCATCTGCTTCTCCCAGTCGCGCGCGCGCTGGGAGTAGTAGGCGCGGGCGCCGTCTTCGGAGATGCAGACTTCGCCGCCGGTCCCATCCGGGCGAAGGCGGAGATCAACGCGGTAGCACGGCCCGTCGGCGGTGTAGGTGGAAAGCAGCGCGGTGTAATCGTTGGCGACCTTTTTGTAGAACTCCTTGTTGGTGACCGCCGCCGGCCCGTCGGTCTGGCCGTTGCCTTCATAGACGAACATCAGGTCGACGTCGGAACTGTAGTTGAGTTCGCTGCCCCCGAGTTTGCCGAGGGAGATGACGGAGAAGCCACAGACGGCGCCATTGGCGAGGCGCGGCTCGCCGTGGCGGCCCGCGATGTCCGCGCGGACGCGGCGATACGCCGATTCCAGGATGGCGTCGGCGAGGTTGGACAGCTCCTGGGTGACCTCGGCCAGGGTGGCGGCGCCCAAGACGTCGCGCAGGGCGATGCGCAGCAATTGCCGCCGCCGGAACCCCGCGAAGGTCGCGGTGGAGGAGGCGAGCAACTGGTGGTACTCCTCGGCGGAGAGGGTTCGATAGAAGCGATTCGAGTTCGCGACTTTTACGATGTGCTCGGGATCGCGGAGGATGGCCTCGGAGAGGAAGTTGCTGTGCGCAAAAATCGCGATGGCGCCGCGGAGCGCGGCCGGGGAATTGGCGATGCGGTCGAACTGGGCGGGAGATTCGGCGCGCAGGCGGCCAAGAAACCGCGCCGCGGTCTCGCGGTCGGGCGACGATGCCAACAGCAGTTCGAGACGCTCCTCGGCGAGCATGCCCTCAGGCCATCCGGGCCAGCACCTCGATGGGGTCCCCCGGCCCGACGGGTCCGGGCGCGATCACCGTCGCATAGAAGCCGCTCATCCCCCAGCGGGGCGACGACGGGTCCAGCGCCTTCACTTTGGGATCGTAGAGCTCCTGTTTGATGGAAGGCCCGTAGATGTCGAGTTGGAGGCACGGACCGCGGGGCACAGTGAGTTCGAGCGTCGCTCCGCCGGCGCGGATGCGGTCGCCCACGCGGAGGCCGCGGATGTCCAGCCCTCTGGTTGTGAGGTTTTCACCGAGAGCTCCGTAAAAGACGGGGTATCCGCGGCGCTGCAACTCGTCGACGACCTCCGAGGCGATGATCAGGATTGCCTTGCGGGGCCCGCCGTGGATCTCGGGGTGCGCGTGGAGGTCGCCTTCGATGCCCAGCGGCGCCACGAAGCCGGATTCGATGGCGCGCTTGGGCAGACCGCCGGGCGAAGTATTGACTTGGACGATCGTGCCTGTCAAGGAATCCTCAGACGTCGTAGTACAACGCGAACTCGTAGGGGTGGGGCCGCAGCCGGACGGCTTCGGCTTCGTTCTTGCGTTTGTAGTCGATGAAGGTTTCGATCAGCTCTTCGGTGAAGACGTCGCCGCGGAGCAGGAAGCCGTGGTCGTCCTCGAGGCAAGTCAGGGCTTCGTCGAGCGACGCCGGCATGGAGGGAACGCTTTTCATCTCCTCGGGCGAGAGATCGTAGATGTCCTTGTCGAGGGGTTCGCCCGGGTTGATCCGGTTCATGACGCCGTCGAGGCCGGCCATCAGCATCGCGGAAAACGCGAGGTACGGGTTGGCGGCGGGATCGGGCGGCCGGAACTCGACGCGCTTGGCTTTGGGGCTGGCGGAATACATCGGAATGCGGCAGGCGGCGGAGCGGTTTCGCCGCGAGTAGGCCAGATTCACGGGGGCCTCGTAGCCGGGCACCAGCCGCTTATAACTGTTGGTAGTGGGCGCGATGATGGCGGAAAGCGCGCGGGCGTGTTTCAGCAGGCCGCCGATGTAGTGCAGGGCCATCTGGCTGAGGCCGGCATAGCCATCGCCGGCGAACAGCGGCTGATCGTCATTCCACAGGCTCTGGTGGGTGTGCATGCCGCTGCCGTTGTCGGCGAAGATCGGTTTGGGCATGAACGTGACGGTCTTGCCGTACTGGTTGGCGACATTGCGGATGATGTACTTGTACAACATCATGTTGTCGGCGGATTTGACGAGCGTGTCGAAACGTTGATCGATCTCGCATTGCCCGCCGGTGGCGACCTCGTGGTGGTGGCACTCGATGTGCAGCCCGCACTGGATCATCGTTTCGACCATTTCGCTGCGCAGGTCCTGGTAATGGTCGGTGGGGGGAACGGGGAAGTAGCCCTCTTTGTAGCGCGGCCGGTAACCGAGGTTGTTCTCGCGGCGCCCGGAGTTCCAGCGGCCCTCTTCGGCATCGATGAAGTAGTAGCCCGAATGTTGATTCTGGTCGAAGCTGACGTTGTCGAAGATGAAAAACTCCGCTTCCGCGCCGAAATAGGCTTTGGTGGCGAGCCCGCTGTTCTTGAGATACAACTCGGCCTTCTGGGCGATCCAGCGGGGGTCGCGTTCATAGCGCTGTTTGGTGATGGGGTCTTTCACGTCGCCATACATGACGACGGTGGGAGTCTCAGCGAACGGGTCCATGAACGCCGTGTTCGGATCGGGCACGAGCAGCATGTCGCTCTCGTGGATTGCCGCCCAACCGCGGATACTCGAGCCATCCATGCCGAAGCCCTCCTCGAAGGAATCGAGGTCGAGCTCGCTGATGGGGTAGGAAACGTGGTGTTGCAGGCTCGGAATATCGGTGAAGCGCAGATCCAGTTGGCGCGCCTCGTTCTTCTTCGCAAAATCGAGCACTTCCTGCGGACTCATACATCCTCCTCGTATGCCAGCCGTAACCACCTTTTTACTTCATCGTCGATGTCCGTGGCGGAAGAAATCGGAATGCGGTGGGTGATGCGATCCTTTTTGGCGTAGCCGCCGGTGTCGATGAGGCGGCCTTCGGCCGGCCGCGAGCCTAGCGCGAACCCGAGATCGATGCGGGTGCGGGTGGTGGGCTTGATCTGCGCGAAGACGTGGTTTCGATAGAGCGGGACGATGGTCTGACAGGGGCAGGCTTTCGCGTCCTTGCCGGCGGCGAGGCCGAGGCGGAGCAACTGGTCGTAGAGGGGGCGGAGAGGCGCCTTGCCGCCGGCGAACATGGCGTCTACGTACTTCTCCGCCGCCGCGAGATACGTGTCGGGGTCCTCGGTCTCGGCCCCCTTGCCTGTGGCGCGCCCGGCGATCCACCCCGCGACATTCGTGCCGAGGCCATGTTCGGTCTTGAGCCACTCGCGCCGGGACTGTTCGTCCGCGGGCCCGCGCTGCCGAACCAGCGACAGCCATTCGTCGAGCGACCGTCCGGTCTTTGGCTTGAGTTCGCCCACCCATTTCTGGGTCATCAGCACGCCCGGGTGAACGCCATAGAGCGACTTGGTTCTCGGCATGGATTCCACGAGTATAGCCGGTGACGGCGCCGGCGGAGCGTGGTCACCGCGGACCGGATAACAGCCGGTTCACTTCGCGCATTACGCCGAAGGCGTCGGCGACGTACAACACGTCGGCCTTGCCGCGCGCCCATCCGCAGTTGGCGTCGAGATTGATGGCGCGGCGCTGATTGACGAAACGCCAGCCGACGGCGTGCGGCTCTTCGCCATGGCAGCAGGTGGAGAGGCCCTTCGGGTGGCGCGGTGTCGAGCCGGTCTGGCCGATCTGATTGAGATGGGTCATGAAGCGCAGCACCGGCTGGCCTTCGCCGCTGAGGTCGACGAGCGACTTGCTGCCGCCCAGCGAGGCCTGCGACGAGTGCAGGAAGGCGAGAATCAATTCCTCGGCCTCGGCGGGGTGCGGCGCGCCATCCGCCTGTTTCTTGGTCCAGCCGGCTCCGGCGACGAACAACAGTTTGGCGTCCGGCCGAATGGTTTGCCGATCGCCCTGCGCCGCTTCGGCGCCGAGCACGGTGGTGCGGGTCGCGGGTGGTTCGATGCGAATGGGTTCGAGGGTTGCGGCGCCAGCGGCTCCGGCCCATGGAACGACGCTTCCCGGGTCGAGGAGAACGATCCAGGGCCGTTGCGAGCGGGTCAGCACGGCTTCCATCCGCTGGCGGTAGAACCAGCGGGTGACGGCCGGGACGCCGTTGCGGATGTCGAGCGCCGCGGCGTGGGTGTCGACCCGTCCGCCGAGACGCAAGGCCACGCCGGGAAGGACTCGCGTCCACCGGGAGGTCGACGGGGCGATGACGATGGACGCGCCGGCAGCGCGGCAGATCGCTTCGGCCGCCGCGGCGTCGGTGGCATAGCGCGGTTGCGCGAAGGCGTCTCCGGTGATCGCAAACATGCGCTCCGTTCCGCAACCGGCCACCTGATCCGCGCCGGCCTGCGCCGTCGCGCCGACCAGTCCCAGGGTGATTTCGCCGCCCAAAGCGAGCGCCGCGGCGAGCGCCTCGAGAGCGGGTTTGGCGAGACTGCCATCGGGTTCGGTGTGCGCCAGGACCAGAATCGGTTCCACGCTATTCTTCCTCCATCCACTGCACGATCTCGCGGGCGATCTCGTCCGCCGGCAGGTTCTTCACGACGCGCGTCTGGCGCTGCTGCTTCGGCAGACTGACCGAGGCGAAACACAGGCCTGTATTGGGGATGGGGGCCGGCTTCGCGCGCTGCAAGGCCGGCATGATGCCGCGCATATTGACCATTCCGACTTGTGGGTTGTTGCGCGGTTCCGGGCGGTGACCGGTGGCCCAGCCGAGCACGGCGGGGGGCGTGGAACAGACGGAACGCTGGTGGCGGCCGCCCTCCACCCGCTCCAGCACTTCGAAGGAGCCGTCGTCGCGCACGACGATTTCGTCGACCCCCTGGAACTGCTCGCCGATTCCGAGCCGTTCGCCCACCATCTGCAGGGTGGCCCCGGCGCCGCGGGAGGCCGATTCCCAGCCGCCGAATACGAGGAGGCGCGATCGGTCCAAACCGGGAATGGCATCGACTGCGCCGGCCAGGGCGGCCGCCGTCTCGAAGGAGTCGCAGAATCCCGAGGCGGGGCCGTCGAGGGCAATCAGTTCGAATGGGACCTTTTGCGCGACTGTCATCATGACCTGTTGCAGCTTGGCCTTCGGTCCGAGGCTGACGAGCCAGACCTTTTGGGCGATGGGGGCGGCCTCGAACAGGGCATGGGCCGCCCAGGGATCGAGCACGGCCGGCAGCATCATTTCGTTCTTTAGGGTGGGGCCGCCGGGAGTCGTGACGGGCTCCAGCGTCTGTAAGGGGTCGGGAATCACGCTTCCACAGACCACGATCTGAAATTGCACGAACTCCAGTATAATCGGAGTCTTTGCTCCCGATGGGGCTCCCGCCCGCCGCTTGAATACAATGAAAGGAACTCCATTCACTCATGCGCAAATCCATCACACCCGCCACCCGAGTCTCCGGCGCCATCGCCCTGCCGGGCGATAAATCGATTTCGCACCGGTATGCGATGATCGCCGCGATCGCCGCGGGGGCCAGCCGGATCCGCAACTATTCGACCGGCGCCGATTGCCACTCCACGCTCGGTTGCGTCCGCGCGCTGGGAATCGAAGTCGAGGAATCGGGGACGGAGGTGACGATCCATGGCCGCGGGCTCGACGGGCTGCGCGCGCCCGCGGCGGATCTGGACGCGGGCAACTCGGGCTCGACCATCCGGATGCTCTCCGGCATCCTGGCGGCGCAGCCGTTCCGCACGCGAATCTTCGGCGACGCCTCCCTCTCGCGCCGGCCGATGCAACGGATCATGAAGCCGCTGGCTGAAATGGGCGCGCGGATTCAGGCGCGCGAAGACAAGTTCCCGCCGCTCGAAATCGAGGGCGGGCGGTTGCGCGCCATCGATTATCCGCTTCCCGTGCCGAGCGCACAGGTCAAAACGTGCGTCCTGTTGGCCGGTTTATTTGCGGAGGGACAGACCTCGGTCACCGAGCCGGTCCGCTCGCGAGACCATACCGAAATCGCCCTGCGCGAGTTCGGCGCGGAGGTGCGGACGGAACGGCTCAAGATCACGGTGGCAGGGCGGCCGGAGTTGACAGGGCGGGAGTTGACGATTCCCTCCGACATCTCGTCGGCCGCGTTCTTTATTGTGGCCGCGCTGCTTGTGCCGGGATCGAACCTGACGATTCATGGCGTCGGGCTGAATCCGACGCGGTCGGCGCTGCTGGACTTCCTGATGGGGATGGGCGCGAAGATCCGCGTCCCGGAGCTGGAAAGCGCCAACGGCGAACTGATTGGCGAGATCCATGTGGAGCACTCGCCGATGCGCGGCGGAACCATCGAGGGCGGGCTGACGGCCGCGTTGATCGACGAGATTCCCGTGCTGGCGGTTCTCGGCGCGGCTACGGAGGAAGGGCTCACCATCAAGGACGCCTCCGAGTTGCGCATCAAGGAGACGGACCGGATCAAGACCGTGGTCGACAACCTGCGCCGCATGGGTGTGCACGCGGAAGAATTGCCTGACGGCATGCGGATTCCGGGGCGGCAGAAGTTTCGCGGAGCGGAGATCGATTCCTTCGGAGATCATCGCATTGCCATGGCTTTTGCGGTGGCTGGCCTGGCGGGCGATGGCGAGACGTTGATTCGGGAGGCGGAGGCGGCGTCGGTGTCCTTCCCCGAATTTTGGGATACGCTGGAGCGGGTCACCCAGAACTAGCGGCTCGGATTTGTGAAATTCCGACCGGCGGCAGGAGCCTTGCACGGGTTTGTGAGCAAAGCAACGGGCGCCCATGAGAATCGAACACATTCGCACGATCGCGGGGCCGAATCTGGCGAGCCCTCGGCCTGTTCTGATCGTGCGGCTGGACCCGGAAGAGTTGGCCGGAAAGGAATGCGCCGATCTGCCGGGATTCATGGACCGGTTGGCAGCGGCGCTGCCGAGCGTTCCTCGCGCCAACGCCTGCCGCAGCTTAGGCCATGCCGTCGAACAGGTCTGCCGGGAATTGGCGCGCCGCGAGGGAATTTCCGTTCCCCGGGCGAAGACCATCCGGTCCGAAGGGGCAAATCTCTGCGATATCTATGTCGAATATGCATCCGAGCAGGCGATGCGGCGGCTGGTGGAGGTTTCCGTGGAGTACGTTCAAAGCCTGATCGACGGCGCCGCCTACCCGTGCGGCGAACGAATGGCTGAAATCGTAGCCCTCGCGCGCGCGTCCGAATGGCCGGCCGGAACAGCGGCGATCGTGACGGCGGCGCAACGGAGGGGGATCCCGTGCACACCCTTAGGGGATGGCGGCTTGTTGCAGCTTGGGCACGGGCGGCGCCGGAAATTCATCCGGTCGGGGATGAGCAGCCAAACCAGCGCGGTCGCGGTCGGCGCCACGGAGGACAAGCCGTTAGCTATGGCGCTCCTGGCGCGCGCCGGCGTCCCGGCGGCACGGACCCGGGTCGTGGATTCGGCGGATGGGGCGGTGCGCGCTTTCGAAGAGTTTGGCGGCGCCGTGGTCGTCAAACCAGTCGATGGGAGTCCGGTTAAGGGCGCGTCGGCCGATCTGTGCACGGCGGAGCAGGTTTGCTGCGCCTTCGAAATCGCGCGACAGACCGCGACCCGGGTGGTGGTCGAGGAGTCGTTCCGCGGACGCGAGTACCGCGTGCTGGTGGTCAACGGCCGGATGTTGGCGGCCTGCGAGCGCATTCCCGCGTCCGTCACGGGCGATGGCAAACGGTCCATCCAGCAACTGGTGGAGGACGCGAACCGCGACCCCCGCCGGGGGGACGGCCACGACAAGCCGATGCGCCCGATCCGGATCGACCGGGAGAGCGTCGCGGCTTTGGGCAAGCAGGGCTACCGGTTGGAGAACGTCGCTTCGCCAGGCGCAACGGTGTACCTGAGGGAGAATGCCGACACGGCTACCGGCGGGTCGGCGATCGACGTGACGGACCTGGTGGATCCATCGATGCGCCTGATTTGCGAGCGCGCGGCGCGGGCGATCGGGCTGGATATCTGCGGTGTTGACCTGGCCGTCCCCGACATTTCGCAGCCATTCACGGAAGGCGGCGTGGTGGAGGTCGATCCGTCGCCGGAAATCCGCATGCATCATCTCCCGAGCGACGGCCAGGCGCGGGACGTGGCGTCCGAGATCGTGAGCATGCTTTATCCCGAGGGCAACGGGCGCATCCCGATCGTCTCCGTAACGGGAGCGAACGGGACGACGACCGTGACCCGGCTGATCGCACACATCCTGGCTACGCCGGAAGCGGGGATCGGCATGACGGCGGCGGACGGGATCTGGGTGGGCGGGACGCAGATTGCTTCCGGCGACCACACGGGGCCGCAGTCCGCAACCACGGTTCTGTTCGATCCCGAAGTGGATGTCGCGGTGCTCGAAACGGCGCCCGGCGGGGTCGCACGGGAGGGTCTCGGCTACGACTGGTCCGACGTGGGGGTGATCGTCGGCGCCGGCGGCTCGGGTGAGTCGAATGAGGCAATGCGGATTCAATCGTTGGTGGCCGAGCGCGTGCTGGAGGGGGGAACGCTCGTATTGAATGCCGGCGACGCCGCCGTGTGCGAGATCCCGCGGAGACCGAAGGTGAGCCGAGTTTCGAGGAAGGTCGTCTGGTTCGCGCCGAGCGCCGACAACCTCGTGCTCGAAGCGGCCCGCCGCGGCGGCGGGACGGTGTATTTTGAGGCGGATGGTTTCATCCTGGAGGCGTCCGGGGCGAACCACCGGCGGGTCATGCAGGTGGACGCCATTCCGATGGTCTCCCGCGGGGACGCAGGGTTTCCGATCGCCCATGTGATGGCGGCCGTGGCGGCGTGCCGTGCGATGGGCACGGGAGTCGCGCAGATCCGCGCCGCCTTACGAACGTTCGTGGCGGGCGGACAAAGCCCGGCACGACAGAGCGCCGGCGGCGGCAGCGACTGACAGTCTACGGCCTTCCTGCGTTACAAGACTCCCCCCGACTGTGCTATCTTTTCGTCTGTTCCCAAAATACGTAGGAAGGCGACGACATGAGTCTGTTTGCGACGAAATCGCTCGAACGGATTAAGGCCGAATCCGAAGGGGGCGAGCATCATCTGAAGAAGACGCTCGGGCCGGTGAACCTGGTCGCGCTCGGCATCGGCGCGATCATCGGCGCGGGGCTGTTCTCGCTGACGGGTATCGCCGCCGCCGACCATGCCGGTCCCGCCGTGGTGCTGTCGTTCGTCGTGGCGGCGATCGGTTGCGCGTTCGCGGGCATGTGTTACAGCGAATTCGCGACGATGATTCCGATCGCGGGCAGCGCGTACACCTATGCATACGCCACGATGGGCGAGTTGCTGGCCTGGATTATCGGCTGGGACCTGGTGCTGGAATA